>NZ_JBEZUS010000003.1:162927-615658 GCF_040636475.1 Streptomyces sp. NPDC037389
CAGTACCCCCGACCGGATTCGAACCGGCGCTACCGCCTTGAGAGGGCGGCGTGCTAGGCCGCTACACAACGGGGGCCCTAGCGACTCCTGTCCGGGTTTCCCCTTCCAGGAATCAGTACCCCCGACCGGATTCGAACCGGCGCTACCGCCTTGAGAGGGCGGCGTGCTAGGCCGCTACACAACGGGGGCCCTAGCGACTCCTGTCCGGGATTACCCTTCCAGGAATCAGTACCCCCGACCGGATTCGAACCGGCGCTACCGCCTTGAGAGGGCGGCGTGCTAGGCCGCTACACAACGGGGGCTCGCACTGCGCTTCTGCTTATTCACTCGCCGCCCCACCTTATCAGTGGTTTTTCGAGAGAATTTCGAAGAAGAATTCTCAGAATTCAGAATTCCTTGCTGGGGTACCAGGACTCGAACCTAGACTAAGGGAACCAGAAACCCTCGTGCTGCCAATTACACCATACCCCACCGTAACTCCACCCCCCGGGAGGGGTCTTGTTCGGCTTGCGCCGTCCGCTCCGGCCTCTCGGCCCTCTCGGGCGGCGCAGGAAGAACATTACCCGAAGGTGGACTGGGGTCCAAAATCGATAAGCCGCCTGGTGCCCGTGCGGCCGTACGTACCCCGTACGTGAGGGGCCCGGCGGCCTTCGTCGAAGGCTGCCGGGCCCCTCACGGCAGGGCGAACGGGCGTCAGCCGGCCAGCTTGGCCAGGGCGGCGTCCACGCGGGCCAGGGTGCGCTCGCGGCCCAGAATCTCAAGGGACTCGAAGAGCGGCAGGCCCACCGTGCGGCCCGTGACGGCCACGCGGACGGGCGCCTGGGCCTTGCCGAGCTTCAGGCCGTGCTCCTCGCCCGCCGCGACGACGGCGGCCTTGAGGGCGTCCGTGTTCCACTCCGCCTCGGCCAGCTTCTCGCGGGCCGTGCGCAGCAGGGCGGCCGAGCCCTCCTTCATGGCCTTGGCCCAGGACGCCTCGTCCTCGACGGGCTCGTCCAGGAAGAGGAAGTCGACGTTGGCCGTGATGTCCGAGAGGACGGTCAGGCGGGTCTGGGCGTGCGGCGCGATGGCCTCCCAGGCCGCCCGGTCGAAGTTCTCGGGGGCCCAGTTGGCGTGGGGGGCCTTCAGCCAGGGCTCGCAGGCCTCGGCGAACGCCTTCACGTCGAGGCGGCGGATGTGGTCGGCGTTGATCGCCTCGCACTTCTTGAGGTCGAAGCGCGCCGGGTTGGCGTTGACGTCCTCGATGTCGAAGGCGGCGACCATCTCGTCCATCGTGAAGATGTCCTGGTCGGCGGAGAGGGACCAGCCGAGCAGCGAGAGGTAGTTGAGCAGGCCCTCGCGGAGGAAGCCGCGCTCCCGGTAGAGGTTGAGGGAGGCCTGCGGGTCGCGCTTGGAGAGCTTCTTGTTGCCCTCGCCCATCACATACGGCAGGTGGCCGAAGGCCGGGGTGGTGCCGTTGCCGACGCCGATCTCGGCGAGCGCCTTGTAGAGGGCGATCTGGCGCGGGGTGGAGGACAGCAGGTCCTCGCCGCGCAGCACGTGGGTGATCTCCATCAGCGCGTCGTCGATGGGGTTGACGAGCGTGTAGAGGGGGGCGCCGTTGGCGCGGACGATGCCGTAGTCCGGAACGTTCTCCGGGGTGAAGGTCAGCTCGCCGCGCACCAGGTCGGTGAAGGTGATCGGCTCGTCGGGCATCCGGAAGCGGACGATGGGCTCGCGGCCCTCGCGCTCGTACGCCTCCTTCCGCTCGGCCGTCAGCTCACGGCAGGTGCCGTCGTAGCCGGAGGGCTTGCCGGCGGCGCGGGCGGCCTCGCGGCGGGCGTCCAGCTCCTCGGTGGTGCAGTAGCAGTGGTACGCGTGGCCGGCGTCGAGCAGCCTCTTCGCGACGTCCTTGTAGAGGTCCATGCGCTGCGACTGGCGGTAGGGCGCGTGGGGGCCGCCCACCTCGGGGCCCTCGTCCCAGTCGAGGCCCAGCCAGCGCATGGCGTCGAGCAGCTGCTGGTACGACTCCTCCGAGTCGCGCGCCGCGTCGGTGTCCTCGATGCGGAAGACCAGGGTGCCGCCGTGGTGGCGGGCGAACGCCCAGTTGAAGAGGGCGGTGCGGACCAGGCCCACGTGGGGGTTGCCGGTCGGCGAGGGACAGAAACGTACGCGGACGTTCGCGTTAGCCACGCTTGATCACCTTGTTGGTGAGAGTGCCGATGCCTTCGATGGTGACGGCGACCTCGTCGCCGACGTTGAGCGGTCCGACTCCGGCCGGGGTGCCCGTGAGGATGACGTCGCCGGGGAGCAGCGTCATCGCCTCGGTGATGTGGACGATCAGGTCCTCGATGGAGCGGATCATGTCGCTCGTGCGGCCCAGCTGGCGCTGCTGGCCGTTGACCGTGCACATGATCCCGAGGTCGCTCGGGTCCAGCTCGGTCTCGACCCAGGGGCCGAGCGGGCAGGAGGTGTCGAAGCCCTTGGCCCGGGCCCACTGCTTCTCGCGCTCCTGGACGTCGCGCGCGGTGACGTCGTTGGCGCAGGTGTAGCCGAGGATGACGTCCTTGACGCGCTCGCGCGGGACCTCCCGGCACATGCGGCCGATGACGACGGCGAGCTCGGCCTCGTGGTGGACCTCGCTGGAGAAGGAGGGGTAGGCGATGGCGTCGCCGGGGCCGATGACGGCCGTCGAGGGCTTGAAGAAGGTCAGGGGCGCCTCGGGAACGGCGTTGCCCAGCTCTGCGGCGTGCTCGGCGTAGTTGCGGCCTACGGCGACGACCTTGTTGGGCAGGACGGGCGGCAGCAGCCGCACCTTGCTCAGCGGGATCTTCTGCCCAGAGCGCTCGAATTCCGCGAAGGGGTGCCCCTTGATGATGTCGAGAACAGGGCCGCCTTCAGTGGAGGCGTCCCCCTCGACGACGCCGAAAGCGACGTTTCCGTCGATGGAGAACCTGGCGATGCGCACGGGAAGCTTCTTCCCCTTTGTGTCGTGATGAGCCGGAGTCTGACGCCCCAGGCTATCGCGGGGGGCGTGCGCGACCCGTGCGCCGCCGTGGTCCGGGCGGGGTCAGCCGCCGGACGGGGTCACTCGGCGGGGACGGCCGCCACGGGCGCGGTCATCAGGACCGTGCGGCGCGGGTTGGCGGTGACGGCGGGCAGCTCCAGGACGTGCTCGCGGCGGTCGCCGTCGGAGACGCGCAGCGACTCGGCGTCCGCCAGGTGCGCGAGCGTGGTGCGACGGGGGTTGGCGGTCTTCAGGGACGGACGCGCCGACGGTGCGGTCTTCACTTGGGGGCCTCGCGTTATCGATCTCTGGGGCGTTGACTGGACGTTTTCGCCGCCTGTGCAAAGGACCAGGCTACGGCGCGCCTATCCCCAGGCGCTGGCCGGACAAGTCATGAGCTCCTTGTGAGTTTGCTCACGAAGCAACCGAAAAATACGGCATAGCGGACAGCGATTTCACCCCCACGAAACGGACATTGCCATGCTGAACCTGACGTTCCGCTCCTGATCATGGCGACTGGGACAGCCGGGCCCTCCCGAGGTCAGCCGTGTGACTCATGGCAATAAGTCCGACATAAAGGGCGCAATCTTCTACGATCCGTCACCGCACCCCTCACCCTGGGTCACGGCCTATGCCACCCGCCCCACCGGCCTTGTTGGGAGATCCGGCACTGTGCTGGAATTCCGGGGACCGCCAGGGGGGCACCGCGGTCCCCCCACGACTCGACACCGTCCCTCCGCTCACCCGGCGGGACGCCTGGTCCAGAGGTTGCGACGCTAGTGCAGGGACGTTTCAAGAGGGATGGCAGCGCTGCGGCGGAGCAGGAGCCGCGCGGTGCGACCGACCGCGGCACGCCCGCCGGCACGCCGGTCGACACGGCGAACGGCGGCGATGCCGCCGAACAACCGAAGAAGGATGGCACCACGGGGCCGGGCTCGCGAATAGCCCTGCGCAACTGGCGAATCAGCACCCGTCTGATCTCGCTGCTCGCCCTTCCCGTCGTCGCGGCGACCACGCTGGGCGCCCTGCGTATCGACGACGCTCTCATCAACGTCGACCAGCTCGACCACATGAAGCTCCTCACGGAGATGACGGGCAAGGCGACCCAGCTCGCCGACGCCCTCCAGGAGGAGCGCGACCGGTCGGCGGGCCCGATCGTCAGCAACAACGCCAAGGACGACCAGATCGTCGCGACGCGGCTGAAGGCCGACCGGGCCATCGACGCGTTCAAGAGCACGACCGCGAAGGTCCAGCCGAACGACCCGACGATGGTCGGCGTCCGGACCACCCTTGTCGACATCAGCAAGCAGCTCGACAAGATCAAGGCCATTCGCGGCACCGCGTACCAGGACGCGTCCATCTCGCAGACGGTCAACAACTACAACGCGCTGATCACCTCGCTGCTGTCGCTGTCCCAGGACATGGCCCAGGCCACCAGCAACAGCGACATGATCACCTCGACCCGCGCGCTGGCGACGTTCTCCTCCGCCAAGGAGTACGCCTCCATCCAGCGAGCGGTCCTCAGCGCCGCGCTCGCCAACCCCAAGGGCGCGGGCCTGTCGCCCAACGACCACCTCTACGGCAAGTCGGCCCTGGACAACGAGGAAGAGGCCCTGCGCCGCTTCACCGCCATCCGCGCCGGCGACTCCGCGGACCTGCTCAAGGCCCTCAACGGTGGCGACACCAACGTCACCGCGGCCAACACCTTCGCCGAGCACGCCTTCGGCAACAACGCCGACGCGCTCAAGAGCGAGAAGACCAGTTACCGCGACTGGTACGACCAGGACAGCGTCAAGCTCGAAGAGATGGCGAAGATCGAGCAGACGCTGCTGTCCCAGATGGACCAGAAGGCCCTGGAGCTTCGCGACGAGGCCAACCAGGAAGCCATCCTCAACGGTGCCCTCATCGTCCTCGTTCTGGGCATCTCCCTCGTCGGCGCCTTCGTCGTGGCCCGGTCCATGGTGCGGTCGCTGCGGCGACTCCAGGACACCGCCCAGAAGGTCGCCCAGGAGCGTCTGCCCGAGCTCGTCAAGCAGCTGTCCGAGACCGACCCGCAGGACGTCGACACGTCCGTGGAATCCGTCGGTGTGCACAGCCGGGACGAGATCGGCCAGGTGGCCAAGGCCTTCGACCACGTGCACCAGGAAGCCGTCCGCCTCGCCGCCGAGCAGGCCCTGCTCCGTGGCAACGTCAACGCGATGTTCACCAACCTCTCGCGCCGAAGCCAGGGCCTCATCCAGCGTCAGCTGTCCCTGATCTCCGAGCTCGAGAGCCGCGAGGCCGACCCGGACCAGCTCTCCTCGCTGTTCCGCCTGGACCACCTCGCGACCCGTATGCGCCGTAACGGTGAGAACCTCCTCGTCCTCGCGGGTGAGGAGCCCGGCCGCCGGTGGACCCGGCCCGTGCCCCTCGTCGACGTCCTCCGTGCCGCCGCGTCCGAGGTGGAGCAGTACGAGCGCATCGAGCTCAGCGGCGTGCCGCCGACCGAGGTCGCCGGCCGCGTCGTCAACGACCTCGTCCACCTCCTCGCCGAGCTGCTGGAGAACGCGACGTCGTTCTCCTCCCCGCAGACCAAGGTCAAGGTCACCGGTCACGCCCTGCCCGACGGCCGGGTGCTGGTCGAGATCCATGACACCGGCATCGGCCTCTCGCCCGAGGACCTCGCGGCGATCAACGAGCGGCTGGCCTCCCCGCCCACCGTGGACGTCTCCGTCTCCCGGCGCATGGGTCTGTTCGTGGTCGGCCGCCTGTCCCTGCGACACGGCATCCGCATCCAGCTCCGCCCGTCCGACTCCGGCGGTACGACCGCGCTCGTCATGCTCCCGGTCGACGTCGCCCAGGGCCACAAGCAGCCGGCCCCCGGCACCCCGGGCGTGCCCGGTGGCGCCCCGGCCGCCGGTGCGGGCCAGCAGCGCCGCCAGGTGCCGCCGCCCGGCGGCGGCCCGCGCCCGGCGATCGTGCCGCGCGGCAACGGCGGCCCCGGTGGTCCCGGCGGCGGTGCCGCCGCGGGCAGCCTCTTCGACACCTCTCCGCGCACCGGTGCCCCCGGTGACGCCGGCCGCCCCGTGCTGCCGCCGCGCGGCAACGGCGGTCCCGCCGCCGTGCCGCCGCCGGCCTCCGGTGGGCGTCCGCAGCTGCCGGCCCGTGGTGCCGCCGCCCCCGGTGACGCCGGGCGGCAGGCGCCGGGCTGGAGCACCGAGCAGCCCCCGGCGGCCGGTCCGGCCGCGCAGGCGGGCCCGAAGAACGGTCTGTCGGGCCTGACCCGCAAGGGCAAGCCGAAGAAGGGCCCGGTCGACGACTGGCCGGTGTCCGCCGACGGCTCGCAGCGCCCCGGCCAGGAGACCCCGCGCGGTCACGAGGACGTCGAGGCCACGGGCGGGTTCTCCGTGCCGGCCCCGAACGCCCCGCGCCCCGGCGGCGGTCCCGGCGACACCTCGCAGTTCGCCGCGCTCGACCCCTCGGGCCGGCCCCAGTCGGGCACGGGCCAGTTCGCGCTCCCGGGCGCCGGCGTCCCCGGTGAGGCTCCGGGCAGCACGAGCGGCGAGTACGGGCGTCCCGCCCCGGACGCCCTGGCGACCGGTGGCACCGGCCAGTTCCCGCGGGCCGTCGCCCCTCGCGACGACCTGTCGGGCACGACCGGCCAGTACGCCCTGCCGGCCGCCGGTGACGGCATGTCCGGCACCACGGGCCGGTTCGCCCAGCCGGTCGCCGAGGACCCGCTGACCAGCACGACCGGTCAGTTCGAGCAGCCGGCCGCCGGTCCGTCCCCGCTCTTCGAGGAGCTGGAGTCGAACTGGTTCCGCGGCGAGACCCCGGCGGCGGGCGTGCCCGTCCAGCCGGCCGACTCCGAGCGGCCGCAGCAGGCCGACCGGGGCGACGGAGCCTCCCAGGGCGCCTGGGGCTCCCCCAATGACGAACGCTGGCGCCGGGCCGAGGCGGTCCGGGAGCCGGCGGCGGGCGGGACCACTACTTCGGGGCTGCCGCGGCGCGTGCCGCGCGCCAACCTCGTCGAGGGCACCGCCGAGCAGCAGTCCCCTTCGACGACCGGTCCGCAGGTCTCGCGCGCGCCCGACGACGTGCGTGGCCGGCTGACCAATCTCCGCCGGGGCATCCAGCAGGGACGTCAGGCCGGCAACGGTCCGACCACCGGCAGTACCAATGTTGGCCCCACCTATCAGCAGGAGCGTTAGTTGAGTCCGATGAGCCAGGCGGCGCAGAATCTGAACTGGTTGATCACCAACTTCGTGGGCAACACCCCGGGGGTGTCCCACACGGTGGTGGTCTCCGCCGATGGACTCCTTCTGGCGATGTCCGAAGGGTTTCCGCGCGACCGTGCCGACCAGCTGGCGGCGGTGGCCTCCGGCCTCACCTCGCTGACGGCCGGTGCCTCCCGCATCTTCGAGGGCGGCCCGGTCAACCAGACCGTGGTGGAGATGGAGCGAGGCTTCCTCTTCATCATGTCGGTCTCCGACGGCTCCGCACTGGCGGTGCTGGCACACCCGGAGTGCGACATCGGCCTCGTGGGCTACGAGATGGCCCTCCTGGTGGACCGAGCGGGCAATGTGCTCACCCCCGAACTCCGGTCCGAACTCCAGGGAAGCCTGTTGAACTGACCACCGCACACCGCGATTTCCGTCCGACCGTACGGCCGAAAACCCCCCACCGGCCGCCACACGACGGCATCATTGCCATCCTGCTGTCCCGTCCGGAGGATTCATGACCCCGCCCGTCTCGCCCGGCCCGTACGGTGCTTCACACCACGCGCCGTACGGGGAAGAAGAAGACGACCAGCCGCTGATCCGCCCGTACGCCATGACGGGAGGCCGGACCCGGCCGCGCTACCAGCTCGCCATCGAGGCGCTGGTCAGCTCCACGGCCGACCCGGCGCACCTCGGTGGGCTGCTGCCCGAGCACCAGCGGATCTGCCACCTGTGCCGTGAGGTGAAGTCGGTCGCGGAGGTCTCCGCGCTGCTGAACATGCCGCTCGGTGTGGCCCGCATCCTGGTGGCGGACCTGGCGGAGGCCGGCATGGTGGCGATCCACCAGCCGGGCGGCGGGGAGTCCGGCGGTACGCCGGATGTGACACTGCTCGAAAGGGTTCTCAGTGGACTTCGGAAGCTCTAGCGGAGGCGTCGGCCGCTCCACCACGTCCGCGAAGATCGTGGTGGCGGGCGGCTTCGGCGTCGGCAAGACCACATTCGTCGGAGCGGTCTCGGAGATCAGTCCGCTGCGCACCGAAGCCGTGATGACCTCCGCCTCGGCGGGGATCGACGACCTGAGTCACGTCCAGGACAAGACCACGACCACCGTGGCGATGGATTTCGGCCGAATCACCCTCGATGACGACCTGATCCTGTATCTGTTCGGTACGCCGGGTCAGGACCGTTTCTGGTTCATGTGGGACGACCTGGTCCGCGGTGCCATCGGCGCCGTCGTCCTGGTGGACACCCGCCGTCTCGCCGACTGCTTCCCCGCGGTCGACTACTTCGAGAACAGCGGTCTGCCCTTCGTCGTCGCCCTCAACGGCTTCGAGGGACATCAGCCCTACGGTCCCGAGGAGGTCCGCGAGGCCCTCCAGATCGGCCCGGACACGCCGATCATCACGACCGACGCGCGTCACCGGCACGAGGCGAAGAGCACTCTGATCACGCTCGTGGAACACGCGCTGATGGCACGGCTGAAATAGCGCCGTCCCGGTACCCGGTTATGACGGTGCGTAAGTTGTGGCATTGACCACGCGCGCACTTCGGAGTTCATAACGTTTCGACAGAGAATCGGCCGGACGCGACCACTCGTCGCGTCCGGCCGATTGCGCTCCGCGCACGGCCCGCCCGCCATTTGGCGTGGCTCGGCCTTAATGCCCGTTTTATGTCGGGCAAATCGCGGCCTTCATGGGCTCTGTCCGTTGTTTGGATTGCACCTGTCCAACGTGCTGGAATTCCCGGACTGAGCAGTCACGGCTCAGCAGACGAACGGCACAGCATCAGGTGCCGACGCCGAGAGGTTGTTGGTCGAGTGAGGCGAAGAAAGACGGGCGCCGCGCAGCAGACGCGGGACGCGCGGGGTAACTTCACCCCGCCGTCGCGCACAGCGGTGCCGCCTTCCGACATGCCCGATTCCCCCGCCGGGCCCACGGGCGGCGGCAGCAGATTCTCGCCCCGCAACTGGCGTGTGCCGGTGCGCCTGAACGCGATCCTCCTGATCCCGGTCCTCGTGGCCCTGGTCTTCGGCGGGCTCGATGTGAAGAGCCGCGTCGACACCTGGAGCGAGGCGGCGGACGCGGCGAACACCGCGCGTCTGGTGCGGGCGGCGGCCACCTACGCCCACGCCGTGATCGACGAGCGCGACATCAGCGCCAAGCCGCTGCTCGCGGGCGAGACCGACGACGCGAACGTCAAGAAGGCCCGGGCCACGACGGACGACGCGCGCGCCGAGTTCGACACGGCCGTGAAGAAGATGCCGGACACCCCGAGCCTCAAGCGCCGTCTGAAGGCCGTGCGGGACGCCGAGCCGACGCTGCCCAAACTGCGTTCGGCCGCGTACACGCCTGCCCTGGAAGGCGCGAAGACCGAGGACGGCTACGGCGCCATCCAGCGTCCCCTCATGGCCTTCACCAATGAGCTGGGCCTGGGCACCGGCAACGTCACCTCGTACGGCCGCATGGTCTACGCGGTCTCCCTGGCGAAGGCCGCCGAGTCGCTCCAGCGCTCCATCGGCGCCCATCTGCTGATCAAGCCCGGTGACGCCGCCAACCAGAAGACCCTCCAGACGGCCTTCTCCTCCTACAACTTCCTCGAGTACATCGCCCGCGGCGAGTACGAGCAGGGCGGTACCGAGGACGACATCAAGCGTCTCCAGGCCGCGCTGGCCACCGAGGCCCAGGTGGAGGAGCAGGACAAGATGGCCGCCGCCATCATGTCCGGCGCCACCCCGGCCCAGCTGAAGGCCAAGGGGGTCACGCCCGACGCGTGGCTCCAGGCCTCCACCGCGAAGTTCAGCGCGTACCGCACGGTCGAGGAGCACCAGATCGACAAGGCCGTGGACGAGGCGGAGAGCATCGCCTCCCAGGCCACGCAGGACGCGATCGTCAACTCCTCGGTCATGGTCCTCGCCCTGCTGATCGCGTTCTTCGTCGCCGGCCGGATGGCCCGCTCGATGAGCCGCAGCATGCGCAGGCTCCGCACCGCCGCCTTCGACGTGGCCGAGCAGCGCCTGCCGGCGCTGGTCGACCAGCTCTCGCGGACCGACCCCGGTCAGGTCGACACCCGGGTCGAGCCGATCCCGATCACCACCCGTGACGAGATCGGCGAGGTCGCCCGCGCCTTCGACCAGGTCCACCGCGAGGCCGTGCGGCTCGCCGCCGAGCAGGCCGGTCTGCGGGGCAACGTCAACGCGATCTTCACCAACCTCTCGCGCCGCAACCAGAAGCTGATCGAGGGCCAGCTGGACCTCATCACCGACCTGGAGAACAACGAGGCCGACCCGGACCAGCTGGAGAACCTCTTCCGCCTGGACCACCTGGCCACCCGTATGCGGCGCAACGGCGAGAACCTCCTCATCCTCGCGGGCGAGGAGCCGGGCCGCCGCTGGGACCAGCCCATCCCGCTGGTGGACGTCCTTCGGGCCGCCACCTCCGAGGTGGAGGCGTACGAGCGCATCGAGCTCAGCGGGCTGCCCGAGGCCGAGATCCACGGCCGGGCCGTGACCGACCTCGTGCACCTGCTCGCGGAGCTGCTGGAGAACGCCACCTCGTTCTCCTCCCCGCACACCAAGGTGCGCGTCACCGCCACCCGTCTCCCCGACGGCCGGGTGATGGTCGAGATCCACGACAAGGGCATCGGCCTGACCGCCGAGGACTTCGCGGACATCAACCACCGGCTGGCCAACCCGCCGACCGTGGACGTCGCGATCGCCCAGCGCATGGGTCTGTTCGTGGTCGGCCGCCTGGCGGCACGCCACGACGTCCGCGTCCAGCTGCGCCCCTCGGGCGAGCAGGCGGGCACCACCTCGCTGGTGATGCTGCCGGACCTCATCACCCACGGTGGCGGTGGCGAGGACCAGGCCGAGGACGACTTCACGGTCTCCCAGATGATGCCCGAGCAGTACCAGCAGCCGCAGGTGCAGCAGGCGCCGGTGGGCCACGGCCCGACCGCTGCCGAGCTCGGCTTCGACGACTCCCTGGGGATGGACCCGGTGGGCCGTTCGCTGATGCGCGACCAGCGCCGCGCGACGCTGGGACAGGCCGCCGAGAACCGTCCGCTCTTCCGCGACGAGGTGCCGCAGCAGCAGGGCTTCGAGCAGCCGGACCCGTTCGGGCGGCCCGAGGCGTTCCAGCAGCCGCAGCACGCGCAGCCGCAGGAGCCGATATCCATGGAGCCCCAGGCTCCGCGGCAGTTCGACGGGACGGGCTACCCGGAATCCGCCTACGCGGATCCGGCGGTACCGGACCAGCAGACCTACGGCGACGCATACGCCCCGGGTAACCAAGGGCAGTGGACCGAGCCAGGTCCGTACCAGCATGAGTACGGACAGGGTTACGCAGCGGAACCGGAATCCCGGCCGTCCGCTGACACGGCCCAGCCGGAGCGCGTAGAGTTCGACCGTCCGGGCCCCGCCTCGAGCGGCTCCCCCTCGCTGACCGGGTCCGGTCTGCCCCGCCGCGACAAGCGGTGGCAGCAGGACGGGACGGGCGAGGAGGCCACGAGGGACGTCGGAGAACCGGAGCAGTACCGGCAGGAGGTCCCACCGCCACCCGCGGAGGGCGACAACTCCGACTGGAAGTCGGCCAACGACGAGCGCTGGCAGCGTGCCGGACAGCTCAAGGAGCCGAAGGCCGGCGGCGTGACCCCCTCCGGTCTCCCCCGCCGGGTCCCCAAGGCCAATCTGGTCGAGGGCAAGGCGGAACAGACCACGCAGAGTGGCCCGCAGGTCTCCCGCGCCCCGGAGGACGTCCGCGGCAGGTTGGCCAACCTGCGCCGGGGCATCCAGCAGGGACGCGAACGCGGCACGGACTCCTCGGAGTATCCGGCGGGCACCGCGCATCAGCAGCATCAGCAACACGACCAGGGCTTCGGCCCCGGCGGCACCTACGATCAGGAGCGTTAGTGTGAGCCCGATGAGCCAGGCGGCGCAGAACCTGAACTGGTTGATCACCAGTTTCGTGGACAACACCCCAGGGGTGTCCCACACCGTCGTGGTCTCCGCCGACGGACTCCTTCTGGCGATGTCCGAAGGGTTTCCGCGGGACCGCGCCGACCAGCTGGCGGCTGTCGCCTCCGGCCTGACCTCACTGACCGCCGGTGCCTCCCGCATCTTCGAGGGCGGCCCGGTCAACCAGACCGTGGTGGAGATGGAGCGAGGCTTCCTCTTCATCATGTCGGTCTCCGACGGCTCCGCGCTCGCGGTGCTGGCACACCCGGAGTGCGACATCGGCCTCGTGGGCTACGAGATGGCCCTCCTGGTGGACCGAGCGGGCAATGTACTCACCCCCGAACTCCGGTCCGAACTCCAGGGAAGCCTTCTCAACTAATCAAGAGGCAGTGCGTTTCGCGCCACCGCGCCGTAGGGTGCGGTGGCGCGACCGGCAGCAGACAGGCAAGTTGGAGGAGGAAACGTGGCAACGCCCCCCGGCGGTTACCCGTATGGCAGTGACCAGCAGGCTCAACCCCCGTTGAACCGCTTCGACTTCCCCTCCTCGCCAAGCCACCGTGCCATGCCGGAGCAGCAGCGCGCCGCGCACGTACCGCCTCCGCCCCAGCAACACCGGCGCGCGTCGTCGTCCCCCTCGGGCGGCAAGCACAACCCGCTGGTCCGTCCCTATGCGATGACCGGCGGCCGGACCAGGCCGCGGTACCAGCTCGCCATCGAGGCGCTGGTGCACACCACGGCCCAGCCGTCCCAGCTCCAGGGGCAGTTGCCGGAACACCAGCGCATCTGCCATCTGTGCCGTGAGATCAAGTCGGTCGCCGAGATCTCGGCACTCCTCTCCATTCCGCTCGGCGTCGCCCGAATCCTCGTCGCCGATCTGGCGGAGGCCGGACTCGTCGCCATTCATCAGCCCGGCGGCGATGCGTCCGCCGGCGGTCAGCCTGACGTGACACTGCTCGAAAGGGTGCTCAGTGGACTTCGGAACCTCTAGCGGCGAGGCAGCCCGCTCCACCACCTCCGCGAAGATCGTGGTCGCGGGTGGCTTCGGCGTGGGCAAGACCACGTTCGTCGGCGCGGTCTCGGAGATCAACCCGCTGCGCACCGAAGCCGTGATGACTTCCGCCTCGGCGGGGATCGACGACCTGACCCATGCGCCGGACAAGACCACGACCACCGTGGCCATGGACTTCGGTCGTATCACCCTGGACCAGGACCTGATCCTCTACCTCTTCGGTACGCCGGGTCAGGACCGCTTCTGGTTCATGTGGGACGACCTGGTCCGCGGCGCCATCGGCGCCGTAGTCCTGGTCGACACCCGCCGTCTCGCCGACTGCTTCCCCGCGGTCGACTACTTCGAGAACAGCGGTCTGCCCTTCGTCATCGCCCTCAACGGCTTCGACGGGCACCAGCCGTACACCCCGGAGGAGGTCCGCGAGGCCCTCCAGATCGGTCCGGACGCGCCGATCATCATCACGGACGCCCGGCACCGCAACGAGGCGAAGAGCGCCCTCATCACGCTCGTCGAGCACGCGCTGATGGCGCGGCTCCGCTAGTTCGGATGCGAAGAGGTCCCCCCACTCCCGGGGAGTGCGGGGACCTCGTCGCTTTCCCGGCACCGCTCACGGAACGCGAAAGGGCCCCTCACCGGTCGGTGAGGGGCCCTCCGTCGCGTTTGCGCGCGTTCGCCGTCAGCCCTGCCAGCTGTGCGGCGCCTTGAAGCCGGAGCTGCGCTCCAGGCGGCGCCAGGGGGCCGTGCTGCGGCGGGGGCGGACGGGGGCGGCGGCGTTGTTGCCGGCGGCGGCACGGGCGAGGAGGACGGCGGTGACGGCCGCCAGTTCCTCGGCGTCGGCCGTGCCCTTCTCGACGCGTACGAGCGTGTCATTCATGCGAATGTCTCCGATTGCTGAAGTACGGGACGGCTTACTGGGGCGGGTTGCCGTGCTTGCGCGCCGGCAGGTCCGCGTGCTTGTTCGCGAGCATCGCCAGCGACCGGATCAGCACCGACCGGGTCTCGACGGGGTCGATCACGTCGTCGACCAGGCCGCGCTCGGCCGCGTAGTACGGGTGCATGAGCTCGGCCTTGTACTCCTTGACCATGCGGGCGCGCATGGCCTCGGGGTCGTCCGCCTCCGCGATCTGCTTGCGGAAGATGACGTTGGCCGCGCCCTCGGCGCCCATGACCGCGATCTCGTTCGTGGGCCAGGCGTAGGTGAGGTCCGCGCCGATCGACTGCGAGTCCATCACGATGTACGCACCGCCGTAGGCCTTGCGCAGGATCACCGAGATCCTGGGCACGGTGGCGTTGCAGTAGGCGTACAGCAGCTTCGCACCGTGCCGGATGATCCCACCGTGCTCCTGATCCACGCCCGGAAGGAAACCGGGTACGTCCAAAAGAGTGATGATCGGGATGTTGAAGGCATCGCACATCTGGATGAACCGTGCGGCCTTCTCCGACGCCTCGATGTCGAGGACGCCCGCGAGGGACTGCGGCTGGTTGGCGACGATGCCGACGACCCGGCCGTCCAGCCGGGACAGGGCGCAGATGATGTTGGTCGCCCAGCGCTCGTGGATCTCGAGGTACTCGCCGTCGTCGACGATCTCCTCGATCACCTTGCGCATGTCGTACGGGCGGTTGCCGTCGGCGGGGACCAGGTCCAGCAGGGCCTCGCCGAGCCGGTCGGCGGGGTCCTCGCTCTCCACGCGGGGCGGGTTCTCACGATTGTTCTGCGGGAGCAGCGAGAGGAGGTAGCGGACCTCCTCCAGGCAGGTCTCCTCGTCGTCGTAGGCGAAGTGGGCCACGCCGGAGGTCTCGGCGTGGACGTCCGCGCCGCCGAGGCCGTTCTGGGTGATCTCCTCGCCGGTGACCGCGCGCACGACGTCGGGACCGGTGATGAACATCTGGGAGGTGTCGCGGACCATGAAGACGAAGTCCGTGAGCGCCGGGGAGTAGGCGGCGCCGCCCGCGCAGGGGCCGAGCATCACGCTTATCTGCGGGATGACGCCGGAGGCCTTGGTGTTGCGCTGGAAGATGCCGCCGTAGCCGGCGAGGGCGGAGACGCCCTCCTGGATACGGGCGCCGGCGCCGTCGTTCAGGGAGACCAGCGGGGCGCCGGCCGCGATGGCCTTGTCCATGATCTTGTGGATCTTGGTGGCGTGGGCCTCGCCCAGCGCGCCGCCGAAGATCCGGAAGTCGTGCGCGTAGACGAACACCGTCCGGCCGTGCACGGTTCCCCACCCGGTGATCACACCATCGGTGTACGGGCGCTTGGCCTCCAGCCCGAACCCGGTGGCGCGGTGCCGCCGCAGCGGCTCCACCTCGGTGAAGGAGCCCTCGTCGAGCAGGAGTTCAATGCGCTCGCGGGCGGTCAGCTTCCCCTTGGCCTTCTGCGCCTGGGTCGCCCGCTCGCTCGGACCTCGCCGGACCTGCTCGCGGATGGCGTGCAGCTCGGCGACGCGCCCACGGACGTCACTCGCCTCTACGGGCGCACCTTCGAGATTGCTCATGGAAAGACGGTACGTGGCGGGCCGCCCGGAACATCATGTCGGTTCCACACAACGTCGCGCGTGTTTTCGTGGGCAGGCGGCACAGAACGCCGCAGGGGTCTTATCAGCTCCCCTGATGCGAGGACGGGTCCCACGCTGTGAACACCCCACAAATATGGCCCGGCCCTGCCGTCATCCGGGTGCCTTGACCAGGGATCTTCACCCGGGTCGGCGGGCGGGCCGGAGCGCCAGCCGGCAGCCGTGCGAGGCGCAGACGGTACCCGGCCGGATCCTCAGCCGCACCAGGGACCCCGCTTCCAGCACCTCCACGGTGGGGTCATGCGATGTGACGTTCCTCACAGGGTAATGCCATATGAGCTCGATGGGGTCGCCGGTGCGCAGGGGGCCCGCGATATGGAGGGTCGCGGTGGAGCCATTGTGGCGCAGAAGTACGGAGGCGGGGGCGTCGGCGGTGAGGGGGCCGGCGGTGCCGGGGGCCCAGAAGTTGGCGGCGGTCAGGCCGAGGGAGGGAACGTGGACGGCCTGGAGGTCCCGGTTGTTGGCGAGGACGGTGAGCCGGCCGGGGTCGGCGGCGCGGTCGGCGAGGACGCCGGGGCTCGCGCCGGGCATCAGGAGGTGGACGTGGCAGGCGTCCTCGGGGTCGATGCCATGGGGGTGCAGGAGGGTGAGGTAGCGCCGGGTGAGGGGGGTGGGCGACCCGTCGGCGTTGATGTCGCGCCAGGCTCCGGTGCGGGCCTCGCGCAGGGCCGTGAGCGGGGCCCCGCCGGGGAAGACGTAGCCGCCGTGCCCGGCGAGGTGGACCCAGTGGGCCCGGTCGTAGGACTCGGTCCAGCCGTCGTGGGCGGGCTGGGTCTCGCCGTCCACGGTGAGGACGGGGGTGCCGGTGGCCCCGAGGTTGCGGTTGTCGACGACGGTCTCGACGTCGGTGCCGTCCCGGGCGGTGATCCCGGCGCCCAGGCAGATGACGGCGTCGTCCGCGCAGAACCAGGACTTACGGGCCTCCAGGGTGGAGCCGAGCCCTTTGAGGTGCTGCCCTACGGCCGCGTACTCCCCGTCGGTGACGCCGCCGACCCAGCGCGCCGCCGGTCTGGGGGCGCCCCAGCCGCCGCCCTGGTTGTCGGCGAGGAGGACGGCGGAGACGGTGGTGCCGGGCAACCGGTAGGGGTCGACGGTGGGCCAGAAGGCGTCGGTGTACTGGCCGCCTGTGTGCTGGTCGCCGGTGCGACCGGCGGCCCACCAGGTGAGCATTCCGGCGCCGGTGTGCCAGCCGCGCGGGTTCTCGCCGTTGCCGTTCTCGTAGTGGGTGACGCGGTCGGAGGCCATGGCGATGGCGGCGGTCCAGTCGGGGCGGCGGTGGACGGCCCGGTCCATGGCGGGGAAGAGCCGGTGGCCCACGGGCTCGGGGGCGGCGGGCGCGGGTCCGGCGGCGATCGCGGCGAGGCGAGCGAGGTCGGCGACGCCGAACTGGGGGTCGGTGAGCACCGGGCTGGTGGTGTCCCGGGCGATCCAGCCCTTGATCATGGCGTGCCATCGCTCCCGCTCGGCCGGGCTCGCGCCCGTCGCGAGCAGGGCGATGGCGGCCATGAGGGCGTGGCCGCGCTGGTGGTCGCTCTGGACGGGCCCGTCCGGGTCGGCCGCGCGTACGCCCCTGCTGATGGCGCGGCCGGAGACGCAGTCCATCACCAGGCCGTCGTGGACCAGTGGCGCGAAGGCGTTCTCCACGCTGTCGTGGATGATCCGCCGATTGGGGTCGGTGACCTCCCAGCGCGAGCCGCGCAGCAGGGCGAAGAGCCGGCCGAGCCCGTCGAGGAGCACACAGCCGTAGGTGCCGGAGTAGGCCACCCAGGTGTGCTGGATGAACGAGCCGTCGGCGTAGAGCCCGTCCCCCTTGAGGACGTGGGGGAAGACCGGGGAGAGGGCGTCGCGGGCCAGCGCGACCTTGGCGGCGTCCTCCCCCAGGACGCCCCGCAGGGCCACGACCCGGCACAGGTCGACGCGGTTGGCGCCGGTGCTGGTGCCCGTGTAGGGGCCGATCGCCGAGTCGGGGACGAAGTGGTCGACGGCGGCCAGCAGCCGGGCGCGCCGGTCCGGGCCCACCGCGTCGTGGAGGAGGGCGGCGGTGTCCAGCAGCAGCCGGGGGCTGCCGATCTGCCACTCCCACCAGTTCCCGTAGCGGACGGTCCCCGGGTGGTAGACGCGCTCGTGGAGGTGGTCCAGCCCGGCGAGGACGTCGGCGGCGAGGCCGGGGTCCCCGGTGAGGCCCGTGCCGGGCTGGGCGTGGGCCTGGGCCATGGTGAACAGCCGGGCGTAGCCGAGGGTGATCCCGGCGGGCGGGTCGAAGGGCGCGTCGGGCCAGAGCGAGCCGGCGGCGGGGCGCATGCTCGCGCGATGGGTGCGGGCCTGGTCCCCGGTGCGGCGCAGGACGGTGGCGTAGGGCTCGGCGGCGGGGTCGAAGCCGGTGCCGAGCGTCAGCTCGCGCCAGCGGCGGCGCGGCCCGGCGAAGTCGTCACCGGCGAAGTCGTCACCGTCGGGGACGGGTCCGGCGACGGCGGCTTCGGGGAGCACGGCGCCCAGCCCGAGGGCGCCGAGGGCGGAGGCGGCGAGGAAGCCACGGCGGGTCCATGCGGGGGTGGACGACGGCACGGCGCACACGGTGGCACGGGGGCGGGTGGGAGGCAATGACGCCTCCGTGGACAACCGGCCGGAAATCCCTCCGAGAAATCCCTCGGGACGGCATGTTGAAAGTTGAACCAGATAGGTCTATCGTCAATCTTGTTCAACGTTCAACCATGTTCGTTGATCCCCTTCCCCTCATCTCACCCCCAGGAGCAGTCATGGGCCTCTTCACCCGCAAGCGGGACACCGCCGCCGCGACCGCCACCGCCGTCCTCGACGCCGACCCGGCCCTCGCCGCGCTGACCGGCGACTACACCATCGACCCGGCCCACAGCAGCATCGGCTTCACCGTGCGCCACGCGATGGTCACCAACGTCAAGGGCTCCTTCCTCCAGCACGAGGGCACCCTCCACCTCGACGGCTCCGACCCCTCCCGTTCCACCGCTGCCATCGACGTCAGGATCGACAGCGTCGACACCGGTATCAAGGACCGCGACGCCCACCTGCTGAGCGGCGACTTCTTCGATGCCGGGACCTTCCCCCTGATGATCTTCCGCTCCACCGCCGCCGAGCGCGTCGGCGGCGACCGCTACCGCCTCACCGGCGACCTCACCATCAAGGACGTCACCCGGCCCCTCTCCCTCGACCTGGAGTTCAACGGCTCGGCCACGGACGTCTACGGCAGCGAGCGCGTCGGCTTCGAGGGCAGCGCCGAGATCCTGCGCTCCGACTGGGGCCTGACCTGGAACGCGGCCCTGGAGGCCGGCGGTGTGATGGTCAGCGACAAGGTGAAGCTGACCTTCGACATCTCCGCGGTGAAGACCGCCGCCGCCCAGGCCTGACCTCCGTGCGGATCAGCGACCGAGGCGCGCCAGACGGTCCATGACCTCCGCGCCCCGGTCCGCCGCCACGCTCAGCGCTATGTGGTTGTCGGGCCGTACGAGCACGAGCCCGTCGCCCTCGATCCCGTACGCCCGCCGCACGTGCCCCTCGTGGTCGTCGACGTGGCACGCGGTCAGCATCCCTTCATACCTCTCCCCCGCCTCCACGAGAGCCTTCGCACTCGTCGGCCCGACACCGATGAGGGTGAAGCGCGGCCCGGCGAAGACCTCGAAGAGCCGTATCCCCGCGCCGGTCACGGCATCCCGGCAGGGCGCGTCGGGTGCCCGCTCCCCCGCCTTGGGCCCGCCCCACGCCAGCGAGCTCCAGCGGTAGCCGACGCCCAGCGTGGTGATGTCGTCGGTGACCACGGCCTCGGTGCCGACGCCCGCCTCCCGGACGCCCTCCAGGACCGCGCGCAGCCGCTCGTTGGTGAGGTCCAGCGTCCACGCCGCGACCGGCAGCCGCTCCTCCTCATAGGTGTCCAGCAGCCCTCGACCGGCCAGACCGCGGACCACGAAGGCCAGCTTCCAGCCCAGGTTGAAGGCGTCCTGGATGCCGGTGTTCATTCCCAGGCCGCCGGCGATCGAGTGGACGTGGGCCGCGTCCCCGGCGAGGAGGACCCGCCCGACCCGGAAGCGGTCGGCCATACGGACGTTGACGCGGTAGACGGAGAACCAGGTGGGGTCGGTCAGCCGCACGCCCGGTATCCGGGCGCACCGCTCGAAGAGCCGCTGGAAGGATTCGAGCGTCGGCGGCAGCGGCCGGCCGTCGGCGTCGCGCTCGGGCGAGCCCTGCAACTGCCAGTGCGAGCTGCCCGGGAAGGGACAGAGCAGAAGGGCCGCGTCCTCGTCGAACCACTGGTGCCAGTAGGCGGGATCGAGCCCGTCGGCACGGACGTCGCCGACCACCATGCTCTCCTCGGCGTCGGTCTCCCCCTCGAAGGCCACGCCCAGCGCCTTGCGCACGGGGCTGTGGCCGCCGTCGCAGCCCACGAGATAGGACGCCGCGATCCGCCGGCCGTCGGCGAGCGTCGCCACGACACCGTCCGCGTCCTGGGTGAACCCGGCCAGCTCACAGCCGAGTTCGACCTGGACGCCGTGCTCGGCGAGCCCCTCGCGCAGGATCTCCTCCGTGCGCCACTGGGGGATGAGCAGGCCGCTGGCGTAGGGGGTGTCGGGCGTGGGGGCCCGGTCCTCGAAAGCGACATGGTCCGCCACGGCGACGCCGTCGCGGTATTTGCGCAGGGCGATGTGCTCGGTGCCGGACGCCGCCGCCCGCTCCCCCACCCCGAGGTCGTCGAAGAGCTCGCGGCTGCGCTGGTTGAGGCCCTTGCCGCGGGAAGAGCCGTGGAATTCCGGGGACTTGTCGATGATGCGGACGCCCACGCCGCTGCGGGCGAGCGAGCAGGCGAGGGTGAGGCCGGTGGGGCCGGCGCCCACGATCAGTACGTCGGTCGTTACGTCTGGCGAAGTCATACGTCCATGAAAGACCCGCTTGGACGAAAACGCAACCGAGTAACAAAAGATCCTGGGTAACGTCACCTGCTAGAGTGACTTCGTGACCGATGAGACGGGACTGCGGGAACGGAAGAAGCAGCGCACACGCCAGGCGCTGTCCGACACGGCCATCGAGCTGTTCCTGAAGCACGGATTCGACCAGGTGTCCGTCGCGGACGTCGCGGCGGCGGTGGAGGTGTCCAAGCCGACGCTCTTCCGCTACTTCCCGGCCAAGGAGGACCTGGCGCTGCACCGCATCGCCGACCATCAGGGCGAGGCGGCGCGTGTCGTCGCCGGCAGGGCGGCCGGCCAGTCCCCGCTGGGCGCGCTCCGCGCGCACTACCACGCGCGGCTGGACGCCCACGATCCCGTCACGGGTCTCAACGACCACGCCGTGGTGCGGGCGTTCAACGACATGCTCTACGGAACGCCCAGCCTGCTCGCACGGCTCGTCCGCTATTCCGAGCGGGACGAGGAGCTGCTGGCGGGGGTGCTGCTGGAGACGGGCGGCGACGCGCTGATCGCCAGGCTCGCGGCGGCGCAGATCATCACTGTGCATCAGCGGTTGGCGCAGGAGAATTGGCGGAAGCTTGCCGAGGGGTCGGCGATCGGCGACGCACTGGCCGAAGCGCATGGCGATGCGGATCGGGCCTTTGACCTGTTGGGGGCGGGGCTGGGGGTTTCTTTCCCCTGACCCGCCCCTTCCCGTAACCGGGGCCGCGCCCCGGAGCCCCGGGGTGGTGCGGGCCGGTGGGCCGGTTCGTGCCCACCCTCCCCCGGCTACCGCTGGGAGGTGCCCCCGGCCCCGCGGAGCGATCGCCCACGAACAAGGTCACTCCTGCGGGTCCACCCCTGCCCTCCGCAGCCCATACGCGTACGCGTCGTCCAGAGCCTGCCACGACGCCGCGATGACGTTTTCCGCCACGCCGACCGTGGACCAGTCGCCGCTCTCGTCGCTCGTGGAGACCAGGACCCGGGTCGTCGAGCCCGTGCCCAGGTTGCCCTCCAGGATGCGGACCTTGTAGTCGGTCAGGCGGATGCCGGCCAGCTGGGGGTAGATGCGCTCCAGCGCCACCCGCAGCGCGCAGTCGAGGGCGTCGACCGGGCCGTTGCCCTCGGCCGTGGCGACGATGCGCTCGCCCTTCGCCCACAGCTTCACGGTCGCCTCGTTGGCGTGGGTGCCGTCCGGGCGGTCCTCGGCGATGGCCCGCCAGGACTCCACGCGGTAATAGCGCCGCGCCCGGCCCTCGATCTCCTCGCGGAGCAGCAACTCGAAGGAGGCGTCGGCGGCCTCGTACGTGTAGCCCGCCAGCTCGCGCTCCTTGACCCGCTGGACGACGCGCCCGATCAGCTCGCGGTCGCCGCCGAGGTCGACGCCGAGCTCCTTGCCCTTGAGCTCGATGGAGGCGCGCCCGGCCATGTCGGAGACGAGCATCCGCATGGTGTTGCCGACCCGCTCGGGGTCGATGTGCTGGTAGAGGTCCGGGTCCACCTTGATCGCCGAGGCGTGCAGCCCGGCCTTGTGGGCGAAGGCGGAGACCCCCACGTACGGCTGGTGCGTGGACGGCGTGAGGTTGACGACCTCGGCGATGGCGTGCGAGATCCGGGTCGTCTCGGCCAGTCTGCCGGGTGGCAGCACCCGCCGGTCGTACTTGATCTCCAGGGCGGCGACCACCGGGAAGAGGTTGGCGTTGCCGACGCGCTCCCCGTAGCCGTTGGCCGTGCACTGGACGTGGGTGGCACCGGCGTCCACCGCGGCGAGAGTGTTGGCGACGGCGCAGCCCGTGTCGTCCTGGGCGTGGATGCCCAGGCGCGCGCCGGTGTCGTTGAGCACGGTCCGGACGACGGCGTCGATCTGGGCGGGCAGCATGCCGCCGTTGGTGTCGCACAGGACGACGACGTCGGCGCCGGCCTCGTAGGCGGTCCGCACGACCTGGGTGGCGTAGCCGGCGTTGGCGCGGTAGCCGTCGAAGAAGTGCTCGCAGTCGACGAAGACGCGGCGGCCGTGGGAGCGCAGGTACGCGACCGTCTCGCGCACCATCGCGAGGTTCTCCTCGAGCGTGGTGCGCAGGGCGAGTTCCACGTGCCGGTCGTGCGACTTGGCGACGAGGGTGATGACGGGGGCCCCGGAGTCCAGGAGGGCGGCGACCTGCCGGTCGTCCTCGGCGCGCACGCCCGCCTTGCGGGTGGCGCCGAAGGCGACGAGCCGGGCGTGCCGGAAGCTGATCTCCGCGCGGGCGCGCTGGAAGAACTCGGTGTCGCGGGGGTTGGCGCCCGGCCAGCCGCCCTCGATGAAGCCGACGCCGAAGTCGTCCAGATGGCGGGCGATGGTGAGCTTGTCCGCGACGGTGAGACTGATGCCCTCGCGCTGCGCGCCGTCGCGCAGCGTCGTGTCGAAGACGTGGAAGGCGTCGTCGACGGGGGCGGCGGGTTCGAAGGGCTCGCGGCCGTCGGTTGCGTCCGTCATTGCTGGTCTGACTCCTGTGAGGATGTCGGTCTGCCGGGATGACCGGTACCGCCGCCTCCGGTGGGCCCGCGCCCTGCGCCTCCGGCGGAGGTGGGCCGGAAAACGCAAAAACCTCTCGCGGGTGCGAGAGGTCTGCGCGCGGGTCTGAGGCGACGGTGTCCGCTTCGTACGGGTGGTACGGGAGCGTTCACTGCGGACCGGCGCGCCTGTTGCCCATAATCATGGCGAACGGGAGCATGGCGGCATACTGCCACAGGACCGGTCCACGACGCGGGTGAGTCTCAGGATGCGGGCACCGTGTCCGTCTCCGTACGCCCCTGGGGTGTGGCCCCGACGCGCTTCAGGTCGATGTCGCGCGTCTCGCGCATGGTGAGGTAGACGACGAGGGAGACGGCCGCGCAGCCCGCGACGTACCAGTAGAAGCCGGACTCCAGGTGGGCCTTCTTGAACCAGAGGGCCACGTACTCGGCCGTGCCGCCGAAGAGCGCGTTGGCGATGGCGTAGGGCAGGGCCACGCCCAGCGACCGTACGCCCGTGGGGAACAGCTCGGCCTTCACACAGGCGTTGATCGAGGTGTAGCCGGTGACCACCACCAGCGCCAGCAGGGACAGGCCGAGGGCCGGCCAGAAGGATCCCGCGTGCTTGAGCATCGTCAGGATCGGCACGGTCAGGAAGGTCGAGCCCACGGCGAAGGTGATCAGCAGGGGCCGGCGGCCGATCCGGTCCGAGAGAGCGCCCGCCAGCGGCTGGAGGGCGGCGAAGACGATCAGCGCGCAGAAGCTGACGAGCGTCGCCGTCTGCTTGGGCAGGCCCGCGCTGTTGGAGAGGTACTTCGTCAGATATGTGGTGTACGTGTAGTAGGCGACCGTGCCGCCCATGGTCAGGGCTATGACGAGGAGCGCCTCGCGCTTGTGCCGCAGGAGCGCCCGGATCGTGCCCCGGTCGTCGGCCCCCGTGCCGCTGTCGTCGGCGCTGTCCTCGGCGTAGGCCTCCGTCTCCAGCATGTTGCGCCGCAGGTAGAAGATGACGGCGGCGCCGAGCGCGCCCACGGCGAAGGGGATGCGCCAGCCCCAGCTGTGGAGTTCATCGCCGGTGAGGGTGTGCTGGAGGATGATCAGCAGTCCCAGGCCCAGGATCTGGCCGGCGGTCATGGAGACGTACTGGAAGCTGGAGGCGAAGCCGCGGCGGCCGGGCGCGGAGGCCTCGGTGAGGTAGGTGGCGCTGGCCGCGTACTCGCCGCCGACGGACAGGCCCTGGAGCAGCCGGGCGACGAGGAGGACGAAGGCGCCGCCGTAGCCGGCGACCGCGTAGGTCGGGGCGACGGCTATGAGCACGGCGGACGCCGACATCAGGCTGACGGTCAGGGTGAGCGCCGCCTTGCGGCCGCGCCGGTCGCCGACCCGGCCGAGCAGCCAGCCGCCGACGGGCCGCATGAAGAAGCCGACGGCGAAGATGCCGGCGGTGTTCATGAGCTGCGCGGTGTCGTTGCCCTTCGGGAAGAAGGAGCCCGCGAAGTAGGTGGCGAAGCTGGCGTAGACGAACCAGTCGAACCACTCGACCATGTTGCCGGCCGAACCGACCCAGATCTTCTTCCAGTGCCGTGTCTGTGCCTGTTCCATGAGGGTTCACGGTGGCGGAACGGCCCGGTTTCGGACAAGGGTCCGGCCGGCAACGATCGCATGGACTTGCGTGCGTTGTGTCCAACGCACACGGGTCGGCCTCAGCCCAGCGGGTGCATCCAGCCGTGGGCGTCCTCGGTGACGCCGGTCTGGACCGCCAGCAGCGCCTTGCGGAGGTTCATGGTGACCTCGCCGGGCTCGCCGCCGGACTGGGTCCACTCGCCGCCCGCGGACTTCACATGCCCGACGGGGGTGATCACCGCGGCCGTGCCGCAGGCGAAGACCTCGGTGAGGGTGCCGTTCTCGGTGTCGCGCTTCCACTGGTCGGTGGACATCCGGCCCTCCTCGGACACGTAGCCGAGGTCCTTGGCGATGGTCAGCAGCGAGTCACGGGTGACGCCGGCCAGCAGCGAACCGGTCAGCTCGGGCGTGACGATCCGGGGCTTCTCGCCGTCGCGGCCCCCGTACACGAAGTACAGGTTCATGCCGCCCATTTCCTCGACCCACTTGTGCTCCAGCGCGTCCAGCCAGACGACCTGGTCGCAGCCCTTCTCGGCCGCCTCGGCCTGGGCGAGGAGCGAGGCCGCGTAGTTGCCGCCGGTCTTGGCGAAGCCCATGCCGCCGGGGACGGCGCGGACGTAGTTCTCGGACAGCCACACGGAGACGGGCTTGACGCCGCCGGGGAAGTACGGGCCGGCCGGGGAGGCGATCACGATGAAGAGGTACTCGTTGGCGGGCTTCACGCCCAGGCCGACCTCGGTCGCGATCATGAAGGGGCGCAGATAGAGGGAGGCCTCGCCGCCGTGCGCCGGGACCCATGCCTTGTCCTGCCGGACCAGGGCGTCACAGGCCTCGATGAAGGTCTCGACCGGCAGCTCGGGCATGGCGAGCCGGCGGGCGGAGGACTGGAAGCGCCGGGCGTTGGCGTCGGGGCGGAAGGTGGCGACGGAGCCGTCGGGGCGGCGGTAGGCCTTGAGCCCCTCGAAGATCTCCTGCGCGTAGTGGAGGGTCATGTTGGCCGGGTCGATGGACAGCGGCGCGTACGGGGTGAGCTGGGCGTCGTGCCAGCCGCGGCCCTCGGTCCACTTGATGGTGACCATGTGGTCGGTGAAGTGGCGGCCGAATCCGGGATTCGCCAGGATCCGCTCGCGCTCCGCGTCGGACAGCGGGTGCGAGGAGGGCTTGAGCTCGATCGTGGGCGTCGTCATGAATGCGTGTCCTTCACCTTGGTATGTGGCGGACCGCGCTCACGTCACCCCGAGGGCATCGGGACGTCCGAGCTTCTTCGCCTCATTCGCGGCCCCACGTTCGATTATCGCTCGTGAGGGGCCTGACGGAAAACGTGCGCGCGGCCGGTATTCGACTGTGACAGCCGGCCGCGCGCAAAAACGCGTACCGGTATCAGCCGGTTTGTACGGATGCGAGTACGCGCGATACCAGCGCGTCGCCGACCTGGTCGGTGGTGCGTACCGCGCTGCCGCGCCCGGTGATGTCCTCGGCGACGGCCTTCTCGACGCGTACCGCCTCCGCCTCGTACCCGAGGTGGCGCAGCAGGAGCGCCACCGAGAGGACCGTGGCGGTCGGGTCGGCCTTTCCGGTGCCCGCGATGTCGGGCGCGGAGCCGTGAACCGGCTCGAACATCGAGGGGAAGGCCCCGGTGGGGTTGATGTTGCCGGAGGCGGCGAGGCCGATGCCGCCGGTGACGGCGGCGGCCAGGTCGGTGAGGATGTCGCCGAAGAGGTTGTCGGTGACGATGACGTCGAAGCGCTCCGGCTGGGTGACGAAGAAGATCGTCGCGGCGTCGACGTGCAGATAGTCGGTGGTGACCTCGGGGTACTCGCGGCCGACGCGGTCGAAGACGCTCTTCCAGAGGTGCCCGGCGTGGACGAGGACGTTGTTCTTGTGGACGAGGGTCAGCTTGCGGCGGGGGCGGGCCTGGGCGCGCTCGTAGGCGTCGCGGACCACGCGCTCCACGCCGTAGGCCGTGTTGACGCTGACCTCGGTGGCGACCTCGGCGGGGGTGCCGGTGCGCAACGAGCCGCCGTTGCCGGTGTAGGGGCCCTCGGTGCCCTCGCGGACGACGACGAAGTCGATCTCGGGCCGGCCGGCGAGTGGGGTAGCCGTGTGGGGGAACAGCTTCGACGGGCGGAGATTGACGTAGTGGTCGAAGGCGAAGCGCAGCTTGAGCAGCAGCCCGCGCTCCAGGACGCCGGAGGGCACCGACGGGTCGCCGATCGCGCCCAGCAGGATCGCGTCGTGCTGCTTGAGGGATTCCAGCTCGGCGTCCGGCAGGGTCTCGCCGGTGGCGTGCCAGCGGCGGGCACCGAGGTCGTATTCCCGGGTCTCCAGCTTGACGTCCGAAGGGAGCGCGGCCGTCAGGGCCTTGAGGCCCTGGGCCACGACCTCGGGGCCGATGCCGTCACCGGGGATCACTGCGAGACGAATGCTGCGAGACATACCGGGACCGTACCCCTGCGTCCCGCAGAATGACACGGCCCGTCCGCGATATGGACACATTGCCAGCCGGACAGGCCACATTCACCGAAAGTACGTGTCCTCGCCGCTCACTCCTGGCACTTTTTCCGACATGGACACACCACGGGTAGGCATCCCTGACCGTCTCGCGCGCGATATGACGATGGCGGAGCAGCACGAGTACCTGCGCGGCAGGTTCACCCGGCGCGGGCTGCTGCGCGCGAGCGCGGTGACGGCCGGCGCGGTCGCCGGAACGGGTCTGCTGGGGGCGGGCGCCCCGGCGGCGTTCGCGGGGGGCGGTGGCACCGCGCGGCCCCTCTCCCCCACGCTGATCACCACGCCGGCGACCGCGAGAGTCGACGGCTCGCTCGTCGCGCCGTTCGGGCGGCACCTGGCCTTCGGGGCCGACCCGCGGACACAGATGCGGATCTCCTGGCAGGTGCCGTTCGCGGTCAAGCGGCCGTTCCTCCGCGTCGGCCTCAAGCCCTGGGACCTCAGCCGGCGCATCCCCGCCGAGGTCCGAACGCTGCACACCCCGCCCCTGAACAAGAAGCTCCCGGCCGTCGACCAGGTCTATCTCCACGCGGCCCTGGACGGCCTGGCCCCCGGGCAGACCTATTACTACGGCGTCGGCCACGACGGCTTCGACCCCGCCGACACCCGGCACTTCGCCACCGTGGGCACCTTCAGCACGGCCCCCGAGCGGGCGGAACGATTCGTCTTCACGGCCTTCGGCGACCAGGGCGTCAGCTACCACGCCCTCGCCAACGACCAGCTGATCCTCGGTCAGAACCCCGTCTTCCACCTCCACGCGGGCGACATCTGCTACGCCGACGACAGCGGATCCGGCCAGACCACGGACGTCTACGACGCCCGGACGTGGGACCAGTTCCTCGCCCAGACCGAGACCGTGGCCTCGCGGGTGCCCTGGATGGTGACCACGGGCAACCACGACATGGAGGCCTGGTACTCCCCCAACGGCTACGGCGGCCAGAGCGCCCGCTGGACGCTGCCGGACAACGGCTTCGATGCCCGGAACTCGCCGGGCGTCTACTCCTTCGTCTACGGCAACGTGGGCGTCGTCGCGCTGGACGCCAACGACGTCTCGTACGAGATCACCGCCAACACCGGCTACAGCGGCGGCCGGCAGACCCGGTGGCTCGACCGGCGGCTGCGGGAGCTGCGCGAGCGGCGCGACGTCGACTTCATCGTGGTCTTCTTCCACCACTGCGCCTTCTCCACGACCAACGGCCACGCCTCGGACGGCGGGGTCCGCGACCTGTGGGTACCGCTGTTCGAGAAGCACCGGGTCGATCTGGTGATCAACGGCCACAACCACGTCTACGAGCGCACCGACGCGATAAAGCACGGCAAGGTGGCGAAGCGGGTGCCGATCGGCGAGTCCGTCGACTCCTCGCGGGACGGCATCGTGTACGTCACCGCGGGCGGCGCCGGGAAGTCGCTCTACGACTTCCCGGCGCCCGACAGCTACGAGGGCCATGTGAAGGACGTGGACAGCGTCGCCAGCTATCACTGGGCCAAGGGCCGGGTGAAGGCCAAGGAGACGGTGGAGTGGTCGCGGGTGCGCTTCACGGGCTACTCGTTCCTGGCGGTCGAGTCCGAGCCCGGCCGGCGCCCGCGGCTGACGGTGACGGCGCTGGCGGAGAGCGGCGCCCGGGTGGACCACTTCGAGGTGACGCGGAGCGGAGCCGAGAAGGACGAGCACAGTGTCATCACCCGTCCGGGACAGGAGGACGAGGGCGAATCGGCTCAGTGACCGGTCACGCCGCCGTTGTCGCGGCGGTCGAGCGCGCGCTGGAGCGCGGCGGCGGCGTTGGCCCGGTCGGTCCGACGGGCGGCGTCGTCGGCCGCGCGGGCGGCGCGGCGGATCCGGCGGGCGGAACGGGTGGCGGTCTCGGCCATGGGTCACGTCTCCTCTGCTGGGCCCCGGGCAGGGGCGGGCGAGCGGGAAGCGAGAAAGGATCGAAGCCGGGAGAGGGGGCGGGGGCCGGGGTGCCGCAGGGGTCACCTGCGCGGGGCACCGGGCCGCGTCCGCCGTCGCTCGATCGAGCGGGGCGTTCGGCTCCCTCCACGCTAGGTCAGGGCCGGGCGTGGTGTCTCCACTATTACTCGGACTTCCTACTATCTGAGACGGCGACACCGCCCGCGACACGACGCCGCCCCCGTCCGGCTGGGGTGCCGGGCGGGGGCGGGGATCAGCTACGGGCCGTGGATCAGCCCATGTGCGGGTAGCGGTAGTCGGTCGGCGGGACCAGGGTCTCCTTGATCGACCGGGTCGACACCCAGCGCTGGAGGTTGCTCGCGGCACCGGCCTTGTCGTTGGTGCCGGAGGCGCGGCCGCCGCCGAAGGGCTGCTGGCCGACGACGGCGCCCGTCGACTTGTCGTTGATGTAGAAGTTGCCCGCGGCGAAGCGGAGCTTCTCCATCGCGTCGGCGGCCGCGGCGCGGTCCTGCGCGATGATCGAGCCGGTCAGGGCGTAGGCCGAGACGGACTCCATCTGGGCGAGCATCGCGTCGAAGTCGGCGTCCTCGTAGACGTGGACGGCGAGGATCGGGCCGAAGTACTCGGTCGTGAAGACCTCGTTCTCCGGGTCGGTGCACTCGATGACGGTCGGGCGGACGAAGTAGCCCACCGAGTCGTCGTAGGTGCCACCGGCGACGATCGTGCAGGTGGAGTCCTCCTTGGCGCGGTCGATGGCGGCCTTGTTCTTGGCGAAGGCACGCTCGTCGATGACGGCGCCGATGAAGTGCGACAGGTCGGTGACGTCACCCATGGTGATGCCGTCGACCTCGGCCGCGAACTCCTCCTTGAAGCCGTCCTCCCAGATGGAGCGCGGGACGTAGGCGCGGGAGGAGGCGGAGCACTTCTGGCCCTGGAACTCGAAGGAGCCGCGGGTCAGCGCGGTCTTCAGGATGGCGCGGTCGGCGCTCGGGTGGGCGACGACGAAGTCCTTGCCGCCGGTCTCGCCGACCAGGCGCGGGTAGGAGCGGTACTTCTCGATGTTGGTGCCGACCGTCTTCCAGAGGTACTGGAAGGTCTTGGTCGAGCCGGTGAAGTGGATGCCCGCGAGCTCGGGGTGGTTCAGGGCCACCTCGGAGACGGCGATGCCGTCGCCGGTCACCAGGTTGATGACGCCCTTGGGCAGGCCGGCCTCCTCCAGCAGCTTCATCAGCAGCACGGCGGAGTGGGTCTGCGTCGGGGACGGCTTCCAGACGACCACGTTGCCCATGAGGGCCGGGGCGGTCGGCAGGTTGCCGGCGATGGCGGTGAAGTTGAAGGGCGTGATCGCGTAGACGAAGCCCTCCAGCGGCCGGTGGTCGCTGCGGTTCCACACGCCGGCGGAGTTGGCGACCGGCTGCTCGGCGAGGATCTGACGCGCGAAGTGCACGTTGAAGCGCCAGAAGTCGACGAGCTCGCAGGGCGTGTCGATCTCGGCCTGCTGGGCGGTCTTGGACTGGCCGAGCATGGTGGAGGCGGCCAGCGTCTCGCGCCAGGGGCCGGCCAGCAGCTCGGCGGCGCGCAGGATGATCGCGGCGCGGTCGTCGAAGGACATCGCGCGCCACGCCGGGGCGGCGGCCAGGGCCGCGTCGACCGCGTCCTGGGCGTCCTGCTCGGTGGCGTTGTGGTAGGTGCCGATCACGGCGGCGTGGTTGTGCGGCTGGACGACCTTGAAGGCCTCGCCGCCGCCCATCCGCTTCTCGCCGTTGATCGTCATCGGCAGGTCGATGGGGTTGGCCGCCAGCTCCTTGAGCTTGGCCTCCAGCCGGGCGCGCTCGGGGGAACCGGGGGCGTAGGCGTGCACCGGCTCGTTGACCGGCGCGGGGACCTGGGTCACTGCGTCCATGATTCCGTGTCTCCTTCGGGGCGTGACGGGGGTGTAGGGGGGCTCAGCCCTTGGTGAGGATCGAGCGCGCGAAGAACAGCAGGTTGGCCGGCTTCTCGGCGAGGCGGCGCATGAAGTAGCCGTACCAGTCGGTGCCATACGCGGTGTAGACACGCATACGGTGGCCCTCGGCCGCCAGGCGGATGTGCTCTTCACTGCGGATGCCGTAGAGCATCTGGAATTCGTACTCGTCCAGATTGCGACCTGCCTGCCTGGCCAGCTCCTGGGTGATGGCGATCAGACGGGGGTCGTGCGAACCGATCATCGGATAGCCCGAGCCCGCCATGAGGATCTTGACGATCCGCACGAACGCCTTGTCGATCTCGGCCTTGTCCTGGTACGCGACGGAGGCGGGCTCCTTGTACGCACCCTTCACGATACGCACCCGGCTGCCGGCCGCGGCGAGCCGGCGGGCGTCGTCCTCGGTGCGGAAGAGGTACGCCTGGATGACGCAGCCGGTCTTCGGGAAGTCCTTCCGCAGCTCCTCGTGGATGGCGAACATCGAGTCGAGGGTCGTGTGGTCCTCGGCGTCGAGGGTGACCGTGGTGCCTATGGCGTCGGCGGCCTCGACGACCGGGCGGACATTGGCGAGGGCCAGCTCGTGGCCGTTCTCCAGGGCCTGGCCGAACATGGACAGCTTGACCGACATCTCGGCCTTCGCGCCCAGACCGAGCTCCTTGAGCCGGTCGATCAGCTCCAGATAGGCGTCACGCGCCGCGTACGACTGCTCGACCGTGGTGATGTCCTCGCCCACCACGTCCAGCGTGACCTCAAGGCCCTTCGCCGCGGCGTCCTCCACGATCGGGACGACCTGGCCGACGGTCTCGCCGGCGATGAACCGGTCGACGACCTGCTTGGTGCCCGGAGCGGCCGAGACGAAACGGCGCATCTTGTCGCTGCGGGACGCGGCGAGGATCACGGGACCCAGCATGGGCACCTCCACGATGAAGGCCGTCCCCACCTGGGGAGACGGCATAAGTGACTCATCGTGAAACGTAGAGTTCACGCCATCTTGCGGCCATCGACACCTGTCACGCATTCGTGGCCGGGATCTCAGACAGATGTATGACAATGATGACCGACGAATACCCGAAGGGAGCAGGGCGCGGCATGCGTGGCGAGTATCAGCACCTCGTGGACGAGATCTCGGCGGCGCTCGGCGTGCCCGCGACGCTTGAGGACCGCGACTTCGGCCTGATCGCTTTCGGCGCCCACGGCGACGACGACGACCTGATGATGGACCCGGTGCGCACCCGCTCGATCCTCCAGCGCCGCTCCACGGCGGCGGTACGGGCGTGGTTCGAGGCGTTCGGCATCGCCCGCGCGCAGGCCCCGCTGCGCATCCCGCCGGACCCGGCGGCGGGGGTGTTCACCGGCCGCATCTGCCTGCCGGTGCGCCACGGCGGGGTGGTGCACGGCTATGTCTGGCTGCTGGACGACGAGCATCTGGCGGGGCTGGACCTCGGCGTCCCGTTCGCCGACCCCCGGCTCGCCCAGGCGGTGGAGACGACCAACCGGATCGGCGCCCTGCTGGCGGCGGAGGCCCGGGCGGGCGCGGAGCTGGGCGAGCTGCTGCGGGATCTGCTGACCGCCCGGCCGGCGGCGGTGGAGGCGGCGCGCGGCGCGCTGCGGGAGGCCCTGGGCCCGGCGGCGGACGGGCCGCTGGCGGTGGTCGCGGTCGCACCGTGGCAGACGGGTGACGGCGAAACGGGCCCGGAGGGTTCGGGCTCGGCGCTCGCGGCGCAGTCCGGGGTGGCCGCGATGTGCGCGGTGCCGGGCTCGCTCCCCGACGGCTCGGCTGCCCTCGCGGCCCTGATCCGGCTGCGGGCCACCTCCTCGCCGGCCCCGGCCCGGGCCGCCGCCGACCGGCTGCTGCGCTCGCCGCGCGCGGGACGGCCCGTGCCGGCCGACACGGCCGCCGGCACACCGGCCGGGCTCGCGGCGGCCGGCCTGGGCACGCCCCGCCGCGGCCTGGTGGAACTGCCGGAGGCCTGGTCGGAGGCGCTGTCCGCGGCCCGCGCGGCCGCGGCGGAGCGCCGGCTGGGCCCGGTGGCGGAGTGGGCCGGCATCGGCCCGTACCGGGTGCTGACGGGGCTCGTCCCGGAGCGCGCGGCGGACCCGGCGGTGCTGCCGCTGCTGGAGCGCGCGCACACCGAGCTGGCCCGTACGGCCGAGGTGTACCTCGACTGCGCGGGCCAGGCGGGGCGCGCGGCCGCGGCCCTGGGCATCCACCGGCAGACGCTCTACTACCGGCTGGGCCGGGTGGAGCAGCTGACGGGCCTCGACCTGGACGACGGCGAGGACCGGCTGCTGCTCCACATGACGCTCAAGGCGTCCCGGCTGCGGCGCGCCTAATCCATCTGGATGGCCTGCACCGGACAGCCCCGGACGGCCTCCTTCACGAGCGGATCGCCCGCGCCGTCCTCGCGGCCGTCCCGTACGACGCCGAAGCCGTCGTCGTCCTGCTCGAAGACGGAAGGCGCGGTCAGGGCGCACATGCCCGAACCGATACAGATGCCGGAATCGATACTGACGCGCATGGCGGTGCTCCGTTCTTCGGTGGGGTGCCGACAGTAGGGCCGGTCACCAGGTGACCGGAAGGGCGTAGAGCCCCTGGAGGGTGCCCGCGGGCTTGATGGGCACCTCATCGGGAGCAACGGCCAGCCGCAGGGTGGGGATACGGGTGATGAGGGTGCCGAGAGCGATCTCCAGCTCGGCGCGGGCCAGGTTCTGTCCCAGGCACTGGTGGACGCCGAACCCGAAGGCGATGTGGTGGCGGGCCGAGCGCCGGACGTCGAGGACGTCGGGGTCCGCGTAGACGGCCGCGTCGCGGTTGACCACCGACGGGGGGAAGGCGACGCCCTCGCCGGCCCGGATCGTCTCGCCGTGTACCTCGATGTCCTCCGTGGCGACGCGCACCATCCCGTCCGCGACGGACAGATAGCGCATCAGCTCCTCGACGGCGCCGGGCAGCAGGGCGGGGTCGGCGCGCAACGCGGCGAGCTGGTCCGGGTGTTCGAGCAGGGTGTAGGTGCCGAGGGAGATCATGTTTGACGTGGTCTCGTGCCCGGCGACCAGCAGGAGCAGGGTGAGCATGACGAGTTCGTCGCGGTCGAGCCGGTCCTCGGCCAGCGGTCCGGCGACGAGCTCGTCGAGCAGGCCGTCGGGGCCGCCGGTCCCGTTCTCCTTGTCGGCGACGAGCCCATGGAGATACGCGGTGAGCTTGTCGCGGGCGGCGCGGGCCTGTGCCGGGCCCGGCGCGCCGATCAGCTCGCGGGAGGCGCTCTCGAAGAAGTCGTGGTCGGCGTAGGGCACGCCGAGCAGGTAGCAGATGGACATCGACGGCACGGGCAGGGCGTAGGCGGAGACGAGCTCGGCGCCGGGCCCCGCGGAGAGCATCGCGTCCAGGAGGCCGTCCACGGTCCGCTGGATCCAGGGGCGCATCTCGGCGATGCGTTTGAGGCCGAACGCGGGGATCAGCATCCGGCGCTGCCGGGCGTGGCGCGGGTCGTCGACCCCGAGGAGGGGCAGCTCGACGTCGTCCTGCCGCTCGGCGCGGGGCACGAGGACCGGGAAGGAAGGATTCTGCCGGTAGGCGGAGATCCGGGGGTCGGTCAGCAGGGTCCGGGCCTCGGCATGCCCGGTGACGGCCCACACCTCACGGCCGTCGTAGAGCGTCACCCGGGACAGGGGGCCCTGGGCGGCCATCTCCGGGTAGGCGGCCGGCGGGTGGTACGGACAGGTGCGGGGCTGCGGGAAGGCGGTGGCGGGGGAGCTGGTCACGGACATGGGCGACCTCCCAGACGGGAACTAGTATCCTCGGGCAACCAGTACACCGGATACCTCCGGTTACGTCCAGTACGCTCCCTCAACGCACCCCCGCGCAAAGCTATTTCGGCGCCAGCACGGTGCCCGAGACCACCCGGTTCATACCTTCGACGACATCCCGGCCCGCCGGCACCTGCCGGGGGTCGACCAGCCACAGCACCCACAGCCCGGTGAAGAGGGAGTAGTACACGTGGCCGCTGGTCCGCGTGGCCTCGTCGGGGACCTCCGTGTCGTCGACGCCCTCGAACACCGCGACCAGCCCCTCGCGCCCGTACGGCAGCATCTCGGCGAACCGCTTCTTGAGCTCGGGGTGGTTGCCCAGCTGACCCATCACCTCCAGCTGCGCCGCCCAGAACCGCTCGTCCTCCGGGAAGTTGGCGACGATGCCGTCGATGACGGCGGCGAGCCGCTCCTCGCGCGAGGCGGCGGCCCCGACGGCGGCCGCCAGCGTGTCGGTGAGCTTCTCCCCCCAGTCCTCGGTCACCTTCAGGAAGGCCTCCATCATCAGCGCGTCCTTGGACCCGTAGTGGTAGCCGATCGAGGCGAGGTTGGCGCCGGAGGCCGCCACGATGTCGCGCGCGGTCGTGCGCACCCAGCCCTTCTCCAGCAGGCAGCGCTTGGCGCCTTCGAGCAGATCTTCGCGATGTCCCATACGGGCACCCTAACGCGCCCCCATACGCCCGTCCCAGACGCACGTCTTAAACAACCGTCATAGACAAGCGTTTAAGACGCCCGTATAGTCACCGTCATGACGCACCCCAGCACCCGTGCCGGGCGCAAGGAGTGGACGGCCTTCGTCGTCCTCCTGCTGCCCCTCCTCCTCGTCTCGATGGACGTCTCCGTCCTCTTCTTCGCCGTGCCGGCCATCACCGAGGACCTGGCGGCCACCAGCACCCAGCAGCTGTGGATCTTCGACAGCTATGCCTTCGCCCTGGCCGGGCTGCTGATCACGATGGGGTCGCTCGGCGACCGGATCGGCCGCCGCAAGCTCCTGATGCTGGGGGCCACCGCCTTCGGCGCCGCCTCGATCGCGGCCGCCTACGCCCAGAACGCGGAGATGCTCATCGCGGCACGCTTCGTCCTGGGCATAGGCGGCGCGACGCTGATGCCCAGCACCATGGGGCTGGTCCGCAACATGTTCCGGGACGACGCGCAGCGCACCAAGGCCATCGGCATCTGGTCCGGCGCCATGGCCGGTGGCATCGCGCTCGGTTCGGTGCTCGGCGGAATCATGCTGGAGCACTTCTGGTGGGGTTCGGTCTTCCTGGTCAACGTCCCCGCGATGCTTCTGCTGCTCGTCTTCGTGCCGCTGCTGGTGCCCGAGTTCAAGGACCCCCGGCCCGGCCGGTTCGACCTGCTGAGCGTGCCGCTGTCGATGGGCGCGGTCCTCCCCGTGATCTATGGCGTCAAGCGCATGGCGGCCGACGGCTTCAGCGTCCCCCTGCTGCTCTGCGTCCTGGCCGGCCTGGCGGTCGGCGCGGCCTTCGTCCTCCGTCAGCGCCGCACACGGGACGCCATGATCAGCCGTGAGCTGTTCCGGCACCGCGCCTTCGGAGCGGGCATCGCGCTCAACGCCCTGGCGATGTTCGGCATGATGGGCTCCACCTACTTCACCACGCAGTACCTCCAGGCGGTGCTGGGCAAGGGCCCGCTGGAGGCGGCGCTGTGGGGCACGCTGCCCTCCCTCGCCGTGGGCGTCGCCGGGCCGGTGGCCACCGTCATGGGCCAGAAGGTGAACAAGGCCTATGTGATCGCCACGGGCTTCCTCACCGCCGCGGCCGGCTTCGCCGTCCTCCTGGGCACCGGTACGGACTCACTGGCCCTGACACTGGTGGCCTGCGCCGTCATCGCCTGCGGCATCGTCACCGTGATGGCCCTCGTCTCCGACATGGCGCTCGGCTCCGCCCCCGCGGAGAAGGCCGGTTCGGCCGCCTCCCTGGTGGAGGCCGGCCAGGAGTTCGGCGGCGCCCTGGGCATGGCCGCCTTCGGAAGCGTCGGCATGGCCGTCTACCGCCACGACGTCACCCGGGACGCCCCCGCCGGCCTGCCGCACGGCGCGCTGGAGGCGGCGCGGGAGACCCTGGTGGGAGCCGTCTCCACAGCCGCCGGGCTGCCCGGCCGGACGGGCGAGGTCCTGGCCTCCGCGGCCCGCGACGCGTTCGTCCACGGGATGCACGTCGCCGCCGTCGGCGCCACGGCCGTCCTGGCCCTGGGCGCGGCCGCGGCGGTGGCCGCCCTGCGCGGCGCCCGCTCCACGGAACGAACGGACCATCCGGAACCGGCGGTCACCGCCGGACGGTGAACGACACGTCAGCCGGAGCGGCGCCCCTCCCGGGGGCGCCGCTCCGGCATGCGCGGGGCCGGCCCGTCGAGCAGCCGGGCCAGCCCGAACTCGAGCATGGCGTCGAGGCCCAGACCGAGACCGGGAAACCGTTCGTCGACGGGTTCCTCCAGATCGACCGCGACGCCACGCACGAAGGCGGCGAGCGTGACGGCGGTACGCAGCGACTCGGCCGCGCCGAGCCGTTCCACGGCGGGGGCGACGGTCCACTCCAGCAGTCCCAGCGCGTTCGGGGACGACAACAGCCCGGTGAGGGAAGCGGACTTCGCCAGCCAGGGGTGGCGCCGGTAGAGCGCCCACTGCGCGCGGGCCGACGCCTCCAGCCGCGCCCGCCAGCCGTCCGGCGCGCACACCACGATCCGGGTCTCACCGAAGACGGTGTCCGCCATCAGCGCGAGGAGCTCGTCCTTGCCCGGCACGTGGCGGTACAACACCATGGTGGAGACGCCGAGTTCGGCGGCGATCGCGCGCATGGAGAGCGCGCCGGAACCGCCCGCGTCGGCCACGGCGATCGCCACTCGCACGACGCGGTCGCGCGTGAGCGCGGGGGCGGGGTCGCGACGCCTTGTCCGCCGGGCGGGCGGGCCGGGCACCACGACGGTGCCGACGCCGGGCACCGGCCGCACCAAGCCCTCCTGCCGTAGTACGGCGAGGGCTTTGGTGGCGGTGGCCAGGGCCACTCCCCACTCCTCGGTGATCCCACGAGTGGACGGGACCCGCTCGCCCGCGCGGAGTTCGCCGGAGGCGATGCGGGTGCGGAGTTCGGCGGCGATGCGGAGGTATGGGGGTATGCCCATAGGGCGAGGGTAGCTTTCCGGCTGCCCCGCCGCGGGGTGTCCCGCGCCTGACGGCGCGGGGTTTCGCCCACCCTCCCCCGGCTACCGCTGGGAGGTGCCCCCGGCCCACCCCCGACGAACAGGTCAGGCCGTCAGGTCGACCGCCCGCGCCGACGCCGCGCCGATCTCCTCCGAGATCTCCGCGAGCACGGACGACGGCACCGACTCGTCCACCGTCAGGGCGACGAGCGCCTCCCCGCCCTCCGTCGCGCGCGACACCTGCATGCCCGCGATGTTGATGCTCGCCTCACCGAGGATGCGCCCCAGCGTGCCCACGACACCCGGCCGGTCCATGTACCGCAGGAAGGCCATGTGGTCCGCGAGCGTCAGATCCACATCGTGGTCGCCCACCGCGACGATCTTCTGGAGGTTCTTCGGCCCGGCCAGCGTGCCGGAGATCGACACCTCGCCGCCCCCGGCGAGCGTGCCGCGCACGGTGACCACGTTGCGGTGGTCCGGCGACTCCGAGCCCGTGGTCAGCCGCACCTCGACCCCGCGCTCCTGCGCGAACAGCGGCGCGTTGACGTACGAGACGGTCTCGTCGACGACGTCCTCGAACACGCCCTTGAGCGCGGACAGTTCGAGCACCTTCACATCGTGCTGGGTGAGCTCCCCGTACACCTCGACGTCGAGGCGCACCGCGACCTCGCCCGCCAGCGCGGTGAAGATCCGGCCGAGCTTCTCGGCCAGCGGCAGCGCCGGCTTGACGTCCTCGGCGATCACACCGCCCTGGACGTTGACCGCGTCCGGCACGAGCTCCCCCGCCAACGCCAGTCGCACGGACTTGGCGACGGCGATCCCGGCCTTCTCCTGGGCCTCGCCCGTGGAGGCACCCAGGTGCGGCGTGGCCACGACGTTGTCGAACTCGAAGAGCGGCGAGTCGGTGCACGGCTCGGACGCGTACACGTCCAGGCCGGCGCCCGCGACACGCCCTTCCTTCAGCGCGGCGGCCAGCGCCACCTCGTCCACGATGCCGCCGCGCGCGGCGTTGACGATCCGCACCGACGGCTTGACCTTGCGCAGTGCCTCGTCGCCGATGAGCCCCAGCGTCTCGGGGGTCTTGGGGAGGTGGACGGTGATGAAGTCGGAGGCCTTGAGCAGCTCGTCCAGCGTCAGCAGCTTGACGCCCATCTGGGCGGCGCGCGCGGGCTGTACGTACGGGTCGTAGGCGACGACCTTCATACCGAAGGCGGACATCCGCTGAGCGACGAGCACCCCGATCCGGCCGAGGCCGACCACACCGAGGGTCTTCTCGGACAGCTCCACACCGGTGTACTTGGAGCGCTTCCACTCGCCGTTCTTCAGCGCCGCGTTGGCCTGGGGGATGTTGCGGGCGGTGGCGACGAGCAGACCGCAGGCGAGCTCGGCGGCGGTGACGATGTTGGAGGTCGGCGCGTTGACGACCATCACACCGGCCTTGGTGGCGGCGGAGACGTCGACGTTGTCCAGGCCGACGCCGGCGCGCGCGATGACCCGCAGCCGCTTCGCCGCGGCGATGGCCTCGGCGTCGAGCCGGGTGGCGGAGCGCACCAGTACCGCGTCCACGTCGGCGAGAGCGGGCAGCAGCTGCGCGCGGTCGGCGCCGTCGCAGTGCCGGATCTCGAAGTCCGGCCCGAGGGCGTCGACGGTGGCGGGAGAGAGCTCTTCGGCGATGAGTACGACGGGCTTGTGTGCCGGGGTACGAGTGCTCACGTGGTCTCAGTCCTCACTAGTCCTTCGCGGACGGCCGTCCCGACGGCCGAAGGCGGTGAAGGGGGCAGCCGCGTGGAAGACGCACGACGCTGTGAGCCTGACGCGTTTGTGCTCCGCAGTGTATCGGTGGCGACGGCCCCGGCCAGCGCCGTTGCGTAAAACGTCACCCGTCGCCGCTGTACGCGGTGGACAAAGCCGCGGACAGAACTGCGGGCAAAGCGGGTGGTGCCGGGCCGGGCACTCCGGCCCGGCACCACCAAGGAGAACTACTCCTTGTCGTCGACCCAGCTCATCAGCTTGCGCAGCTTCTTGCCGGTGGCCTCCAGGAGGTGGTCCTGGTCGGCCTTCTTGTACTCGTTGTACTTGGGCAGACCGGCCTGGTACTCCTTCATCCAGTTGTTGGCGAAGGTGCCGTCCTGGATCTCGCCGAGGACCTTCTTCATCTCGGCCTTGGTGGCGTCGGTGACGATGCGCGGGCCGGTGACGTAGTCGCCCCACTCGGCGGTCTCGGAGACCGACCAGCGCATCTTCTCCAGGCCGCCCTCGTACATGAGGTCCACGATGAGCTTGAGCTCGTGGAGGCACTCGAAGTAGGCGATCTCCGGCTGGTAGCCGGCCTCGACCAGTGTCTCGAAGCCGGCCTTCACCAGCGCCGAGGCGCCGCCGCAGAGGACGGCCTGCTCGCCGAAGAGGTCGGTCTCGGTCTCCTCGGTGAAGGTCGTCTTGATGACGCCGGCGCGGGTGCCGCCGATGGCCTTGGCGTAGGACAGCGCGAGCTGGAAGGCGTTGCCGGAGGCGTCCTGCTCGACGGCCGCGATGCACGGGACGCCGCGGCCCTCCTCGTACTGACGGCGCACCAGGTGGCCGGGGCCCTTGGGGGCGACCATGCAGACGTCGACGCCGGCCGGGGGCTTGATGAAGCCGAAGCGGATGTTGAAGCCGTGGCCGAAGAAGAGGGCGTCGCCGTCCTGGAGGTTGTCCTTGACGGACTCCTCGTAGACCTTGGCCTGGATCGGGTCCGGGACCAGGATCATGATGACGTCGGCCTCGGCGGCCGCCTCGGCGGGGGTGACGACGCGCAGGCCCTGCTCCTCGGCCTTCGCCTTGGACTTCGAGCCCTCGTGGAGGCCCACGCGGACGTCGACGCCCGAGTCGCGCAGGGACAGCGCGTGGGCGTGGCCCTGGCTGCCGTATCCGAGAACCGCGACCTTACGGCCCTGGATGATGGACAGATCGGCGTCGTTGTCGTAGAAGAGCTCGGCAGCCACGTGGGATATCTCCTTGATTCCGGTGTTCCGGTGGTACGTCCCACCGTATGACGGGTGGGCGGGGAAAGGGTTCGAGGGATCGGTATTCGGAATACCGAAAGACTGAATCAAGCGGAACGGTCGAGCGCGCGCAGGCTGCGGTCCGTGATGGACCGCGCGCCACGCCCTATCGCGATGGTCCCGGACTGGACCAGTTCCTTGATGCCGAAGGGCTCCAGCATCTTGAGCATCGCGCCGAGCTTGTCGCTGCCTCCGGTGGCCTCGATGGTGACGGCCTCCGGGGAGACGTCGACGGTCTTGGCGCGGAAGAGCTGGACGATCTCGACGATCTGGGAGCGGGTCTCGTTGTCGGCGCGGACCTTCACCAGGACGAGTTCGCGCTGGATGGCGGCGCTGTCCTCCAGCTCCACGATCTTCAGCACGTTGACGAGCTTGTTGAGCTGCTTGGTGACCTGCTCCAGGGGCAGCGACTCGACGTTGACGACGATGGTGATGCGGGAGATGTCGGGGTGCTCGGTCACCCCGACGGCGAGGGAGTCGATGTTGAAACCGCGGCGGGAGAACAGCGCGGCGACTCTGGCGAGGATGCCGGGGGTGTTCTCCACCAGGACGGAGAGCGTGTGCTTGGTCATGGGATCGGCCTCGTGAGCCTCTCGTCTCGTGGGGCGATGGCGGTCGGTCGTCGTGTCGGACGTCGTCGTGTCAGTCGTCGTCGATGCCGTCGAAGTCCGGGCGGACCCCGCGCGCGGCGAGGATCTCGTCGTTGGAGGTCCCGGCGGCGACCATCGGCCAGACCATGGCGTCCTGGTGGACGATGAAGTCCACCACGACCGGGCGGTCGTTGATGGCGTTGGCCTCGGCGATCACCTTGTCGAGGTCGGCAGGGTCCTCACAGCGCAGACCCACGCAGCCCATCGCCTCGGAGAGCTTGACGAAGTCGGGCACCCGGGTCCCGGCGCACGGCTCCGTGCCGGCCCCCTCGGCGGAGCCGCCGTCGGACACCGCGGGCCCGGTGTGGAGCACGGTGTTGGAGTAGCGCTGGTTGTAGAAGAGGGTCTGCCACTGGCGGACCATGCCCAGCGCGCCGTTGTTGATGATGGCGACCTTGATGGGGATGTTGTTGAGCGCGCAGGTGACCAGCTCCTGGTTGGTCATCTGGAAGCAGCCGTCCCCGTCGACGGCCCACACCGTGCGGTCCGGGGCGCCGGCCTTGGCGCCCATGGCGGCGGGCACCGCGTAGCCCATCGTGCCCGCGCCGCCGGAGTTGAGCCAGGTGCGGGGCTGTTCGTAGTGGATGAAGTGGGCGGCCCACATCTGGTGCTGGCCGACGCCGGCGGTGAAGATGGTGTCCTTGGGGGCGAGCTCGCCGATGCGCTGGATGACCTGCTGCGGGGCGAGGCTGCCGTCGCCGGGCTGCTCGTAGCCCAGCGGGTAGGTGTCGCGCCAGCGGTTGAGGTCGGTCCACCATTCGGTGTACTCGCACGCGTGACCCTCGGCCTGCTCCGCCTGGACGGCCACGATCAGATCGGCCAGCACCTCCCGGGCGTCGCCCACGATGGGCACGTCCGCGGTGCGGTTCTTGCCGATCTCGGCGGGGTCGATATCGGCGTGGACGATCTTCGCGTGGGGTGCGAAGGAGTCCAGCCTGCCCGTCACCCGGTCGTCGAAGCGCGCGCCGAGCGCGATGATCAGGTCGGCCTTCTGGAGCGCGGTGACGGCGGCGACCGAGCCGTGCATGCCGGGCATGCCCAGGTGCTGCGGGTGGCTGTCGGGGAAGGCGCCGAGCGCCATCAGCGTGGTGGTCACCGGGGCGCCGGTCAGTTCGGCGAAGACCTTCAGCTCGCCGGTGGCCTGGGCCTTGAGCACGCCGCCGCCGACGTAGAGGACCGGGCGCCGCGCCTGGGTGAGGAGTTTCGCGGCCTCGCGGATCTGCTTGGCGTGCGGCTTGGTGACGGGCCGGTAGCCGGGCAGGTCGGTGTGGGGCGGCCAGGAGAAGACCGTCCGGGCCTGGAGGGCGTCCTTGGCGATGTCGACGAGCACCGGTCCGGGGCGGCCGGTGGAGGCCACGTGGAACGCCTCGGCGATGGTGCGCGGGATCTCGGCCGGGTCGGTCACCAGCCAGTTGTGCTTGGTGATCGGCATGGTGATGCCGCAGATGTCCGCCTCCTGGAAGGCGTCCGTGCCGATGGACTTGGAGGCGACCTGGCCGGTGATGGCCACCAGCGGCACCGAGTCCATGTGGGCGTCGGCGATGGGGGTCACGAGGTTGGTGGCCCCCGGACCCGACGTCGCCATGCACACCCCGACCTTCCCGGTGGCCTGGGCGTAGCCCGTCGCGGCGTGGCCGGCGCCCTGCTCGTGGCGGACGAGGACGTGGCGGACCTTCGAGGAGTCCATCATCGGGTCGTACGCCGGCAGGATCGCGCCGCCCGGGATGCCGAAGACGATCTCGGCGCCCACCTCCTCCAGCGACCGGATGAGGGACTGCGCGCCCGTGACGTGCTCGACGGTGACGGGCTGCTGTGCCGCGCCGCTGCGGGGCCGCGGCTGCGGATGATGGTGGGCCCCGTTGGCCTGCTCTGTCATCGACATTCTCTTCTCGAAGGCTCTGGTTCGACGGTTTCGACGGATGACGACGGATGACTGGGTGATTCGGAAAACAAAAAACCCCTCGTGCCGTGAGGCAAGCGAGGGGAGCGCGCCGGTGTGGTCAGCAGGGCCTCATGGGCGGCCTGCTTCAGCCGACGCGCTTTCCAAGTACGAGAATTCGGGTGCGCATGAGGTCGACCCTCCCTCCGGTGCACCTGAGGTGTCAAGTGGGTGGGACGGGCGTCTCATTATTTGAGCGCAATGGAGCATGGGCGAGAGCTCCCGCGCCCCCCACCACTCCGGAGCGTACGGGCAGGGCGCCCCCGACGAGCACCTGGTTTCCGCCGTCCGTGGGATCACCCGGAAGGGTGTCGGGCAGGGTGTCGGGGACCAGACCCGGCAGGGGGTAGGGGCCCCGGTCGAGGGCGTGTCGCAGCCGGTGCTCGTCGAGCGCGCCCGCGAAGGCCATGCCCTGACCGTGGGTGCAGCCCATGGCGAGCAGGGCGCGGGCCTGCTCCAGGTCGTCCACGCCGTCGGCGACGGACTCCATGCCGAGGTCCCCGGCGATGTGGAGCAGCCCGGCGGTGATCTTGTGGAGGCGGGCGGATTCGGCCACTCCGTCGACGAGGCCGCGGTCGAGCTTGAGCACGTCGATGGGGAGGCGGCGCAGGGCGCTCATGGCGGCGTAGCCGGTGCCGAAGCCGTCGAGGGCGATGCGTACGCCGAAGCGGCGCAGGGAGATCAGCCGGCGCTCCAGCTCGTCGAGGGGGACGCGCGGATCGCTGCCGGAGAGCTCCAGGACCAGAGATCCGGAGGGCAGCCCGTGGCGCAGGATGAGGGCCTCGACGTTCTTGGGGGGCAGTGACTTGTCCAGCAGCCGGGCGGCGGACATCCGGACGTGCACGGGGACGGCGTGGCCCGCGAGGCGGCGCCGGCCGGCCTGCTCGGCGGCCCGCTCCAGCGTCCAGCGGCCGAGCTCGGCGGTGCGGGCGCTCTCGTCGCCCCGGTCCATTTCGGCCACGCGGAGGAATTCGTCCGGGGTGAAGAGGATGCCCTGGGCGGAGCGCCAGCGGGCCTGGGCGCTGACCGCGGTGATCCGGCCGGTGGCCAGCTCGACGACCGGCTGGTGGAGGAGGGCGAACTCGCCGTCGTGCAGCGCGGTGCGCAGCCGGGTGGCGAGCTCGGTGCGGCGCACCACGTCGGCCTGCATCTGGGGGGCGTAGAGCTCGACGCGGCCCTTTCCGGCCTGCTTGGCCCGGTACATGGCGAGGTCGGCGTTGCGCATCAGGGTGCCGGGGGTGATGTCGGGCTCGGCGAAGGCGACGCCGATGCTGGCGGCGACGCGCACCTCGGTGCCGCCCTCGACGAGATAGGGCTGGGAGAGGGTGAGCCGCAGCCGGTCGGCGACCTCCAGGATGCGGTACTCGCGGGCGGCGGGGTCGCGGGTGCCGTCGCCGATGATGAGGGCCGCGAACTCGTCGCCGCCGAAGCGGGCGGTGGAGTCCCCGGCGCGCACCGAGTCCTGGAGCCGACGGGCGGCCTGGATGAGCAGTTCGTCGCCCGCCTGGTGGCCGACGGTGTCGTTGACGGCCTTGAAGCCGTCGAGGTCGATGAAGAGCACGGCCGTGCCGGCGTCGGTGACTCTCCGGCCGGCGAGCGCCCGCTGGACGCGCTTGGTGAACAGGGCGCGGTTGGGCAGGTCGGTGAGCGGGTCGTGCTCGGCGGTGTGCTGCAACTGGGCCTGGAGCCGGACCCGTTCGGTGACGTCGCGGCTGTTGAAGATCAGGCCGCCGTGGTGGCGGTTGACGGTGGACTCGACGTTGAGCCAGTCGCCGCTGCCGGAGCGGAAGCGGCACTCGATGCGGGTGGTGGGCTCCTCGGCTGGGGGCGCGGCCAGGAAGCGGCGTACCTCGTGGACGACGCGGCCCAGGTCCTCGGGGTGGATGAGCGAGGCGAGCTCGGAGCCGACGAGCTCCTCCGCGTCGCGCCCGTAGACCCCGGCGGCGGCCGGGCTGACGTAGCGCAGTATCCCGGTGGGCGCGGCGATCATGATGACGTCGCTGGAGCCCTGCACCAGGGAGCGGAAGTGGTTCTCCTTCTGCGCCAGCTCCTGGGTGAGGGAGATGTTGTCGAGGAGCATGATGCCCTGGCGTACGACGAGCGCCAGGACGACCGTGCAGCCCGTGAAGAGGACGACGCGGTCGACGTGGTGGCCGTCGAGGACGTTGTAGAGGATGCCCAGGGTGCAGACGGCGGCCGCGAGGTACGGGGTGAGGGCGGCGAGGGAGCCGGCGATGGGCCGGCCGGCGGGCGGGGCCTGCGGGCGGCCGGGCCGGGCCGCGCTCTCGCGCTCCTCGCGGGCGACCCAGGGCGCGTAGGCCATCAGCATGTAGCCCGCGAACCAGCCGGCGTCGAGGATCTGCCCGGAGCGGTAGTTGGCCTGGAGCAGTGGCGAGGTGAACAGGGCGTCGCACAGGACGGTCAGCGCGAGGGCCGCGATGGCGGTGTTGATGGCGGAGCGGTTGGCCGAGGAGCGTTTGAAGTGCAGCGCCAGAACCATGGACACCAGGACGATGTCCAGCAGCGGATAGGCGAGCGAGAGCGCGGCGTGGGCGACGGTCTCGCCCGCGAAGTGCGCGGTGTGGGCGAGGGCCAGGCTCCAGGAGAGGGTCAGCAGCGAGCCGCCGATCAGCCAGGAGTCCAGCCCGAGGCAGACCCAGCCGGCCCGGGTGACCGGGCGGCGGGCGAGCACCAGCAGGCCGATGATGGCGGGCGGCGCGAAGAGCAGGAAGCAGAAGTCGGCCGGGGACGGACTCGGCACGTGCCGGCCGAGCACCACCTCGTACCAGCCCCAGACGAAGTTGCCGAAGCCCGCCATGGCGGACGAGGCGGCGAACAGCAGCCAGGCGGGGCGGAACCGCGTGCTGCGGGTCCGCCCGTACCAGAAGCAGGAGGTCGCGGCGAGGCCGGCGGCGCCGCTCAGCCCGAAGTCGCCCATGGTGGCGGCGAGCTCGGGCGAGCCCCAGCCGAGGGCCGCGCCCGTCGCGTAGCCCCCGCAGACGACGGCGAGGAGGAGCTGTGGGAGCACGCCCGGCCCCCTGACGGAGGCGGGCCGGCGCGGGAGCGCCGCTCCGGGGGCGCTCACCGCGCCGCCGCCCTCAGCGGACCGAACAGGGGGAGCCGTGGTAGCACGGCGGCCAGGCGGCGGGCCCACGGCCGGCGCGGTCGCCGGAGAAGCTGTGATCGGTGGCCCCGTCGCGTCGGGTAGATCGTCCATTGGCCGTCCATCGCCCGTCGCCCCCCTCGAGTTCCGGTCCTTCGCCGCCCCCGTGTCGTGCCCGGAGCGGCCCCCGTCGGGACGATACACCAGAGTCGTCACTCAGGGACATAGCTCATATACATAGCGTAACCAGCTGACGGATTACGGATACGCAGCGCATCCAAATGCTGTCTCTGCGTGCTACCGGCCTGTGACGACTACGCCGTGGCTACGACATTCCGTAGAGGCTCGTCCAGTACGAATCTGGCCAGTTGATCGCGCAAGAGGGCCTTGGCCCGGGGCAGATAGGCCGAAGAAGGCCCACCCACATGGGGGGTGACGAGCACTCCGGGCGCCTTCCAGAGCGGGTGGCCGTCGGGCAGCGGCTCGGGGTCGGTGACGTCCAGGGCGGCGATCAGCCGGCCGCTCTCCAGCTCGGCCAGGAGCGCCCCGGTGTCGACGACGCCGCCCCGGGCGACGTTCACCAGGAGCGCGCCGTCCTTCATCCGGGCCAGGAAGCGGGCGTCGGCGAGCCTGGCGGTCTCGGGGGTGAGGGGCGTCGAGAGGATCACCACATCGGCGTCGGGCAGCAGCTCCGGCAGGTCCGCCACCGGATGGACCGGGCCGCGGGCCACCACGCGCGAAGAGCGCGCGACGCGCACGACCCGCGCGCACTCAAAGGGCGCGAGCCGGTCCTCGATGGCGGCGCCGATCGAGCCGTAGCCGACGATGAGCACCGACTTGTCCGCGAGCGCCGGGCGGAACTCCGGCCGCCACTCCCCCGCGTCCTGCGCCCGGACGAAGCCGGGAACGCCCCGGAGCGCGGCGAGCGTCAAGGTCAGGGCCAGCTCGGCGGTGCTCGCGTCGTGCAGCCCGCGCGCGTTGCACAGCCGGGTGCCGGACGGCAGCGAGGGGAACTCCGGCAGCAGGTGCTCCACACCGGCGGTGAGCGCCTGGACCACCCGCACCCCGCTCATCCGCGACAGCGGCCGGATCGACACTTCGGTGCCCTTCATGTACGGAACGCAGTAGAAGGCGCAACGCGCGGGGTCGGTGGGGAAGTCGGGCCCGCCGTCCCAGTGGGCGTATTCCAGGCCCCGGGGCAGGTCGTCGATCTCCTCCGGGGGAATCGGCAACCAGGCCAGGGGGCGCTCGGGGGAACCGCTGTGATCTGCACTCATGTCTGGAGGCTATGCGAAGGGGCCCCGACGCCAGAGGTTAGTTTGGGGGCGAGGAACGGGAGGGGAACCGCGGGTGGAGCGCAGGACAATCGGTGCGACGGCGCTCGAGGTGGGCGCGATCGGCCTGGGGTGCATGCCGATGCACTGGGCGTACACCGCCTCCCAGCAGAGCGGGGAGGGCGCGCTGCGCACGGTCCACGCGGCCCTGGACGCCGGTGCCAGCCTCCTGGACACGGCCGACATGTACGGGCCGTTCACCAATGAACTGCTGGTGGGGCGGGTGTTGCGGGAGCGGCGCTCGGAGGCGTTCATATCGACCAAGTGCGGACTGCTGGTGGGCGACCAGCACGTCGTCGCCAACGGCCGCCCGGGCTATGTGAAGCGGGCGTGCGACGCCTCGCTGCGCCGGCTCCAGACCGATGTCATCGACCTCTACCAGCTCCACCGCCCCGACCCCGAGATACCCGTCGAGGAGACCTGGGGCGCGATGGCCGAGCTGGTCTCCGCGGGCAAGGTCCGGGCGCTGGGCTGGTGCGCCATCGACGCACGGGCCAGGCGCAGGTTCGGCTCCTCGGCAGGCCCCCGTGCGGGCATGTACGACACGACGATCGCCCAGCTGGAGCGGGTGCAGCAGGTCTTCCCGGTCAGCTGTGTCCAGGCGGAGCTGTCGGTCTGGTCGCGGGAGGCGCTGGACCGGCTGATGCCGTGGCTGTCCTCGCGGGGGGTGGGGCTGCTGGCGGCGATGCCCCTGGGGAACGGTTTCCTCAGCGGCACGCTCACCCCCGGCCAGGGCTTCGAGCCGGATGACCTGCGGGCCCGTCACCCGCGCTTCACGGCGGAGATGATGGCCGCCAATCAGCCGATAGTCGCGGGCCTTCGGCGTGTCGCGGAACGGCACGACGCCACGGCGGCGCAGGTGGCCCTGGCCTGGGTGCTGGCGCAGGGCCGCCATGTGGTGCCGGTGCCGGGCACGAAGAAGGCCGCGTGGGCGGTGGAGAACGCGGCGGCCGCCGGACTGCGGCTGACCGCCGAGGACTTGGCGGAGATCACGGCACTGCCCCAGGCGATGGGGTCCTGGTACTGACGGGGTGTATCAAGGAGGGGTGTCCCACTCACCCGAGAGGAAACCTTTCACCCGAGAGGAACCTTTTGTCGTGCACCTGTTCGTCGGACGCCTCCCCGGACCACGTCACGTCCCCCGCCGCGCCGCCCTCACGGCGGCGCTGACGGTCTCCGCGCTGCTCATCGTCACGGGCTGCTCCGGCGGCTCGCCCTCCGGCGGGGCCGGCTCGCCCTCCGGCGCGGGCGGGGGCACCGCGTCCGCCGCGCCCGCACAGGGCTCCGCCGAGGTCGTCCGCACGGTCGCCCGCAAGCTGGACTCGCCCTGGGGCGTGGCCCCGCTGCCGGACGGCGATCTGCTGGTCGGCTCGCGGAACACCGGCCGGATCGCGCGGGTCGCGGCGAAGGACGGCCGGCAGACCCCGCTCGGCACCGTCCCGGGCGTCGCGGCGGCGGGCGAGGGCGGGCTGCTGGGCCTGGCCCTCTCCCCCGGCTACGCCTCCGACCATCTGCTCTACGCCTACTTCACGACGGATTCGGACAATCGCGTCGCCCGGCTGCTGGTCGACGAGAAACGGCCGGAGGGACAGCGGCTCGGCGCGCCCGACACCATCCTGCGCGGCATCCCCAAGGGCCAGATCCACAACGGCGGCCGGATCGCGTTCGGCCCCGACGGGATGCTCTACGCCGGCACGGGCGAGGCCGGGCAGCGCGACCCCGCCCAGGACAAGGGTTCGCTCGGCGGCAAGATCCTGCGGATGACCCCCGATGGCCGCCCGGCCCCCGGCAACCCCTTCCCGGACTCGCTCGTCTACAGCTACGGCCACCGCAATGTGCAGGGCCTGGCCTGGGACGCGGACAAACGGCTGTGGGCCTCGGAGTTCGGCCAGGACACCTGGGACGAGCTCAACCTCATCGAACCGGGCCGCGACTACGGCTGGCCCGTGGCCGAGGGGAAGGCCCACAGGGCGGGCCTGACGGACCCCGTGGAGCAGTGGAAGCCCGCCGACGCCTCCCCCAGCGGGCTCGCCTACGCGGCGGGCTCCCTGTGGATGGCCGGGCTGCGCGGCGAGCGCCTGTGGAGGATCCCCCTCCGCGGCGCCGCGCCCGCCGCCGCCCCGAAGGTTTTCCTCAAGGGGAACTACGGGCGGCTGCGCACGGTTGTTCCAACGGGCGACGGCGGGCTGTGGCTGACGACGAGCAACACCGACGGACGGGGCCGGCCGACGGCCGACGACGACCGGCTGCTGCGGCTGAAGGTGACCTGACGGTCGCCGGACGGCCGACGGAGGGACCGACATGTTCAGCGTCTTCGAGGAGATCTTCACCCCCGGTCGGAAACACACCCACGAGGAGCGGGAGCGGCTGGAGCTCACGCGCGACGACACCGGGGACGCGGACCCGGCCAAGGGCCCGATAGACCTCGACTCCGGCGTCGTGGTCATCCGGGCCCGGCGGGGCTGACGCGCCGGGCGCCCGGGGCGCCGCCGGGCGGTTTCGACCGCGCCCGAATACGCGTGCGCCGCTCCCCCGCACTCCCCACCATCGAAGGCGTCGGAGCACTACCGGGAAACGTTCGGGGAGAGACACATGCGCAGATCCCTCGCGGCGACGCTCGTGGGCGCCGCCTTCGCCGGCACGGTCGTGCTCGCGCCGACGGCGTCCGCGACACCGGTGGACCACCGGGCCCGTACGGGCCCGGTGGCGCCCGTACGGGACGTCCCGCCCCTCTGCGGGAGCGGGGCCGGAATCCGGAGCGGATCCACGATCTTCTGCTTCTACAGCCCGGGCGTGCACTCTTTCGCGAGCGGCACCAAGGTGTCGGAGATCAGCTCAGGCGACTACGACGTCCTCGCCTGCACGACGTTCGGCGGGACGCCCATCCACATCGAGAAGGGCCGACAGGTCGTCTTCGACCCGCCCATCGATCTCCTGTACGTGATCACCAGGCTCTGACCCCTCGCCCGACCCCGCGAAGGCGGGCACCGGCTCGGGCGGCTCGATGCTGATGCGCGGCAGGGCGCGCTCCAGCCAGGCCGGCAGCCACCAGTTGGCGCCGCCCAGCATGTGCATCAGGGCCGGGACCAGCAGCGTCCGCAGGACGAAGGCGTCCAGGGCCACCGCGGCGGCCAGGCCGACGCCGAACATGGCGATCACCCGGTCGCCACTCAGCACGAAGGCCAGGAACACCGAAATCATGATCACGGCCGCCGAGTTGATCACCCGGCTGGTCTCCGCCAGGCCCACGCGGACGGCCCGGCGGTTGTCCCGGGTGGCCAGCCACTCCTCGTACATCCGGCTGACCAGGAACACCTGGTAGTCCATCGACAGCCCGAACAGCACCGAGACCATGACCACCGGCAGGAACGGCTCGATCGGGCCCGCGCCGCCGAGGCCCAGCCGCTCGCTGCCCCAGCCCCACTGGAAGAGGGCGACGATCAGGCCGAAGGAGGAGGCCACGGCCGCGATGTTCATCGCGGCGGCCTTCAGCGGTATCCCGATGCTGCGGAAGGCCAGCAGGAGCAGCAGACAGCCCAGCCCCACCACGGTGCCCACGAACACCGGCAGCTTGCCGAGGATGACCGCGGCGAAGTCGTCGTACGCCGCGGTCATGCCGCCCACGCGGACGTCCAGGCCGGTGCCCTCGGTGGCCTTGGGCAGCACGGTCGTCCGGAGCCGGTCGACGAGGTCGCTGGTGGCACGGGACTGCGGGGACGTCGTGGGCACGACGGTGATGACGCCCGTGTCACCGCCGCCGCTGAGGACCGAGGGGGTCACGGAGGCGACGCCGGGGGTGTGGCGGAGGGTGTCCGGCAGCTTGTTGAAGGCGAGGCTGTCGGCGGCGCTGTCGAGGGGGGCGACGAGCGTCAGCGGCCCGTTGACGCCGGGGCCGAAGCCGCGGCCCAGCATGTCGTAGGCCTGGCGGGTGGTGGAGCTCGCCGGGTTGTTGCCCTGGTCGGAGGTGCCGAGGTGGAGGGAGAGCGTCGGGAGGGCCAGGATCAGCATCACGGCGGCGGCCGCCGCGCCCAGCAGCTTCGGATGGCGCTCGACGAAGGCGGACCAGCGGGCGGCCAGGCCCTTGGGGTGCTCCTCCGTCCGGGGGCCCTCGTGGGCGAGGCGGCGGCGCTCTCGGCGGCCGAGGGCCCGGGGGCCTATCAGTCCCAGCAGGGCGGGGAGCAGGGTGACGGAGGCGGCGACGGTGAGGACGACGGTCAGCGAGGCGGCTATCGCCACGCCGTTGAGGAAGCCCAGGCGCAGGATGAGCATGCCCAGCAGCGCCACGCACACGGTGCCGCCGGCGAAGACCACGGCGCGCCCGGTCGTGGCGACCGCCCGTTCCGCCGCGACGGCCACGGGCAGCCCCTGACGGAGCCCCTTGCGGTGGCGGGTGACGATGAAGAGGGCGTAGTCGATGCCGACGCCGAGGCCGATGAGCGTGCCCAGCATGGGGGCGAAATCGGCCACCTTCATCAGATGGCCGAGCAGCACCGTGCCCATGGCGGCGGTGCCCACGCCCACCAGGGCCGTCGCTATGGGCAGCAGGCTCGCGGCGAGCGAGCCGAAGACGACGAAGAGCACCACGGCCGCGACCGCCACGCCGATGATCTCGCTGAGATGGCCGCTCGCGGTCTCGGTGCCGGCGACGCCGCTGCCGCCGAGGGCCACCTGGAGGTTGTCCGAGGCGGCCGCGCGTGCGGTCTCCACGACCCGCTTCACCCGGGCCTTGTCCGGCTCTCCGCCCTTGGCGACGAAGGTCACCGAGGCATAGGCGGTGTGCCGGTCCTGGCTGATCCGGGTGGCTCCGCCGCTGCCGTACGGGCTCTCGACGGCGGCCACCCCGGGCAGCCGGGCGATCTCATGGAGCGTCGCGGTCATCCGCTGCTGGACGTCGTTCGCGCGGACCGTGCCCCGGGCGGTGTGCCAGACGATCTTGTCGTCGCCGCTCTCGCCGGGGAAGGCCTTCTCCAGCAGGGCGGTCGCGCGGGAGGACTCCGTGCCGGGAACGCCGTAGTCGTTCGAGTAGGCGGAACCGCTCAGTGTCGCCGCGGCGGTGGTCCCCGCGAGGGCCACGAGCCACAGCACGATGACGGTGAAGCGGCGGCGGAGACACCACCGGGCAAGTGAGGTCATGACCTGCTTCCCGGGTATCGCGACGATCTGGCCGGGGAGAGACGACCCGTGCATGTCGACCGCTGAGCAGAGGGGGGATCTGGCAAAGGCCCCAACCGAGGGGGCCTCCGGCCGACCACTGTGACAGCAGGAAAAGATCCTTTGTCTCTTTTGTGGGCTATACCACATACGACCCGGGATTATGCCCTCCTACGCCCGGACCGGTGAGACCGGACGGCCGGGTCAGCGGAAGCCGCGCCAGCTGTGCGCGACGTCCACGACCAGGCGGTTCCCGGTCTGGAAGACCCGGAACGGCAGTCGCTCGCGCACCCCGACGGCCACCTGGGTGTCGCCCTCGAAGCTGGCGCCGAAGCGGGTGTCCTGGAAGGTGCGGTAGCCGCCGAGGTCCACCTCCGGCAGCGGCTGCCCGGCCTTCCCGTCGTACGTCCGCTGCATCGTATTGGGGTCGTAGCTCGGCGCGGCGATGCGGACCTCGAGGATCGCGCCGCCGCGCACGGGGATGACGTCGCCCGAGCCGTCCTGGTGGAACTGGTCGACGTAGCGGACGTGGAAGCCGATCGGGCGGCCGGTCCCGGGCCCGAGGAGGTCGAAGACGACGCGGTCGTAGCAGTCGTGGCTGCCGGCTCTGATGTCCCGCAGCGGCTTGTGCCAGGCGACGGCGCTGTCCTTCGGCAGGCTCCCCCAGTCCACGGCCGCGCACCCGGCCGCGGGCGGGGTGGCGGCCCGTGCCGCCACGGCCGTCCCGCCCGGCGCCACCCCCATCGTCATACCCGCTCCCACCAGCAGGAAAGCGGCCAGTCCGGTACGCGACCGTCGCATGGAGAACCCCCAGCCCTCGAGTGCGGGCACGCCGACCGGCCCACTGACGGGGATCATGCCGGACCGTTTCGCCCGATGGGGGGCGTACGGGCGAATTCCGGCCAACGGGGGCCCATCGCCGGTAGCGGACACGGCGACGGCCGCCCCTCCGGGGAGGGACGGCCGTCGTGACGCGTTGACGCGGGGAGAGCTCTGTGGGCTCAGCCCTCGACGCCGAGCTTCTCCAGGATCAGTTCCCGGACGCGGGCCGCGTCCGCCTGGCCGCGCGTGGCCTTCATGACCGCGCCGACGAGCGCGCCCGCCGCCGCGACCTTGCCCGAGCGGATCTTGTCCGCGATACCGGCGTTGGCCGCGATGGCCTCGTCCACGGCGGTGCCCAGCGCGCCCTCGTCGGAGACGATCTTCAGACCGCGCTTCTCGATGATCTCGTCGGGCTCGCCCTCGTCGTTGACGACGTGCTTGATGACCTCACGGCCCAGCTTGTCGTTGAGCGAACCCTCGGCGATCAGCGTGGCGATCCGGGCGACCTGGGCCGGCGTGATCGGCAGCAGGCCGAGGCCGATGCCCTCCTCGTTGGCGATGCGCGACAGCTCGCCCATCCACCACTTACGGGCCGACGTGGCGTCCGCGCCCGCCTCGATGGTGACGGTGATCAGGTCGACGGCACCGGCGTTGAGGATCGACTGCATGTCGTGCTCGGAGACGCCCCACTCCTCGCGCAGCCTGTTGCGGCGCACGCGCGGCAGCTCGGGCAGGCCCTTGCGCAGCTCCTCGACCCACTCGCGCGCGGGGGCCACGGGCACCAGGTCCGGCTCGGGGAAGTAGCGGTAGTCCTCCGCCTCCTCCTTGACCCGGCCCGACGTCGTGGAGCCGTCCTCCTCGTGGAAGTGACGGGTCTCCTGGATGATCGTGCCGCCGTCGTTGAGAACCGCGGCGTGCCGCATGATCTCGAAGCGGGCGGCACGCTCGACGGAGCGCAGCGAGTTGACGTTCTTCGTCTCGGAGCGCGTGCCGAACTTCTCGGCGCCCTTGGGCATCAGCGAGAGGTTGACGTCGCAGCGCATCTGGCCCATCTCCATACGGGCCTCGGAGACGCCGAGCGCCTTGATGAGCTCGCGCAGCTCGGCGACGTACGCCTTGGCGACCTCGGGGGCGCGCTCGCCCGCACCGGTGATCGGCTTGGTGACGATCTCGATGAGGGGGATGCCGGCGCGGTTGTAGTCCAGCAGGGAGTGCTGCGCGCCGTGGATACGGCCGGTGGCACCGCCCACGTGAGTGGACTTGCCGGTGTCCTCCTCCATGTGGGCGCGCTCGATCTCCACGCGGAAGATCTCGCCGTCCTCCAGCTGGACGTCCAGGTAGCCGTTGAAGGCGATGGGCTCGTCGTACTGGGAGGTCTGGAAGTTCTTCGGCATGTCCGGATAGAAGTAATTCTTCCGGGCGAAGCGGCACCACTCGGCGATCTCGCAGTTCAGCGCGAGACCGATCTTGACGGCCGACTCGACGGCGATGCCGTTGACGACCGGGAGGGAGCCGGGCAGGCCGAGGCAGGTGGGGCACGTCTGCGAGTTGGGCTCGGCGCCCAGCTCGGTGGCGCACCCACAGAACATCTTGGTCTTGGTGCCGAGCTCGACGTGCACCTCGAGACCCATGACGGGCTCGTAGGTGGCAAGCGCCTCGTCGTACGACACCAGTTCAGTGACGGTCACGGAAAACTAACCTCTCAGTCCCTGCTCAGCCCGCGAGGACGTCGTCGCTGGACATACGGCGCAGCTCGCGGACGAGCAGGGCGACGCCGGTGACGATGGCGGCGGCGGAGACCACCGCGTCGACGAGCTGGAGGGTGTCCTGCTCGCCGCGCGCCTTCTTGGCCTGCTTGGCGACGCTGATGGCGCCGAACAGCGTGGTGCCGATGGACAGATACGTGCCGGCCTTGGACTTCTTGAAGCCCTTGGCCTTCTTCAGCGCGCCCGACTTGCTCTGTTCGATGCTCACAGCGACGGTGCCTCCTCCAGCAGCGGGTGGCCCCAGCGCTCGGTGAACGCGGCCTCGACCGCGGCACCGACCTTGTAGAGCCGGTCGTCCTTCATGGCGGGAGCGATGATCTGGAGACCGACCGGCATGCCGTCCTCGGGGGCGAGGCCGCAGGGCAGCGACATGGCCGCGTTGCCCGCCAGGTTGGTCGGGATGGTGCACAGGTCGGCGAGGTACATCGCCATCGGGTCGTCGACGCGCTCGCCGATCGCGAAGGCGGTGGTGGGCGTGGTCGGCGAGACGATCACGTCGACCTGCTCGAACGCCGCTTCGAAGTCGCGCGTGATGAGCGTACGGACCTTCTGCGCGGAGCCGTAGTACGCGTCGTAGTAGCCGGAGCTGAGCGCGTAGGTGCCGAGCATCACGCGGCGCTTGACCTCGGGGCCGAAGCCGGCCTCACGGGTGAGGGCGGTGACCTCCTCGGCCGACTTCGTGCCGTCGTCGCCGACCCGCAGGCCGTAGCGCATGGCGTCGAAGCGGGCCAGGTTGGAGGAGCACTCGGACGGCGCGATCAGGTAGTACGCGGCCAGCGCGAGGTCGAAGGACGGGCAGTCCAGCTCGACGATCTCGGCGCCCAGCTCCTTGAGGAGCTCGACGGACTCGTCGAAGCGCTGGAGCACACCGGCCTGGTAGCCCTCGCCGCGGAACTGCTTGACGACACCGACGCGCATACCGGCGACGGAGCCGCTCCGCGCCGCCTCGACGACCGGCGGGACCGGGGCGTCGATGGAGGTGGAGTCGAGCGGGTCGTGGCCGGCGATCACCTCGTGCAGCAGGGCCGCGTCCAGGACCGTACGGGCGCAGGGGCCGCCCTGGTCGAGGGAGGAGGAGAACGCCACCATGCCGTAGCGGGAGACCGCGCCGTAGGTGGGCTTGACGCCGACGGTGCCGGTGACGGACGCGGGCTGGCGGATGGAGCCGCCGGTGTCCGTGCCGATGGCGAGGGGCGCCTGGAAGGCCGCGAGGGCGGCGGAGGAGCCGCCGCCGGAGCCGCCGGGGATCTTGGTGAGGTCCCAGGGGTTGCCGGTGGGGCCGTAGGCGCTGTTCTCGGTGGAGGACCCCATGGCGAACTCGTCCATGTTGGTCTTGCCGAGGATGACGACGTCGGCGTCCTTCAGACGCTTGGTGAGCGTCGCGTCGTACGGCGGGATCCAGCCTTCGAGGATCTTGGAGCCGACGGTGGTGGGGACGCCCTTGGTGGTGAAGATGTCCTTCAGCGCCAGCGGGACGCCGGCCAGCGGGCCGAGCTTCTCGCCGCGCTCGCGTTTGGCGTCCACCTCACGGGCCTGGGCGAGCGCGCCCTCGCGGTCGACGTGGAGGAAGGCGTGCACCTTCTCGTCGACGGCCTCGATACGGGCCAGGTGGGCCTCGGTGACCTCGACGGCCGTGAGCTCGCCAGAGGCGATCTTCTCGGCGATCTCGGCCGCGGTGAGCTTGATCAGGTCTGCCATCGTGGTCAGTCCTCCCCCAGGATCTGCGGCACCTTGAAACGCTGCTGCTCCTGGGCGGGGGCGCCGGAGAGCGCCTCCTGGGGGGTCAGCGACGGGCGGACTTCGTCCGCACGCATGACGTTGGTCAGGGGCAGCGGGTGGGAGGTCGGCGGTACGTCCTCGTCGGCCACATCGGAAACGCGGGCGACCGCGCCAATGATCACGTCGAGCTGTTCGGCGAAGTGGTCGAGCTCTTCGTCCTTCAGCTCCAGACGCGACAGCCGGGCGAGGTGGGCGACCTCCTCGCGCGTGATGCCAGGCATGCAGCGATCCTCAAGGGTGGTTATCGGGCGTGTGGTTTTCGCCCCAATCCTATGGCGCGGGGGAGTGTGCCCGCGAAACGGTTTCGCTTGGCGCTGGGCCGGGTCGTGCTTTCGGGTGGCGCTGGGCGGTTCGGCACCGCCGGATCGGTACGTGGTGGCTGGTCGCCGTCGCGGCGGGTGTGGGGCCCCGGTCCCGCCCTTTCACCGTTTCCCGGGGCTGCCGCCCCGGCCCCCAGGAGGGCGAGCGGCTCCGGGGGCTTGCCCCCGGGAAACGGTGAAACGGTGAAGGGGCGGGGCTGGGGTTCCTTCCCGCCGCGACGGCGGGGTGCCCCCGCCGGGGAGCCCGGCGGGGGCCGGGCCGGCCGGAAGCCGGGGGCACCCCGCCCGTCAGGTCACCGCGTCCTCCTCCGCCGGTGCCGGCGTCGGTGTCGGGGACGGGGACGGCGTCGGGGCCGTGGTCAGTGGCTCCTCGCGGCGGACGCCGGATTCGCGGAGGCGGAGCCAGGCCGTGGTCTCGTCCGGCGGCATCGCCGCCGCGACGAGCCAGCCCTGGACCGCGTCGCAGCCGAGGTCGCGCAGCCGTTCCCAGGTCTCGTCGTCCTCGACGCCCTCGGCGACGACGAGGAGGCCCAGCGAATGGGCGAGGTCGAGCGTGCAGCGGACGATCTCGGCGTCCTCGTTGTCGATGGCGAGCCGGGCGCCGAAGGAACGGTCGATCTTCAGCTCGCTGACCGGGAGGCGCCGCAGGTGGACGAGGGAGGAGTAGCCCGTGCCGAAGTCGTCGAGGGACATCTTCACGCCGTGGCCGGTGAGCCCGGCCAGCGTGTCGGCCGCGCGCTGCGGGTCCTCCAGCAGCACGTGCTCCGTTATCTCCAGCTGGAGCGCTCCGGGGGGCACGCCGTGCCGGGCGAGGCGGGCGGCGACGGAGCCCGCGAAGCCCGGGGTGTGGACGTCGCGCGGGGAGACGTTGACCGCGACGGGGACCTCCAGCCCCATGGCCCGCCACTTCGCGACCTGGCCGAGGGCGGTCTCCAGGACGTACTCCGTGAGCCGGGGCATCAGGCCCGACGATTCCGCGATCGCGATGAACTCGTCCGGGGAGACCCGGCCCCGCTCCGGGTGGACCCAGCGGACCAGGGCCTCCAGGCCCTCGACATGGCCGTCGAAGCCGACCTTGGGCTGGTAGTGGAGCTCGACCTCGCCGGCGTCCAGCGCGCGGCGCAGGTCGCCGAGGAGGCCGAGGCGGTCGGGGGTGTTGCCGTCGCGGCGGGCCTCGTAGACCTCGACGCCGCTGCGGTCGCGCTTTGCCTGGTACATCGCCACGTCGGCCCGGCGGAGCAGCCCCTCCGCGTCCAGGGCGTGGTCGGGGTAGACGGCGACGCCGGCGCTGGCCTCCAGGACGAGGGTGAGCCCGTCCAGGTCGAGGGGGGAGCCGAGGTCAGCGACGAGCGTACGGGCGACCCGCTGGGCGCTGGTGAGGGAGTCGGCGGTGGGCAGCAGCACGGCGAACTCGTCGCCGCCGAGGCGGGCGGCCTCCGCGTCCCGGGGCAGGGCGAGCCGGAGCCGTTCGGCGATCTGGAGGAGCAGCCGGTCGCCGGCGAGATGGCCGAGGGTGTCATTGACCGACCGGAAGCGATCGAGGTCGATCAGGACGAGTGCGGCGCGGGCCCCGGCCCGTTCGGCCTCGTCCAGGGCGCTCCAGGTGCGTTCCAGCAGCCACTGACGGTTGGGCAGGCCGGTGAGGGGGTCGCGCAGTTGTTCCTCGGCGCGGGCGCGGGCGATCCAGAGGGTGGAGTCGAGGGCGATGAGGGGGACCGCGAAGAGGGGCAGGAGGACGGGCGAGTGGTCGGCGACGACCGCGATCAGCGGGGCGATGCCGAGCAGGGCGATGCCGACGAGGGCCTGCCGCATCAGGGCGGTGCGGGCGATGCTGGTCAGCGCGGCGCGCGGGGCCATGGACCACCAGAGCAGCGCGCGGGTGACGGCGAGGTAGAGGAAGGCGGCGAGGGCGATCCTGGGGGCGTCGGAGAGCCGCCAGGTGTCGGGCAGCCAGGGGCTCTCGACGCCGGCGGTGATCCCGCAGGCGGCGAGGCCCAGCCCGGCGGCCGCGATGCCGAGGATGTCGACCGCGCCGTGGAGTAAGGCCTGCCGCCATCGGTGGCGGCGGGCGGTGGCCACCAGGGTGACGACCGCGATGCTGATCAGTACGGCCGGGAGCCAGCCGTAGAGGAGCAGTACGGCCAGGGTGAGGGCGGCACCGGATCCGGTGCCGCCCCACCAGCGGTCCCGGCCGAGGGCGACGAGATGGGCGACGATGAGCGCGGTGAGGGTCGCGAGCGACCAGCCGACGGTCTGGCCCGGGAAGAGGGCCCGGCCCGAGGCGACGGCCCGCAGTACGCCGACGGTGAGCCCGAGCGCGGCCAGGGCCACGCAGACCGTCGGCAGGCCGGGCGGGGAGAGCCGCCGCGGCCGCGATGCCGGTTCGGCGCTGTCGGTGGTGGGTTTCATGCCCGTCCCTCTCACAGCCGGCGGTGCCCGCGCCACGGCAGGCGCACATCTCAACAGTAGGCCGCAGAAGGCTACGGCGGGCAGCGATCGGCAGCGGTTGCCCGAATGCGATCCGGCGTTCTGTAGCCATCTGGTATGCGCTGTAGGGGTAATGCCCACTGCCTATGCGGGCATTACTCCGCTGGGGTGGCCTCCTGGGGCACGGCCGCCTCGCGCGCCGCCTCGGGGCCTTCCTCCAGCAGGACGGTGAAACCGTCCTCTTCGAGGACCGGGACCTTCAGCTGCATCGCCTTGTCGTATTTCGAACCAGGGTTGTCACCGACGACCACGAAGTCCGTCTTCTTCGATACCGACCCGGTCACCTTCGCGCCCCGGCTCTGGAGGGCCTCCTTGGCGGCGTCCCGGGTGAAGCCCGTGAGGGTGCCGGTGACGACGACGGTCAGCCCGGCGAGCGGACGTGGGCCTTCCGCCTCGCCGGCCTCCTCCTCCATCCGGACCCCGGCGGTCCGCCACTTCTCGATGATCTCGCGGTGCCAGTCCTCGGCGAACCACTCCCGGACGGCGGTGGCGATGGTGTCCGAGACGCCGTCGACGGCGGCGAGCTCCTCCTCCGTGGCCTCGGCGATCCGGTCGACGGAGCGGAACTCGCGGGCCAGCGCCGTCGCGGCGACGGGGCCCACATGGCGGATGGACAGGCCGTTGACGACCCGGGCCAGCGGGCGCTGCTTGGCCGCCTGGATGTTCTCCAGCATGGCCAGGGCGTTCTTCTTCGGCTCGCCCTTCTGGTTGGCGAAGAAGGTGACGACCTTCTCCTGGCCCGTCTTGGGGTCGATCTTGGGCAGACCGCTGTCCTGATCCCGCACATACGACTTGATGGGCAGCAGTTCCTCGATCGTCAGATCGAAGAGGTCGCCCTCGTTGAGCATGGGCGGGGTGGCGGGCTCCAGGGGCTGGGTGAGGGCCGAGGCGGCCACGTAGCCGAAGTTCTCGATGTCGAGGCACTCGCGGCCTACGAGGTAGTACAGCCGCTCGCGGATCTGGCCCGGGCAGGAGCGGGCGTTGGGGCACCGGAGGTCGATGTCGCCCTCCTTCATCGGGCGCAGCCCGGTGCCGCACTCCGGGCACTCGGCGGGCATCACGAACTCCCGTTCGGTGCCGTCGCGCAGGTCCACGACGGGGCCGAGGACCTCGGGGATCACATCGCCGGCCTTGCGGATGACGACGGTGTCGCCGATGAGGACGCCCTTGGCCTTGACGACCTCCTGGTTGTGGAGGGTCGCGAACTCGACCTCGGAGCCGGCCACGGTGACGGGCTCGAAGACAGCCTGCGGGGTCACCCGGCCGGTGCGGCCGACGCCGACGCGGATGTCGAGGAGCTTGGTGTTGACCTCCTCCGGCGGGTACTTCCAGGCGATGGCCCAGCGCGGGGCGCGCGCGGTGGAGCCCAGCCGGCCCTGGAGGGGGATCTCGTCGAGCTTGACGACGACGCCGTCGATCTCGTGCTCCATGGAGTGGCGGACCTTGGGCTGCCCGTAGTGCGCGATGAACTTCCGCACCTCGTCGAGCGAGCCGAAGACCTCGGCGTGCGCGGCGGTGGGCAGGCCCCACTCCCGCAGCAGCTCATAGGCGTGCGACTGGCAGTCGATGTCGAAGCCCTCGCGGGCGCCGACGCCGTGCACCACCATGTGCAGCGGGCGGGTGGCGGTGACGCGCGGGTCCTTCTGGCGCAGCGAACCGGCCGCCGCGTTACGCGGGTTGGCGAAGGGGGCCTTGCCCGCCTCCACCAGGCGGGCGTTGAGCTCCTCGAACTTCTCCATCGGGAAGTAGACCTCGCCGCGCACCTCGACGAGGGCGGGGATCCGGTCGCCCTTGAGCCGGTCGGGGACCTCGGTGATGGTGCGGACGTTCGGTGTGATGTCCTCGCCGGTGCGGCCGTCGCCGCGGGTGGCGGCGCGGGTGAGACGGCCGTGCTCGTAGGTGAGGTTGACGGCGAGGCCGTCGACCTTGAGCTCGCAGAGGAAGTGGTGGCCGGAGCCCTCGCCGAGGTCCTTGGCGATGCGCTCGGCCCAGGCGGCCAGTTCCTCGTCGTCGAAGGCGTTGTCGAGGGAGAGCATGCGCTCGCGGTGCTCGACGGCGGTGAACTCCGTCTCGTACGCCCCGGCGACCTTCTGGGTGGGCGAGTCCGGGGTGCGCAGCGGCGGATGCTCCTCCTCCAGGGCCTCCAGCGACCGCAGCAGCTTGTCGAACTCGGCGTCGCTGACGACGGGGGCGTCCTTCACGTAATACCGGAAGCGGTGCTCCTCGACCTGCTCGGCCAGCAGGGCGTGCTTCTCCCGCGCCTCGGCGGGCACCGCCGCCTGCGCCGCGAGCTTCTCGAGCTCTTCGCCTCGCCGTTCGACAGCCACCGTCTCGTCCTCCCGTTGATCCATGAGCGCCGTCACTCAGGGTTGTCCGCGAGTGATTTCGCCGCCCGGACGCAGTGGGCGAGGGCCGCCCGGGCATACATGGGCGAAGCGCCCGCGAGCCCGCACGACGGGGTGACGACCACGGACTCCGAAAGAGTGCCCGGTGCCAGCCCCAGCCTGCGCCACAGCGTCCTGACACCCATGACGCTACCGGCAGGGTCGGACAATGGGCCGTCCACGCCGGGCACCACGCCCGTGAAGAGGGTCGTGCCCGCTTCCACCACCTCACCGATCGCATCGTCCTCACGCTCGGTGAGGAGCGAGAAATCGAACGAGACGCCGGTGACTCCGGCGCGGCGCAGCAGCGCGAACGGCACGCCGGGGGCGCACGAGTGGACGACGAGCTCGGCGCCGGCCTCCGTCGCGACCGCCGCCATGTCCCGCAGCGCCCCCTCGACGACGGCCCGGTCGACGGCCCGGTGGGTGCGGTAGCCGCTGGCCGTGCGGATGTGTCCGCGCAGCACGGCGGGCAGGGAGGGCTCGTCCAGCTGGAGCACGAGCCGGGCGCCGGGCACCCGGCGGCGTACCTCGGCGAGGTGGTTGCGCAGGCCCTCGGCCAGGGAGCCGGTGAGGTCGCGGCAGGCGCCGGGGTCGGCGAGGGCGGCCTCGCCGCCGCGCAGCTGGAGGGAGGCGGCGAGGGTCCAGGGGCCGACGGCGGAGACCTTGAGGGCGTCCTCGTGGCCCTGGGTGAACTCCTCTAGCGCGTCCAGGTCCTCGCCGAGCCAGGAGCGCGCGCGGCGGGTGTCGCGGCCGGGCCGGTCGGCGACGCGCCAGCCGCTGGGCTCCAGATGGGCGAAGACCTCGACCAGCATCCCGGCGGTGCGGCCGATCATGTCCGCCCCGGGCCCGCGCGCGGGCAGCTCCGGGAGGTACGGCAGCGTTTCCAGCGACCCGGTGACGGTCTTCGCGGCCTCGCGCGCGTCTCCCCCGGGCATCGAACCGACGCCGGTGGCAGCCCCCGCGCCCCAGCTCCTGACGTTGCTCTTCTCGCTCACTCAGGAAGGGTACGAGAAAGGGGCCGCCCCGATGGGACCGGTCCTCAGCCGCCCGAGTACCCCGGGCGGACCGACAGGTCGTTGACCTCCGCGTCGCGCGGGAGGTCCAGGGCGAGCAGGATCGTCGCCGTGACCGACTCCGGGCTGATCCACTTGCCCGCCTCGTACTCCTTGCCCTCCTGCTGGTGCACCTTCACCTGCATGGCGGTGGCCACGCGGCCCGGGTAGACGCTGGTGACGCGGACGCCGTGGGTGTGCTCCTCGGCCCGCAGGGAGTCCGCGAGCGCCTTCAGGCCGTGCTTGCTGGCCGCGTACGCGCCCCAGCCGGGGTTCGCGCGCAGCCCGGCGCCGGAGTTGACGAAGACGACGTGCCCCTGCGAGACGCGGAGCTGCGGCAGCAGCAGCCGCGTCAGCTCGGCGGGCGCGACGAGGTTGACGGCGAGCGTCCGGTTCCAGGTCTTGGGGGTCAGCTCGCCGATGTCCCCGAGGTCGGCGACGCCCGCGATGTGCAGCAGGGAGTCGACGCGTTCGGGCAGGGTCTGGTGGCCGAGCGCCCAGGAGAGCCGGTCGGGGTTGCCGAGGTCGGCGACGAGGGTGTGGGCGCCGGGGAAGCGCGCGGCGAGCTCCTTGGCCCGGCCCGCGTCACGCGCGACGAGCCAGAGTTCGTCGCCGCGTTCGTGGAGCCGCCGGGCGACCGCCTCGCCGATGCCCGATCCGGAGCCGGTGATCACATGTGTTGCCATGCCCCCAGCTTGCCCCACCGCGCCGGGGGCGGACACCGGCCCCGTAAGGCCGCGTCTGTCCCTTTGTGTGCCGTCTTCGGGCGAGCCGGACGCTACGGGCTGATTTCCTATGTCTCCTATATGGATTCGGAATCTTATGGGTCGCGAACCGATCACAGTGTTACCGGCGGTATCGCAAAAGCGGTAATGGCATGCCTAGCGTGACGCGGACTCACCGGCGGCGTAATCCCCGCGCCGTTTTCCGTCATTTCACTGAAAGCAGTCATAGTGAAGATTCGCATGTCCCGCACCGCCGCCATATCCGGATTCGTGATCATCGCCCTGACCGGAGCGAGCGGCTGCGGCAGCGACTCGAGCGGGAAGAGCGGCTCCTCCGGCTCGGGCTCCGCGGCCGCCGCCGCGGCCACCACCGACGGCTCCGGTGACGGCACGAAGGACGTCACCATCTCCGACTGCGCATACGTCGAAAAGCAGGGCATCTCGGCCAAGCTGAGCGCCATGAACCCCAGCGCGACGGCCACTTACAGCTACACCGTCACCGTGAAGTTCACGGCCCCGGACGGCTCCGCGCTCGAATCCCAGGACTTCTCGCTCCTGTTCGTCCGCCCCGGTCGCACGGACAACCACGACATCACCGCCCCCTACAGCCCGAAGGCGGGAGCCCCCACGAAGGGCGCGAAGTGCGAGATCGCCAAGGTCGTGCGCGGAACCGGCTGAAAATATCCCGCCCGTCCCTCTTCCGGAAGCCGTTCTGTCGCGGTCGTGTCACAGAAACAGCCGGTGACCTGTTGGGATTTGGCCATGTGTAAACACCCCGTTAGCGTGACGTGCGCTTGTCAATGATCAGCACATCTCGTCACTTCATCGGGGGAGTTCCAGCATGAAGCTTCGTCATGTCCGCGCGACGGCCGTCTTCGGAATCGTCGTCGTCGCCCTCACGGGCGCCCGGGGCCACCACGGCGCGAGCTGCGGCGGCGGATCCAGCCACCACAGCAGCGGCTCCAGCACGAGCGGGGGCACGAGCGGCGGCACGTCGACCGGCGGCGGTTTCAGCGGCGGCGGGACGACAAGCGGCGGTACCACCACCGGTGGCACGACCACCGGTGGTGGCGCCGGCGACTCCTCGTCCTCCGGCGGCTCGTCCGTGCTCGGCGCAGCCGGCAGCGGCCGGGGCGGCAGCGGCGACGACGCCATGCGCGACATCAAGATCATGGACTGCGCCTACACCGACCGCCTCGGCATCACGGCGAAGCTCAGCGCCACCAACGGCAGCGCGACCCTCAAGTACACCTACCGCCTGACCGTGAAGTTCACCGACCCGGAGGGCAAGATCACCACGCGCTTCCCGTCCATCCCGTACGTGATGCCGGGCAAGACCAGCACGCTCGACGTCTCCACCCCGTACGTGCCGAAGGCGGGCTCGCCGAGCAGCGGCGGCAGGTGCGAGGTCACCAACGTGACGCGGACGATCGAGCGCTGATCCCCCGCGCGGGAGCGCGCGGGGGCGGTGCTCAGCCCGCCGCTCCCGCGTGCGCCCGCTCCGTCGTCGCGATCGTCGCCGAGCCGACGACGCGCGTGTCGTCGTAGAGGACGATCGCCTGGCCGGGGGCCACGCCGCGGACCGGCTCGGTGAAGCGGACGCGGAGCTCGTCGCCGACGAGCTCGGCCGTCACCTCGGTCTCGCCGCCGTGGGCGCGCAGCTGGGCCGTGTACGTACCGGGTCCGGCCGGGGCGACGCCGCACCAGCGGGGCTTGATGGCGGTGAGGGCCGAGACGTCCAGGGCCTCCACCGGGCCCACCGTCACGGTGTTGTTCACCGGGGAGATGTCCAGGACGTAGCGCGGCTTGCCGTCCGGGGCCGGGCGGCCTATCCGCAGGCCCTTGCGCTGGCCGATGGTGAAGCCGTAGGCGCCCTCGTGGGAGCCGATCGTGTTGCCGGCCTCGTCGACGATGTCGCCCTCGGCCCGGCCCAGCCGCTTCGCCAGGAAGCCCTGGGTGTCGCCGTCGGCGATGAAGCAGATGTCGTGGCTGTCGGGCTTCTTCGCCACGGCCAGGCCCCGGCGCTCCGCCTCGGCGCGGATCTCGTCCTTGGTGGTGATCGTGTCGCCCAGCGGGAACATCGCGTGGGCGAGCTGGCGCTCGTCCAGGACGCCCAGGACGTAGGACTGGTCCTTGGCCATGTCGCTGGCGCGGTGGAGCTCGCGGGTGCCGTCCCCGTTGAGCACGACCGTGGCGTAGTGGCCGGTGCAGACGGCGTCGAAGCCCAGCGCGAGGGCCTTGTCCAGCAGCGCGGCGAACTTGATCTTCTCGTTGCAGCGCAGGCAGGGGTTGGGCGTGCGCCCGGCCTCGTACTCGGCGACGAAGTCCTCGACGACGTCCTCGCGGAAGCGCTCGGCCAGATCCCAGCAGTAGAAGGGGATGCCGATCACGTCGGCGGCGCGGCGGGCGTCGCGGGAGTCCTCGATGGTGCAGCAGCCGCGCGCGCCGGTGCGGAAGGACTGCGGGTTCGCGGAGAGCGCGAGGTGCACACCGGTCACGTCGTGGCCGGCTTCGACGGCGCGGGCCGCGGCGACGGCGGAGTCGACGCCGCCGGACATGGCGGCGAGCACGCGGAGCCCCTTGCGGGGGGCGCTGAGGTCTGGGGCACCCGGGAAGTCAGTCATAGCCCTCCCAGGGTACGGGGTGCCCAACCGGGCGGGTGGCCGGGCTTTCGGGGGCTCCGCCCCCGGACCCCCGGTCCTCAAGCGCCGGACGGGCTGGATTCAGCCCCCCTAGCTCAGCCCCGCCGACCGCGCCCGTTCCACCACCGGGCCGATCGCCTCGACGACCGCCGTGACGTCCTCGCGCGTCGACGTGTGGCCCAGGGAGAAGCGGAGGGTGCCGCGGGCCAGGGCGGGGTCCGTTCCCGTGGCCAGGACGACGTGGCTGGGCTGGGCGACGCCGGCCGTGCAGGCGGAGCCGGTCGAGCATTCGATGCCCTGAGCGTCGAGGAGAAGGAGCAGGGAGTCGCCCTCGCAGCCCGGGAAGGAGAAGTGGGCGTTGGCGGGCAGCCGGCCCGCCGGGTCGGGGTCGCCGCCGAGGACCGCGTCGGGGACGGCCGCCCGGACGCCCTCGATCAGCTCGTCCCGCAGCGCCCCGATCTCCCGGGCGAAGTCCGCGCGCCGCTCGGCGGCCAGCCGGCCCGCCACCGCGAAGGCGGCGATCGCCGGGACGTCGAGGGTTCCGGAGCGCACGTGCCGCTCCTGGCCGCCGCCGTGCAGCAGCGGTACGGGCGCGTACCGGCGGCCCAGCAGCAGGGCGCCGATCCCGTACGGGCCGCCGATCTTGTGGCCGCTGATGGTCATCGCGGCGAGCCCGGAGGCGGCGAAGTCCACGTCGAGCTGGCCGACGGCCTGTACGGCGTCGGCATGCAGCGGAACGTTGAATTCCGAAGCCGCGTCGGCCAGTTCGCGGACCGGCATCACCGTGCCGATCTCGTTGTTGGCCCACATCACCGTGGCGAGGGCCACGTCGTCGGGGTTCCGGGCGATGGCCTCGCGGAGGGCGTCGGCGTGGACCCGGCCGTAGGAGTCGACCGGCAGGTATTCGACCGTCGCGCCCTCGTGCTCGGCGAGCCAGTGGACCGCGTCGAGCACCGCGTGGTGCTCGACGGGGCTGGCCAGGACGCGCGTACGGGCCGGGTCGGCGGCGCGGCGTGCCCAGAAGAGGCCCTTGACGGCGAGGTTGTCGGCTTCGGTGCCGCCCGCGGTGAAGACCACTTCGCTGGGGCGCGCGCCGAGCGAGGCGGCGAGCGATTCGCGCGCTTCCTCGACCGTGCGGCGGGCGCGGCGGCCCGCGGCGTGCAGCGAGGACGCGTTGCCGGCGAGGGGCAGCTGGGCGGTCATCGCCGTCACCGCCTCCGGGAGCATCGGGGTGGTGGCGGCGTGGTCGAGGTAGGCCATGGTGCGCACGATTCTACGAGGCCCGGTCCGGGACCGTGGCGGGGCGTTCCGGCCCCGGAGGCGGCATCCGATTATGCGCCGGGTCGTACCGGGTCGTACAGCTCCACCACGGCCCGGGCGGCCGCCGCCAGCTCCCGCCGCGCCGACTCCGGCGAGACCACCTCCAGGTCCGGGCCGTAGGCCAGCAGGGATCGCACGTCCTCCGGGCCGGTGAAGGCGAATTCCACGGTCGCGGGGTCGCCCTCGGACGGGGGCCCGGTGAGCTGCCGGCCGCGGAGGCGCAGGAGCGTGGCGAGGCGGGAGCGGCGCACCCGGGCCGTCACCAGGAGCTCCGCGGGCCGGCCCTCGACCTCGCGGCGCAGCTCCTCCCAGACGTCCGTCAGCTCCTGGCCGGCCCGCCGGCGTACCGGCTCGTCGGTGAGGGTCGCCCTCAGCACCCGGTCGGCGCGGTAGAGGCGGGGGCGGCCGCGGTGGTCGGCGACGAGGTACCAGACGCCGGCCTTGGCGACGAGGCCGTAGGGGTCGACGGTGTACGTGCTCGGTTCGGCCGTGCCGCCGTGGCGGTAGCGCAGGCGCAGCCGGAGGTCGGTGAAGACGGCGGTGCGCAGGTCGCCGAGGTCGACGGCGTGGGTGGGGGCCGCCCAGCGGACGGGGTCGATGTGGATACGGCGGCTGATGGCCTCGGCGGCGGGGCGGTGGGGGGCGGGCAGGGCGGCCATGACCTTGCGCAGGGCGGAGCCCAGGGCGCCGTCGAGGCCGAGGTCGGCGTGGGCGCTCGGGCCGGCCAGGACGAACAGGGCGCGGGCCTCGTCGGCGGTGAGGCCGGTGACGTCGGTGCGGTAGCCGGGGAGCAGGGCGATGCCGCCGTGGCGGCCGCGTTCGGCGTAGACGGGCACACCGGCGGCGGAGAGGGATTCGACGTCGCGGTAGATGGTGCGGACGGACACCTCCAGGCGCCGGGCGAGCTCGGCGGCGGGCACCCGGTCCCGGTTCTGGAGCAGCAGGAGTATCGACAGCAGCCGGTCGGATTTCACGTGATCAAGAATCTCGCAGGAGGCGAGGAAAACTTGACGGCGGGTGTCAGGTTATGACGGGAGGGTGCTCCTGTTCGACCGATCACCCCGTCCGCAAGGAGCGACCCATGGACCTCGACCCCCGCCCCCTCCACGCCCGTGCCACCGACCAGGTCGCGGCCCTGACGGCCCGGGTGAAGCCCGAGGCGCTCGGCGACCCCACGCCCTGCGACGGGTTCGACGTGCGCGGTCTGCTGGCGCACCTCGTGGGCGGTGTGCGCGCCGCCGCCGAGCTCGGCCGTACCGGCGCGGACGTGACGCTGGAGGCCGCCGAGGACGTGGCGGACGACGGCTGGCTCCGGGCGTACGGCGAGGCCCGCGCGCGCTTCGACGAGGTGTGGGCCGACGACGCGAAGCTGGACGCGCCGGTGTCCGTGCCGTGGGGCGAGCTGCCGGGCCGGGCGTACCTCTCCTCGGGCTGCGTGCTGGAGGCGGTCGGCCATGCCTGGGACCTGTCCGCCGCCCTCGGCCACCCGCTGCCGCTGGACCAGGAGCTCGCCGAGTACGCCCTGGAGTGGGCGCGCCGGGTGCTCCCGGCGGAGCGGCGCGGCGCTCCCGTGCCGTTCGGGCCGGTGCGTCAGGCCCCCGAGGGCGCGGACGCCTACGCGCGGCTGGCGGCGTGGCTGGGCCGGGAGGTGTGAGCAGGCGGTGACGGGTGCTCAGAGCGACGGACGGGCCAGCTGGCGCGACTGGGCGACGAGCCGGTCCCGGCTGTCCCAGACCTCCGCGTCCTCCTCCATGTAGCCGCCCGCGAGATTGCGGCTGGTCTTGACGATCCGCAGCGGGCCGGGGGCGGGGCGCGTGCGGATGTGGGCGGTCAGCTCGACGGTCGGCACCACTCCGGTGACGCCGTACTCGAAGGCGGTGGGCGGCAGCGAGTCGACGGCCAGCAGCAGTGAGAGCGGGTCGGGGGCGCGGCCGTCCGCGAGGCCGTACCAGGCGCGGATCTCGCCCCGGCCGCTCGGCCGGCCGGTCATCCAGCCCATGGTGGCCGGGTCGAGGCGGTAGTCGAGGCGGTGGACCAGTTCGGGGATGGGCACCGCCGGGGCGGGTCCGAGGTCGAGGAGGCCGCGGCACTGCTCGTACGGCGGCAGGGGCGGGGGCGTCGCGATGGTGCGGACGTCGTCGGGGAGGGCGGCCAGGTCCCCGTAGGCGGCCAGGACGCGGACGCGCTCGGTCTCGGTGCCGTCCTCGGCGCGCTGGAGGAGGCGGGCCTGGCCGGTGGAGAGCGAGCGGCCCGTCCGCAGCGGCTCGGCGCGGATGACGGCGGGGCCGGGCCGTGAGGCGCTCAGATAGTGGGCGGTGACCGTGAACGGGTCGGGGTGGGACAGGGTGTCGCGCAGGGCGCGGGCGAGCAGGGCGAGGAGGTAGCCGCCGTTGAGGGGGCCGAAGACGGTCCAGCCCGGGTGGAGGTGGACGTCGTAGCCGCCGCCCGGACCGTTGGCCGAGATGGCGGTGTCCCGGTCGAACTCACTGTCGCCGATGGTTGCCGGAGCCATGCGGGAAACGCTAATGGGAAAACGTTACGTCCGACGGTTCACGCCTCGCTGTTTACCCCTGGGTGGGGTCCTCGACCGCCGCGCTGCGCCGGTGCCAGGCGCGCGGGGCGCGCCAGTGGTAGCGCATCGCGAGCAGCCGCAGGATGAACGCGACGGCGGCGGACAGCATGCTGGTGGAGACGTTGAGCGCGTCGTAGCGGATGAGCAGCGCGGCCATGGTGGAGCCGACCATGGCGGGCACGGCGTACAGGTCGCGGTCCCAGCGCAGCAGCGAGGGGACCTCGTGGGCCAGGACGTCGCGCAACACACCGCCGCCGACCGCCGTGGCCAGGCCGAGGGTGGCGGCGAAGGTCAGGCCGAGTCCGTGGCCGTAGGCCTTGACCGTGCCCGCGACGCAGAACAGCCCGAGCCCGGCGGCGTCGAAGACGTTCACCGCCTTGGTGATCCGCTCCACCTCCGGGTGGAGGAAGAAGACGATCGCGGTGGCGACCAGCGGGGTGAGGAAGTACCCCAGGTCGGTGAAGGCGGCGGGCGGCACGGCTCCGATGATCAGGTCCCGGAACAGCCCGCCGCCCAGCGCCGTGACCTCCGCCAGCACCGCCATGCCGAAGACGTCGAAGTTCTTGCGGACGCCGAGCAGGGCGCCCGACATGGCGAAGACGAAGATCCCGGCGAGGTCGAGCGAGTGCTGGACGGAGGGACTGAACAGATCGGTGAGCACCAGACATTCTTACGCGCCGGCGACCGCGCTCCCGACTCGTCCCGGAATGCGGACCGGCGCGCCCCCGGCGGCTACGGCAGCTTCGGCTTCTGCGGCGTGGAGAGCCAGGTCCGGAAGAGGTCGCTCAGGTCCTGGTGGGAGACCGCCTCGGCCAGGCCGGTGAACTGGGCGGTGCGGACGTTGCCGCCCTTGTGGAGCTTGGTCCACAGCGGCAGCAGCTTGAAGAACGCCTTGTCGCCGATGCGCTCGCGCAGCACCTGGAGCGTCATCGCGCCCCGGTAGTAGACGGACCGCGAGAACATCGTGTCGCGCTTGGGGTCGGCCACGTCGAGCTTCCAGAAGGCGTCGTCGGCACCGTGCGCCTTGTACGCCTCCAGGAAGGACTGGTGGGCGCTCTTGCGGCCCTTGTGCTCGTCCCACAGCCACTCGGCGTAGGTGGCGAAGCCCTCGTTGAGCCAGATGTCCTTCCACCGCTCGACCGACAGCGAGTCGCCGAACCACTGGTGGGCCAGCTCGTGGACGACCGTCGCCTCGTCGCGCACGGCGGAGTAGACGGGCTTCGTCTGGACCTCCAGCGAGAACTCGGCCTGCGGCATGTCGTCGACGATGGCGCCCGTCTCCTCGAAGGGGTACGGGCCGAAGAGCTTGGACCAGTAGTCGGTGGCCTCGGAGGTGATGCCGTAGAAGTCGAGCTTGTCCGAGGGCAGGCTGGGGTTGGTGGCGACGTAGACGGGGGTGCCGCCGGGGGTGACGCCCTTGCGCACGTCGAACTTCCCGATCGTGGCGGTGGCGAGGTAGGGAGCCATCGGCTTGCTCTCCCGCCAGTGGGTGATCGTGGTGTCGCCCCGGTCGCGGGTGGCGAGGAGTCTGCCGTTGGAGACGGCGGTCAGGCCCTTGGGGGCCCGGATGCGGATGTCGAAGGTGGCCTTGTCGGAGGGGTGGTCGCTGGAGGGGAACCAGGTGGAGGCGGCGTTGGGCTCGCACGCCACGAAGACGCCGTCCTTGGTCTTCATCCAGCCGTACTTCGAGCCGAAGATGATGGGGCCGCTGAGCGGCTGGGGTATCCCGCCGTAGGTGACGGTCGTGGTGAAGGTGTGACCCTTGATCAGCGGGAGCGCCGGGCGGATCCGGATCTCGTCGCCCACCCGGGAGAAGGCGGCGGGGAGGCCGTCGACCTCGACCGAGGAGACCGTGAGCTGCTGGAGGTCCAGGTCGAAGGAGGAGAGGCTCTGGGTGGCCCGCGCGGTGACGGTCGTCCTGCCGTCCAGGCGACCGCTGGACGGTGCGTAGCCGACGTCCAGGTCGTAGTGGAGGGCGTCGAAGCCGCCGTTGCCCAGTTCGGGGAAGTAGGTGTCGCCGATGCCGGGGGTGCCGGCGGTCGGGGGCCAGTCGGGCCGGGCCGACGCCATGGGGGCGGCCGCCATCACCCAGGCGGAGGCGGTGGCCGTGGCGAGGGCCAGGAGCCGGGCCGGGACCCGGCGGCCCGTCGAGCGTATGGAGCGATCCCGGAGCGAGCGGGAGAGTGCCATGAGCCGTCCCTTCGAACGTACGAGCGCATGCGCGGCGAAAACGCCGACTCTGCACTCCCCCGCCTCGCCGTGCTCAGGTCTTTACCAATTCGTATCGATCAACAGCCGAAACGATCAATGAAATTCAGCTTGGCAGACTCACTCCGCGCCCGCACCTTCCGTCACCGGTTCGGGTGTCCCCGGCGCGTTCTCCGGGTGATGGCAGGCCACCTGGTGGCCGGTCCGCAGCGTCAGCAACGGCGGCTCGTCCCTCCCGCACACCTCCGTCGCCTTCCAGCACCGGGTGTGGAAGCGGCAGCCGGCGGGCGGGGAGATCGGCGAGGGCACGTCGCCCGTGAGCCGAATCCTCCCCCCGCTACCGCCGGGAGGTGCCCCCACCCGCTCGGCACGCCGCCCCGGGTCCGGCACGGGCACGGCCGACAGCAGCGCCTTGGTGTAGGGGTGCATGGGCGTCCCGTAGAGCGAGGCGCGGTCGGCCAGCTCCACGATCTTGCCGAGGTACATCACCGCGATCCGGTCCGAGACGTGCCGGATGACCGACAGGTCGTGGGCGATGATCACGTAGGTCAGCCCGAGCTCCTCCTGGAGGTCGTCCAGGAGGTTGACCACCTGGGCCTGGATGGAGACGTCCAGCGCGGAGACCGGCTCGTCGGCGACGACCAGCCGGGGCTTGAGCGCCAGCGCCCGCGCGATGCCGATGCGCTGGCGCTGGCCGCCGGAGAACTCGTGCGGATAGCGGTTGTAGTGCTCGGGGTTGAGGCCGACCAGCTCCAGCAGCCGCTGGACCTCCTGCTTCACCCCGCCCTCGGGCGCGATGCCCTGGAGCCGGAACGGCGCCCCGACGATCGTGCCGACGGTGTGCCGGGGGTTCAGCGAGGAGTACGGGTCCTGGAAGATCATCTGGACGTCGCGGCGCATCGGCCGCATCCCCGCCACGTTGAGGTGGGTGATGTCCTTGCCCTCGAACTCGATCCTCCCGGCGGTGGGTTCGAGCAGCCGGGTGATCAGCCGGCCCATGGTCGACTTGCCGCAGCCGGACTCGCCCACCACGCCCAGGGTCTCCCCCGCTCGCACGTCGAAGGACAGGCCGTCCACGGCCCGCACCGCGCCCGCCTGGCGGCGCAGCAGGCCCTTGACGATCGGGAAGTGCTTGACCAGGCCCTCGACCTTCAGCAGGGGCTCGGTGGACTGGGGCGCCGGCTGCGCGGGAATCGTCATCTGTTCGTCCTTCAAAGCTTGGGCGCGATCTCTTCGGTCCAGATGCGGGTGCGCTCCTCGGGTGCCAGATGGCAGGCGGAGTGGTGCGGCCGGCCGCCCTCCGCGCCGGGGACCGGGCGCAGTTCGGGCCGTTCGGTGCGGGTGATTCCGCCCTTGGGGACGTCCGCGTAGGGGCAGCGCGGGTTGAAGGCGCAGCCGGAGGGCACGTTGATCAGGCTGGGCGGGGAGCCCTTGACCGGGATCAGCCGTTCGGTCTGGTCGCGGTCGATCCGGGGCATCGAGCCCAGCAGGCCCCAGGTGTAGGGGTGCTGGGGGGTGCGGAAGACCCGTTCGGCCGGGCCGCGTTCCACGCAGCGGCCGCCGTACATCACCAGGATGTCGTCGGCGAGCTCGGCGACCACGCCCAGGTCGTGGGTGATGATGACGACGGCGGAGCCGAACTCCTTCTGGAGGTCGCGGATCAGGTCCAGGATCTGGGCCTGCACGGTGACGTCCAGGGCGGTGGTGGGCTCGTCGGCGATCAGCAGCTCGGGGTTGTTGACCAGCGCCATCGCGATCATCGCGCGCTGGCGCATCCCGCCGGAGAACTGGTGGGGGTAGTCGTCGACGCGCCGGTCGGGCTGGGGGATGCCGACCCGGTCCAGCAGCTCGACCGCGCGTTTGCGGGCGGTCTTCTTGTCCACCGCGTGGTGGACCCGGTAGGCCTCCACGATCTGGGCGCCGACGGTGAAGTAGGGGTGCATGGCCGACAGCGGGTCCTGAAAGATCATCGCCATCTCGCGGCCGCGCAGCCGCCGTACCTCGTCGGGGTCGGCGCTCATCAGCTCCTTGCCGTCCAGCCAGATCTCGCCGGAGATCCGGGCCTTGCCGCGGCCGTACTGGCCGACGGTGTGGAGGCCCATGATGCCCAGCGAGGTGACGGACTTGCCGGAGCCGGACTCGCCGACGATGCCGAGGGTGCGGCCCTTCTCCAGCTGGAAGGAGAGCCCGTCGACGGACTTCACCAGGCCGTCGTCGGTGGGGAAGTGGATGCGCAGGTCACGCACGTCCAGGAAGGCGGTCGGCCGGGCCGTGCCGTCGACGGGCTCGCCGACGGCGCCGCCGCCGGGCACGGGTGCGGTGGTCACGAGAGCCTCACTCGGGGATCGATCACGGCGTACAGGAGGTCGACCACGAGGTTGGCGACGACGACGGCGGTCGCCGCGATGAGCGTCACGCCGAGGATCAGCGGCAGGTCGCGGTCGCTGATGGCCTTCACGGCCGCCTGGCCCAGGCCCGGCAGGTTGAAGGTGGTCTCGGTGAGGATCGCGCCGCCGACGAGGGCGCCGAGGTCCATGCCGAGGATGGTGAGGATCGGGGTCATCGTGGAGCGCATGGCGTGCTTGCCGATGACCACCGGTTCCCGCAGCCCCTTGGCGCGGGCGGTGCGGATGTAGTCCTCGCCCAGGATCTCCAGCATGGTGGCGCGGGTGAGCCGGGCGTACATGGCCGCGTAGAGGAAGGCGAGGGTGATCCAGGGCAGGATCAGCCCGCTGAACCAGCCGGCCGGGTCGTCGGCCAGGTCGGCGTAGTCGCCGTCCACCCAGCCCAGGCCGTAGGAGAAGACCGCGAGCGAGACCAGGCCGGTGAAGTAGATGGGGAGCGAGACGCCGCCCAGGGCGATGGTCATGGCCGCGCGGTCCCAGAGGCTGCCGCGCTTGAGGGCGGAGACCACACCGGTGGTCACGCCGCCGATGAGCCACAGCACACAGGCGCCCGCGGCCAGCGACAGCGTCACCGGCACCCGGTCCTGGAGCACCGGCCAGATGTCCTGCTCGGTACGGAAGGAGTAGCCGAAGCAGGGCACGTCGCAGTGGACGGTGGTGCCGCCGCCGGTGTAGTCCCGCCCGGCGAAGATGCCGGTGACGAAGTGCCAGAACTGCACCAGGATCGGGTCGGCCAGCCCGAGTTTCTGCCGGATGCCCTCGATGGTCTCCGGGTCCGCCTGCTTGCCGACGTAGAGCGCGGCGGGGTCGGCCCCGGTGAGCTTGGGGATCGCGAAGAAGATGCCGAAGGTCACCAGGGTGACCACGAGGAGCATCACGATGACGGCGAACAGCCGCCTGACGATGTAAGCGAACACTGCGGTCGGCCGGCGGCGGCCGGTGGACCCCCGTATCGCCCGGGGGTCCACCGGCCGCCGCGCGCGGCCCTCACCTGCCCTTCGGGCCTAGCGGCGGGTGCGCCGGCGGAGCGTGCGGTCTGTCACTTGACGGCGCCTGTCACTTGACGACGCCGAGGGAGGCGTAGTCGTAGCGCCCGTTGTAGGCGTCGGACGTGTAGGCGTTGGTCAGCCGGGAGCTGCGCCAGGTGATCGTCCTGTCGTAGACGAAGGGCAGGTACCAGGCGCCCTCGGTGACCTTCTTGTTGGCCTCCTGGTAGATCTTGCCCGCCTTCTCGACGTCGATCTCCGCGACGGCCTGGTCGTAGAGCTTGTTGATCTCGGGGTCGTTGAGCTCGGGGTAGTTCTGGTTGCCGCTCTCCTGGATGAAGCGGCCGTCGGTGATGGGCTGGAGGAAGCCCTGGCCGCTGAGGAAGTCCGCGCCCCAGCCCATGATGATGATTCCGTAGTTCTTGTCCTTGACGTTCTTGGGGGCGCCGATGATGCCGGTGGACTGGGCGCCGTCGTACTGGTCGATCTGGGCGTCGATGCCGACCTTCTTCAGGGCCGCCTGCATCGACTCGGCGGTCGCGACCTCCGGCGGCTTGTTGTTGCGCACGGCGATCGTGGTCTTGAAGCCCTCGGGCTTGCCGCAGGCCTTCAGCTCCTCCTTGGCCTTGGCCTCGTCGGGCTTGCCCTGCTTCAGATTGAGCGGGTCGTAGTTCGGGTCGAAGCCCTTGACCACCGGCGGGAGCATGCTGATCGCGATGTCACCGCCGCCCTGCGGGCCGCCGCGCGCGGTCTGGAGCGAGGTGTGGTCGGCGGCGTAGATGACGGCCTTGCGGCAGTGCTCGTTGTCGAACGGCGCGACGGTCTTCGGGAAGGCCGCGTAGCGGATGAAGCCGGTCTGCGGGTTGTCGACGTTGGCCTTGTACGAGTTCATCGCCTTCTGCCGGCCGGCCGAGCCCAGGCCGGTGGCGTTGATGTCGAGGTCGTACTCACCGGCGAGCAGCTTGTTGTCCATGTCGTCGGAGTTGGTGGTGAGCTTGACCGTGATCTTGTCCGGGAGCGCCTTGCGGACCGTGTCGGTCTTCTGGTCCCACTTGTCGTTGCGGACCAGTTCCAGTCCTTTGTTCGGAGTGTAGGAGACGAATTTGTACGGGCCGTTGGAGAACGGCCGGGACCCGTACTTCTCGGCGGTGTCCTTGTCCGGGCGGACCGGGGCCGCGGCGGGGATCGCCAGCATCTGGAGGAAGTCGCCGTTGGGCTTGGGCAGATGGAAGACGATCGTCTTCTCGTCCGGCGTCTCGATCGCCTTCAGACCGAGCTTGTCCTTGCTCTCGTCCTTGTACGGGCCCTTGTACTCCTTGTTGGGGTCGAGGACCTGCATCAGCCACAGCGGACCGCCGGAGATCTTGTCGGTCGCCCAGGTGCGCTCGATGCCGTACTTGATCTGCTGCGTGGTGACCGGCTGGCCGTCCTCCCACGTCAGCCCGGAACGCAGCTTGAAGGTGTAGGTCTTCTTGTCGGCCGAGAGCTGGCCGGTGTCCGTGGCCATGTCCGGGACGACGTTCACGCTCTCCAGGCCGGGAGCCGGCTTCGGGCTGACGAGCGTCCGGGTGTAGTAGCGGGCGAAGTCCCACATGAAGCCGTAGTAACCGCGCTGCGGGTCCCACGAGTCGGCGTCCTGGGTGCCGATGAACTTCAGCTCCCCGCCCTTCTTGTCGGAGGCGGAGGCGACCTTGTTCACACCGGCGTTGAAGCCCGCCGCCTTGCCGCCCTTGCCGCCGCCTTCGCTCTTGCCGCCGCCACCGCCGCAGGCGGTGGTGGTCACCAGGGCCGCGACCGCGAGCGCCGCCCCGGCGGCCAGTCTGCGCCTCGAAGTTCGTTGGGTTGTCACGATGTAGCGGACCTCCGTGGTCGGTCGCCGCCCGGAAGGGGCCGGCGGGGGTGCGGGGAGGGGCCTCCTGGCGGTTCGACAGGGGCGGGTCGGTACGAAGGAAGGAAGTCGGGCCGCGCGTCAGCGCGAGCCCTTCGGGTCCAGCGCGTCCCGCACGCCGTCGCCGAAGAGGTTGAAGGCCAGCACGGTGACGAAGATGGCGAGACCCGGGATGATCATGAACATGGGGTCGCTCTCGTAGGTGGTGACGGCCTTGGAGAGCATCTGCCCCCAGGAGGCGGTCGGCGGCTTGACGCCGGCGCCGAGGAAGCTCAGCGCCGCCTCCGTCAGGACGTTGGTGGGGATCATCAACGTGGCGTACACGGTGATCGGCGCCACCAGGTTGGGCAGCAGCTCCCGGAAGAGGATGTACAGCCGGCCCGCGCCCAGGCTGCGGGCGGCCTCGACGTACTCCCGCTCTCTGAGCGAGAGCGTCTGGCCGCGGACGATCCGGCCGACGTAGGGCCAGCCGAAGAACCCGATGACCGCGATCAGCACGGCCATCCGCACCCCCGAACCGGTCAGCCCCCAGAGGGAGTTGGGGACGACGGAGACGAGCGCGATGATGAAGAGCAGCTGGGGGAAGGCCAGCAGGAGGTCCATGACCCGGCTGACGACCGCGTCCACCCAGCCGCCGAAGTAGCCGGCGACGATGCCGAATACCGTGCCGATCACGACCGCCACGACGGCCGAGAGGAAGGCCACGAGCAGCGAGACCCGGGCCCCGTAGACGACCCGGCTGAAGACGTCCCGGCCGTTGACGGGCTCGGCGCCGAAGAGGAAGTCGGAGTCGATGCCGCCCCAGGAACCCTTGGGGGTGCTGGAGAGGGGGTCGATCAGCTCCTCGTGGTACTCGTTCGGGGGATGCCCCAGCAGGCCCACGATGACCGGGGCCAGGATCGCCACGAGGACGAGCAGCAGGACGACGGCCCCGCCCGCCAGGGCGAACTTGTCGCGCTTGAGCCGTGTCCAGGCGATCCGCCAGGGCGAGCGCCCCTCGATGGTCCTCGGCGGAGCGCCGTCGGCGACGGGGGCGGCGCCGGCGTCGGCCGGTCCCGTGTCGTGCAGTGGTGCCGTCATCGTCTGGTGGACCCCTCTCGGCCGGCGGCGACCGGCCCAACGCCCGCCGCGCTCGGGGCGGCTGGTTCACATCACTGGTGCGAGGACGCGCTCCCCGCGACGGTGCGAGCGGATCGCGGTGGTACGCGTGGATCGCGGTGGTACGCGAAGTGCAGTGGTGCGGGAGGTGCGGAGGTGCGAAAGGTGCTGGCAGTGCGAGTGGTGCCGGCAGTGCGGGACGTGCGGTGGTACCCGGAGTACGACGGTGCGGAAGGCACCGGAAGTGCGGGTGGTACGGGACGTGCGCACAGAGCGGTCGTACGGCGGAACAGGTCGTACGCAGGAACGAAGTCCTTGTTGGGCGGGAGTCTTCATCGCTCCCGCGATCACCCGCCAGCCCCCACCCGCAAAGGATGCGCAAACGTGATGTGCGAAGGGAGGTTCCGTAATACGGACGCGGGTGGACCGTGAGCGGGCGTCAGTACGCCCCGGCCTGCCAGCCCCGCTGCGGCGGAGGGTAGCCGTAGCCCGCGGCGGGCGCGGACGGCGCGGCGGCGGCCCCGTAGCCCTCGCGGGCGAAGAACGGCCGGCCGTTGGCCCGCATCCACATCGCGACGGGGTCGTACTCGTCCGCCATCGACACCGTCGACACCGGCAGGCCGTCGGGCACCGCGTCGATCGACTGCTGCATCATCAGCCGCACGGCCTCCACGGCGGCGGGCGAGGTGTCGTACAGATCGAGGCCGATGGCCAGGTACGGCGTGCCCAGGGCGGGCCGTACCCAGGCCCGGCGCAGCGCGCGGACCACGGGGGTGCGGTGGGCGTTCTGCCCGAGCAGGGCGTAGAACTGCGGGATGTCCAGCGCCGGTTCGCTCAGCTGGAGCGGGCCGGCCGGCAGCCGGTCCAGGCCGGCGACGATCCGGCGGAGGTCGAGCCAGGGGATGCCGACGCCGCCGCCGGGGGCGTGGGGGTTGAGCCACAGGCCCCAGCGGTCGGGGTAGAGGGAGGCGGCCACGGCCCGGCCGGCGACGACCTCGTGGGCGCGGTTCCAGCCGCTGGCGGCGAGCTCCTGGGCGGAGGTCACACAGGGGGCGTAGCCGAGGCCGTCGACCTCCATGTTCCCGTACTGGGCGTCGGGCGAACCGGCCTGACCGTGCCACAGCAGCATCCACACCCGGCCCTCGGCGAGGGACCGCAGCAGCTGCTCGTACGTGTCGTACCGGCCGGGCGCCACCTGGCGCAGCACCTGCTCCACGCCGCTCTCCGCGCCCGCGCTCACCTGGGTCCGCCTCTTCTCTTGGCCGTCTGCTGCTACCAGCTTACGAGCCCGCGGGAGCGGGCATGAGAGCTGTCACAGGTCACGGTCGTAGAACGGTCGTATCCGGGTCCGTATCCAGTCGCCCACGGGGTCTTCCTGGGCGACGTCCAGGAAGACGAGCTGTACGGGCCAGGGCACGGGCGCCCGGCCCAGCGCGCGGCCCAGGGCGTCCAGGGCGGCGGAGCGGCTGCCCGGGTCGGGGAGCCCCAGCTCGACGCCGACGAACAGCGCGGGACCGGCGCCCTCGACGGCGGCCATGGCACGGCGGGCGGTACGGACGGCCCCGGTGCCCGCGAACTCCAGCCCGGCGGCGGCCAGGAACGCGGTCGGCTCCTCCTGCCAGTCCGGCTCGTACAGCCGTACGCGACCGCCGGTGGCGTCGCCGTCCAGGGCCGTGCGCCCGGCCCGGCACAGCCCGGCGACGGCGGGCGGCGGCAGGGGCACGGTGACGGTGCCCTCGGGGTTGACGACGATGCCGACCTGCGGGGGCAGGCCGCGGGCGAACTCGACGACGGGGGCGACGGCGAAGGACATCCCCGCGCCGGCGACGGCCGTGAACTGCTCCTGGGAGCTGAACACGGGGACGTAGGCGGCGCCGCCCAGCTCCAGGGCGGGCAGGTCGAGGTCGGGGCTGTCGGGCCCCCCGCCCTTGGGCAGCGGAACCCACACGCTGCTCCGGCCGAGCGCCTCGACGATGCGCGCACCGGCGTCCGGCACGCCGACGGAAGCGGCGAGCACCGCTTCGAGCTCATTGGCCGGCCAGGTCATCGTCTTCCACCCCGTTCGTCGGACGCATCCCGCACCTTAACGGCTGCGCCCGCGCTTCGAGGGGGTGGGGCGCCCCACGGGCGGGGTTGTCCGGCACCGCCGGACGCGTCAGCGGTGGCTGCTCGCCGCGGCGGCGGGAGGGGTGCCCCGGACCCGCCCCTTCCCGAAACCGGGGACTTGGCGGGCCCGGGGCGGAGCCCTCGGGCGTTCGGGGGGGCCGGGGGCTTGTCCCCGGGAAACGGGGAAAGGGCGGGGCTGGGGATCCGCTCCCGCCGCGACGGCGAGCGGACCCCACCGGGAGCCCGGCGGTGCCGGGCAGGCCTCAGCCGAAGTGGATGGACCGCAGCGCGTCCGCCGACTCGCGGTCGAGGAGGACCGCCGAGGTCGTGCCGGTCGGGTGGTCGCCCGCCGTGAGGGCGGTGACGAGGCGGGTCGTCGCGCGGCGGTGGCGGGCGAAGGAGCGGACGGAGACGCCGCGGCCGCGGGCGCGCTGGCCGGCGAGGGCGGTGGGCGGGTCGACCGCCAGGACCATCAGGTGCAGTCCCCCGCCCCGCCGTCGCGCGTCGCGCGCGAGCCAGCGGCGCACCCAGCTCCACTGCCCGCAGTCGTGCACGACGACGCTGCCGCCCGAGCGCAGCGCCCGCCGCAGCGCGGCGTAGTGCGCGACGCGGACGAAGGGCCGGTACACGGCGTACGGAAGCGGCAGCGACCGGCGCTCGAAGCGCTCGCGCACGTCCTGGGAGTCCACGCGGTGGACGGCGGCGGGCACGACGCGCCGCATCAGCGTGGACTTGCCGCCGCCGGGCAGTCCGGAGACGACGAGCAGGTCGCCCGCCGGATAGCGGAGCTCCGTGACCCCCGTCCCGCCCCCGCGCAGATCGCGCACGCCCACCGTCTCGCACGCCCCGCGCGTCTCCCCCGTACGCACGGCGATCGCCCCCTCTCGGCTGGTCGTACGACCGCCCCCTCCCCACGGACTCCCCACGCGATGTAAAGAAAAGGTAATCCAATTTGAGGGGCGGCGGGCGGTCCGTCGCACGCCCGTACGTGCAATGATGTGCGCGCCAAGCTCGACTCAACTGCAAGTAATCGCATATTGGCCGCTCGAATCCGCGCGGGAGAGTCCCGGGTGCCATGTGCCCCGGGCGCCGAAGGAGCAAGTTCCTCCCTTGAATCTCTCAGGCCCCGTACCGCGCGGGTGAGGCAGATCTGAAAAGCGGACCGCGGCCGCGCGGTCCCACCCAAGGTGCAAGCCGGGTTGCCTTTGACGACAGGCGAGGGCTCCCGGTGAACCTCTCAGGTTCCGATGACAGATGGGGAGGCCGCCTATTCAGGCATTCCTCCGCGACCCACCTGCCCGGGAGCCCGATCATGACCGAAGCCCCCCGCCGTACCGCCCTGGACGCGCTGCACCGCGCGCTCGGCGCGACCATGACCGACTTCGCCGGCTGGGACATGCCCCTGCGCTACGGCAGCGAGCGCGACGAGCACATCGCCGTGCGCACCCGCGCGGGCCTCTTCGACCTGTCGCACATGGGCGAGATCACCCTCACGGGCGCCCAGGCCGGACAGGCCCTGGACCACGCCCTGGTGGGCAACATCTCCGCGCTGGCCGTCGGCCGGGCCCGTTACACGATGATCTGCCGCGAGGACGGCGGCATCCTCGACGACCTGATCGTCTACCGTCTCGGCGACGAGGAGTACATGGTCGTCGCCAACGCCTCCAACGCCCAGGTGGTCCTCGACGCGATCACCGAGCGCGCGGCGGGCTTCGAGACGACCGTCCGGGACGACCGCGAGAACTACGCGCTGATCGCGGTCCAGGGCCCCGCCTCCCCCGCCATCCTGAAGTCCGTCACCGACGCCGACCTGGACGGCCTGAAGTACTACGCGGGCCTGCCGGGCACCGTCGCGGGCGTCCCCGCGCTGATCGCCCGTACCGGCTACACCGGCGAGGACGGCTTCGAGCTGTTCGTCGCCCCCGCCGACGCCGAGAAGCTGTGGCAGGCCCTGACCGAGGCGGGCGCGGACGCCGGGCTGGTGCCGTGCGGGCTCTCCTGCCGGGACACGCTGCGCCTGGAGGCGGGCATGCCGCTCTACGGGCACGAGCTGACCACGGACACCACGCCGTTCGACGCCGGGCTGGGCCGGGTCGTGAAGTTCGACAAGGCCGGCGACTTCGTGGGCCGCGAGGCGCTGACGGCCGCCGCCGAGCACGCCGAGACGGCTCCGCCGCGCAAGCTCGTCGGCCTGATCGCGACCGGCCGCCGGGTGCCGCGGGCCGGCTACGCCGTCACCGTCGGCGGCGCGGTCGTCGGCGAGGTGACCTCCGGCGCCCCCTCCCCCACCCTCGGCAAGCCGATCGCGATCGCCTACGTCGACGCGGCGCACGCCACGCCGGGTACGGAAGGGGTATGTGTGGACATTCGCGGCAGCCAGGAGCCGTACGAGGTCGTCGCACTCCCCTTCTACAAGCGGGAACGCTGAACCCTCACTGAGCCCCCCTCATCTCACCTGTCAAGACCCCTTGCACAAGCACCCACGCGCGTACAGGAGAATCTAGCCATGAGCAACCCCCAGCAGCTGCGTTACTCCAAGGAGCACGAGTGGCTGTCGGCCGCCGACGCCGACGGTGTGGCGACGGTCGGAATCACCGAGTTCGCGGCCAACGCGCTCGGCGATGTCGTCTTCGCCCAGCTCCCGGCCGTCGGCGACATCATCACCGCGGGCGAGTCCTGTGGTGAGCTGGAGTCGACCAAGTCGGTCAGCGACCTCTTCGCCCCCGTCACGGGCGAGATCGTCGCGGCCAACCAGGATGTCGTGGACGACCCGGCGCTGGTGAACTCCGCCCCCTTCGAGGGCGGCTGGCTGTTCAAGGTGAAGATCACGGACGAGCCGGCCGACCTGATGTCGGCCGACGAGTACACGGCCTTCGCCGCAGGCTGACCCCGCCCGCTCCCTCCCGCGCAGGAAGAACTCATGTCGCTTCTCAACAGCTCCCTCCATGAGCTCGACCCGGACGTCGCCGCCGCCGTCGACGCCGAACTCCACCGCCAGCAGTCCACCCTCGAGATGATCGCCTCGGAGAACTTCGCTCCGGTCGCGGTCATGGAGGCCCAGGGCTCGGTCCTGACCAACAAGTACGCCGAGGGCTACCCGGGCCGCCGCTACTACGGCGGCTGCGAGCACGTCGACGTCGTCGAGCAGATCGCCATCGACCGCGTCAAGGCGCTCTTCGGCGCCGAGCACGCCAACGTGCAGCCGCACTCCGGCGCGCAGGCCAACGCCGCGGCGATGTTCGCCCTGCTCAACCCGGGCGACACCATCCTGGGCCTGAACCTCGCCCACGGTGGTCACCTGACCCACGGGATGAAGATCAACTTCTCCGGGAAGCTCTACAACGTGGTCGCCTACCACGTCGACGAGCAGACCAACCTGGTGGACATGGAGGAGGTCGAGCGCCTCGCCAAGGAGCACCGCCCCAAGCTGATCGTCGCCGGCTGGTCCGCCTACCCGCGCCAGCTGGACTTCGCCGCCTTCCGCCGGATCGCGGACGAGGTCGGCGCGTACCTGATGGTCGACATGGCCCACTTCGCGGGCCTGGTCGCCGCCGGGCTCCACCCCTCCCCGGTGCCGCACGCCCACGTGGTCACCACCACCACCCACAAGACCCTGGGCGGTCCGCGCGGTGGTGTGATCCTCTCCACGGCCGAGCTCGCCAAGAAGATCAACTCCGCGGTCTTCCCCGGTCAGCAGGGCGGCCCGCTGGAGCACGTGATCGCGGCCAAGGCCGTCTCCTTCAAGGTCGCGGCCACGGAGGAGTTCAAGGAGCGCCAGCAGCGCACCCTTGAGGGCGCCAAGATCCTCGCCGAGCGCCTGATGCGGGACGACGTCAAGGAGGTGGGCGTCTCCGTCCTCTCCGGCGGCACGGACGTCCACCTGGTCCTGGTGGACCTGCGCAACAGCGAGCTGGACGGCCAGCAGGCCGAGGACCGCCTCCACGAGGCCGGCATCACGGTCAACCGCAACGCCATCCCGAACGACCCGCGCCCCCCGATGATCACCTCGGGCCTGCGGATCGGCACCCCGGCCCTGGCCACCCGCGGCTTCACGGCCGAGGACTTCCGCGAGGTCGCGGACATCATCGCCGAGGCCCTCAAGCCGGGCTTCGACGCGGCGGCCCTGCGCGGCCGCGTCACGGCGCTCGCGGACAAGCACCCGCTGTACCCCGGGCTGAAGTAGCACCGAAGCGCGGGATTAACCGGCCGGTACGGGGCACCGGGCACGCTCGAGGAGCGGGCCGGTGCCCCGTACCGCGACGGGCCCGGCGCCCCCGTACGAGCCCGGCGTGACCCGCGCCACCGCGGGAAGCCCCCGGCATCCCGCACACTGATAGGTGAATGCGGTATTCCGCTTCCTGTCGCACCACCCTGTTCCACCCCGTACCACCCCCGACTCATAGAGGAGCTGCCACCGTGGCCATCTCCGTATTCGATCTCTTCTCGATCGGCATAGGCCCGTCCAGCTCCCACACGGTCGGCCCGATGCGCGCCGCCCGGATGTTCGTGGGGCGCCTGAAGAAGGACGGTCTGCTCGCCCAGACCACCTCGGTACGGGCGGAGCTCTACGGCTCCCTCGGCGCCACCGGCCACGGCCATGGCACCCCCAAGGCCGTCCTGCTCGGCCTGGAGGGCCACTCCCCCCGCAGCGTCGACGTCGAGATCGCCGACGACGAGGTGGAGCGCATCCGCACCACCAAGCGGCTCAAGCTCCTCGGCGCCGAGATCGGCTCGGCCCACGAGATCGACTTCGACGAGTCGAGCCAGCTGATCCTCCACCGCCGCCGCGCCCTGCCGTACCACGCCAACGGCATGACCCTCTTCGCCTACGACGAGGCCGGCGCCCCGCTGCTGGAGAAGACCTACTACTCGGTCGGCGGCGGCTTCGTCGTCGACGAGGACGCCGTCGGCGCGGACCGGATCGTCCTCGACGACACCGTCCTGAAGTACCCCTTCCGCACCGGTGACGAGCTGCTGCGGATGTCCCGCGAGTCCGGCCTGTCGATCTCCGCGATGATGATGGAGAACGAGAAGGCCTGGCGCACGGAGGAGGAGATCCGCGAGGGCCTCCTGGAGATCTGGCGCGTGATGCAGGCGTGCGTGACGCGCGGCATGTCCCGCGAGGGCATCCTCCCCGGCGGCCTCAAGGTCCGCCGCCGCGCCGCCAGCACCGCCCGCCAGCTGCGCGCCGAGGGCGACGCCCAGGCCCGCGCCATGGAGTGGATCACGGTCTACGCCATGGCCGTCAACGAGGAGAACGCGGCCGGCGGCCGGGTCGTCACCGCCCCGACCAACGGCGCCGCGGGCATCATCCCGGCCGTCCTCCACTACTACATGAACTTCGTGCCGGGCGCGGACGAGGAGGGCGTCGTCCGCTTCCTCCTCGCCGCCGGCGCCATCGGCATGCTCTTCAAGGAGAACGCCTCGATCTCCGGCGCCGAGGTCGGCTGCCAGGGCGAGGTCGGCTCCGCCTGCTCCATGGCCTCCGGTGGCCTCGCCGAGGTCCTGGGCGGCACCGCGGAGCAGGTCGAGAACGCCGCCGAGATCGGCATGGAGCACAACCTGGGCCTGACCTGCGACCCGGTCGGCGGTCTGGTCCAGATCCCCTGCATCGAGCGCAACGGCATGGCCGCGGCCAAGGCCGTCACCGCCGCCCGGATGGCGCTGCGCGGCGACGGCCGCCACCACGTCTCCCTCGACAAGGTCATCAAGACCATGAAGGAGACGGGCGCCGACATGAAGGTCAAGTACAAGGAGACGGCGCGCGGCGGCCTCGCCGTCAACGTCATCGAGTGCTGATCACCGCCTGACGCTCGTACGTTTTCGGGTGTACCCGTCGCCCCCGGTCCGGCTGTCCGCCGGACCGGGGGCGACGTGCGTCGCTAGCGGTTCTTCTCCGCGTCGTAGGCCTTCACGGCCGCGTCGCCCAGGTACGGGCTGCGCTCCTCGTCGGAGCTGTCGCTGCCGTGGTAGCTGACGTTGCCGATCAGATAGCCCCAGCCGCGCGAGAGCTGGAGGTCGTCCAGCCAGGGGCCGCCGCTGGCGCCGTGGCCCTGGTCGCAGTGGATGGCCTCCTGGCCGGGCTGGAACGGCCAGATGCCCGGCCGCCAGGTCGTGCCCGTGCAGTAGCGCAGGTCCTTGCCGGTGATGCCGGAGCGGCCCGGGTGGGTGTCGAACGGGTAGCCGAACTCATGGGCGTGCCAGGTGTAACCGGAGTTGAACTTGTACCCCTGGGAACCGGTCACGTCGGCCACCTTGCGGCCGTTCTGCGGCCAGAGGGTGATCACGGCGAGGTCGTAGTCCTTGTTCCCGCCGTTGAGGTAGCCCTTCGGGGTGGTCACGGACTTCCACGTCCACGAGCCGAGCGGCTCCCGGTCGTTGTGGTAGTCCGGGACGAACCGGAAGTTGCTGTACCAGTGGCCGTTGCCGTCGCTGGCGCAGTGCCCGGCCGTCCAGATCAGGCTCTTGTTGGGCGAGTTGACGACGGAGGCCGTGCACTGGCTCCCGCCCTTGGGCGTGTCGAAGTAGAGCTTGCCGACGGTGGTGGCCGGCATGCTGCCGTGGGCGGTCCACACCTCGGACCGGGAGACGTCGGCGAGCGTTCTCGCCGCGTCCGCCGCCTTCGCCGCCTCCCCGGCTTGCCCGGCGACGCCCGCCACGGGCGCCGATCCCTGGCCCGTACGGGCCGGGAGCCGATGCGACTGCGGTGCCGCCGGGCGTCCGCCCGGTGCCGGCCCGGTCACCGGCCGGGCCTCTCTGATCCGTTCGGGTGTCCAGTGGGCGGCCACCCGCGAAGGAGCCTGCGAGGGGTCCCCCGTCGCACTGTGCTGTACCGCTGTGGCCGCCGTGTTCGCGTCCATCGGCTTCGCGGTCTCGTCCGCCTGTGCGGCGCCCGCCGGGACGCCCAGTCCGAGCGCCAGCGCTCCGGCGACGGCCGCCACGAATCGCGTCTTCACCCCGTTCCCCCTTTACGTCGAGTGCTCGAAGCACGAAGACGCGTGCGAGTAGAGCAGGCGGGAGGAGGGGAAGAACTGGTTCGGACGGCATTGGCCGGAACCGGGCGTACGGCCGGTACCCGTCGCTACCGTGGCGACAGGAACGCACCGCACAGGAAGCTGGTGATCCCGATGGTGTCCCGGAAGGCGAAGGCGGCGCTCGTGGCGGTGGGCGCGGTGGCGCTCGGTCTGGCCGTCACGGCGGCCCTGTGGCCCGGCGACCGGGAGACGGCCCCCGGGCCGCCGTCCCGGCCCGCGACGGCCGTGGTGCACGACTCCACCGGGAACCCGGCGGAGGTCGAGGAGCACTGGACCCCGGAGCGGATCCGGCAGTCCGACGAGAACATGCGGCACGCCACGGGCCAGGACGACTAGGGCCCCTTGTCGACGGCCCGGTCCGCGGCGACCGCGGCGGCGATCAGTACCTCAGCTCCGGGCCGTAGGGTCACGTCCGCGTCGCCGTTCCAGTGGACCCGCAGCTCGGTCTGGTAGACGTGCCCCGGCGTCGGGCCGGACAGCGGGTTGCCCTGGTAGTGCGTCTTCACGTTGGGCGTAACGAACGCATGAACACGCACGGGCCCTGGCCGTCACCAGGTGCCGGTGAGCCGGAGCGGGCGGCTGAGCGCGGCGTTCCCGGTGTTGAGCCACTCCTTGAGGATGCCCGTCCGGTCGTCGCGGGCCATGAGGTGGGCGAGGCCGCCGGCGCGGAAGGGGATCGGGGTGATCTCCGAGAGCCGGCGGGCGTCGGCGATCCTGCGGGGGCGGCCGAAGGTGCCGTCGCCCTTGCCGGCCCGGAGCAGGAGGGCGCCGTTCCCGTCGACGGCGACGAGGTCGGTCCTGCCGTCCCCCGTGAAGTCGCCGGCGCGGGTCCGGGTGGCGTGCCAGCCGTCCATGAGTTTCCGGGGGCGGCCGAACGTGCCGTTCCCCTCGCCGGGCCAGACGCGGAGCGTCCCGCCGCTGTCGACGGCGACGAGGTCGGGGATGCCGTCGCCGGTGACGTCACCGGCCGTGGTCTGGGTGAAGTGCCAGCCGCCGGTGAGGGTCCGGGGGCGGCTGAACGTGCCGTCCCCGTTGCCGGTCCAGAGGTGAAGGGTGTCCGAGGCGTCCTTGGCGATCAGGTCGGTCCTCCCGTCGCCCGTGAAGTCGGCCGCGACGGTCTGGGTGAACTCCCATCCCCCGGTGAGCCGCCGGGGCCGGGCGGCGAAGGTGCCGTCGCCGTGCCGGGCGTCGTCGACGTCGGTGTTGCCCGGCCAGAGGTACAGGTCGTTCCTCCGGTCGGCGGCGATGACGTCGGGGATGCCGTCGCCCGTGACGTCCGCGGCCGTGGTCTGGGTGAAGTCGAGGGTGACGCGCGGGGGCACGGGCGCGGGGAGCAGGGCGTCGGAGAGGGCCTGGCTGCCGTTGTCGCCGAAGTGGAGGCGGTCGCCGCCCCGGTTGTAGTACGCGGCGAAGAGCCGGGTGGTGTCCAGGGGATCGCGCGACGCCTCGTCGAAGTCCACGGCGGAGTCGATGTCGCGGGTGGTGCGGAGGTAGGCGTTGACCTGCTGCCGGGCCCGTTCCCTGGCAGGGGTCCAAGCGTTCTCGTAGCCCCGGAAGGGCGGGATGGTGGCGGCGGCGAAGGTCAGCCCGGCGGCGTGGGCGCGGGTGGCGAGCCGCCGTATCCCGGCGATGAGTTCCGCGCCGCCCGCGTCGGCGAAGATGATGTCGTTGACGCCTTCGAAGAGGACGACGGACCGCACGTTCGGCTGGGCCAGGACGTCGCGGTCGAAGCGGAGCAGCGCGCTCTGTCCCGACTCGGCGGGCTCGGTGCCGCGGAGCAGGTGGTTGGCGGAGATCCCGGCGTTGACGACGCCCATGGGCCGGGGCCGGGCCTGGAGGGCGCGCGCGTAGTCGTCGGGCAGGCGCCGGTCGGTGTCGGGGGTGGTGTGCCCGCCGTCGGTCTGCGAGTCCCCGAGGAGGACCACGGTCCCGCCGCTGTGCGGCGCGCGGACGTCGACGCCGCCGAGGAACGCCCAGAAGGGGAACCTGGTGGGAAAGCCGCCGCCCCCGGTGTCGGCGGCGTGGTCCACCGCGTCGCCGGGGGCGGAGGCGTAGGAGGTCGTCAGGGTGTAGGCGTGGAAAGGTGCGGTGCGGACGGCCTGCGGCAGGTACACGCTGACCAGGAGGTTCTCGTCGGCCTTGACGCGGAAGGCGGCGGGGTCGCTGAGGACGCTCCCGCCCGGCCCGATGACGGTGCTCTGCCGGCCCCCGCCGAAGGTGAGGGTCACGGGGGCGGCGGCCGTGCCGGCTCCCCGGTCCTGGCGGGCGAGGGTGGCGTGCCCGATGGTCACGGGCTCACGGCTGAAGGTGTTCACGAGCTGGATCCGGGCGGCGGACCCGGCGATGCTGGTGTGGACGACCATGCGGAGCGTCTGCCGCCCGGCCACGCCGGTGCGGGAGGCGGGGCCGGCGGTGCCCATGGCCGTGGCCCAGGTCCTGGTCCAGGAGGACGCGGCGCCGGCGGCGGCGCCCGGGGAGGCGGCGAGCAGGGGGACGACCGCCGCGCAGAGGGCCGTGACCACGGCCGTCACCAGGGATCGTCTTAAACGGGTGCGAATCAGACGGGTGCGAAGGTGCCGTGCCATGGATGCCGTCTCCCTCCGGGCGACGTGGCGGACGAGCTGCCACGGCGGATGAGCCGCCGGGCGCACACATCATGGAGCCACGGCGGAGCCCGGGGAAGGGCCCGGAGCCCACGACTCCCTCTGGTCGACGGGTGATCGCCGTGCCGTCACGGGGAGTTCAGCCGGGGTCGGTCGCGACCGCCGCGACCACGGCGGCGACCGGGGCCGTGACCGGGCCCGTGGCGTCACGGGCGAGGAGCAGCGGGAGGGCCAGGACGATGGGCGGGTCGCTCAGGGCGGGGGTGCGCAGGCGGAGGCGGAACGAGCCGTGGGTGGGGGCCCGGGTCGTCGCGACCGAGCGACGGGCGCCCGCCGGGTCGTCGAGCGCGTCGGCCACGCGCGTGGCGCGGTCGAAGCAGACGGCCAGAACGTGGTGGTCCGCGTCGGCGGGCGGGCGCAGCCGGACCGTGGCCGTGGCGGCGGTCACCGCGCAGGCCACGGGGAGGTCCTGGGGGACGCCGTGCGGGAAGAGGCCGGTGAAGAGCACGGCGTCGGCGGGGGCCGTGCCGGTGGCCCGGCCGGTGATCTCCGCCGCTTGGCCGGGGCCGGTGGGGCCGTCGGGTCCGGTCAGCCCGCTCGCGTCCACGACCTCGCCGATGCCCCGGTCGCCGTGCCGGTCGACGAGCGCCTTGAAGCGGCTCGGGGACATCCCGACGAGGCGGGTGAACTGGGTGGTGAACGTGCCGAGGCTGGCATAGCCGACGGCCGTGCACACGTCCGTCACCCTGGGGCTGCCCCGGATCATCATCCGTTGTGCCTCCGCCATCCGCAGCGCGGCCAGGAAGCGCGCCGGGGTGACGGACGTGACGCCGCGGAAGACGCGGTGGAAGTGGAACGGGCTGAACAGGCCGGCCTCGGCGTGGTCGGTCAGGCACTGGGTCTCGCCCAGGTGGTCGCGCATCCTGCGGATCGCCCGCTCGACGGAGGCGAGTTGCCCCGCCGAGGGCGACGGGCGGACGGCCGGGGCGGACGCCGGGGGCGCGGCGGCGGCGCGCACGGTCAGCCCGGCCCGGCGGCGGCGCGGGCCCGGTCGCGGGCGGCCGCCAGGGAGGCGACCCAGGTGGCGGTGAAGCGGCGGCGCAGTTCCTGGGCCCGGCCGTCCGGGAGGCCGAGGGCCGTCCAGCCGCGGTGGGCGAAGGACAGCCGCAGGCCCGCTCCGGCGCGGTCGAGGCTCACCCTGGCCGCCGGGGTCCCGGCGGTCTCCGGGATCGCGACGGTGAACGTCAGCTCCTCGTCCTCGCGCAGCTCCCATTCCCGCAGCGCGAATCTGCGCGGTCCTTCGTCGTCGACGACGAAGAACCATGCCGGACGGAAGCCGTCCTCGGCGACGGGGAGCCAGTCCAGCAGCGTGGGGTAGGCCAGGGGCCGGTACGGGCCGGCCGGGAGGTCGACCGCGCCGTCGATGTCGTCGCGCAGGGCGTAGCGTGCGCCGCGGCCGGTGCGCAGATGGCGGGCGAGGCGGGCGAGGAAGTCCGTCCAGCCCTCGTGGAGCCGGCCCGCCTCGGCGGGGGTGCGGGTGTCGTCGTGGTCGGCGACGGTGAGCAGGGCGGCGCCGGGCCCGGCCGCCTCCAGGGTCCAGACGACGCGCTGCCGCTTGCCCACGCCCAGGAAGCGCCAGACGAACTCGACCGTGCGGCCGGGGACGAGGGCGGTGGGCCGCAGGGTGAAGAAGTCGCCGTCGTCGAAGTCGAGGCGATTGTCCTCGCCCACGGTCAGCGGGCCCGCGAGATCGCCGAACCACCGTGCCACCCGGGCCGGTTCGGTCAGCGCCGGCCACACCCGCGCCGGTGGTGCGGGGAGGCGGGCGGTGACCCGTACCGCGTCCGACACCTCTTCCTCCTCTCGCCGATACCGTGCTACCGCCCGATACCGTGCTACCGCCGGAGGGATCGCTCCCATATTATGTAGCCTCTGTCCGGTGTCAACGCTCCAACTCGACGCGTTTCCAGGCAAGTTCAGCCGATCGCTCGAACGCCGGGAGGAGGCCAGGAGGCCATGGAGGTCAGCCATGCCGCGCTCGCCGGCCGGCTCGCGACCGTCGCCGCCGTCACCACCCGGCACGCCGCCGGGGGCGCCCTCGACGCCGTGCGCGCGGGGCCGGGCGCGCTGCCGGAGGTGATCGGCGGGAGGGCGGCGCGGCTGCTGTCGGGGCTCGGGCCCACGTTCGTCAAGGGCGGGCAGCTGCTCAGCACCCGTCACGACCTGCTGCCGCCCAGGATCTGCCGGTCGCTGGGCCGGCTGCACGACCGGGTGCCGCCGATGACCCGGGCGCAGACGGCGGAGGCCCTCGGCCGGGCGTACGGCACCCCCCGGACCTGGCCGTTCGCCTCCTTCGACTGGACGCCCGCCGCCAGCGGCAGCATCGCCTGCGTCTACCGCGCCGAGCTGGCCGACGGGCGCGGTGTGGCCGTGAAGGTCCGCAGACCCGGCATCCAGCACCGGATGCACACGGACTTCGCGCTGCTGCGCGCCGGGGCCCACCTGATGGAGCGGCTACCGCCGCTGCGCAGGGTGCCCGCGCGGCGGATCGTGGAGGAGGTCGGGGGCGCGGTCCTCGGCCAGCTGGACCTGGAGCGGGAGGCGCGTTCGCTGGCGGCGCTGCGCGCCAACCTCTCCCGGCTGCCGTACTTCCGGCTGCCCGCGCCCATCCCGGAGGCGTCCGGGCCGGGAGCGCTGGTGATGGACCTGATCGAGCCGCTCGACCGCTTCCAGGCCGGCCGGCTCGACCGCGAGCAGCGCCGGCGGATCGTCCGGAACGTCCTCCAGGGCGTGTACCGGATGCTGTTCATCGACGGGCTCGTCCACTGCGACATGCACCCGGGGAACCTGTATCTCAACCCCGACGGCGTGGTGGTCCTGCTGGACGCGGGCTTCGTCGTGCAGCTGGAGCCCGCCGTGCGCCGGCTGTTCGCGGAGTTCTTCATGAACATGTCCCTGGGGCGGGGCCCGGAGTGCGCCGACGTGGTGCTGCGCAGCGCCGAGCGCATCCCGCCGGGGTGCGATCTGTCCGGCTTCCGGTCCGGGATCGAGGAGCTGGTGGCGGAGACGACCGGGCGGACGGCCGGGCAGTTCCGGCTGGCGCCCTTCGCCACCCGGCTGTTCGACCTCCAGCGGCGCTCCGGGATCGCGGCGGACCCGGCCTTCGTCTTCCCGCTGATGTCGCTGCTGGTGCTAGAGGGAATGATCAACGAGTTCGACGTGGACGTCGACTTCCAGGGCGAGGCCATCCCGACCCTGCTGACCGCGCTCAACACGTACTGACGCCGGGCGGCGCCGGACCGGGCGCACCGGGCGGGCACGCTCCCCGGCCGGCCCGCGCGCGGACGAGGAGGACCGACCATGGACAGCTCAGGTGCGCCGACCACGGAGGACGCCCGGGCCGTACGGGCGTTCCGGCCGGTTCCCGTCCACGTGGGCGGCGGTGTCCACGTGGGCGGCGGCGGGCCCGCGCCGGCCGCCGCCTTCCGCTGGGACGTGACCGGGGATCCCCGCGACCCGCTCGCCGTCGCCCTGCGGCACGCGTCCCGCCGGGACGCCGAGCCCGCCGTCGCCGTCGTCCTCGGGACCGCGCACCGGTCCGGGGACAGCGCCCTGCTGCTGGAGGGGATCGCCCGCGCCGGCGCGGGCGGCGGGCGGCGGCTGGTGCTGCTGCACCGGGGCGCCGGGGGCGGGAGCCTGCTGCGCTCGGCGGCGCTGGAGTCACCCGGGCCGGAGTCGCCGGGGCTACGGGTCGCCGCCCTCGAACTGCCCGTACGGGACGCCGGTCCCGGATTCCTCACCCATGTCGCCCGCCTCGTGCGTGACGCCGCCCCCGGTGCCGAGCTCCGGGTGGCCGGGAACGGCACCGCCACCCGTACCGGCTGGCGCGCCGCCGGGCTGCCCGAGCTCCCGGTGCCGCCGGACGGCCCGGCCCTGCCCGGCGGCGCCGCGCTGGTCACCGGCGGTCTGGGCGGCCTGGGCCTGCGGGCGGCCGCCGTGCTGTCGGCGGTCCGGGGCTACCGACCCGTGCTCCTCGACACCACCGCCCCCGGGGAGCTGCCGCGCCGCCCGGCCGCGCTGCTGCGCCGGCTGTGCGCCGCGCCGCCCGGCGCCGACGTACTGACCGTCGACGTCACCGACCACCGGGCGGTCGCCCGGGCCCTGGGCCGGGTGCCCCTGCCCGTACGGGCCGTGCTGCACTGCGCGGGTGTCATCTCCGGCGGGCCGGTCGCCCTCGCCCGGGCCCGGGACCTGGACGCGCTCGCGGCCCCCAAGGCCGAGGGGCTCGGCACCGTGCTCGACGCCCTCGACCCCGGCGCGCTGCGGCACCTGGTCGTCTTCGGCTCGGTGACCGCGCGGGTGGCGCACCGGCAGCTGGGGGGCTACGGGCTGGCCAACGAGCTGCTGCGGCGGGAGGCGCTGCGCCGGGCGGCGGCCCTGCCCCGCTGCGCGACGGTGGTGGCCGAGTGGTCGCTGTGGAGCGGGGCGGGCCAGGCGCACGAGATGGGCGCCGTGGCGCAGGCCCGCCGGATGGGCATGGCGCCCGTGCCGCTGGCGCCCGGCATGGCCGCGCTGCTGCGGCTGCTGCGCCGGCCGGCGGGGGCGCGGGCGGCCGGCTCCGTCGTCCTCACCGGGCCGGGCGACGACCGCACCTTCCCGCCGGGGGAGCCCGGGGAGCCGAACGAGCGGGGCAACAGCCCAACTTGAGAGAAGGCAAGCGACCCGGGGTCGCATAACTTACCGATAGCGAGTTCTCCCTCTGCCGGTCCCGACCGGCCCTGTCGGAAGGAAGCTCACACATGGCTATCGACTTGTGCAACAAGTCCCCGGCCGCACTGGCCGAGGGCGACCCCGGCCCCTGGGCCGGGGCGGGCCCCGGGGACCCGGTCCTCCTGGAGGACCTCGGCACCGAGCAGCGCGACGCACTCAACTTCGCCTACCGCACGACGCTCAGCAACGTCGACCCGCGCTTCGTCGCCGGCGACCCGGCCGCCTGGGCGAGCGACTTCGGCTACGCGCTGGACCGCGTGGCGATCCGGCTGGACAACCGCAGCAACGACGAGCTGCGCGAGCAGTCGCTGAACCACCCCGACCCGGCGATGCGCGAGCAGGCCCTGTTCGAGTACGCGGACCGCGACCACGCGGACGCCATCGACCTGCTGGCCCAGGCCGTCCGCGACGACACCGACCGTCAGGTGCGCTGGGACGCGCTGTGGGCCGTGGAGAAGCTGGGCGGCGCGCGGGCCGTGGCGACGCTCCAGACGTTCCTGAAGGACCCCGACCCCGAGATCGCCGAGTGGTCGAGGCTGTTCATCAGCGAACTCCAGACCGGCGACCCGGCCTTCGACGGCCGCGAGGGCCGCCACACACCGGGCCGCACCTTCGACGAGACGATCTTCCTGCTGATCCACTGCGACCTGTACGTCCGGCTGGACGACTCCAACCAGCACTGGGGCAAGATCTCCCTGGCGCCCCAGGGCCTGGCGAGGGTCTACGGCCAGGCCCACGCCTGCCCCAACGTCGCCACCCGCGAGAAGCAGCTCGTCATCGCCAAGACCATCGCCGGCCTCCACACCGACGGGTCCCCGCACGTCGACAACTACCTCTTCCGCGGCTTCACCGACCGCAGCCGCCGCGACCGCGGCAACTTCTTCTTCGAGTCGCTGGTGCCCCGGCCGTTCTTCAAGTCCGGCCGCGCCGACGACCCGTCCCAGGGCGTGCGCCAGGCGAACATCGGCTTCGCCCGCTACGGCACCTGGCACCTGGAGCCCCGCTTCCGGGTCCACGACGAGTACGCGATCCGCTACGTCCGCGGCCGCTTCCAGGGCTGGGGGCACGTCAACCTCGGCCGGATCGCGGGCAGGCCGCTGGAGGAGGTGCTCACCCCGGGCAACGGCGTGCTGTCCACGCTCCACGACCCCGAGGTCGGCCCGATGACCAACGCCTTCATCCTCGGCACGTTCAAGGGCAAGCTCAACGACTGGGACGACGACGGCGTCATCGACCTCAACTCCCGCGACGTGTACTCGACCGCCGACGGCGAGATCGACTCCGACCAGGACGGCGTCCCCGACGAGCCCGGTCTGACCTGCTGCGACTGGACCGTACGGCAGCCCCTGCCCTGACGCCGCCTGACGCCGCCGCCGCGCGCCTGACAGCGCCGCCGCGCGCCGTCAGCCGCCGCCCCGCAATCCACCGCCCTGAAAGGGGAGAGATGTCCGCTCCGACGCAGCGGCCGTCCGTGGTCTATGGCCGCCCGGTCACCACGGACGGTGTGCGCAATCTGTACTCCGGTACCAGCGTGAAACCCTGGACCCCGCCGGTTCCCGGCATCGACAACCTCGGCATCACCTCGGTCGACACCTTCGCCGTCCCCGGCGTCGGCGAGTACACGGTGCCCTTCGACGGCTTCGTCCGCGTGGTGCGCTCGCAGCCGACGTCCGAGGAGTGGTCGAAGGCCGAGGTGTACACCAACCTCATCGAGATGAAGATGGAGGGCTCCTGCGAGGAGCTCGGCCACATCACGGTCGTCCTCAACCCGGACTGCCTCTCGACCGGCCAGATCCGCACCCCCTTCGACCCGTACGCGGGTGAGGGACCGGCCGCCAAGGCGTGCCGCATGGCCGTGGGCGCCATCTTCGACATGCCCAAACTGGGCCTTCGGCTGGCCAACAAGGAGCCGATCATCCTCACGATCGACGACGTCCGCCAGATCCCGCCCGCCGGCTCGCCCGGCAAGGGGCAGATCTACCGGATGCTGCCGCTGCACGACGTCGAGCGCATGGACGACTCGCCCGTCGCGTACGTCACCAGCCTGCGCTTCACCATGGGCGGCTATCTGCCCTGGGAGCGCTTCGGGCCCGAGTACAAGGAGTTCGGCAAGTAGCCGAGTTCGGCAAGTAGGCGCACGACCACCACCGTTTTCGAAAGGTAGGTGCCCATGACGCCCGACGACCCCCGCCCGCGCGGCCTCGCCCGCGAGTCCGCCGCCTTCCCGCCGCTGGGCGGCAGCGCCCGTCCCGTCGCCCAGGACCGGTGGGAACGGCTGGTCAGCACCGTCGACCTGCCCGAGCCGCCGGAGGCGGTGTGGGCCGCGCTCACCGACCCGGACCGGGTGGCGCGCTGGCTGGCGGTCTGCCGGGGGCCGTGGGCGGTCGCCGGGCGGGAGTCGACGCTGGACTTCGAGGACGGCGAGTTCTTCTGGTGCCGCACCCTGAGCGCCGTCCCGCCACGGGCGCGGCGGGCGGGCTCGCTGCGCCTGCTGTGGCGCTGGGTGGGCGTGGGCCCGGCCACGGCGGTGACCTGGACGGTCGCGCCGGGCGCGGGGGTCGCGACAGGCACGACGGGTGGTGGCACGACGGTCACCGTCGTCGAGGAGGCCGACAACCCGCCCTCCGACTGGCGGTCCTGGAACGGCATGGGCTGGCCCGGCATCCTCGACCAGCTCGCGGCCCACCTGCGGACCGGCACCACCTGGCGCTGGCCGTGGCGCCGGGTCGGCCCGTACGTCCAGGTCCCCCTGCCCGTGCCCGCCTACCGGGCCTGGCAGGAGCTCACCTCCCCGGCGGGCGTCCAGCACTGGCTCCAGCGCTCCACCGGAGTCCTCGAACCCGGCGGCGAACTCGGCCTGATCATGGGGGACGCCAGCGGCACCGTCCGGATGCGGGTGACCCGGGCGGTGGACGCAGCCCAGGAGTTCCCCTCCTACCTCCCCTATCTGGAGTTCGAGCTGCGCCGGCCCGCGTGGACGGCGGCGCTCGGCGGCCGGCTGTGGATCGAGCCGGCGGGCCTGACGTCCTCGCTGCTCCAGGTGTGCCACTTCGGCTGGGAGAACCTCGACATCGCCGACCCGGTGACCGAGCGCAGGCTCCTCACCGGCTACTGGACGGCGGCGGCGGACCGCGCCCGCGCGCTGTTCCTCCCGCAGGGCCCGCCGGCGGGCCCGCACGGCTGGTCGATGGGCGCCGGCCAAGCCGGCCAACCGGAGAACGTACCGGCGGGCCTGGACCCGCTGGCCGTGCAGGACTTCCTGGGCCGGGTCGTCGGCGACCTCGGCGCGGCCATGTCCGGGGTGCTGGTCGCGCTGGGCGTACGGCTGGGGCTGTTCACCGCGCTGGGTACGGGCGGGCCGGCCACGGCGGCCGAACTCGCCGGGCGCACCGGCCTGTCGGAGCGCCATCTGCTGGAGTGGCTGCGCGGCCTGTCCGGCGCCGGCTACCTCGACCACGACCGCGCCGACGACCGCTTCGCCCTGCCGCCGGCGCACGCCGCCGTCCTGGCCTTCGAGGACTCGCCCGTCCATCTCGCCCCCGGCTTCGAGCTGCTGCCGCCGCTGGCCGCCGCCGTGGAGGACGTCGCCGAGGACTTCCGCACGGGCAAGGGCGTCGACCGGGGCGCCTACTCCGAGCGGCTCTTCGCCGCCATGGAGCGGATGAGCGCGACCTGGCTGGACACCGAGCTCACCGAGCGGTGGATCCCGGCCGTCCCCGGGCTGGCGCCCGCGCTGGAGAAGGGCGGGCGGGTGGTGGACATCGGCTGCGGCGGCGGCCTGGCGCTGGTCCGCCTGGCCCGTCGCTTCGAGAACTGCGGATTCACCGGATACGACCTCCACGAACCGAACGCACGCCGGGCGAGCGAGGCCGCCCGGGCGGCGGGCGTGGCCGACCGGGTGACGATCGAGACGGCCGACGCGGCCGGGGCACTCGCGGGCACCGGCCCGCTGACGCTGGTCACCATGTTCGACGTGCTGCACGACGCCGCAGCGCCCGAGGAACTGCTGCGGACGGTAAGGTCGGCGCTCGATCCGGAGCACGGCGTCCTGCTCGTCCTGGAGTCGCTGTCGGCGGACGACCCCGCCGACAACACCGGCCCCCAGGCCACCGTCCTCTACGCCACCAGCGTCCTCTACTGCCTGCCCACCGCCCTGGCCGACGGCGCCCCCGGGCTGGGCACCCTGGGCCTGCCACCGGCGGAGGTCCACGGGCTCGCGGAGGCGGCGGGCTTCGGGCGCGTCGAGCGGATCCCGACGGCCAGCCCGTTCAACGCCCTGTACGCGCTGCGGCCGTAGTCGTCATGGCCATGGACAAGGACTTCGCCCGTCTGCTGGCCCTGAAGGACACGATGACCCCATGGGCCCTGCGTGCCGTGGCGACCCTCGGCGTCCCCGACCTGCTCGCCGACGGCGAGCTCGGGGTCGCCGAGCTGGCCCGGCGCACCGGCGTCGTACCGGACGCCCTGTGCCGGGTCCTTCGGCTGCTCACGGCCCGCGGCGTCTTCACCGAGCCCAAGGCAGGCGTCTTCGGCCCCACCGCCCTCTCCCGGCTACTGGAGTCCGGCGGCCGCCCCATGAGCATGGGCCCCTGGCTGGACCTCGACGGCGCCATCGGGCGCGGCGACCGCGCCTGCGTCCACATCCTGGAGGCGCTGCGCACCGGCCGGCCCGTGTACGAGCGGGTCTACGGGCGGCCCGTCTGGGAGGACCTGGCGGCGGATCCCGCGCTGACGGCCTCGTTCGACACGGCGATGGCGGCCCGCGCCGCAGCGCTCGCCCCGGCGGTGGCCGCCGGGTACAACTGGTCGGCGGCCCGCCACGTCCTCGACGCGGGCGGTGGCACGGGCACCGTCCTCGTTGAAGTCCTGCGCGCCCACCCCCACTTGCGGGGCACCCTCCTCGACCGCGCCCCGGCCGTGACGGCGGCCCGCGCCGGCTGGGGCGACACCGACGAGGGACGCCGCTGCGCCTTCACATCGGGAAGCTTCTTCGACGCGCTCCCGGCCGGCGCCGATGTGATCCTGCTGGTGAACGTGGTCCACGACTGGCCGGACGAGCACGCGGCGGCGGTGCTGCGGAGGTGCGCGGAGGCCCTGCCCCCCGGCGGCCGCGTCCTGATCGCCGAGCACCTCCGCGACGGCGCCGCGGGCCCGCTGCTGGAACTGGACCTCCTCATGCTCCTGGTCTACGGCGGCCGCGAGCGCGACCTCGACGACTTCCGGGAGCTCGGGGAACGGGCGGGGCTGCGGCTGGGGAGCACAGCGGAGGCGGGGGGCGGGCTGAGCTTGCTGGAGTTCCTCCGCTGACCCGGGCCGACTACGGCCTGCCTCTGCGGCTCCGGCGGTTGGCCTCGCGCAGCTTGCGGAGGAGTTCACTGCGGCGGACCGGTCCGGCGGACCGGGCGCGGCCTGTGCCGGAAGTCGTCGGCGCGTACAGCGCCGACCTCTCGGGGAGCTGTCCGCAACGCATTAGACGCAAAGCACCTGGACGTTCGACTTCTGTCCCGTCTGCTCGGCCTCGGCCTCGGCCAGGTAGGCGGCCTTCCCGCCTCTGCGGTGGGTGCGACGAAAACGGTCCGAGGACTTCCTGCGGACAGGGCGCGAGGCCTTATGTGCCCGACCGTCCTCCTATGCTCAACCGCATGAGTACAGCGGCCCAGTCTTCCAGGTCCAGCTCCCTCCACTCCGTCTCGGTGGCAGGAGCAGTGGTGCGCGACGACGGCCGCGTCCTCGCCATCCAGCGGGCCGACAACGGAAACTGGGAGCTTCCTGGTGGAGTCCTGGAGATCCAGGAGTCCCCGGAGGCCGGCGCCTGCCGGGAGGTGCTGGAGGAGACCGGCGTAGAGGTCGACGTGGAGCGACTCACGGGCGTCTACAAGAACATGGCCCGCGGCATCGTCGCCCTGGTCTTCCGCTGCCGGCCGATCGGCGGCTCCGAGCGTACTTCCGACGAGTCCGCCGCCGTGTCGTGGCTGACTCCCGAGCAGGTGACCGCCACGATGACGGAGGCCTACGCGATCCGCCTGCTCGACGCGCTCAGCGACGACGCACCCCACGTGCGCGTCCACGACGGGCACAGCCTGCTGCACGCCGCCTGAACAGGTCCGAGAGCCGGCACGGTCGGCCTGGGCCGATGACTTGCGGGGCACCCTCCGGGACCGCGCCCCGGCCGTCACCGTCGAGCGCGACCTCGACCGAGACCGGGGCGGGGATCAGTCTGCTGTCCTGTCAGCTGCCTCAGCCGCCGTTCCAGGGCATCGTCGGGAACCACCAGAAGTCGTAGCGGGCCGGCAGGCGGACGCCCCAGTAGACGACGGTGAAGGTGCCGAACAGCAGCAGGGCCGTGCCCGTGAAACGGGCGGCGCGGGTGGGGGTGGCGTTCAGCCAGTGGGGGACACGACCGCGGCCGGCCAGGGCGAGGAAGAGGAAGAGGACGGCCACGACCGCCATGTTGCCGAGCGCGATCAGGGCGAACAGCAGGGCACCGTAGAGGGCGTTGTGGGTGTCGGCGGCGTAGGCGAACGCCTTGCGGAAGAGCGGGTAGGGGCGGCCGATGACGAAGCCGCCGATGAGGGCGCCGATCAGCAGGAGCCGCAGGCGTTCGGGGTCGCGGGCGCGGCGGGCGAGGGGGTCCGGGGCCATCCCGAGGGCGGCGAACCCGAGCCAGGCCATGGTCAGGCCGATGAGCGTGAAGGCGATCAGGGCCTGGAGGGCGCGCGGCGGGATGCCACCACCGCCGGTGGCCTGCGACAGCTGCGGCACGTCCGGGCCGATCGCGGCGCAGATCCCGCCGTACGCCGCCGCGACGGCGACCGCCGAGGCGGTGACCCGGGCCAGCGGCCGCAGTGCGGCGACGAGGCGGCCGCCCCGGGTGTCGCCGGTGCCGGCCATGGGGGCGAGGGCGCCGAACGCGGCCACGTTGCAGGCGGTGAACGTGCCCGCCAGGCCCACGACGAAGGCGAAGACGACGCCGGCCCCGCTGCCGGGGATGTCGTCCTTCAAGGAGTCCCGGCCCAGGAGGCCGTCGGCCGCGTCCGCCCCCAGCCCGTCGACGAGTCGCGCCGACCAGACGACGGCGAGCAGCACGCCCGCCGCGACGCCCGCGACCGCGCAGGCGGCGGTGCGCCGGTCCGCGGCCGCCGTGGCAGCCGCGTGGGTCCGTGCCATGGCGTGTCCCTCTCGGTCAGGTGCTGAAGGGCTGGAGGGCGATGAGCAGTTCCCCCGGCACCGGCTCGGGCTCCATGACGCCGCCGCCGTCACCGGTGCGGCGCATGCAGGCGACGGTCTGGTGGCCGCGGGCCACCAGTTCCGGCGGGGTGCCGACGCGTACGTAGTCGAAGGCCATCTCGATGCGGTTGCCGGCGAGGTGGCGCAGCGACATGTGGACGTCGATCTCGTCCAGCGCCCGGCATTCGCGCAGGTACTCCATGTCGCAGGAGACCGTGACGAGCGTAAGGCCGTGGGCGAAGGCCGCGACCGTGCCCGGCGCGTGCTCGGCCAGGAAGCGCTCGCGGCAGTGGCCCTGCCAGCGCACGTAGTGGGCGAAGTAGACGTTGCCGGCGAGGTTGGTCTCCTCGAACGGCACGTGGTGGCGGTGGACGTAGGTGCGCCGCGCGGGCGTCATGCGCGGCCCCCGGCGACGCGTATCCGTACGGACGGCGGTACGCGGACGGGCGGCGCGCTGCCGACCGCCACCGCGACCGGGGACGGCAGACCGGCGACGCGGACGACGACGGTGGCGACGGCCAGGTCGCCGGCGCGCAGCAGCACCCAGCCGTCGGCGGCGACGCGCTCCACGCGCAGGGGGGCGTCCGGGCGGGCGCCGAGCGCGAGCAGCGCCTGACGGCACGTCAGCAGGCGGGCGTAGCCGTGACCCGGCTCCCCGTCCGTCGCCCGGTCCGCCTCCTCGGCCACGGCGGCCACGCGGGGGCCCAGCAGGGCCCGCCAGCGCTCGGGGAGCGCGTCGGGCACGGGCGCCCAGTCCACGGCCACGGGCCGGCCGGCGACGGCGACCAAGGCCCGGTCGCCCAGGTGGGCGGCGTGGCGGAAGCCGTCCGCGACGGTGAGCGGGCCGTCCCCTGCCGCGAGGTCCACGTGGGCCTCCGGCAGCAGGCGGTCCAGGCTGCGGGTGAGGTACGGGCCGAGGAGTTCGGCGGGCCAGGGCGCGTCGGCGGGCCGGGGCAGCGGCCCGACGTCCTTGAGCCGCAGGCCGTGCCATGTCTCCAGGACCGTCCCGGCGGCGTCCTCCACGCGCAGGTCGTAGCGGTAGCCGTCGGCGTCGTGCGCCGTCTCGTGCGCGTGCACCACCACGGCGCCTTCCACGGGTGCCGGGCCGTGGAACCGGACGGCGTCCACGCCCACCGGCAGCACGCGCCGGTGCGGCACACAGCCCTGGAGCACATGCACGTACGCGTCGCGCAGCGCCGCGTCCCCCAGCAGCAGCCGGGGGCTGTGGAAACCGCTGAACCACTCCCCCGCGCCGCCCGCCGCCACCTCGGCCACGCAGCGGCGGCCGCTGAGCCGCCGGTAGCGCACCAGGCGGCGGAAGCGCGGGCCGTGGAAGAACAGTTCGCCGTAGTGGGGCGAGCGCGTGGGGTCCGTGCGGCCGGGGGCCATTGGCGGGCCGGCCGCCGCGTCGCCCATGCGGTACACCGCGCGGAAGTGGTCGGCCGAGAAGCCCGTCTCGTCGCTGCGCACCACCGCGACCACCGTGCCGTCGTCGTGGCGGAGCGCCGCGACGCGGACGGTGCGGGAGCCGTCCGGCGGGACGGTGACCGGCCGTTCGAAGGCGGCCTCGGAGACGGTGAGGACGGTGTCGTGCCCGGTGACGGCGGCCGCCGCCTGGGCCATGGCCTCCAGCCCCACCACGGCCGGCAGCAGGGGCACGCCGTCGAGGGCGTGGTCGGCCAGGTACGGGTCGCCGCCCAGGCCCACGCGGGCGTCGGCGACCACCTCCACGCCCGGCTGGTGCACCAGTGGCCGTTCCAGGAACCGCAGCAGCGGCAGCGACTCGTCGGCGTACCGCAGGGTCCCGGCGCGGGGCAGCCGCCCGGCGACCAGCACCGACGGCGGCAGGTCCCGGGTGCCGAGCAGCGACAGCAGGATCCTCGTGCCGTCGGCCACGGGGATCGGGGCGACGCCCTGGCGGCGCAGCGTCTCGACGGCCCCGAGCCGCTGGGCCATGCCCGCGCCCTCCCACTGCGACCACTCGACGGTCAGACAGCGGCAGTCCGGCAGGGCCTCGCCGAGCTCCTCGACGCGGCGCCGCATCAGGTCGTTGGCCAGGGCGTAGTCGGCCTCACCCGGCAGCCCGATCCGGGCGATCACCGAGCCGAAGGCCACGAGCAGCCGCAGCCGCCGGGTGTCCACGGCGGCGAGGACCGCGTCCAGCCCGGCCCGCTTGGGCGCGCAGGCGGCGCGCAGCCGCTCGGGGGTGACGGTCTCCAGCCGCCCGGGTTCGTTGCGCCCGGCGCAGTGCAGGACGGCCGTGACGGGACCGAGGCGCGCCTCGGCCTCGGCGACGCGGCGGCGTACGGCGGCGGGGGCGGTGACGTCGGCCGTGAAGTACAGCGCGGTCACTTTTTCGTCGGCGAACCGCCGTAGCCATGTGGCGACTTCGGCGTCGTCGCCGGGTGCGCTGCGTCCCAGCAGGACGAGGCGCGCTCCGGTGGCCCGGGCGAGGGCCAGCGCCGACTCGGCGCCGATGCCCTTGGCCCCGCCGGTCACCAGGCAGACGTCGCCGGGCCCGAGGGGAATCGCGGCGGCGTCGGGCGCCGGCAGGGGCCGGAGTTCGGTGACGGGCGCGTGGGGGCGTCCGGTGTCGTCGAGGACGATCTCGGTGTAGCCGGCGATGCCGCGGTCCGCGGCCTCGGCGGCGGCCTGCTGTATGCCGTCGGGGTGGGGTGGCGCGTCCACGACGAGGAGGGGCTTGCCGGGGCGTTCGGCGACGACCGAGCGGGCGACGACGTCGCCGACGGCGCGGTGGTGGAGGACGAGTACGGGGCCGTCGGCCGCCGCGGCGGCGTGGAGGGCGGCCACGCACTCCTCGGGCGTGGGATCGGGTGGGAGGACGACGACGGTGGCGGGGGAGGCGTCCGCGTCGTCCCTGGCGGGGAAGGCGGCGCGGATGGCGTCGGCGAGGGGGTGGTCGTCGGGGAGGTGGCGCGTCCAGGTGTGGGTGGTCGCTTGACCGGACACGGGGGCCCCGGCCCGGGGGACGAGGCGGTGGGTGAAGGCTCGCACCCAGGGGGCGACGCCTGCGACGGGCGCGTCGTCCTCGCCCCGCGACGCCGGCAGCGCGGCGATGTGCGCGGCGAGCCCGGCCACGCTGGCCGTGACGAGCGCCCCGGTGTCGACGGGCGCCTCCCTCCCGAGCGCGCGGGCGGCGTCGGCGGCGATCTGGGCGAGGCGGAGGGAGTTCACGTGGAGGTCGGAGAGGAGGAGGTCGTCGTCGCGGATGGTGTTCGGGGGGAGTTCCAGGGCGGTGGAGATCAGAGTGCGGATGGTGGCGAGGGGGCCACCCCCTCCTACGGCCGGGGGATCCGCCCCCGGACCCCCGAGGGGAACGGCAGCGGAATCCGCGGGCGTTCCCGGCTCCGGGGGGAGGAACCCGCTGCCGGAAGGCGGCATGCCCACAGCCGCTCCGGGTGTGCCCGGGACCACGTCGCCGCCGTCGGCCGCGCCCGGCCAGGGCGACGCACCCGCGCCGGAGAACGCCGCCCCCGACGCACCGTCCGTGCCGGACCCGCCCGGAGCCGCACCCCCGCGAGCCCGGGCCGACCCGGCGGAGCCGGGCGCGCCCGAGGGCGCCGCCGCACCGGCACGCGGGAGCGGGGGCCCGGCCTCACCGGGCGCGGGCCCGGCCGCGTCGCCCCGTGCCGACGAGGCCGGGGCACCTCCGTCGGCGGCTGCCGCCTCGGACGCGCCATGGCCCCAGGCCGGCCCTGCCGGGCCGGGCGCGCCCGAGGACTCCGCCGCACCGGCGCCCGGGAGCGGAGCCCCGGCCTCACCGGGCGCGGGCCACACCGCTTCGCGTCCCGGCCGTCCCGGCGGCGCGTCGGCTGGTCCCGGCGCGGCCGCAGGCTCGCGCACCCCGGGGGCCCGGGGGCGGAGCCCCCCACGCGGCGGAGCCGCATATCGGCTGAGCCGGGAAGGTGCGGGATCGGGGAGAACCTCGCACGGGTTCGTCAGAAAGACCCGCGGCCGGGCCAGATCAAGCGCCCGGTGGAAGCGGCCCGCCGTCCAAGGACGGACATCCGCCCCGCACGCGGCGTACAGCGCCGCCGTCGTCGCGGCCAGCGCCCCCGCCCCGCCCGTGACGTCGAGCGACAGGACGGGCGCCGTCGTGTTGTCACGGGCCAGCCCGGACAACACGACGCCCGTGCCCAGCTCCAGGAGTACGTCCACGTGGCGCGCCAACTCCCGCACGCCGTCGCCGAAACGAACCGGCGCCGTCACCTGCTCCGTCAGCAGCGCGGCCAGGTCCGTGTCCGGCGACGACACCACGGCCGTCACCGACGAGACCACCGTGCCCGAGGGCCGGTCGAAACCCGCCTCCGCGAAGCACTTCGCCAGTTCCGGCAGCGCCGGCCGCATCGCCGCCGAGTGGAAGGCGTGCGAGACCGCGAGGGGGACGACAGCGACGCCCCGGCGTCGTGCCTCCGCCCGTACCCGTGCCAGGGAGGGCGCGGGCCCCGCGACGGTCAGCCGGCCGGGGCCGTTGACCGCCGCGATCACCGCGTCCGTGCCGGCCAGCAGGGCTTTCGCCGTCTCCACCGGCGCCGCCACCGCGAGCATTCCGCCGCCGCCCTCGGCGTACCGGGCCATGAGGTCGCCCCGGGCGCGGGCCAGCCGGACGGCGGCGGTCGGTGGCAGGGCTCCGGCCCAGGTCAGGGCGGTGAGTTCGCCGAGGCTGTGGCCGAGCGCGGCCCGGGCGCGGACGCCCAGGCGGTCCAGATAGCGCAGCCCGGCCAGCGAGGCCGCGACCACGGTGGGCTGGACGACGGACGTGTCGGTCGCCCCGAGGGCGGACCGCGGTACCTCCGCGAACAGGTCCTCCACCGTGACGATCCGTCCCAGCGGCCCGGTGTCCACGGGCCCGCCCGCCGTGCCCTGCCCCGGGAAGAGCAGGCCGAGCCGGGCCGTGGGGCCCACGCCCGTGAACACCCCTGCGGCCGCGTCCCCGTGGAAGCCCTCCCCCGGCCGCCCGCCGAGCGAGCGCGCCGCCGACCTCAGTCGGTCGGCCAGCTCGTCAGGGGAAGAGGCGACGACGGCCACCCGCACGCGGGTCCGTTCGGCGTCTCCCGGCAACGCCCCCGCCAACGCCGCCGCCGCGTCCGTCAGTTCCGCGTCCGACAGAGAACCCGCCGTCTCCGCCAGCCGCAGCAGCCGCCCGGCCACCTCCCCGGCGTCGTCCCCGCCCACCGGGAAGACCTCCCACCCCGGTGCGGGCACATGCGGCCGGGGGTACGCGTACGGGTGCCGCGCCGAGTCGGCGGCCTCCAGGACGACATGGGCGTTGACGCCCCCGAAGCCCACGGAGTTGACGGAGGCCCGGCGGGGCAGCGCGCGGTCCGGCCAGTCCTCCGGTTCGCCGAGGGTCCGCAGCGGGGCCGTGAGCAGCGGGTGGGGGTCCTCGCAGCCGGTGGTGGGCGGCAGTACGCCGTGGTGGACGGCGAGGGCGGCCTTGATCAGCCCGGCCACGCCCGCCGCCGCCTTCGTGTGGCCGATGTTGGCCTTGACGCTGCCGAGGGCCACCCGTGAGGCATCGTCCGCGGCCAGGGCCGCCCCCAGCACCGCGAGTTCCACCTCGTCGCCGACGGCCGTCCCCGTGCCGTGGCCCTCGATCAGGCCGGCCGTCGCCGGGGCGAAGCCGGCGCGTTCGTAGGCCCGGCGCAGGGCCAGGGCCTGGCCGGCGCGTTCGGGGCGGGTCAGGCCGCCCCGGCCGTCCGAGGACAGGCCCCAGCCCTCGATCAGGGCGTAGGCGCGCAGGCCCAGGCGCCGGGCGTCCCCGGCGCGGGCGAGGACGAGGACACCGCAGCCCTCGCCGGGCAGGAAGCCGGTCGGGTTGCGGTCGTAGACGCGCATCGAGCCCCGGGCGAGCGCGCCGAGACGGGAGAAGCCGACGAGTTCGAAGGGGTCGAGGCTGAGGTCGACGCCGCCGGCGAGGGCGAGGTCGAGGTCGCCAGCCGCGAGCGCCGTGCAGGCGGTGACGACGGAGACCAGCGACGAGGCGCACGCGGCGTCGACGGTGTAGCCGGCGCCGTGGAAGCCGAAGTGGTTGCAGATCCGGCCGCTGATGGTGTTGGCGAGGCCGCCAGCCAGGGACTCGTCGCCGGGGACGGGGAAGGGGCTCTTGTAGAGCTCCTCCAGTTCGCGCAGCAGCTCCCGGCGTTCGGCGTCCGCCAGGCCGCGCCGGCCGAGGACCGTATCGACCGTGCGGCGGACGTACGGCCAGCGCAGCCGCAGCAGCCCGGTGCGGGAGAACTCGCCGGTGAGGGAGTTGCCGATGACGACGCCCACACGGTCCCGGTCGATCCCTTCCCCGACCGCCGGGCCCGCGTCGCGCAGCGCGGCCGCGGCGACGTCGAGGGCGAGCCAGTGGGTGAGGTCGGCGGCGCGGAAGGCGCCGCCGGGCACCCGGAAGGCCTCCCGGTCGAAGGTCCAGCCCTCCAGCACGGCCGCCCGTTCGGTGTCGATGCCGTCGCCGTCCGCCGTGCCGTCCGCCGCGACGCCGGGCGCGTAGTCGGCGGTCCGCAGCCGCTCGGGCGGGATCCGGCGGAACGCCCGGCGCCCCGCGAGCACGGTCCGCCAGAGCTCGTCGGGGCCGTCGGCGTCGGGGTAGCGGCAGGCCATCCCCACGATGGCGACGGGGCACTTCACGGAGCCTCCCGCACAGCAGCAGGACCAGCGGGACGAAGACCGGAGAAACGTTCCAGCAGGGGTGTCGTCAGCGGCCGGGTCAGCGGCAGCGTCACCAGCGCCAGCCACCGCGCCACGCACACCACGGCCAGCGCGAAGAAGAGGCCGAAGGTGATGTGCAGGGCCATCAGCGTCCCGTACGCGGCGGCGATCCCCAGCCCGAAGGCGAACTGGCGGCGGGGCGCGAACGGCGTCGTCCCCGGGTCGCTGATCATGTAGTTGGTGTAGAGGATGAAGGCCACCCCGGTCATCGGCGTGAGCGCGCCGACGAGCCAGGCGTCGGTGAACGCGGAGCGCACGAGCGCCTGGAGGACGAAGCCGCCGGCCCAGCCCAGCAGCAGCGGCGTCTTCAGGGTGAGCTTGGCGTTGAGCATCGTCCCGGCCCCCAGCACGGCGACCGGGATGATCCAGCGGAGCACGCCGGGCGGGTACTCGGTGAACTCGTACGGCGGGGCGATGCCCACCCAGTCGTAGATCAGCAGGGTGGCGACGATCCCGCTGTTGGACGGGTTGAGGACGTGCTGCGACTTGCCGCGCACCCGGGCGCGCACCACGTACTTGGAGCCGATGCCGACGGCGGCGGCGAACGCGATGGGCCAGAGCCGGTCGTTGGCGTAGAGCAGCATGGAGCAGGCGAGGCCTGTGATGTGCGCGGGCAGCATGAAGTCCAGGACCTGGCCGAACGGGCCCAGATAGCGCGGCCGTCGGCGGCGTACGGCCGCGTCGACGGTCTCCAGCAGCAGTTCGGTGGCGTAGGCGGTGCCGACGGCGACGAACGGGGTCGCGTACGCCTGCTCGAAGCCCAGCCAGGTCAGGCCGACGATGTTGAGGACGGTGATGGAGAGCGCGAAGCGGCGCAGGGCCTTGCTGCGGCGCTTCGCCGGGGTGAGGCCGGGGGGCTCGGTGGCGGGGGTGGTCGAGGAGGCGGGGGCGGTGGTCGTCACGGGGGCACCTCTTCGGGAGAGGATCTTCAAGAGAGGGTCTTCAAGAGAGGACGACGGTGTGGGCGCCGGGCGCCAGGGACCGGGTGGTCCGGTGCTGCCCCGCGGCGTCGCGCCAGGTGATCTCGACGGCGACCGGTCGTGCGGCGTCGGCTCCGGCCCCCAGCCCGAAGAGCAGCTCGGAGCTGTTGACGCCGGTGTGCCCGTTGGCCGGCTGGAGCTGCTGGGTCAGGGTCCGGCCGTCGGCGGTGCGGACGGTGACGTGGGCGCCGATCGCCGGGGTGGTGGCCGTGCCGCCCGGCACCGCGGCGGGCACGACCGGGCGCAGCGCCAGGTAGGGCCCGGCGGTGGGGCCGGTGTTGCGGTGGTAGACGGACCGGCCCCACTGGTTGGCCACGACGATGTCGAGGCGTCCGTCGCCGTCGGCGTCGGTGAGGGCGAAGGAGCGGCTGGGCACCTTCTCCTCCAGCCCCGTCGCCTTGGCCAGGTCGGTGTAGCGGCCGTCGGCGGCGCGCACCCAGAAGCGGTTGCCGGCGTCGCCGGAGAGGTCGTCGCCGGGTTTGACGCGCGGCCAGCTCAGCGGGGAGTGCAGCAGGCTGTCGTTGGCCATGGCGAGTTCCTGGAGCTCGGGCCATTTGCTGGTGCCGCCCTTGACGAAGCCGACGGCCTGGAGGATCTGGGGGGTGCCGCTGTGGTCGAAGTCGCCGGTCTTGACGTCCCAGGACCAGCCGGAGCGGGAGAGGCCCAGGTCCTCGCTGCGGTCGTGGTACGGGGCGATGCCCTTGGCGAGGTCGGAGACCGGGCCGTCGCGGGTGAAGACGAAGTTGCTCTCCTCCAGGGCGTAGGGGAGCGTGATGTTGCTGACGAGGATGTCGGGTTCGCCGCGCCCGGTGAGGTCGGCGAAGGCGACGCCCATGCCCTTGAAGGAGTCGTGGCCGAGGACCTTGGACTTGGGGGTGGTGAAGGTCCGGCGGCCCTCGGCGAGGGCGAAGGACGGCCGGCCCGGCCGGGAGTGGTTGACCAGCAGCCGGTCGGGGCCGAAGTCGTTGGCGATGTAGAGCTCGGGCAGCCCGTCGCCGTCGAGGTCCTGGGCGCCGAGCGCCAGGGCCCAGCCGTGGCGGACGCCCGGGGGCAGGGCGTCGGGCTCGTCCTGGAAGCGGGCCTCCGGGTCCGGCCCGCCGCGGCCCGAGCGCCACAGCAGGACGTGGGTGCTGCCCGCGTTGCGGGCGTTGGACATGCCGTCCTGCATGGCCATCCGGGGGTCGTCGGCGGCCTCGGTGTCGAGGACCTTGGCGCCGTCCGGGAAGTAGTTGCCGACGATCACGTCGGGGTGGCCGTCGCCGTCGACGTCGGTGAAGTTGACGGTGGTGGTGTTCCACACGCTCATGGGCGATACGAGTTCGGTGGCGCGGAAGGCGGCGGCGGACGGCGCCACGGGGTTGCCGTCGGTGCCGGTCTTCCGCAGGAACAGGACCGGGGAGCGGCCCCAGTAGTAGACGAGGACGCCGGTGAGCCCGTTCTGGGCGAAGTCTCCGGTGACACAGCCCATGGGGGCCATGGTGCGCGGGTTCCAGGGCAGCCCGTCCGGGGTCAGGGTGAAGGGGGCGTACCGTCCGGCGGAGCCCGGCAGGGGGCGGACGGTCACGGAGTCGTCGCGGGGGTCGACGAGGCAGACGTCGCCGTCGCGGCCGGTACCGGCGATGTCGCCGACGGCGGCGCTCGCGCCGACGGCCGAGATCCACGCGGAGATCCGGCGCAGCGCGGGCTGCACCTGTCGCTCGGTCCGGGCTCCGGCGGGGTCGCCGTTGAGGTATTCGGTGGAGAAGCGGAAGCGCTCGGCCAGCCGGTGCCGTTCGGCCCCGGACGTGCCGGGCCGGGCGGCCGCCACGCCCAGACAGGACGCGATCACCACGGCGACGACGGGCGCGGCGAGCGCTCGCCACTCGATGCGGGGCATGTTCCCTCCGTTGTCGGCCGGGCCGGGCGTGGGGCGCTTCGGGCGGCGTGGGGCGGTCCGGGCGTGGGGCGGTCCGGGCATCGGGGCGGTCCGGGTGTCACCGGGAGGCGAGCGCGCTCCCGCTGATCAGGGCCCGCCAGGCGAGGAAGTCGCCGAGACTGCCGTCGCCGCGCAGTCGCCGTTCCGCGTCGAGCGTCCAGCCCGCGGCCGTCACCGCGTCGACGCCCACGAGCCGGAGGACTCCCCGGTGGGTGTGCTCGGGGATGTGGCCGCCCCGGCGGCGGGCCTCGGCGGCGAAGGCGGCGCCCTGGGCCAGGTGCTGCCAGTACGGCCCGGAGCGCTCGCGCAGCCGGTCCAGCTCGGGGTCGGTGGCTCCCCCGGCGTAGCAGGCGGCCAGGCCCACGCCGCTCCACAGGTGGGAGCGGCGGTCCTCCGGGAAGGCGGCGACGGTCTCGGCGATGCGGTCGGGGTCGGCCGCCTCGACGAACCACAGGCTCCGGCCGAGGCCCTGGTGGCGTACGGTGCCGCCGGGCCGGGGCGGGCTCTTGCGGGCGAGCCGGGCCACCGCGGCGCGCCCGCCGAAGTAGCCGTGCGAGAAGCCGAGGCCGTCCAGCGCCAGCCAGCCCAGCAGCGGGTCGAGGCCGAGCAGTCTGCGCGCCCCGGGCAGCGGCGCCTTGGCCAGGGCCCAGCCCGCGCCCACGTGGACGAGGTGGATGTAGTCCCGGCCGGGCCCTCTGAGCAGGGCGCGGACGCGGCGTCCCCGGGTGAGGGCGACGGTGTCGAGCAGGGCGCAGGCCATGCCCGCGCCCTCGTAGGCGAAGCCGCGCTCGACGGGGTCGAGGGCCGTCAGCCGCTCCTGGACGGCGGCGGGGGCCGCCGTCAGGGCCGCGTTGAAGCCGGTGAGGAAGGAACGTCCGTGGTCTTCCAGGACGCGGCGGCTCTCGGGTCTGTCGCAGGGGAAGCCGCGGACCGCGAAATCGGCGGTCTCCTCGCGCAGCCGCAGCCGGCGGGCCCAGCGGGGGGCCGCGGGGCCGGGCCGGGCACGGGTGCGCGAGCGGGGCGGAGCTGAAGGCTTTCCGGGCATGTGCGACCCCCGTCCTGTCCTCAAGGGTGGTGCGCCGCCGGGGAGTTCTCCGGCGCGGGTCGGCGACCGGACTCGAACACAGTGCGTATAGCTATCAGTTGTGGAAGTGACGGTCAACACATCCGGTTCGAGGCTCCGGGGATTCGGCCGAAAAGCCCGCCCGGCCCCGCCCGCCCCGGCCGCCGATCACTGAAGCTGTTCGGCAGGGCGCAGCAGCACCTCGCCGATCGCCATGTGGCGGGGCCGGGTGACGACGTGGACGATCGTCCCGGCGACGTCCTCGGGGCGCAGCGGGGTGCCGGGGTCGAAGCCGTCGGCGAGGGCGGCGAGCGCCTCGGGCCGGGAGTGGGTGGGGAGTTCGGTGGCGACGAAGCCGGGCTCGACGACGCAGACCCGGACGTGGCGGCGGGCGACCTCCTGGCGCAGGGCCTCGCTGAAGCCGTTCACCCCGAATTTGGCGGCGTTGTAGAGGGCCGTGTTCGGGGTGGCGACGCGGCCGCCGAGGGAGCTGACGTTGACGACGTCGGCGACGCGCCGGGGCCCGTCGGCGGCGGCGCGCAGCAGGTGCGGCAGGGCGGCGCGGGTGACGAGGGCGGTGCCCAGCAGGTTGACGCCGATCATGCGGTGCCACTCCTCGGTGGGGGCTCCGTCGACGGGGCCGAGCAGCAGCACCCCGGCGGCGTTGACGACGACGTCCAGCCGTCCGTGGGCGGCGAGGGCCGCCTCGACGGCCGTCGTCGCGCCGGCCTCCGTGGCGAGGTCGGCCTCGGCGACGAACGCCCGGCCACCCAGCGCCTCGACGGCCTCGGCGACCTTCAGGAGGCGGTCGCCGCGCCGGGCGACGAGTGTCACTCCGGCGCCCTCGGCGGCGAGGGCCAGGGCGGTGGCCTCGCCGATGCCGCTGGAGGCGCCGGTCACCAGGGCGGTGGTGCCCGCCAGTGCGTCGCTCACGACGGTGGTCCCTTCCTCGGGGACGACCGGCCGGGCGGCCGCCCTGTCCGTCAGCCGGGCGGGACGGCGGCCGCCACCGGCTCCCCCGTGGGAGCGGCCGGGGTGGTCGCGGCGGGACGCCGGCCGGCGTCCAGCAGCCCCATGAACTCCACGCAGCGCCGGGCGGCCGCCGGATCGCCCTCGATCCGCAGCCGGCCGGAGATCAGCGCCTCGAACGGCGTGTGCATCCCGGCGCCGATGCTCACGAACGTCTCGGCGTCCGTGACGACGACCAGGGCCGGGGCGTCGGCGGGCCCGCGCCGGGTGACGGCGCGCCCGTCGGCCACCTCGATGTGGAACGTCTCGTCGGCCACACGGAATTCGTAGCTCTCGTCGGCACCGGGCACCGGACGTCCGTGGATCATCGCCTGGACGGCCAGGATGCCCCAGGTGGCGCGGACGGCGCCGCCGCGCGCCTCCTCGCCCAGGAACGCCATGCCCCACCGGGCCAGCGCCAGCAGGGGCTCCCTGAGCTGCTCGCCGCGCGCGGTGAGGCGGTAGCGCCTGCCCCGCCCGTCGCCGGGCACGGCCGCCGATTCCAGCACCCCGCGCGCGGCGAGCGCCCGCAGCCGGTCGGAGAGCAGATTGGGGCCGAGGCCGGGCAGGTTGCCCAGGATCTCGTTGAAGCGCGCCGGGCCGATGAGGAGCTCGCGGACGATGAGCAACGCCCAGCGCTCGCCGACGGCGTCGAGCCCGGCGGCGAGTCCGCAGAACTGCCCGTAATTCCGTTTGCCCTTCATGACGCACCCTCAGCTTCCGCCCCCATTACTACACTTCATGGTAGCAATGGGTCCGCCACCGGCGTGAGCAACCTGGGAGAAGGCGACCTTCCGGGCCGTTCACTACAGTCGGGCGCCATGGACGGATGCGACAGCACTGCCGTGCAAGCGTTCGCCGGCCGCTTCCTGGACGACGTCAGCGGCGGGATGACCAGCGTCCTGTGCGCCCTGGGCGACCGTCTGGGCCTCTTCCGCGCGCTCGCCGACGGCGGCCCGGCGGGGAGCGCGGAGCTCGCCGCCCGTGCCGGCCTGGACGAGCGTCCCGTCCGCGAATGGCTCCTCGGCCTGTCGAGCGCTGGCTATCTGGACGTCGTCCGGCACACCGGCGAGGACCCCACCGACGAGGACCCCGTCTTCTCCCTGTCCCCGGAGCACGCCGCCGTACTGGCACGCGACGACTCCCCGTTCTTCCTGGGCGGCGCGGCCGGGCTCGTGCCCGCGCTCGCCGGGATGCTGGAGCCCGTCGCCGAGACGTTCCGCTCGGGCGGCGGCGTCCCGCAGGAGGCGTACCCCGAAGCCCTCTACCGCACGATGTGGCGGATGAGCGCCAGCTGGCTGGGCACCCTGCTGCTCCCCCAGTGGATCCCGGCGGTCGACGGCCTGGCCGGACGCCTGGCGGACGGCGGCCGCGTGGCCCACCTGGGCAGCGGCGGCGGCCACGCCCTCGTACTGATCGCCGGGGCCTTCCCCCGCGCCCGCTGCACGGGCTACGACCGGCTGCGGCTCCACGTCGACCGGGCGCGCCGGGAGGCCGCGGACGCCGGGGTGGCCGACCGCGTGGAGTTCGTCCACGGCGACGCCGCCGACCTGCTTCCCGGTACGGGCGACCACGCGCTCGTCCTCGCCCTCGACGTGCTCCACGACGCCCCTGACCCGGCGGCGGCACTCCGCGCGGTCCGGGCCGCCCTCGCCGACGACGGGGTGCTGCTCCTCCTGGAGAGCGCGGGCGCGGAGCGCGCCGCCGACAACCAGGGCGCGGCGGCGGCGCTGCTGTACGGGGCGAGCGTGCTCTACAGCGTGCCGGTGTCGCTGGCCGCGAAGGGGAGGGCGCCGGGGATGCTGGGACTGCCGGCGGGGGAGTTGCGCGCGCTGTGCGCCGGCGCAGGGCTGCGGTCGGTGCGGCAGCTGCCGCCTCCTACGCCGCTCAACGCGCTCTACGCGATCAGGCCTTGAGAGTGCCCCGGTCCCGCCCTTTCACCGTTTCCGAAGGGGCTCCGCCCCCTCGAACCCCCTGAATTCAGCCCCGTCGGCGTTTGAGGCGCGGGGTCTGGGGCGGAGCCCCAGGCTGGGGGCACCTCCCAGCGGTAGCTGGGGGAGAAAGGGCGGGACCGGGGCAAACCCAACCGAAAGGGGAACCCGTGCACCCCACCTGGCGCCCCGCCGATGAAGACGCCCTGGCCGGCCTCGAGTCCACGACCGTCGCCGTCCCGCTGGACCACGCCGACACAGAGGGCCGGGCCGTGGACCTCGCGCTGGCCCGCCACCCCGCCCGCACCCCCACCCGCCGCCTCGGCACCCTCCTCGTCGCCCCCGACGACCCCGGCAACCGGGGCACCCTGCTCGTCCCCCCGCTGGTCGCCGGACTACCCGCGGCCGTACTCGACCAGTACGACATCGTCGGCTTCGACCACCGCTTCAGCGGCCGCAGCGCCCCCCTCTCCTGCGGACTCGCTCCCGGCCAATGGCTGTGGATCTTCCACACCCCCGAGGACGCCGACACCGAGGCCCGCTACCAACGCGACATCGTCGAACGCTGCTTCCGCGAGGCCGGTGATCTCCTCCCCCATCTCACCTCACGGGCCATCGCCCATGACATCGACGCGATCCGCCGCGCCCTCGGCGAGGAGCGGATCTCCTTCCTCGGCTACTCCTACGGGAGTTACCTCGGCGCGGTGTGGACCCAGCTGTACGGCGGGCACGCCGACCGGGTCGTCCTCGACAGCGTGATCGACCCGGACTCCGTGTGGCGGCGGATGTTCCTGGACTACGCCGCGAGCTGCGAGGCCGCGCTCGGCCGGTGGGCGGCGTGGGCCGCACGACGCCACGAGGAGCTCGCGCTGGGCACGACCGCCGCGGCCGTACGCGAAGCGGTCACGCGGCTCACCGCACGCGCGGACCGGGAAGGCCACATCGAGGTGGCCGGCCTGCCCGCCGACGGCACGATGCTGCGGCTGCTCACGATGGTGCTGCTGAGCGACGACCTGTCCTGGGGCTTCCTCGGCGACGTACTGCGCGCCGCCGTCCACGGCGGGCAGGCCTCGGAGCGGTCGCGCCGGGCACTGGGCGCGATGTTCGGGCGCGGCAAGGAGGAGAGCGGGGCCGTCGCCCAGCTCGCGGTGCTCGGCGGCGACGCGGCATGGCCGCGCGACCCCGCCCGCTACCGCCGTGACATGGCGGCGGCAGCCGCACGGCACCCCTTCATCGGGCCGGCGATGGCCGCGCCCAAGGCCGGTGCCTTCTGGCCCCGGGAGCTCGACGGGCGCCGCGAGCCCGTCACCGTCTTCGGGCGGGACAACCACGCCGAGAGCCTGCTGCTCGTACGTTCCGAGCACGCCATGTTCACCCCCGCGCGCGGGGCCGCGCGCATGAGGGAGCTGCTGGCGCACGACTCCCGGCTGATCACCGCGGCCGGCACCGGCGCCCACCGGGTGTTCCCCTTCCACGGCCACCCCGGCGTCGACGGGACGGTCGCCGAGTATCTGCTCACCGGCAAGCTGCCCGACACGGACCTCACCTTCACCGCCGGTCACGGGAGGGACACCTCATGAACGACCCCGACCTGCGTACCGACGCGATCCGGGACTTCCAGAAACAGTCCCCGTCCTGGTATCCGGCCGATGAGGAGGCCCTCGCCGGCCTGGAGTGCGCCGAGCTGACCGTACCGCTGGACTACGCCGACCCCACCGGCCGCACCCTGACCCTGGGCCTGGTGCGGGCCCCGGCGGCGGCGCCCGAGCGGCGGCGCGGCGTCCTGCTGATCGGGCCCGGCGACGACCTGGGCAACCGGGGCACGCTGCTCGGCGCGCAGCTGGCGCGGGCGCTGCCCAAGGAGGTGCTGGCGCGCTACGACGTGGTGGCGTTCGACCACCGGTTCATGGGCCGCAGCAGCCCGGTGGTGTGCGGGCTGGAGCCGGAGGAGCGCTTCTGGGTCTTCCACCAGCCCCGAGACTTCGCCCACGAGGTCCGCTTCCAGGCGGAGGTCGCGGCGAAGGTCGCCGAACACGCCCTGGACGTGCTGCCGTTCGCGAACTCGCGGAACATCGCCCGCGACATGGAGGTCATCCGGGGCGCGCTGGGCGAGGAGCGGCTGTCCTACCTGGGCTACTCGTACGGCACCTATCTGGGCGCGGTGTGGACGCAGATGTTCGGCGAGTACGCCGACCGGGTGGTCCTGGACAGTCTGTGCAGCCCGGACTGGGTGTGGCGCGGGCTGTTCACCGACTTCCCGCCCAACGGCGAACGGGCGCTGGGCCGCTGGACCCGCTGGGCCGCCCGGCACCATGACGAGCTGTCGCTGGGCGCCACGCCCCCGGAGGTCCGGGCCTCCTACGACCGGCTGCTGGCCCGGGTCGACGCGGACGAGACGGTGACGGTGAACGGCTTCCCGCTGGACCGCACCCTCGCCCGGCTGATCGTCGTGGGGATGCTCAACAGCGACCTCAACTACGAGCACCTGGGCGACATCCTGCGCTCCGCCGTGCACGGCGCCCCGCTCGCCCCCGCGACCCTGTCGTTCCTGGCGACGATGTTCGGGCAGCCGAAGGAGGAGAGCGGCACGGTGGCCCAGCTGGCCATCCTCGCGGGCGACTGGGCCTGGCCGCGCCGGCTGGGCCCGTACGAGCGGGACATGGCCCGCGCGGCGCGGGAGTACCCGTTCACGGGGGCGGCCCTGTCGGGGATCAAGGCGACGGCGTTCTGGCCGGTGCCGCCCGGCGAGCCGCTGACCCGGCTGGGGGCGGGCAACCGCGCCCGGAGCATCCTGCTCGTCCAGTCCGCCGAGGACATGTCCACGCCGCACGCGGCCGCCGTGCGGATGCGCGAGGTGCTGCGGCACAACTCCCGGCTGGTCACCGTCGCCGACACCGCCCACCACCGGGTCTTCCCCTTCTACGGCAACCCCGGCGCCGACGGGACGGCCACCGCCTACCTGGTCGACGGCACCCTGCCGAAGACCGACGTCGTCTGCCCCAACCCCCGGCCCCGAGTCTGACGGAGGGACCGTGTCCGAGCCCCACGAGGTGTACGCGCCGGAGTCCCGCGTCGACCCCTACCCCGTCTACGCGCGGCTGCGCGCCGAGGCCCCCGTCCAGCCGATCCGCGACCCCAACGGCATCGAGCACCATCTGGTCACCCGCTACGAGGACGCCCGCGCCGCCCTCGCCGACCCCCGGCTCTCCCGCGACCCCGAGCACGCGTGGGAGGCGCTGCGCCGTTCCGGGCTCTACCCCGAGGGCGGGGAGGGCTCGGAGCCGCACATGCTCAACAGCGACCCGCCCGACCACACGCGGATGCGCAGGCTGGTCGCCAAGGCGTTCACCCCGCGCCGGGTGGACGCCATGCTGCCGCGCGTCCAGGAGATCACCGACCATCTGATCGACGCCTTCGCCCCGCACGGCACCGCCGACCTGATCACGGCGCTGGCGTTCCCGCTGCCCATCACCGTGATCTGCGAACTCCTCGGCGTGCCGGAGGCCGACCGGGCGCCGTTCCGGCAGTGGAGCACGGCCGCGCTCACCCCCAACTACACCGAGGGCGCGGCGATGCCGCCGCACGAGGCGAACCGGCTGCTGCGCGAGTACTTCACCGCGCTGGTCGGCGAGCGCCGCCGCGCGCTGCGCTCGGCCGGGGACGACACCGAGGCCCAGCCGGACCTGCTGAGCGCGCTCGTCGTGGCCTCCACCGAGGAGGGCCGGCTGACCGAGCAGGAGCTGGTCTCCACGGCCGGGTTGCTGCTGGTGGCCGGGCACGAGACGACGGTGAACCTGATCGGCAACGGCATGCTGGCGCTGCTGCGCCACCGGGACCAGCTGGAGCTGCTGCGCTCCCGGCCGGAGCTGCTGCCGGCGGCCGTCGAGGAGTTCCTGCGCTACGACGGGCCGGTGGAGCGGGCCATGCTGCGGGTCGCCACGGAGGACCTGGAGATCGGCGGCACACGTGTGCCCAGGGGCGCGATCGTCACCGTGGGCGTGGCCTCCGCCCACCGCGACCCGGCCCGCTACCCGGACCCCGACCGGCTGGACATCACCCGCGGCGACCGCTCCCACCTGGGCTTCGGGCACGGCATCCACTTCTGCGTGGGCGCCCCCGTCTCCCGGATGGAGGGGCGGATAGCGGTGGGGACGCTGCTGCGGCGGCTGCCCGGCATCGCGCTGGACGAGACGGCGGGCCCGCTGCGCTGGCGGCCCACGGGCGTGCTGCGCGGCCTGGAGTCGCTCCCGGTGCGGTTCACGCCGGAGCCTCTCGGCTGATGTCCTCGCGGGCGGGGTGGGCCCGGGGGTGGCGGCGGACGTACTCCAGGAAGCGGGCCAGGGCGCGATCGCTGCGGGTGAGCAGGCCGGGGCGGAAGTGGAGGGTGAGGAGCACGGGGGCGTCGTCGGCGAGCATCCCCATCATCACGCCCATGGCCCGGTCCAGGAACGCCGCGTCCGCCGCCTCGTCCGCGCCGCCCTCCGCCCGCCGCGCGCCGAGGACGAAATACGGGCGGGAGACCCCGGGACGTATGGAGCGCAGCGCCGTGAGCCAGCAGAACCAGCGGCCGTCGAGGGTGCCGGTCTGCCGGAAGACGTTGGTGCCGTGGATCTCGACGCGCAGGTCGAGCCGGTGCTTGTCGGGGGTGGTCAGGCGCAGCGGATAGCCCATGGAGTGGGCGGTGGCGGTGACGGCGTCGTTGGGGTCGGCGCCGTCGTCCAGGGCGAACTCGTGCTGGAGGAGGAAGTGCTGGACGTCCATGGTCTGGGCCGCCACCAGCCAGGGGTCGACGGGGGCCTCGTCGAGGACGGTGTGCCGCAGGAGCAGCTCATCCGGGGGGACGGGGAGGCCGGGCACCTCGAACAAGGGCCGCCGCCCGTTGAAGGCCCAGACGATGCCATGTGATTCCCGCGAGGGAAAAGAGAAGAGCCGCGCACGCGGCGGCACCGGCTCGCCCGTACCGGTCGCCGTGCAGGCGCCGCCGCCGTCGTACCGCCAGCCGTGGTACCGGCATCGCAGTCGTTCCCCTTCCACGTCTCCCACGGACAGGTCGGCGCCCAGGTGGGCGCAGTAGCCGCTGACGACCCGGGCGGGCCTGCCGGCCTCGCCCCGGAAGACCGCCACCCGGCCGCCGAGGAAGTCCGCGCCCAGCACCCGCCCCGGGGGCAGTTCGGTGGACAGGCACAGCGGGAACCAGCTCTGGCTGTACGTCCCGTCCAGGCCCTCGCCGGGAACGGGACGGCCGAGCGGGCGCGTGGTGGTCACGGCGGCCCCCTTCGCGCTCATGTGAGGCTCATGTGAGGTGATCCCGGGCGGGGTTGGCCCGAGGGTAGGCCCGGACGTAGTCGAGGTAGCGGGCGAGGGTGCGGTCGCCGTGGGTGAGGTGGCCGGGGCGGAAGCGGATGGTGCCGAGGACGGGCGTGTCGTCGTCGAAGAGGTTCATCATGGCCGTGCGGGCCCGGTCGAGGAAGGCCTCGGTCTCCTTGGGGTCCTCGCCGTCCTCCGGGCGGGCGCCGTAGACGAAGACGGCCCGGGAGCGGCCGGGGCCGGGGATGTTCAGCGGGGCGAGCCAGAAGAACCAGCGGCCGTCGAGGGTGCCGGTCTGCCAGAAGATATTGGTGCCGTGGATGTCGACGCGGACGTCGAAGCGCTCGCCGTCGCGCATCCGGGCCCGCAGGTCGAAGCCGACCGAGTGGGCGCCGATCCGCACCGAGTCGTTGGGGTCGTCGTCGAGGACGAACTCGTGGGGCAGGCACAGGTGCTGGAGGTCCATGGTGTGGGCCTGGACCAGCCAGGGTTCGACGGGCAGCTCGGGCAGGACGGAACGGCGGACGGTCAGCTCGTCCTCCCGGTAGGGCAGGCCGGGCACGCCGAAGAGCGGCTCCTCGCCGTTGAACGCCCAGACGACGCCGTGCCGTTCGACCGCGGGGAAGCGGAACAGCCGGGCCCGGGGCGGCACCGGGTCACCGATGCCGGTGGCGGCGCACACCCCGCCGCCGTCGTACTGCCAGCCGTGGAAACGGCACCGCAGCCGCTCCCCCACCACCTCGCCCACCGACAGATCCGCGCCGACGTGGACGCAGTAGCCGCTCAGCACCCGGGCGGGGCCGCCCTCGCGGCCCCGGAAGACCACGGCCTTGCCGCCGAGGAACTCCACGCCCAGGACCGCGCCGGCGGGTACATCCTCGGACAGGCACAGCGGAAACCAGGTCTGGCTGTACAGCCCGTCCGCGCCCTCGGCGGGTGGGCTCGAGAATCGATCGAGAACGGTCATGACGACAACCCTCCGATGTCCCTGCGGAATTGTTTCCACGGCCCTCCGGGCCGTCAACCCCGAAGGGCCTGGCGATCCGCACCGCAATCTGGGAGAAGTGACCCCACGGGAATCCCACTAGCCTTTCTGCGAACCGGAAGGAGCCGGCATGGGGTCCACCGAGTCCACCGAGCAGGCGAACAAGGCGCTGGTACGGGAGTTGATCGACACCTGGAACAGGGGCGACCTGGCGGGGATGACGCGGTTCTGGTCCCCGGACATGGTCCATTACGGCCGCGACGGCGAGCCGCTGCCCGGCACCGGCGTCGCCGCCGAGATGGGCCGCTTCATGAACGCCTTCCCCGACCTGCGGCTCACCGTCCACGCCATGGTCGCGGAGGGGGACCTCGTGGCCACCCGGCTGACGGTCGAGGCCACGCACAAGGGCGAGTACCTGGGCGTGCCGGCCACCGGGCGCGCCGTGCGCGTCCCCCTGCTGGGCCAGCTGCGCGTCGTCGACGGCGCCGTGGTCGAGCACTGGGGCGTGGCCGACGGCCTGTATCTCCTGGAACAGCTCGGACTGCTGCCCCCCGAATTGCTGCGGGCCACGGCGTGACACGGATTACTGCGGCCGACAGCGGCAGGAAATCCGCCTACGAGGAAACCGTCCGCAAATTCCGGGGCGCGGTTCTGTTCACACACGATTTCTCCGCTATTTCGGAGGTCCTCACCCCCGATTTCGTCGACCATTTCGCCCCGCCTTGGGATCCCCCGGGACGAGAAGGCGTGGCGCACCGCTTCGGCCAGGCGGCCGAGGCCCTGACGACACGCCGGGTGGAGGTGCTCACCTCGGTGTGCGAGGGCGACATCCTCGCGCAGGCGATCCTGCTGCACTTCGAGCACACGGGCGCGTTCATGGGGCTGCCGCCCACGGGCCGGGCCTTCGCCATCGGCGGCTCCAACACCTTCCGCTTCCGGGACGGCCGGATCGCCGAGCACTGGGGCGTGTTCGACGTGGCGAAGATCCCCGACCTGCTGGCCCCGGGGCCCGGCCGGGAGGGCGGCTGGGCCTCCATGTGGCCCGCGTGAGAGCACGACGCGCCCTGGTGGTCGGGGCGGGGCCGGCGGGCCTGGCCACCGCCGCCCTGCTGCGCCGTACCGGGCTGGAGGTCCTGCTGCTGGAACGCGCCCCGGACAACGCCGACGCCGGCACGGCCCTGACCCTGTGGCCCAACGCCTTCTCCGCACTGGCCGAGCTCGGCGCCGACGGACCCGTACGGGCCGACAGCGCGCCCTCGGCGGGCCTGGCGATGCGCACGGCGCGCGGCGGCACGCTGCTGTTCCTGCCGCCCGGGGTGCTGGACGCCCGGTGCGGGGGCAACGGACGGGCACTGCCGCGCGCCGCGCTGCTCCGGGCCCTGTACGACCTCCAGCCCCCGGACGCGATCCGCTTCGGGGCGCGCTGCGTCGGCGTACGGCAGGAGGGCGCGGTGGTGGCCGCCCGGCTCGCGGACGGCACCGAGGTGGAGGGCGATCTGCTGATCGGCGCCGATGGCATCCGCTCCCGGGTGCGCGCGGCCCTCTTCGGCGCCCCCGGGGACACGGGTGGCGGCGATCTGCGCTACCTCGGCTACGCGGTGGCCCGGGGCGTCGCCACGTACTCCTGCCCCGGCCATCCGGCGCTGCTGGCGCTGGGCGCGGGACGGCAGTTCGGGCTGTTCCCGCTGCCGGAGGGACGGATGTACTGGTTCGCGGCCTTCGCCGTGCCCGAGGGCGGGGCCAGGGCGGGCCCGTCGTGCCTGCCGTTCCTCCAGCGGCACTTCGCCGCGTGGCACGACCCGCTCCCCCACGTGCTGCGGGCCACCGACCCGGCGGCCGTCACCGTCACCGCCATCCACGACCGCGCGCCCCTGCGGCGCTGGGGCCGGGGGGCGGTGGCCCTGGTGGGGGACGCCGCGCACCCCGCCGCGCCGGCCATGGGGCAGGGCACCTGCCAGGCGCTGGAGGACGCGGTCGTCCTGGCCCGCGCGCTCGCCGGGGCCGGGGCCGACGACGTCCCGGCCGCGCTGCGCGCGTACGCGGCACGGCGGCGGCGCCGGGCCCACGCGGTGACCGTCCAGTCGCACTGGGCGGGCCGCCTCGGGCAGTGGCGCGCGCCGGCGTTGTGCGCTGTGCGCGACGGGGTGATCAGGGCGACGCCCCGGTCTGTCCTGGTGGGCGCGCTGCGTTCGTCGTTCACGTTCGGCTAGCCGCAGTGCCGGCCGGTGGAGTTTGACAGGGGCCACCAACCGAAGGAGCCCTCATGGACCGAGTCCCCCCTCACCTCCTCGCCCTGCGCGTAGGTGCCTTGGCCCTCACGGGCCTCGTGGAGGTGACGGTGACCCTCCCGGCCCTGCTCGCTGTGCGAGCACTGCGCGGTCGCCAAGCCGCCCACCACTACCTCTACCGCCGCCTGACCCACCGCATCCAATCCCTGGGCCCCACCTTCATAAAATTCGCCCAGATCGCGGGCGCGCGCCGCGACATGCTCCCCGCCGCCCTGTGCGACGAGCTGTCCCGCCTCCACGACTCCGTACGCCCCCTCCCCCACCCCTCCGCCACGCGGGCGTTGCGCGCGGCGTACGGGCGGGCGGTCCCGCCGTTCCTGGCGCGGCTCGACCCCGAGCCGGTGGCGGGCGGCAGCATCGCCTGCGTGTACCGGGGCGTGCTGCCGGACGGCCAGGTCGTGGCGCTGAAACTGAAGCGCCCCGGCATCGACAGGACGATGCGGGCCGACCTGGCGCTGATCCGCGCGCTCACCCGCCGCGCCGAACGGCTTCCGGCACTCCGCGGAATGCCGATGGCCGACCTCGTCGGCTACGTCAGCCAAGCCGTCCTCGGCCAGCTGGACTTCCGGCAGGAGGCCGCCAACATCACCACACTCCGCGCGAACCTCGCGGACGTCCCCGCCGTCGAAGTGCCCCGGCTGCGCCCCGAGTGGTCCCGGCCGACGTGCCTCGTCTTCGACTACATCCCAGGGCTGGACACCCGGACGCCCGGGACCCTGCCGGATCCGGTGCGGGCGCGGCTCGCCTCTGCCGTGCTGGCGGCCGCGCACAAGATGATGTTCGTGGACGGGTTCGTGCACTGCGATCCGCACCCGGGCAATGTGTATCTGCTGCCGGAGGGCCGCGCGGCCGTGATCCTGGACGCGGGCTACAGCGTCCGGCTGCCCGACCGGGTGCGGGAGCTGATCGCCGGGTTCTTCGCGGGGCTCGCGACGGGCGACGGGCGGCGGTGCGGGGAGATCATGCTGGCGAGCATGGCGAACGCGAACGCGGACGGCCGGACGGACAACGCGGAGCCGTTCGTCGCGGACATCGCCGGGCTGGTCGAACGGTGCGCGGGCCCCGACAGGGCCTTCGACATGGCGTCCTTCGGCAACGGCGTCTTCGAGGTCCAGAGCGCCCACCGGCTCTACGCGGCCTCCGACCTCGCCTTCCCCATCATGGCGCTGATGATCCTGGAGAGCACGGTCCGGGGCCTGTGGCCGGGGGCGGACTTCACGCGGGTGGGTGTCGCCGCCGCCTCGTAGCCGTGCACATGGTGCTGCCGCCGGCCCCGGGGGAAGGCGGCGGCAGCACGTTCATGGGGCCCGGCGGCCCGGCGGCCCGCTCAGCCGGCCGGCTGCACCAGGTTGAACTCGTTGCCGTCGGGGTCCGCGAAGGTCGCGGTCGAGCCGCCGAACGGCATCTGCTGGGGGTCGTGGGTGAACCGCACCCCGCGCCGGACGAACTCGTCGTGGGTGGCCTTGATGTCCTCGGTCACGAACTGGATGTCCGTGAAGCGGCCGATGTTGCCCTCGCGGTAGACGGGGAAGTCCTTGGTGCACAGCACGATGCGGGTCTGGGAGCCCTCGGGGGCCACCTCGATCCACCGCATGGGGCCGAACCTGAGGTCCTCGCGGAGCTCGAAGCCGAGGGTGTTGACGAAGAAGTCGACGGCCTTGTCCTGGTCGTTGACGAAGACGTCGACGGTACCGATGTGCGAGATCACGGGGTTCTCCTAATCGTCGGTTGAAGTACGCGGAGAGGCGCTCAGTGCGTGGGCGCGACGTCCCCGGCGGGCGCGGTCGCCGGCCGGGGGGCCAGCAGGGCGACGGCCGCGCCGACGAGGACGACGACCGCGCCGCCGAGCATCGCCGTGTGGAAGCCGTCCATGAAGGCGGCGTGCCCGGCGCGGACGGCCGCCTCGGCGGCGGGGCGCGCGGTGCCGTCGGGCACGGGCACCACGCCCTGCGCGACGACCTCCGTCATCCGGCGCAGCGCCTGGGCCAGGGCGCCGCCGACGCCCTCGTCGGCGAGGTGTCCGGGCAGCGCCCCGGAGACCCGGGACGAGATCAGCGAGCCGAGGACGGCCGTGCCCAGGACGCCGCCCAGCATCAGGGCGGTCTGCTGGAGGCCGGAGGCGACTCCGGCGAACTCGTCGTGGGCGCTGCCGACGATCATCTCGATGGCCGTGGGCGCGATCATGCCCATGCCCACGCCGAGCGGGGCGAGGAACGGCCACATGGCCTGGTACGAGGAGTCCTCGGTCATCCGGGACAGGCCCAGCAGGGCGGCGCTGATGAGGACCATGCCCGCGGCGAGCGGCACCCTGGGCCCGAACCGCTGGCCCAGGGCCGCGCCGAGAGGGGCGCCGACCCCGAAGAGCACGGTGAAGGGCAGCAGCCCGAGCCCGGCCCGCATCGGGGAGAAGCCGTGCACCTGCTGGAGGTACAGGGCGAGGTAGAACGAGGCGCCGAAGGTGGCGAAGCCCCCGATCAGCAGGGTGGCCGTGCCGGTGGAGACGGCCCGCATGCGGAAGAGCGCCGGTGGCAGCAGCGCCTCGCGGGCGCGGCGCTCGCGCAGGACGAACGCGGCGCCGATGACGAGCGCGGCGGCGAACGAACCGAGCGAGCGGAAGGCGGTCCAGCCGTGGCCGGGCACCTGGATGATGCCCCAGACCAGGGCGAACAGGGTGCCCGTGAGCAGCAGGACGCCGGGGGTGTCGAAGGCCCGGTCGGCACCCTCGGGCCGCACCGCGCGGATCGCCGGGCCGCCGAGGGCGAGGGCGGCGGCGCACACCACGACGTTGATGAAGAACACCCAGCGCCAGCCCAGCTGGTCGACGGTGACGCCGCCGATGAAGGGGCCGGCGGCCAGCGCGAGGGCGCCGACGCCGCTCCAGACGCCGATGGCGATCTTCAGTTTGTCCTGGGGGAAGGAGGTCTTGAGCACCGCCAGTCCGCTGGGCGCGAGGACCGCGCCGCTGATGCCCTGGAGCACCCGCCAGAAGATCAGCATGCCGATGCCGTGGGAGAGCCCCGCGAGGACGGAGGTGGCGGCGAAGCCCGTCATCCCGATGAGGAAGACCTTCTTGTGCCCGTAGCGGTCGCCCAGCTTGCCGGCGGTGATCAGGGCACAGGCGACGGCGAGCATATAGCCGTTGGTGACCCATTGGAGGGTGGTGAGCTCGGTGTCGAGGTCGACGGCGATGACCGGGTTGGCGACCGCGACGACCGTGCCGTCGAGGGCCTCCATCATGGTGCCGAGGGCGACGGCGACGAGCACCACCCAGGGGTTTCCGGCGCCGGGCCGGTCCGGTAACGCCCCGCCGTCCGGGGCCGGTTGTGCTTGGTGAGCCATGGCTGGGCCTGCTCTCTTCTCGGTGCTCCTTCCGGTGTCCGGTTCAGCCGCGGGCGTCGGTGAGGCTGAACCAGTTGCCGGAATCGTCGCGGAAGACGGCCTCGGTGCCGTGCGGCCGCTTCACGGGCTCCTGGACGAACGTCACGCCCGCCGCCCTGAGCCTCCGGTGGAGGGCGCGGACGTCGTCGACGTGCAGCACCCCCACCCCGATCACGCCCTTCGCGACGAGGTCCCGCAGCTGGCCGGCGGTCTCCTCGTCGTACTCGGGCGGCCCCACCTTGCGCAGCACCAGCACCACGTCGGGCTGGTCCTTGGGGCCGACCGTGAGCCAGCGCAGCTCGCCGAGCGTCATGTCGTCGCGGACCTCGAAGCCCAGCTTTTCCGTGTAGAAGGCCTTCGCGGAGTCCTGGTCGAGGACGGGGACGGTGACGTGCGACAGACGCGTGCTCATGGATTTCCTTCCGCCGGTGAGCTGTGATCAGACGCTATCGACGGCTTCCCGGCGGTGACATCTCCTGGATTGCGGAGCTGCGTTCCGCTTCCGCCGGCCCGCCGGGCGCACATGAACAGGTAGCAGCCGGGGATGGGCGGGGGGCCGCCCTCGCGGGCGATCCGCTCGCGGTAGCGGGTGGGCGGGACGCCCATCACCTCGGAGAAACGGGAGCTGAACGAGCCAACGCTGGAGTAGCCGACGAGGTGACAGATCTCCGCGACCGTCAGGCTGGTGGCGCGCAGCAGGTCGCGCGCCCGCTCGATACGACGTTGCGTCAGATAGCGGCCGGGGGTCTCGCCGAAGGCCGCCTGGAAGGAGCGGAGGAAGTGGAAGCGCGAGCAGCCCGCCTCGGCGGCCAGCGTCGCCAGGTCGAGCGGGTCGGCGTAGGAGCGGTCGATCAGGTCCTTCGCCCGTCGCAGATAGGGCAACAGCGCGGAGGAGAGCGGTTCCTGGCCCGGCATGCCCCCATTGTCGGCCGTCCGCCAACGCCGGTGGGGGCGGCCGTCAGGCACGGGCGGGCACCTGCTCGGTGACGATCTCGTCCAGCCGGCGGCCCCGGGTCTCGGGGCCGTAGAGGGCGAAGGCGACCGCCGCGAGGGCCAGCGGTACGGCCCCCAGCAGGGCCGTCACCCCGAGCGGGGGCACCGCCACGGCGGCCACCGACAGGGCGAGGATCGCCACGCCGCCGGCCTTGCTGGTGCCCGCGGCCCAGCTGGTGCCCAGGGCCCGCAGCGGGGTGGGGTAGGCCTCGGAGCTGTAGGCGGCCAGGACGGCGGCGGTCGCGCTGATGCCCCACAGCGGGACGAGCAGCAGCAGCCGCAGCGTCAGTCCGTGCCCGGCGGTGGTCTCCGCGAGCACCGCGAGGGCGACGAGGGCCGCGGCGGTCAGCGCGGCCAGCGCGATCACGGTGCGTCTGCTGCTCCACAGCCCGTAGAGCAGGGCGGTCAGGACGTTGAGGGGCAGGCTGATCAGGGCGCTGTCGCGCAGGACGCGGTCGGAGGAGACCTCGGTGATGCCGAGGCGGCCGAGGTTGGTGGGCAGCCACATCTGGAAGCCGTAGGACATCAGCCCGGCGCCGACGGCGAGGACGGTCAGGGCGAGGGTGGGGCCCCGGAAGGCGGCGGCGAACAGTCCGCGGTAGCCGGAGCGGGCCGGTTCCCGGGCGGGTTCCGTCGTGGGCGGTGTCCGTACGGCGTCCCGCACGGTCGAGCCGTAGCGGGCCAGGACGCGGCGGGCCTCCTCGGTGCGGCCGGTGGCCAGGAGGTAGCGGGGCGACTCGGGGATCCAGTGGTTGAGGGCGATCAGCAGCAGCCCGGTCGGCAGTCCGACGAGCCAGAGGATCCGCCAGCTGTAGGTGGGGGTGAGGGTGGCGGCCAGCCAGCTGGTGAGGATGTAGGCGACGGTGACGTTCCCGCCGATCAGCACCATCAGCCAGCCGCGGTGGCGCTGGGGGACGGTCTCGACGAGCAGGGTGAAGGCGATGGGGATCAGCCCGCCCGCCGCCGTGCCCATGAGGAAGCACATGACGACGTTCCAGCTGAAGCTCGGCATCGCGCCGCAGACGGCGGTGGTGGCGAACAGCACTCCGGCCAGGAGGATGGAGCCGCGCCGCCCGATGCGGTCGCCCAGCCATCCCCAGAGGAACGAGCCGGTCATGGTGCCGGCGATGCCGGACAGCGGCAGCCAGGAGACGGGGACGTCGCCGCCGGGGTTCAGCGGCGAGGCCAGCCCGTACTCCTTGGCGACGCCGGGCACGACGAACGACAGCGTCATCGGTTTCATCACGTCGATGGTCACCGCGAGGGAGAGGACCGCCAGGAGCGCGACGTGGGCCGGGCGCAGCGGGGCGTCGTCGACGGCCCGGACGCGTACGGAGGCGACCTGCCGGCGCAGGGCGCCCGACCGCCGGGGCAGCAGCCCGTGGACGACGGCGGCCACGCCGGTGACGATCAGCAGCATGCCGGTGAGCATGGGGGCGTCGACGGACATTCCGGCCATGCGGTAGCCCATGTGGCGGGCGTGGAGATACATGGGGAGGTGGAGCAGGGCGCCCGCGGTGCAGGCGGCGGCGCCGGCCCAGAAGAACGCGGGGCGGGCGAAGGAGCCCATCCGTTTTCCCCTCCCTGCGCCGCCTGGCGGACCCGGCGGCAGACGGCCACGCGTGGTGACAACGGGGGTGAATGCGCTGTGCGTTCGCACAACGGGATGTCAGCGGTATTCCTAGCAGCGGCGCGGGGCGGCGGCAAGGCCGCGCGCCGTCGCGGCGGGCGGCGGGGGGCCGGTGTCAGTGGTGGCGCGTAGGCTCACGAGCATGAGTTACGCAGACCTGCGCGAACTCCAGAGCGCGCTGAACACCGCCTCGGACATCGCCTTCTCCCTCGACGCCGCCCCTTCGCCCCATGAGGCCGACCAGCTCCTGGACGCCTTGCGCAGGGCGCTGGCGGCGGCCGGGGCGCTGGGCGCGGGGGTGGGCGCCACGGGGTGCGCGGAGCATCCCAAGGGGCCCGTCGACCCGCTGGCCGGGGACCGGGAGGATCCGCTGCCGCCGGGCTGGGGCCGCTGTCTGCTGTGCAACGACCGGCGGCGCCGGGCGGGCGCGCAGCGCAGGGGCTGGCGCTGACCCGGCACCCGGCCACAAGGTGACGCGGCAGGTCAGTGGTCCATGGAGGCCCAGAACTCCTCGAAGGACAGGACGCCGTCGCCGTTGCCGTCCTTCTTGTTGATGATGGCCTGGGCCACGGTCACGGTGACGTTGTGGTCGCCGAGCTGAGCCATCACGCTCTTGTACTCCTCGGCCGTGATGAACCCGTCACCGTCGACGTCGAAACGGGCGAAAGCCGTACGGGCTTCCTCGATGCTGGCCATGTGGGCCTCCCCTTGGTGCTTGGTGGACCGGCACAGATTAGCCGCCGGTCACCAACTCCAGATAACGGTCCCAGTCCCAGTGCGGACCTGGGTCGGTATGGGTGGATCCGGGCACTTCGACATGGCCGATGATGTGCTCGCGGGTCGCGGGGATGCCATAGCGGTCGCAGACGGCGGCGGTGAGCTTCGCGGAGGAGCGGTAGAGGGCGTCGGTGAAGTACTCGGGGCGGTCGATCCAGCCCTCGTGCTCGATGCCGATGCTGCGGGTGTTGTAGTCCCAGTTCCCGGCGTGCCAGGCGACGTCCTTCTCGCGGACGAACTGCGCGATGTAGCCGTCCTGGGAGGCCACCATGTAGTGGGCGGAGACCTTGGAGCGCGCGTCCTGGAAGATTCTCCGCGCGTCCTGGAAGGTCTCCTGGGTGACGTGCACGACGACGAACTCCACGGGGTACGCGCGGGGGCGGCCGGCGACCGTGTAGTTCGCCCTGTTCGCCGGGATCCAGTGGGTGGGGGGATAGGGGGCCGTCATGGGGACATCAGACCCGTGGGGGCGACGGTCCGCAAGGACCACGACATCGCCGCATAAAGATAAGCCGCACCGGCATTTCATTCATGGATTTCAAGGTCAGTGTCACACGTCACCTTGGATTGCCCTGGCCTCACTTTGGTCCCGGCACACCACGCGTGACATAGTCGAGGCCAACGACCCCCATTGACCCGGGCCAGGTCGTCATTCGCCGCGGGGGCACACCCCATTTTCCCCGCGGCCACCCGAAGAGGCCCCCGGCCCGTCGCAGGACGACGGAAGGGGGCCTCTTCGCGTGCGCGGGAACCCGTGCGTCAGCGCTCGCCGCGCTCCCCGACCCGCATCTCGAACCAGGTCGTCTTCCCGCGCGCCAGCAGATCCACCCCCCAGCGGTCGGAGAGCTTGTCCACCAGGAACAGCCCGCGCCCGTTGACGTCCGTCTCCCGCACCGGCAGCAGGCACGGCAGCCCCCGGGAGGGGTCGCGCACCTCGACGCGCACCCAGCCGCGCCGCCGCGCCATCCGCAGCCCGAAGTGGCGCGCCCCGGTGTGCCGGACGGCGTTGCCCACGAGCTCGGAGACCAGCAGCACGGCGTGCTCGGCGAGCTGGGCCGACAGGCCCCAGTGACGCAGCATCACCGCCTGGGTCAGCCGGCGGGCGGCGGCGGCGGATTGGGGGCGCGAAGGCAGCCGGACCTCGCCGAGGGCCGGATCACCGAACAGCTCGAAGGCCTTGCGTGTCAGCTCGTCCTCTACCATCGGGGTCCACCGCGCGGGGGCCGCCGTAACGGCCCGCTGCCGCGACTGCTCCATTCCCTCCAGGCCCGCCATGACCCCCATCATGGCCGTCGCCGGAGCGCCAGGGAGTGGAACCTGGGGATTCGGTTCACCGGAGCACCTCGTTCCGAGGTCCGGGGGCGACATATGCCAGCGGCCCCGGACCATCCACCGCACCCGGACTGACCTGCGCCGACATCCTGTGCGCAAAAGATCGCCGAGGGTGAGCGCCGGGGCCCCGTACCCGGTGTCACGGAGCCCCGGGAATTCCCCCACAAGAGGCATGGCCCGGAGCGCCGCTCACCGGGCGCACCGGGCCAACCCCAGGCGGCTCAGACGAATTTGGCCTTGCCCGGACCGTCCTCCACGAAACTGCGCATACCGATCTCGCGGTCCTCGGTGGCGAACAGGCCCGCGAACCAGTTGCGCTCGATGGCGAGGCCGGTGTCGATGTCGGTCTCCAGCCCGGAGTCCACCGCCTCCTTGGCCGCGCGCAGCGCCATGGCGGGCCCGGTGGCGAGCCGGGCGGCCCACGCGTGCGCCTGCTCGTAGACCTCGGCCGCCGGGACCACCCGGTCGACGAGGCCGAGGGCGAGCGCCTCGTCGGCCCTGACCTGGCGGCCCGTGAAGATGAGGTCCTTGGCCTTGGAGGGCCCGATGAGCCGGGCGAGCCGCTGGGTGCCGCCGGCGCCCGGGATCAGGCCCAGCAGGATCTCGGGCTGACCGAGCTTGGCGTTGTCGGCGGCGATCCGGAAGTCGGCGCAGAGGGCCAGCTCGCAACCGCCGCCCAGGGCGTAGCCGGTGACGGCGGCGACGACGGGCTTGGGGATGCGGGCGACGGCGGTGAAGGAGTCCTGGAGGGCGCGCGAGCGGGCCACCATGGCGGCGTGGTTCACGTGCCGCATCTCCTTGATGTCCGCGCCGGCCGCGAACACCTTCTCCCCGCCCCAGATGACGACGGCCCGCACGTCGTCGCGGCGGGTCAGCTCGTCCGCGAGCTCACGGAGCCGGTCCTGGGTGGCGATGTCCAGCGCGTTCATCGGCGGCCGGTCCAGCCGCACGGTCCCGACGCCCTCGGCTACCTCAAGATGCACAGTCATGACTGCAGGTTAGCGGTGGCTAACAGAAAGCGGCCCGGCGCACTGTGAACCAGTGCGCCGGGCCGCGGCATCGTTCAGATCCGGACGTCAGCTGTCCTTGCCGGCGCTGTCCTTGCCCCACTCGGCCCAGGACAGGTTCCAGCCGTTGAGACCGTTGTCCGGCTGGATCGTTTTGTCATGGGAGTTCTTGACGATGACGACATCGCCGATGAGGGAGTTGTTGAAGAACCAGGCGGCCGGCGTCGACGGGTCGCCCGCGCCCCGCTGGTCCTCCAGGCCCACGCAGCCGTGGCTGACGTTCTCGGAGCCGAAGGTGCCCGAGCCCGACCAGTAGTTGCCGTGGAGGAAGGTGCCCGAGGTGGACAGGCGCATCGCGTGCGGCACGTCCGGGATGTCGTACTCGCCGCCGAAGCCGACGGTGCGGCCGTCCATGCGGGTCACTTCGAGCTTCTCGCTGATGACCATCTGACCGTTGTAGGTCGAGTGGCCCGGACCGCCGGCGGAGATCGGGACGGTCTTCAGCGGCTTGCCGTCGCGCACGACCGCCATCTGGTGGGTCTCGGCGTCGACCGTGCTCACCTGGGAGCGGCCGACGGTGAACTTCACCGTCTTGTTCTGGGTGCCGTAGACGCCCTCACGGCCCTGGACGCCGTTGAGGTCCATCGTCATCGTCACCTTGGTGCCGGCCGCCCAGTAGTTCTCGGGCCGGAAGTCGAGGCGGTCGTTGCCGAACCAGTGGCCCTTGACCTCCACGGCGGGCTCGGCGGTCACCTTGATGGCCTTCTCGACGGCCTTGGGGTCGGTGATGCCACGGCTGAAATTGAGCGACACCGGCATGCCGACGCCGACCGTGCTGCCGTCCTCCGGCGTGAAATAGGCCGCGAAGGTGTTGTCCGGGGTGAGGGTCGTGAACGCCGCGTGCTTCGCGGACGTACGCCCCTCCTTGTCCTTGGCGATCGCGTCGACCGTGTACTTGGTGGAGGCGGCCAGATGGGTCGTCGGCTCCCACACGGCGCCACCGTCGGCGATCTTGCCGTCGACGGTGTGGCCCTTGTCGTCGGCCACCTTGACGGAGCTGATGGCGCCCTTCTCGGCGGTCACCTTCAGGGCGCCGCTGGTGGCCACGTTCCCCGAGCCGTCCTTGGGCGCGATGTTCACGACGGCCTGTGAGGGGCCGTCGGGAACCTTTCCGCCGTTCTTGCCGTCGCCGTCGCCGCTACAGCCGCTGACCAGCGTCAGCACCGCTCCGAGCAGCAGGGCCGGCAGCGCGCCTCGGCGCATCCGGCTCCCCGATATCGGATGCACGTTCACAACGGATCGTCTCCCCTCGCACGGCCCGCGGCCACGCGGCACCCCTGAGCGCACCCACGCGCTTTGTCGATAGATAACCACACGCCACCGACAACGCTGACCTCGTGAATGTCACCGTTCAGTCCCAAATGGGAGCGGTGATACGAACCGTGCGCCTGTGGTGAATGCGGTGACCGAAGTGAAGCGCCTGAATCCAGCCAGGTCAAACTGGTGTTCAAAGGCCGGTTGAAAGGGCTGGGCGGGCGGTCCGGAAACCGGCGTTCGGGCCGGTTTCCGCCGGGGGAATCCGGCGGTGGATTCAGCTCAGCGCCGAGCCCGCCCTCCATTCCTCCCACGTCATGTTCCAGCCACCCAGGCCATTGTCGGGAGCGACCACCCGCTCCGGGGAGCCGACCACCTCCACCACGTCCCCGACCAGGGAGGAGTCATAGAACCAGCCCGCCGGGGTCGACGGTCCGCCACCCTGGACATCGGGCAGCCCGATGCAGCCGTGGCTGGTGTTCCGGGTGCCGAAGGCCCCCGGCGGCGCCCAGTAGTTGCCGTGGAGGAACGTCCCCGAGCCGGTCAGCCGCATCGCGTGGGGGACGTCCGAGATGTCGTACTCGCCACCGAAGCCGACTGTGTCCCCGTTCATCCTGGTCATCGCGAACTTCTGGCTGATGACCATCTTGCCGCGGTAGGTGTCGTTGCCCTGGCCGCCCGCCGTGATGGGCACGGTCGCGAGCATCCTGCCGTCCCGGACCACCCGCATCGTGTGCCCGGCCGCGTCGACCCGGCTCAGCTGGCTCCGGCCGACCGTGAAACCGACCGTCTTGCGCTGGATCCCGTACACCCCCCGCGCGCCCCGGACATCGCGCAGCCGGAGGTCCAGCGTCACCCGGGTGCCGGGCCGCCAGTACGTCCGGGGCCGGAAGTCCAGCCGGGTGGCGCCGAACCAGTGCCCGGAGATCTCGGCGGGCGGCGAGGAGGTGACCCGGACGGCGCGTTCGACCGCGGCCCGGTCGCTGATCGGCCGGCTGAAGCCAAAGGAAACGATCATCCCGGTGCCGACGACGCTCTCCGGCTCCGGGGAGAAGTAGCCGATGAACCGGTGCTCCGGCACATAGGTGGTGAAGCTGGTGTGCCGGGCCGTGCGCCGCCCGGAGGCGTCCACGGCCACCGCGTCCACGGTGTAGCGCGAGGCGAGCGTGAGCGGCACGGCGGCGGGCCGCCAGGTGTGGCCGTCGGCGGAGATCCGGCCCGGCACGGCCAGCCGTTCGCCGCCGTGCGACGCGGCGGCGGTCACCCGTTCCAGCCGCCCGCGCGGCACCCGCACCTCGAAGGGCTCCGTCGACACCACGTCGCGCGCCCGGTCGGGCGGGCTGATGTGGATCAGCTCGCGCACCACCGGGCGCGCGTCGTCCGTGAGCGCGGCCTCCGGGGTGACGGTGGCGCACCCGGCGAGCGCGAGCAGGGACGCCAGCACGGCCAGGCCCCGTACGGCACGCGAGAGGGCAAGTGTCACACCGGGCCCAACGACGGGCCTCCCCCGGGGAAACGTCCCTGCACTCGCTTGCTGCGGCCGATCACACGTGTGAGCGCATGCGTGGATGCGGGAAGAACGGGGAGAAGGACCCCATCGCCAGACACCCGGTCCCGGGATCCCGGGTGCCCGGCGCGCTACCAGAGAGCCGCCGGAGGCGACAACGTGTCGAGCGCATCCGAGCAAGAGGCACGGCACCAGGGTGAGTTGAGCGGCGGCCCTGCGGAACGGGCGCCGCGCCCCGGGACGGCCGGGCACGGCGGGGCGCCCCCGGCGGCCCCGGGAGCCCCCGCGACCGGCGTCAACGGCCGTACGCGGCGGGCCCGGGCGCCGGAGCCGGAGCCGTCACCCGTGTGGCCGGGTGCCCCTGAGCCGCTCGGGGCACGGTTCAAGGACGCGGCTCACGCCGCGGAGGGCGTGGCGGGCACGAACTTCGCGCTGTGGGCGGGCGGGGCCGAGGCGGTGGAGCTGTGCCTGTTCGACGAGGACGGGCACGAGACCCGCCACCCGCTGACCGAGCTGACGCACGAGGTGTGGCACGGCTTCGTCCCCGGCGTACTCCCCGGCCACCGCTACGGCTACCGCGTCCACGGCCGCTGGGACCCCTGGACCGGCGCCCGCTGGAACCCCGCCAAACTCCTCCTGGACCCCTACGCCCGGGCCGTGGACGGCGACTTCCGGCTGCCCGCCGAGGTGTACGGCCATGTGCGCGACTGGCCGCAGCAGCACGTCGCCGACACCGTCCGCGACGAGCGGGACTCGGCCCCCCACGTCCCCAAGGGCGTGGTCGTCGCCGATGACGACGACTGGTCCGACGACCGCCGCCCCAAGACCCCCTGGCCCGACTCGGTCATCTACGAACTGCACGTCAAGGGCTTCACCATGCGCCACCCGGACATCCCCGAACAGCTGCGCGGCACCTACGCCGGCCTGGCGCACCCGGCGGCCGTCGGGCATCTGAGGCGGCTGGGCGTGACGGCCGTGGAACTGCTGCCCGTCCACCAGTTCGCCCACGAGGACCATCTGCTGCGACGGGGCCTCGCCAACTACTGGGGCTACAACTCCATCGGCTACTTCGCCCCCCACTCCGGCTACGCGGCCTCCGGGACGCGCGGCCAGCAGGTGGGCGAGTTCAAACGGATGGTACGGGCCCTCCACGCGGCCGGCATCGAGGTCATCCTCGACGTCGTCTACAACCACACCGCCGAGAGCGGCGAACTCGGCCCCACGCTCTCGCTGCGCGGCATCGACAACCGCCGCTACTACCGGCTCCAGCCCGACCCCCGGCGCTACGCCGACTACACCGGATGCGGCAACACCCTCCACGTCGTCCAGCCGAACGTCCTGCGGCTGATAACCGACTCGCTGCGCTACTGGGTGACGGAGATGGGAGTCGACGGCTTCCGCTTCGACCTCGCGGCGGCACTGGTCCGGACCATGCGCGCCGTCGACGGGCCGGACATGCTCTCCCCCTTCCTCGCCGTCATCGCCCAGGACCCCGTGCTGCGCCGGGTCAAGCTGATAGCCGAGCCCTGGGACGTGGGCTCCGGCGGCTACCAGGCCGGCGCCTTCCCCCCGCTGTGGACCGAGTGGAACGACCGCTACCGCGACGCCGTGCGCGACTTCTGGCGCGGCGCCCTGCCGGACGTGAGGGACCTCGGCTACCGGCTGTCGGGCTCCAGCGACCTCTACGCCTGGGGCGGCCGCCGCCCGTACGCCTCCGTCAACTTCGTCACCGCGCACGACGGCTTCACCCTGCGCGACCTGGTCAGCTACGAACGCAAGCACAACGAGGCCAACGGCGAGGGCAACCGCGACGGCACGGGCGACAACCGCTCCTGGAACTGCGGCGTCGAGGGCGAGACGACCGACGCGCGCGTCACCGCCCTGCGCCGCCGCCAGACGCGCAATCTGCTGACCACCCTGCTGCTGTCCACCGGGGTGCCGATGCTGGTCGCGGGCGACGAGATGGGCCGCACCCAGGGCGGCAACAACAACGCCTACTGCCAGGACAACGGGACCGGCTGGATCGACTGGTCGCTGCTGGACGACCCCGGCTGGCGGAACCTGGCCGGGCTCTGCTCCCGGCTGCTGGCGCTGCGCCGCGCCCACCCCGTGCTGCGCAGCCGCTCCTTCTTCTCCGGCCGGCCCAGGGGCGCGGACGGCCTGCGCGACCTCGCCTGGTTCACCCCGGGCGGCACCGAGATGACCGAGGCCGACTGGTACGCCCCCACCGCCACCTTGGGCATGTACCTCTCGGGGCGGGACATCCCCCAGCGCGGCCGGCGGGGCGCGCCGGTGACCGACGAGAGCTTCCTGGCCGTGCTGCACGCCGGGGCGCGCGCCCTGCGCTTCACCTTGCCCGGGCCACCATGGTCCGAATCCTACGAACTCCTCGTCAACACCGCCCTGGAGGACCAGCACACGGCCCCCGGCCTGCGCCGGGAGGGCGGCAGCCGGATCTCGGTCCGGGCCCGCTCGGTGCTGCTGTGGCGAGTGGTACGGGACGGCTCCGAACTCCCGCCCACCACCGAGGACTTACGCCTGAAAGACGAGTGAGCGATGTCGGTGGCGGGCCGTAGCCTCCCCACTGATGGCCGTGACCCGTGAACCGTCCAGCACGCCGCCGCGCCCCGGGCGCCACTCCGCCGTGCGGTCCCTGCTGCGCCTGTGGCCGTATGTGCGCCCGGTGCGCGGGCGGCTCATGGTGGGCGCGCTGTCCGCCGTGGTGGCGTCCTGTCTGGGGCTGCTGATCCCGCTGACGCTCAAGTGGATCGTGGACGGTCCGGTGGCCGGCCGCGACCCCTCGGGGGTGTGGCTGGGCGGGTCGGCCCTGCTGGTGCTCGGCGTGGCCGAGGCCGGGCTGTTCGGGGTACGCCGCATGATCGTGGCCGGTCCGCTGGCGCGGGTCGAGGCGGACATGCGGGCGGCGCTCTACGCGCGCCTCCAGCGGCTGCCCGTCTCCTTCCACGACCGCTGGCCCTCGGGCCAGTTGCTCTCGCGCGCCACGACGGACCTGATGCTGCTGCGCATCTTCCTGTCCTTCCCTCTGACCTTCCTGCTGGTCAACGGGGTGACGATCGTCGCCGGCTGCGTCATCCTGCTCCAGCAGCAGTGGACGCTGGGCCTGGTGCTGCTGGCACCGGTCGCCCCGCTGGTGGTGCTGTGCTCCGTCTTCGAGGAGCGCTACGCGCGCACCGCGCGGAAGGCGCAGGACCAGATCGGCGATCTGACGACGGTCGTCGAGGAGAGCGTGCTCGGCATCCGCGTCGTCAAGGGCTTCGGCCGGCACCGGGGCCAGGAGCGGGCGTTCCTGGCGCTGTCGCGGCGGCTGCGGGACACCGAGCTGCGCAAGGCGGGCCTGCTGGGCACCCTCTGGGCCCTGATCGTGATCCTTCCCGAACTGGCCATCGGCGCGGCGCTGGTGCTCGGTGTGCTGAAGGTCGGGGACGGCGAGCTGTCCGCGGGGACGCTGGTCGCGTTCCTGTCGACGGCGCTGGCGCTGCGCTGGCCGGTGGAGTCGATCGGCTTCCTGCTGGCGATCACGAACGAGTCCGCCACGGCCACGGACCGCTTCTTCGAGGTCATGGACACGGCCGAGGCGTCCGCCTTGGACGCCGGGGACGCCGGGAACACGGCGGGCGCGGTGGCACCGGCCCGTTCCGCCGTCACGGTCGGCGCGCGGACGAAGGATCCCGGGCTCCGCCTGGAGGGCGTCTGGTTCCGGTATCCCGACGCCCCCGCGGACGCCCCGCCCGTGCTGTGCGGCGTCGATCTGCGCGTCCGCCCCGGCGAGACCATGGCCCTGGTCGGCGCCACCGGCAGCGGCAAGACCACCCTCACCGCCCTCATCCCCCGGCTCCACGAGCCGACCGCCGGACGGATCGTCCTCGACGGCCGGGACATCACGGGGCTGCCCCGCGAGCGGCTGCGGGAGCTGGTGGCGGTGGCCTTCGAGGAGCCGACCCTGTTCTCCGCCGGCGCCGCGGAGAACGTCCTGATGGGCGCGCCCGACGCCGGGGAGGCCCGGCTCCTGCGGGCCCTGGCCGTCGCCCAGGCGGACTTCGTCCACGAGCTCCCCCAGGGGCGGCGCACCCGGCTCGGGGAACAGGGCCTGAGCCTTTCCGGCGGGCAGCGGCAGCGCCTCGCGCTGGCCCGCGCGGTGATCGGCGACCCCCGTTTCCTCGTCCTGGACGACCCGCTCTCCGCGCTCGACGTCCACACCGAGGCCCTCGTCGAGGCCGCGCTGCGGGAGGTGCTGGCCACGACGACGGCCCTGGTCGTCGCCCACCGTCCCTCCACGGTGCTGCTCGCCGACCGGGTCGCCCTGCTGTCCCGGGGGCGCATCGCCGCGGTGGGCACCCACCACGAACTGCTCCACACCAATGAGGAGTACACGTCGCTGATGTCCGGCCCGGCGGGGCCCGAAGGGGGCGATCCACGATGACCACCACCGTCTCCGGCCGGCCGGCCGCGGAGGACGACCGGCCGGAGGAGCCGTCCGGCGACCCCTTCGACCGGGACGTCCTGCCCACCCCCAAGGGCGCCTCCCGGGAGCTGCTGCGGTCCCTGCTCGCCCCCGCCCGGGGGCGGGTGCGGCTCACGGCCGTCCTGCTGCTGCTCCAGCAGGCCGCCGTGCAGGCGGGCCCGCTGCTCGTCGCCTACGCCATCGACTCGGGCGTGCCCGCCGTCCGCCGGCAGGACTACGGCCCGCTCACGGCCGTCGCCGTCGGCTACCTCGTCTGCGCCCTGACCTCCGGGCTGCTCCAGATGGCGTTCGTCCGGCTGGCGGCCCGGGTGGGCCAGGACGCGCTGCTGGAGCTGCGCGGCCGGATCTTCCGCCACTCCCAGGCGCTCAGCCTCGACTTCCACGAGCGCTATACCTCCGGGCGGCTGATCTCCCGCGCCACCACCGACGTCGAGTCGATCCGCGAGCTGCTCAACGACGGCCTCCAGGAGCTCATCGGCGTCGCCCTGTCCGTGCTCTATGTCTCCGCCATGCTGCTCTGGCTCGACCCCGCCACCGGGGGCGCGGCGCTGCTGTCCTTCCTGCCGTTGTCCCTGCTCGTCCGGTCCTACCGACGCCGCTCGCTGATCGCCCACCGCAGGCGGTCCACGGCGATCGCGGCGGTCATCGTGAAGTTCACCGAGACCATGAACGGCATCCGGCCCGTGCAGGCCTTCCGTCGCGAGCGTGCCAACGACGCCCATTTCGACGGGCTCAACCGCGTCCACCAGGAGACCAACACCGCCACCGCGCTGGCCATGGCCCACTACGTGGTCCGCTCGCGGCTGGTGGCCAACGGCATGGTGGCCGCGATCGTGGTGTGGGGCGCCTACCGGGTCGCCGACGGCAGCCTGGCCCTGGGGGTGCTGGCCGCCTCCGTGCTGTATCTGCGGCGACTGTACGACCCGATCGACCGGCTGGGGATGTTCCTCAACACCTACCAGTCGGCGGCCGCCTCCCTGGAGAAGATCGCGGGCCTGCTGGCCCGGCGCCCGTCCGTCCGCGAGCCGGAGGCGCCCCTGGCGCTGCCCGCCCGTGCGGCCGGGCGCCCGGGCCGCGAGGTGGTCTTCGACGGGGTGCGCTTCGCCTACCGCGCGGGCATCGAGGTGCTGCCCCGTCTCGATCTGACCCTCCGCGCCGGGGAGACGGTCGCGGTCGTCGGCTCCACGGGGGCGGGGAAGTCCACCCTGGCCAAGCTGCTGGCCCGGTTCTACGACCCCACCGAGGGCCGGGTCCTGCTCGACGGCGTCCCGCTGTCCTCCCTGGCCGTGCCGGAGCTGCGGCGCGGGGTGGTGATGGTGACGCAGGAGGCGTTCCTCTTCTCCGGCACGGTCGCCGGCAACATCGCCGTCGGCCGCCCCGACGCGAGCCGCGCGGAGATCGAGCGCGCGGCCAAGGCCATCGGCGCCCACGACTTCATCACCGCCCTGCCCGACGGCTACGACACGGACGTCCGCAAGCGCGGCGGCCGGATCTCCGCCGGCCAGCGGCAGCTCGTGGCCTTCGCCCGCGCCCTGCTGGCCGACCCGGCGGTGCTGATCCTCGACGAGGCGACGTCCTCCCTGGACATCCCGGGCGAGCGGGCGGTGCAGCGGGCCATGCGCACGGTGCTGCGCGGGCGGACGGCCGTGGTGATCGCCCACCGGCTGTCGACCGTGGAGATCGCGGACCGGGTGCTGGTGATGGCCGGCGGCAGGGTGGTGGAGGACGGCGTTCCGGCCGAACTCGCCAGGGGTGGCGGCCACTTCGCCGTACTGCACCGGGCCTGGCGGGACAGCCTGGTCTGAACGCCCGGTATACGGACACCGATCTTTGGCCAACGAACAGTTTCCGGCCAACTTGTTGACGCGCCCCTGACACGCCACGGGGGGCGGTGGCACTCTTCACCACAACTGGCGCGGAGCACCCCCACATCCCCACCCCCTCCGCGACGGCGATCTCCCCCCTCTCTCCACGTGTTCTGCCGCGCTCCGCCCGGACGGCCGGTTCGCCGTCCGGTCGTTCCATCGGCCCACCCACCCCGTGGTGGCCCCGCAGAAGGAGTCAGAGTGAGACCCACCCCCCATCGCCGCGCCGTCGCCACCGGCGCGCTCGTCGCCGTCACGGCGATGCTCGCCGTCGGGGCCCAGACGGGCACCGCCAACGCCCGCCCCGACGACTCGGCCGCCACCGGCCAGCCCCGGCAGATCATCGCCAAGGCCGCCCCCGGCGCCCAGCCGGCCAGACTCACGCCCTCCCAGCGCGCGGAACTGATCCGCGAGGCCAACGCCACCAAGGCGCAGACGGCCAAGAAGCTGGGCCTCGGCACCCAGGAGCAGCTGGTCGTCCGCGACGTCACCAAGGACGCCGACGGCACCGTGCACACCCGCTACGAGCGCACCTACGAGGGCCTGCCCGTCCTCGGCGGCGACCTCGTCGTCGACGCGGCCAGGAGCGGCACCGTCAAGTCCGTCGCCAAGGCGAACAAGGCGAAGCTGGCCGTCGCCACGACCGCCCCCTCGTTCGCGGCCGCCACCGCCGAGAAGGACGCCGTGAAGTCCGCCCAGGCCAAGGGCTCGAAGGACACCAAGGCCGACCGCGCCCCGCGCAAGGTGATCTGGGCCGCCGACGGCACCCCCGTGCTGGCCTACGAGACGGTCGTCGGCGGCCTCCAGGAGGACGGCACGCCCAACGAGCTGCACGTCATCACCGACGCGAAGAGCGGCAAGAAGCTCTTCGAGTTCCAGGGCGTCAAGCAGGGCACCGGCAACAGCCAGTACAGCGGCCAGGTCACCATCGGCACCTCCGGCTCGGCCGGCTCGTACCAGATGACCGACACCGGGCGGGGCGGCCACAAGACGTACAACCTCAACCACGGCTCGTCCGGCACCGGCACGCTGTTCACCAACTCCAGCGACGTCTGGGGCAACGGCACCACCAACGACCCGGCCACCGCGGGCGTGGACGCCGCGTACGGCGCACAGCTCACCTGGGACTACTACAAGAACGTCCACGGGCGCACCGGCATCAAGGGTGACGGCCAAGGCGCGTACAGCCGCGTCCACTACGGCAACAGCTATGTGAACGCCTTCTGGTCCGACGCCTGCTTCTGCATGACCTATGGCGACGGCTCGGGCAACGCCAAGCCGCTGACCGCGATCGACGTGGCCGCGCACGAGATGACGCACGGCGTCACCGCCGCCACCGCCAACCTCACCTACAGCGGGGAGTCCGGCGGCCTGAACGAGGCCACCTCGGACATCATGGCCACCGCCGTGGAGTTCTGGGCGAACAACCCCAGCGACCCGGGTGACTACCTCATCGGCGAGAAGATCGACATCAACGGCAACGGGACCCCGCTGCGCTACCAGGACAAGCCCAGCCGCGACGGCCGGTCCAAGGACGCGTGGTACTCCGGCCTGGGCGGCCTCGACGTCCACTACTCGTCGGGCCCGGCCAACCACTGGTTCTACCTGGCCTCCGAGGGCAGCGGCCCCAAGGACATCAACGGCGTCCACTACGACAGCCCCACCTCCGACGGGCTGCCGGTCACCGGCATCGGCCGGGACAACGCCGCGAAGATCTGGTTCAAGGCGCTGTCCCAGCGCATGCAGTCCAACACCAACTACGCGGGCGCGCGCGACGCCACGCTGTGGGCCGCCGGTGAGCTCTTCGGCGTCGGCAGCGAGACGTACAACAACGCGGCCAATGCCTGGGCGGCCATCAACGTCGGCAGCCGGCTCTCCACCGGCGTCTCCGTCACCACCCCCGGCGACCAGACGTCCATCGTGAACACGGCCGTCTCCCTCCAGATCAAGGCGTCGAGCTCCACCACCGGCGCCCTGACCTACTCGGCCACCGGCCTGCCCGCCGGCCTGACGATCAACTCCTCGACCGGGCTGATCTCCGGCACCCCGACCACCACCGGCTCCAGCAATGTGACGGTGACGGTCAAGGACGCGGGCGGCAAGACCGGCACCGCCTCCTTCAAGTGGACCGTGAACACCTCGGGCGGCGGCAGCGTCTTCGAGAACACCACCCCCGTGGCCATCCCGGACGCGGGCCCGGCCGTGACCTCGCCGATCGTCGTGACCCGCAGCGGCAACGGCTCCTCGGCCCTGAAGGTCGACGTCAACATCACCCACACCTACCGCGGTGACGTCCAGATCGACCTGGTCGCCCCCGACGGCAAGACGTGGCGCCTGAAGGACGCCGACTCGTGGGACTCCGCGGCGGACATCAAGGAGACCTACACGGTCGACGCGTCCGCCGTCTCGGCCACCGGCACCTGGAAGCTCCAGGTCCAGGACCTGTACGCCAATGACGAGGGCACCGTCAACAGCTGGAAGCTCAGCTTCTAGCCTCCGGCCGTCTTCCACCGGCCAGGCGCCGTCCGGGGTGAGCTCCGACTCCCCCGGACGGCGCCTTACTCATGCGCGGCACGCCCCTGATCCGTCCTGCCCCGATCCGTCCTACCCCGGTCGCAGCCACACCGTCGCCAGCGGCGGCAGCACCGCCGGCACACTCGACCGCCGCCCGTGCCACGGCGTCGGCTCCGCCTTCAGCGGGTCCGGGTTGCCGACGCCGCTGCCGCCGTAGCCGGAGGCGTCGGTGTTGAGGACCTCCTGCCACACCGGCTCGCCGGCCGGCACCCCCAGCCGGTAGCCGTGCCGCACCACCGGGGAGAAGTTGCAGACCGCCAGCAGCGGCCGGCCCTGCGCGTCGTAGCGGGCGAACGCCAGGACGTTGTCGTCCGCCGCGTCGCCGACGATCCACTCGAAGCCCTCCGGCACGATGTCCCGCTGCCACAGCGCCGGTGTCGCCCGGTAGCGGGCGTTGAGGTCGCGGACCAGATCCCGTACGCCCCGGTGGTCGGGCTCGGCCGAGTACGAGGGGTCCAGCAGCCACCAGTCGGGGCCATGGGCCTCGGACCACTCCGCGCCCTGCGCGAACTCCTGCCCCATGAAGAGGAGTTGTTTGCCCGGGTGGGCCCACATGAAGCCGAGGAACGCCCGGTGGTTCGCGCGCTGCTGCCACCAGTCCCCCGGCATCTTGGAGACCAGCGCCCGCTTGCCGTGCACCACCTCGTCGTGCGAGATCGGCAGGACGTAGTTCTCGCTGTACGCGTAGACCATCGCGAAGGTCATGTCGCCGTGGTGGTACTTGCGGTGCACCGGCTCCTTCGTCATGTACTCCAGCGAGTCGTGCATCCACCCCATGTTCCACTTCAGGCCGAAGCCCAGCCCGCCGAAGCCGCCCGGGCCCGTGTGGTGGGTGGCGCGCGTGACGCCGTCCCAGGCGGTGGACTCCTCCGCGATGGTCACGACACCCGGACAGCGTCGGTAGACCGTCGCGTTCATCTCCTGGAGGAAGGCCACCGCGTCGAGGTTCTCGCGGCCGCCGTGCTCGTTCGGCGCCCACTGGCCCGCCTCGCGCGAGTAGTCGAGGTAGAGCATGGAGGCGACGGCGTCCACGCGCAGCCCGTCGATGTGGAACTCCTCGCACCAGTACACCGCGTTCGCCACCAGGAAGTTGCGCACCTCCTTGCGGCCGTAGTCGAACTCCAGCGTCCCCCAGTCGGGGTGGGCGGCCCGGAGGGGGTCCTGGTGCTCGTACAGCGGCCGCCCGTCGAACTCCGCCAGCGCCCAGTCGTCCCTCGGGAAGTGCGCCGGCACCCAGTCCATGATCACGCCGATGCCGGCCCGGTGGAGGGCGTCGACGAGGTGCTTGAAGTCGTCGGGGGTGCCGAGGCGGGCGGTGGGGGCGTAGAAGCCCGTCACCTGATAGCCCCACGAGCCCCCGAAGGGGTGCTCGGCCACCGGCATCAGCTCCACGTGCGTGAAGCCGAGGTCCTTTACGTAGGCCGGGAGTTGTTCTGCCAGCTGCCGGTAGGACAGCCCCGGACGCCAGGAGGCGAGGTGTACTTCGTACACCGAGAACGGCGCCTCGTGGACGGGACGCGCCCCGCGCCGCGCCATCCAGTCGGCGTCCCGCCACACGTGGTGCGACCCGTCCACGATCGACGCGTTCGCGGGCGGCACCTCGGCGCGCCGCGCCATCGGGTCCGCCCGCAGCGTGCGCGAGCCGTCGGGGCGGGTGATCTCGAACTTGTACAGCGCGCCCTCGCCGACACCCGGGAGGAACACCTCCCACACCCCCGTGCCGCCCAGCGAGCGCATCGGGTGGACCGTGCCGTCCCATACGTTGAAGTCGCCCACGACGCGGACGCCCTGTGCGTTCGGCGCCCACACCGTGAACCGGGTGCCCGCCACGCCCTGGTGCGTCATCGGGCGGGCGCCCAGCGCCCGCCACAGCTCCTCGTGCCGCCCCTCCCCGATGAGGTGGAGATCCAGCTCCCCCAGCGCGGGCAGGAAACGGTACGGGTCGTCGAGCGTCAGCTCCGTGTCCTCGTACGTGACGAGGATGCGGTGGTCGGGCGGGATCCTGTGGAGGGGGAGGGTCGCGGCGAACAGGCCGTCGCCCTCGTCGAGGAGCTCCGCGCGCAGGCCCTTCGCGACGACCGCCACGCCCTTCGCCCACGGGCGCAGGGCGCGCACGACGATCCCGCCGGGCACGTGGTGCGCGCCCAGCACGCCGTGCGGGTCGTGATGGGTGCCGTGGAGAAGGCGGTCGCGGGTGGGGTCGTCGAGGGGGGGTGCGGGGCGGATTCCACTTCCCTTTCCGTTTCCCTTTCCGTTTCCCCTGCTGCTTCCCTTGCCGTTTCCCTTGCCGGGGGTTTCGGGGGGTGTGTTGTGGGCTGGTGTCGGCGCCGGCAGGAACGTTGCCGGGATCGGCGGTCGTGCGGTCACAGGTGGTCCTCCGGGGGCGTACGGGGCGGACGGGTCAAGCCGGCGTGAACGCCGGTCGCACGGTGGCCTCCGGCCAGGCGGTGGATCGCGGACATCGGCACGGACAGCCAGTCGGGGCGGTGCCGGGCCTCGTACAGCACCTCGTAGACGGCCTTTTCCGTCTCGTGCGCCCGCAGCAGCCGGGGATCCTCGCGCGGGTCCTGGTGGACGGTGGCGTAGCCCTCACAGAACGCCGCCCGGGAGCGCTCGGCCCAGTCGGTGCCGGCCGCGCGGCCCACCGCCGCCGCGTAGTCGAACGAACGCAGCATCCCCGCGATGTCCTGCGCGACCGGCTGTGGACGGCACCGCTCCGGCAGCGGGCGGGCCGGCTCCCCCTCGAAGTCGATGAGCGACCAGCGGCCGTCGGCGGCCGTGCGCAGCGCCTGCCCCAGGTGGAGGTCGCCGTGGACGCGCTGGGCGCGGCGGGTGTGCCCGTCCCGGCCCAGCGCCGCCAGCTCGTCGTAGGCCTCGCCCAGCGCCCACCGGTACGGGCGCAGTGCCGGAACGGCCTCGGCCGTCGCCTCCAGGCGCCGGGTCATCACCTCCGCGAGCCGCTCCAGCTGGGGGCGGCGCAGGACGACCGTGGGCAGCGCCTCGGCCAGGGCCAGGTGCACCTCGGCGACGGCGTGGCCGAGGGCGCGTGCGGAGGCGGTGAAGTCGGCCTGGACGGAGAGGGCGCCCAGCGCCAGCTGCCAGCCGTCGGCGGAGCCGGGCAGGAAGGGCTGCAGCACGCCCAGCGTCATGGGCATGGCGCCGTGGAGCTCCGCCTCGAACCAGGCCGCCGGTGCCGGGACGCGGGCGCAGCCGGTCTTCGCCAGCGCGCGCGGCAGTTCGAGATCGGGGTTGGTGCCGGGGCCCACGCGACGGAAGAGCTTGAGGATATACGTTTCGCCGTAGACCGCCGAGGAGTTGGACTGCTCGGCCCCCAGGAGGCGGGGCGTCAGGTCCGGCGGGATCTTCGCCTCCGGTTCGCGGCTGAAGCGGAGCGGGCCCAGGCGGCCCGGGACCCTCAGCCGCTCCAGGAGCAGCGCCGCGAGGCGGGGGTCGGCCAGGCCCTCGTAGACGGTGCGGCCGTGCAGGGGGCCGCCCGCCGGGCGGCCGATGCGGACGGGGGCGAGCTGGGGCGGGAGGACGTCCTGGACGCCGAGCAGCAGTTGATAGCAGTCGTCGGTGGCGGTGGGGTGGGTGGTGCTGTCCTGGGTGGGCTGGCGGGCCCTTACGAGCAGGTGGAGGAGGCCCGGGGCGGTGCCGGTGGGCGGCTTGGGCAGGATCTCCGTCGCCGCGACGAGCGTGAATCCGTCGATGGGACGGCCCTTGCCGGCGAACCAGCGCTGCCGGGGCAGCCATTCCGTGAGCAGGGGGGCGAGCGAGGCGAGCAGCGGTGCGGCTTCCGACATGCGTCGCGTCCTTTCCCCGGGGCACACGACGGATGGGGCAAAGTGTCCCGGATGACGGCTTTGGCCAGGGTGTGGTGCGGGACGTGTCGGGCGGAATCGTCCGTCTTGGTGCGCTGTGCGGTGCTCGATGGAGCGGGGCCGGGGTGGGACGGACCCCTCTGGGGGCTGCATTATTTACGGCCCAGGTGACCTGAGCGGCGAACCCGGAACGCCGCCGCAAATAACTCCCCCAGCTACCGCTGGGAGGTGCCCCCAGGCCCCCTGTCGGGGCCCGTCCCACCCCGGCCCCTCCCGTTCGTTCGCGGGTGCGGGCCGGTTCCTGCTTGGCGCCTGCCCCGCCAGTCGGCCGGGAAACGACGCCGTCAGACAGATGGCGCCGTTCGGCGCAGGCGGAACCAGTAGAAGCCGTGGCCCGCCAGGGTGAGCAGGTACGGGAGTTCTCCGATCGCCGGGAAGCGGACCCCGCCGATCAGCTCTACCGGGTGGCGGCCGCTGAACGCTCGCAGATCCAGCTCGGTCGGCTGTGCGAACCGTGAGAAGTTGTTCACGCAGAGGACCAGGTCGTCGCCGTGTTCACGGAGGAAGGCGAGTACCGCTGGGTTGCTTGAGGGCAGTTCCGTGTACGAGCCCAGGCCGAATGCCGGGTTCTGCTTGCGGATCTCGATCATTCGGCGGGTCCAGTGGAGGAGTGACGATGGACTGCTCATCGCCGCTTCCACGTTCGTGACCTGGTAGCCGTAGACCGGGTCCATGATCGTGGGAAGGTACAGCCTTCCCGGGTCACAGGAGGAGAAGCCCGCGTTGCGGTCGGGGGTCCATTGCATCGGCGTCCGGACCGCGTCCCGGTCTCCCAGCCAGATGTTGTCCCCCATGCCGATCTCGTCCCCGTAGTAGAGGATCGGGCTGCCTGGGAGCGAGAGGAGGAGGGCTGTGAAGAGTTCGATCTGGTTTCGGTCGTTGTCGAGCAGGGGCGCCAGGCGGCGGCGGATGCCGATGTTCGCCCGCATGCGGGGGTCCTTGGCGTACTCCGCCCACATGTAGTCGCGCTCTTCGTCCGTCACCATCTCGAGCGTGAGCTCGTCGTGGTTGCGGAGGAAGATCCCCCACTGGCAGCGGGACGGGATCTCCGGCGTCTTCGCCAGGATTTCCGAGACCGGGTAGCGGGACTCGCGGCGGACGGCCATGAAGATGCGCGGCATGACCGGGAAGTGGAACGCCATATGGCATTCGTCCCCGCCGTTCTCGTACGAGCCGAAGTAGTCGACCACGTCCTCCGGCCACTGATTGGCCTCGGCCAGCACGACCGTGTCCGGGTAGTGGGCGTCGATCTCCGCGCGGACACGCTTGAGGAATTCATGCGTCCGGGGGAGGTTCTCGCAGTTCGTGCCCTCTTCCGCGAAGAGGTACGGCACGGCGTCCAGGCGGAAGCCGTCGATGCCCAGGTCCAGCCAGAAGCGGAGGGAGGCCAGGATCTCCTCCTGGACGGCCGGGTTCTCGTAGTTGAGGTCCGGCTGGTGGGAGAAGAAACGGTGCCAGTAGTACTGCTTGCGCACCGGGTCGAAGGTCCAGTTCGACGTCTCCGTGTCCACGAAGATGATCCGCGCGCCCTGGTACTGCTTGTCGTCGTCGGCCCAGACGTAGTAGTCGCCGTAGGGGCCGTCGGGGTCGGCGCGGGACTGCTGGAACCAGTCGTGCTGATCGCTCGTATGGTTCATGACAAAGTCGATGATGACGCGCATGCCACGGGTGTGGGCGGCGTCCACGAACTCGACGAAGTCGGCCAGGTCGCCGAATTCCGGCAGCACCGCGGTGTAGTCGGAGACGTCGTAGCCGCCGTCCCGGAGCGGTGACTGGAAGAACGGCGGGAGCCACAGGCAGTCGACGCCGAGCCACTGGAGATAGTCCAGTTTCGCGGTCAGTCCCTTGAGGTCGCCGATGCCGTCGCCGTCGCTGTCCTGGAACGAGCGGACGAGCACTTCGTAGAAGACGGCCCGCTTGAACCAGTCGGGATCCAGGTCCTTGGCCGGAGTGTCCTCGAAGGTGTCCTGGACGGGCTCATTGACGATCATGGTGTGGGTGACCCTCCGATCTGTGAGGACGGTCGCAGCGAGAACACGTGCGCGGGCGGGCGGTCCGGCTCCAGGCGCACATAGTTGTCCCTGCCCCAGTGATAGGTCTCCCCGGTGAGCTCATCGCGCACCGGGGCGGTCTCGTGCCAGCCGAGGCCGAGCTCCGGCATGTCCAACGAGACCGTGGCCTCCTGGGTGTGGTGGGGGTCGAGGTTGACGACCGTGAGGACGCAGGAGGGGCCCGAGCGCTTGGAGTAGGCGATGACCGCGTCGTTGTCCGCGTGGTGGAACCGCAGATTGCGGAGGTGCCGGAGGGCCGGGTGGCGCCTTCTGAGCCGGTTGAGGGTGGTGATCAGGGGGGCGATGCTCCGTCCCTCGCGCTCCGCGGACTCCCAGTCCCTGGGCCGGAGTTCGTACTTCTCCGAGTTCAGGTACTCCTCGCTGCCCACGTGGGCCGGGAGGTTCTCGCAGAGTTCGTAGCCGGCGTACATCCCCCAGGCGGGGGCCAGCGTCGCGGCCAGGATCGCGCGTGCCTCGAAGGCCGGGCGGCCGCCCTCCTGGAGGTACGCGTGGAGGATGTCCGGGGTGTTGACGAAGAGGTTGGGGCGCATGTGCGCGGCGGAGGGGCCCGACAGCTCGGTCAGATAGTCGGTGAGTTCCTGTTTGGTGTTGCGCCAGGTGAAGTACGTGTACGACTGCTGGAAGCCGATCGCCCCGAGGGTGCCCATCATCGCGGGGCGGGTGAAGGCCTCGGCCAGGAAGATCACGTCCGGGTCGGTGCGGCCGATCTCGGAGATCACCTTCTCCCAGAAGACGACCGGTTTGGTGTGGGGGTTGTCGACGCGGAAGATCCGTACGTCGTGGGCCATCCAGAAGCGCAGGACGCGCAGGGTTTCCGTGACGAGGCCGTCGAAGTCCGCGTCGAAGGCCAGGGGGTAGATGTCCTGGTACTTCTTCGGCGGGTTCTCGGCGTACGCGACGGAGCCGTCCGCGCGGTGGTGGAACCACTCGGGGTGTTTGCCGACCCAGGGATGGTCCGGGGAGCACTGGAGGGCGAAGTCGAGGGCCACCTCCAGGCGCAGGTCGTGCGCCCGGCGAACGAAGTGGTCGAAGTCCTCCAGCGTGCCCAGATCGGGGTGGATCGCGTCGTGGCCACCCTCCGGGGAGCCGATGGCCCAGGGGCTGCCCACGTCGTAGGAGCCCGCGCTCAGCGCGTTATTGGGGCCCTTGCGGTGAGTGGTGCCGATGGGGTGGACCGGGGGGAGGTAGACGACGTCGAAGCCCATCGCCGCGATGGCGGGAAGGCGGCGGGCCGCCGTGCGGAAGGTGCCGCTCCGGGGTGGTCGGCCGGAAATCAGCCGCGCGCCCTCCGAGCGGGGGAACATCTCGTACCAGGAGCCGAAGAGGGCCCGTTCGCGCTCCACCAGCACCGGCACCGGGCGGGAGCCGGTGACCAGCTCCCGCAGCGGATGGCGGGCCAGGGCGGCCACGGCCTCGGGGGTCAGGGCGGCGGCGAGCCGGGCCGCTGCCGGGCGCGAGGCGTCGCGCAGGGCGTCGACGGCGGCCAGCACGGCCTCCCTGCCGTCGTTCTTGGGGACGCCCGAGGCCGCCCGCTCATGGAGCCGGGCGCCCTCCTCCAGGACCAGCTCGGTGTCGATGCCCGCCGGGATCTTGATGGAGGCGTGCTCCCGCCAGGTGGTGACCGGATCGCTCCAGGCCTCCACCGCGTAGGTCCAGCGGCCCGTGGCGTCCGGGGTGACCGTCGCCCCCCAGCGGTCGGTGCCGGGGGTCAGCTCCCGCATCGGCGTCCAGGGACCGCACCGGCCGGCGGGCCCGCGCAGCACCACGTTCGCCCCGACCGCGTCGTGCCCTTCCCGGAAGACCGTGGCGGAGACCTCGAACTCCTCGCCCACCACGGCCTTGACGGGCCTTCGGCCGCAGTCGACGAGCGGGCCGGGGTCCAGGACGGGGATGCGACCGATCATGGGATCACCTGGAGAGTCTCAGGGGTCTTGGGCGAGGGTTCCGTCTGTTCTATCTGGTCCGTCGGCGGTCGGGAGGGTGCGGGCATGGCTGCTCCTGTCCGCGTTCACTCGGGCGGGCGGAAGAAGGGACGGCGGCCGTCAGCAGGGCGACGGACGGTCGTCCCGGTACACCGGGTGAGCTTTCCCACCGGGTCCGCCCGGGCATGCCCGGACTGTATGAACTACTCGTGCGTAGTTCCCCTGACCCCGCGCACGGAGGGCGGCCGTTCCCCCGTCACCCGTAGGGAGTCTGCTCGATGGTCCGATCGCGTGCAATGTGGCGAAACGGCGCCGTTGAGGGCCGGACGGGGGAACGGGCGCCGGGCAAGGCCTTCGAAGGCCGTAGCGGCTTTTGGCCTTGGACAGTGCTGCTGTACGCGGGGCGTAAATCCGCCTAGTACTTATCGTCTAGTGCGAAGACATCAGTCGGTCTGCGCGCGGGCTCGCCCCGGTGCGGTGGAACCGGTCCATTGCCCCCTCCCGTGCCGACGCCTGCCGCTACCGTCGAATCCGTGAAGGCCATTCGTCGATTCAGCGTGCGTCCCGTCCTTCCGGAACCCCTACGACCGCTCAGCGAACTGGCGCGCAATCTGCGCTGGTCCTGGCACCCCGAGACCCGCGAACTGTTCCAGTCCGTCGACCCCGAGGGCTGGCGGGCCGCCGGGGGCGACCCGCTGCGGCTGCTGGGTTCCGTCTCCGCCGACCGGCTGGCCGCCCTGGCCGAGGACCGCCGGTTCCGGCGGCGGCTGGCGGCGGCCGCCGACGATCTCCACGACTACGTCACCGGCCGGCGCTGGTACCAGGACCAGCCCGCCGGGCTGCCGGCCGCCGTCGCCTATTTCTCCCCCGAGTTCGGCATCACCGCCGCCCTCCCCCAGTACAGCGGGGGCTTGGGCATCCTCGCCGGCGACCATCTGAAGTCCGCCAGCGACCTGGGCGTTCCCCTCATCGGCGTCGGACTCCTCTACCGCCACGGCTATTTCCGCCAGTCGCTCTCCCGCGAGGGCTGGCAGCAGGAGCACTATCCCCTGCTCGACCCCAACGAGCTCCCGCTGTCCCTGCTCCGCGAGCCCGACGGCACCCCCGCCCGGGTCACCCTCGCCCTTCCCGGCGGCCGCTGTCTGCACGCGTACGTCTGGCAGGCGCAGGTCGGCCGGGTGCCGCTGCTGCTCCTCGACTCGGACGTGGAGGACAACGGCTCCGGGGAACGGGAGGTGACCGACCGGCTCTACGGCGGCGGCAGCGAGCACCGGCTGCTCCAGGAGATGCTGCTGGGCATCGGCGGGGTGCGCGCCGTACGGGCGTACTGCCGGATCACCGGGCATCCCGAACCGGAGGTCTTCCACACCAACGAGGGGCACGCGGGCTTCCTGGGGCTGGAGCGGATCCGTGAACTGACCGAGCAGGGCGCCGACTTCGACGCGGCACTGGAGTGCGTCCGCGCCGGCGCGGTCTTCACCACCCACACCCCCGTGCCCGCCGGCATCGACCGTTTCGAGGCCGCGCTCGTCTCCCGGCACTTCGCCGACGGCGCGGAGCTGCCCGGCATCGACGTCGAGCGAGTACTGGCGCTGGGCCGGGAGGACTATCCCGGCGGCGAGCCCAACCTCTTCAACATGGCCGTGATGGGCCTGCGGCTGGCCCAGCGCGCCAACGGCGTCTCCACGCTGCACGGCAGGGTCAGCCGGGAGATGTTCGCCGGGCTGTGGCCCGGCTTCGACCCGGAGGAAGTGCCCATCGCCTCGGTCACCAACGGGGTGCACGCCCCCACCTGGGTGGCCCCCGAGGTCTTCCGGCTCGGCGCCCGGCAGATCGGCGCCGGACGCGCCGAGGACGCCCTGGCCGTCGGCGGCTCCCAGCGCTGGGACACCGTCGCCGACATCTCCGACGCCGCCGTCTGGGAGCTGCGGCGCACCCTGCGCGAACAGCTGGTGGAGGAGGTGCGGGAGCGGCTGCGGGCCTCCTGGCGGGAGCGCGGCGCCGGGACGGCCGAGTTGGGATGGATCGACGGGGTGCTGGACCCCGACGTCCTCACCATCGGCTTCGCCCGGCGCGTGCCGTCGTACAAGCGGCTGACGCTGATGCTGCGCGACCGCGAGCGGCTGACCGAGCTGCTGCTGCACCCGGAGCGGCCGGTGCAGATCGTCGTAGCGGGCAAGGCGCACCCGGCGGACGACAGCGGCAAGCGGCTGGTGCAGGAGCTCGTCCGCTTCGCCGACGACCCGCGCGTACGCCATCGCATCGTCTTCCTGCCGGACTACGGCATGGCGATGGCCCAGAAGCTCTATCCCGGCTGCGATGTCTGGCTGAACAACCCCCTGCGGCCGCTGGAGGCCTGCGGTACGTCCGGGATGAAGGCGGCGTTGAACGGCTGTCTCAATCTCTCCGTTCTGGACGGCTGGTGGGACGAGTGGTACGAGCCGGACTTCGGCTGGGCCATCCCCACCGCCGACGGCGCGGCCATGGACGACGACCGCCGCGACGACCTGGAGGCGGCCGCGCTCTACGACCTGCTGGCCCAGCGGGTGGCCCCGCGCTTCTACGACCGGGCGGCGGGCGGACTGCCGGGCCGCTGGATCGAGATGGTCCGGCGGACGCTGGCGACGCTCGGGCCGAAGGTGCTCGCCGGGCGGATGGTCCGCGAGTACGTCGAGCGGCTCTACGCGCCCGCGGCCGAGGCCCACCGGTCCCTGGACCCGATCGCGGCCCAGGAGCTGGCCGCGTGGAAGGCACGGGTGCGGGCGGCGTGGCCGGCCGTCGCCGTGGACCATGTGGAGGCCGTCTCGGACGGCCCGCTGAACGGCACGGCCGAGCTGGGCTCCACGGTCTCGCTGCGGGTGAGCGTGACACTGGGCGAGCTCGACCCCTCGGACGTCGAGGTGCAGGCCGTCGCGGGCCGGGTGGACTCGGCCGACCGGCTGGACCGGGCGGCGGCGTTTCCGCTGAAGGCGACGGGGGCGGTTGGGCTGGACGGGCGGCGCCTGTACGAGGGGCCATTGACGCTGGACCGGACGGGCCCGTTCGGGTACACCGTGCGGATCCTGCCCGCGCACCGGTTGTTGGCTGATGGGGCTGAGCTGGGGCTGGTGGCGGTGCCGTCGTCGGAGGGGACGGGTGAGGCGGCGGGGGTGCTGATGCGGTAGCGCGCGGGGCGCGGTGCCGGGTGGGGCCGGTGGGGCCCGTCGGATCAGGTCGAAGGATCCGACGCGGGCCCCGCCGGCTGCGGCTGCTCGGCAGCGCTGCCCGCGGTCGTTTCGGGCTTCATGTAGAGGATCTCGCGGGCCTGCTCGGCGGCGCGGGCCATGTTCTCGCTGACGAAGTCGACGAAGCGGGCGATGTTCTCGAGGCGGACGCCGGCTTGGGTGTCGCGGCCGAGGATGCCGACGCCCTGCCGTGCGGTCTCGGCGAGCAGGGCGTTGGAGCGGGCGGCCGCGATCATCCCCGTGTAGAAGACGTCGTTGTCGACGAGGTAGCGCTCGCGGCGGCGCTCGTCGCGTTCCCGGCGGATGAGGCCCTGGCTGTCGAGGAGCGTCACCGCTTTGGAGACGGACGCGGGGCTGACCTGGAGGCGCTGGGCGAGCTCGGACGCGGTGAGGCTGCCCGCGTCGGTGGTGTAGAGGCAGGTCAGCACGCGGGACACCATCTTGGGCAGGCCCTGTTGCATCAGGAGGGTCGTGAACGCCTCCTCGTACTCCCGCACGGCTTCGGTGTCGCGTCCGTGGGCCTGCGGCGGCACCTCCGTCCCTCGGGGCGCGGCCTGCCTGCGCCGGTGGGCGCGGCGTTCGGTGGCGCGGTGGGCCAGGTCGGCGCGGTAGGCGGTGGGGCCGCCGTTGCGCATCACCTCGCGTGTGACCGTCGAGGTGGGACGGTCGAGACGCCTGGCGATCTCCGCGTAGGCGAGTCCGTCGGCCACCCCCAGCGCGATCTGCTGGCGTTCCTGCTGGGTGAGTCTGCCTCCGGGCATCGGGCTCTCCTTCGTGGTCCGTCCGTGATGACTCCAGCATAGCGTTCACTCCCAATCCATTGCAACGGACGGAGATGCCTGTTGTTGCGTTAGATTCAAAACCGTTGCAACGAAATTGATGCCTTGACCTGCATAGATAGCGTTACTGCGCAACGAAGTCGTTGCCAGATCCTTGAACGCAACGTAGCTTTTCCGTCATCGGAAACAACGAGCTCAAGGAGCGCACGATGCAGAAGTTCGACACCCCCGCCCCCGTCTTCGCCGTCCTCGACATCCCCGCCGGGCGCGTGCAGTTCATCGCCGCCGACCGGGCCGTCACCACGGTCGAGGTCCTGCCCGCGAACGTCTCCAAGAGCCGCGACGTGAAGGCGGCGGAGCAGACGGAGGTCACCTACGTCGACGGCGTCCTGCGGATCGAGACCCGGGCGCCGAAGAACCAGTACTTCGGCCCCTCCGGAGCCATCGAGGTCACGGTCCAGCTGCCCGCCGGCTCCCGCGTCGACGCGAAGACGGCCGCCGCCGAACTCCGGGGCGTCGGACGGCTCGGCGACGTCACCTTCGAGGGCGCGTACCGCCAGATCAAGATCGACGAGGCCGCGAGCCTCCACCTCACCGCGGTCGACGGCGACGTCGAGGTCGGCCGCCTCAACGGCCCCGCGGAGATCAGCACCACGCGGGGCGACATCCGCATCGCCGAGGCCATGCTCGGCACGGTCGTGCTCCGCACCCAGTCCGGCAGCATCTCGGTCGCCTCCGGCGCGTCGGCCGCCCTGGACGCCCGCACCGACTACGGCAGCATCAGCAACGCCCTCAAGAACGACGGCACCACCGTCCTGGACATCCGCGCCACGACCTCCCACGGCGACATCACCGCCCGCAGCCTCTGAAACCCCCGGAAAGGATCCCCATCATGACCAGCGAGACCGCTGCCGGGCAGGACCGCCCGGAGTTGCAGAAGGCCATCCAGGAGTTCGTCGATTCCGGCTTCGCCGGGGTGCAGATGCGCGTGCACGACGAGCGGGGCGAGTGGGTCGGCAGCGCCGGAGTGCGCAAGCTGGGCGAGACCGCCAAGCCGCCGGTGAACGGCTCGTTCTGGACGGGCAGTTCCACCAAGGCCTTCACCGCGACCCTGGTACTGCAACTGGTGGCCGAGGACAGAATCGGGCTGGACGCCCCGGTGGCCGACCACCTGCCCGAGCTCGGGCTGGACCGGCGGATCACCGTGCGGATGCTGTTGCAACACACCAGCGGGTTGTTCAACTACACCGGCGAGTACTACCCCGACGGGATGATCGTGCTGGGGATACCCGCCACGGGCAAGGAGTGGGTGGACAACCGGTTCCACTCCTACCGGCCGGAGGAACTGGTACGGCTGGCACTGTCCAAGCCCGCGCGGTTCGAGCCGGGGACGGACTGGAGCTACTCCAACACCAACTACACGCTGGCCCAGCTACTGATCGAGAGGCTCACGGGCCACTCGTACGCCGAGGAGATGCGGCAGCGGATCCTCCGGCCGCTCGGCCTGAGCGGCACCATGGTTCCGGGCAACCGGACGGAGCTCCCCGGGCCGAACTCCCACGGCTACTACCGCTACCAGGACGCGGGCGAGTGGAAGATCGTCGACGTCGCCCGTCAGAACCTCTCCTTGCTGGCCGCCGCCGGTGACATGATCTCGACCACCGAGGATCTCCACACGTTCTTCTCCGCGCTGATGGGCGGCCGGCTCCTGCCGGACCCGCTGCTGGACGAGATGCGCACCCCGCACCCCAAGAGCGGCGACTTCCACTACGGCCTCGGGCTGTTCGTCCAGGACCTGGGCCCGGACCACGGCACCGTCTACCACCACAACGGCGCCCCGCCCGGGGGCTACGGGGCGCTCATGTACAGCACGCCCGACGGCAGCCGGACGCTGACCGCTTCGGTGAACACGGGGGATGCGGCGATCGACCCGGCGGCAGAGTTCCCGAAGGCGCTGGACGCGCTCGTCAGGGCGGTGTTCTGCGGCGGGTAGGCCACGGGCTGACGGGGCGGAGCCGGCTCAGTGACAGATGTGCCGCTTTACACCGTCCCGGATCTCGAAGACCGGGGAAGGACACCCTGCGGGACACGGCGGCGGCACGGCGGCTTGATTGACCTTCCGCTCCGGCGGATCGTTGCACACTGAGCAGTACCAGCCTGGTGGCTGCCCTGGCGTCACATCCCATCACAAGGGGTTGCGACACCGGTTGCAGCGCATGAGCGGAGGGCGATCCAGCATGGTGGCATCGTTCCCTGTCGATCAGTTGGCCGTCTCGGTTTTGTGGGCCTTCACTCGGATGGTTGGGGCGGTGTTCCACGCCGCCGTTGGGCAGCCCGGTCCCGCCCGTGGTGAGGGTCGGGACAGCAGGATTCACCGTCTTCCGGGGCTGCGCCTACGGCTGCGCGCTGTCAGCGACCTTGAGGGCGGCCAGGAGCGCCCGCAGGCGGGGCGGGGTTGTTGCGAGGACGGTGGTGGGGGCGTCGCTCTCGCGGATAGCTATGCGGTCGCCCTGCCTGCGGAGTTCGACGCAGTTCCCTTCCGAGTCGGTCGAGAATGACGACTTCTGCCACTCGATGAGCGCCGCGACGCTCCGCCTGCGGGTTTGTAAGACCACCGCCGACGCGTCGCTCTCGCGGATGACTATGCCGCCACCGCTGCGGGCGAGCTCGATGCAGTCGCCCTGAGTGTCTGAGGAAAACGATGACTTCTGCCATTGGAGTCGCATGGTCTGTATGCCTCTACGCTTGCGCTGCCATCTTGCGGATGAAATCACGGGACTGTCCCGGGCCGAGCGTCAGCCCCTCGACGTGGTCGAGAACGGACCGGTAATTAGTGAGCCGCGATTCCCCGCCCAGGAAGGCCGACCCAGTCGGCGTGTCGATGTGCACGGTATCGAGTTGTCGCACCACTCCCGACACGTAGAGCGGCGAACTGCCGGCACTGGGAAAGCCGCCGACGGAGAAGGGGATCACCTTGATCGTGATGTTGTCGCGCTCCGATTCCTTCAACAGGTGGTCGAGTTGTGCGCGCTGAACGCCTTGGCTCCCGAACCGAAGACGGAGTGCCGCTTCGTGGATGAGGTACGTACACACCGGAGGTTGTGGCCGGTCGAGGACGTCGCGCCGTCGCATCCGGTGCGAGAGCCTGCGTCGAAGGATCTGAGGGCTGAGGGCTGGCACCGCGTGGCTGAAGACTGCTCTGGCGTATTCCTCGGTTTGCAGCAGCCCCGGCAGGTGCATAATCTGCACCGCCCGGAACGCGGTGGCGTGGTGCTCCAGCTCGGCAAGGTCCAGCGCGGTGGCCGGTAGCGTGTCGCGATACTCCTCCCACCACCCCTTGCCGCGCTCCTCGGTCATGGCGACCAGCGCGTCGACGTAGGCCGCGTCCGGGCAGCCGTAGTGCGAGGCCCACGCCCGGACCCGCTCGCCGCTCACGCCGTGGCGGCCGGATTCGGCGTTGCTGATGTTGGTGCGGTCGGTGCCCAGCAGGGTGGAGGCCTGCACAAGCGACATGCCCGCCTGCTCACGCATCCTGCGGAGTTCCGTACCCAGCCGCTGCTGACGGGCGGTTGGGGCCTTTCTCGGTGGCATCCGTTCCCCTCCTGTCGGGACTCAGTGTGGCCCGTGTCCGGACGGCGGTCCACTCGTTCCAGTGATTGGACGGAATGAGTTACACACGTTGTACCTCATGCCCTACCGTCGAAGACTCAAAGGCGCCTGCCGTACCGGCAGTTGCGCACTCCCGCCTGGAGGTAAACCATGGCCACCGCATCACTCCTCGCCCCCCGAACGGGGATCGATCCCCACCCCGCCGAACGCTACGAGTTCACCGCCCCGGCCACCGCCACAACCGCCCGCGTCGCACGCGAATTCGTGACCGCCGTGCTGATCGCGGTGGAGCGATACCCGCTGATCGAGAACGCGCGGATCTGCGTGTCCGACACCGTCGCCAACGTCGTGCAGCACGCCCGCGTGCCCGTGCTGTCCGTCGAGGTGACCGTGCACGGTGACCGGGTCGTCGTCGCCGTGCGCGACGACGACCCGGTGCGGCGGCCGTACCGCCGACAGGGCCAGGCCCCCGCCGGCGACGAGCGCGGCAGGGGCCTGGCCCTGGTGCGTGACCTGGCGTCCGCCTCCGGCGTGGCGCTGGTCTGGGACGACCTCCACATCGTGGGCAAGCAGGTCTGGTTCGAACTCCGCGAGGGCGGAGGCGGCGGGGGCATCACGCTGACTGCGTGAGGGGCGGGGTCGGGAGGTCGTCAGCCGTCAGCGCTGATCCCCATGGATCCCGCCCGCAAAGCGAGGAAACCGCTGTGACGACCGGCGTCAGGACTTCGGCGCTCACCGACGCGGCGGGAGGAGGGTGGGGGGTGGGGGTTGCCCCGGGCGGGCCCGGGGCCCTCCTCCCGCCGCGACGGCGGGGAACCCCCACGGCGCGCCCGGCGGTGCCGTTCCGGGCCTGGGGCCGCCGGGTTGGGGAGTGGCGGCCACGCCGTGGGGGTGGTCTGTGGGTCAGGCGGCCGTGACGGCCTCCTTCGGCCCCGGCCCCGGCTCAGGCGCCTCCGGCGCCGTGCCGTGGCCGTCGTCGGCAAGGGCCGCCTCGTCGAACGGCAGCCTCCCCGCCAGGACCTCGTGGGCGCGGGCCGCGTCGATCTCCTTCGTCCACGTGCCGATGAGGACGGTCGCCACCGCGTTGCCCGCGAAATTGGTCATGGCCCGGGCCTCGCTCATGAAGCGGTCGATGCCGACGATCAGGCCGACCCCGTCGACGAGATCCGGGCGGTGGGACTGGAGGCCGCCCGCGAGGGTGGCGAGGCCGGCGCCCGTGACGCCCGCCGCGCCCTTGGAGGCGACGATCATGAAAAGCAGCAGGGAGATCTGCTGGCTCAGTGACAGCGGATTCCCCATCGCCTCGGCCACGAAAATCGAGGACATCGTGAGGTAGATGGCCGTCCCGTCCAGGTTGAACGAGTAACCCGTGGGCACCGTGATGCCGACCACCGGCCTGCTGACGCCCAGGTGCTCCATCTTCGCGATCAGGCGCGGCAGCGCCGACTCCGACGACGACGTGGACAGGATCAGCAGGAACTCCCGCCCCAGGTACTTCAGCAGGGCGAACACGTTCACCCCCGCCACCAGCCGCAGCAGGCTCCCGAGCACCACGACCACGAAGATCAGACACGTGACGTAAAAGCCGAGCATGATGACGGCCAGGGACTTCAGCGCGTCCACGCCCGTCGCCCCGACCAGCGCGGCGATCGCACCGAACGCGCCGACCGGCGCCGCCCACATGATCATGGAGAGGATCCGGAAGACCAGCTTCTGGATGTGCCCGATCCCCCGCAGCACCGGCTCGCCGACCGGGCCCATCGCCTGGAGCGCGAAGCCCGTGAGCAGGGCCACGAGGAGCGTCTGGAGCACCTGACCGCCGGTGAAGGCGGAGACGATTGTGGTGGGGATGATGCCGAGCAGGAAGTCCGACGTGGACTCGTGCGCGCCCTTGGCCTGGGCCTCGCCCGCGTGCCGCAGCGCGTCCGTGAGGTGGAGTCCGCTGCCGGGCTCCAGGATGTTGCCGACCACCAGGCCGATGGCCAGGGCCACCGTGGACATCAGCAGGAAGTACCCCAGCGCCAGTCCGCCGACCGCGCCGACCTTGGCGGCCTTCCGCACCGATCCAATGCCGAGCACGATCGTGCAGAAGACGACCGGCGCGATCATCATCTTGATGAGGTTCACAAAGCCCGTGCCCAGCGGCTTGAGCTCCACGGCCGTGCCCGGCGCGGCGAAGCCGACCACGACACCGACGAGCACCGCGCCGATCACCGCGAGATACAGATAGTGGCTCCGGTCCGGGCGGGCGCCCGGCTGCTCGCCGGTGCCGGACGGGCCGTCCGGGCCGTCCGCGTCATCCGGTGGCGGGGGTGACTGCGCTCTCACGGTGGTCATGGTGGTCTCCTCAAAGGGATCGTGGGGTTCTCCCGAGGAAAAAGTGGGGTCGCGGAGACTATGCACGGCCCTGTGACGGTGGTCACGCTTATGTGCATTACGTTCATGAACCGGCCAACAGGCACACTGTCGGCCATGCGCAGACCTCGCATCCGTCTCCCCCACAGCCTGGCCGGCCGGCTCTTCGCGACGCAGATCGCGCTGGTCGCCGCCGTGGTGGCCGGGTGCGCGACCTTCGCGTACCTCGCCGACCGGGACCAGGCCGTGGAGTCCGCCCGCCGCCAGGTGACGGCGGCCGCCGTCGCCGTCGCCGCCTCCCCCTCCGTACGGGAGGCCGTACGGGAGCGGGACCCGGCCGTACGTCTCCAGCCGTACGCCGAGCAGGTCCGCAGGGACACGAGCGTCGACTTCGTGACCATCATGAGTCCCGACGGCGTCCGCTGGACCCACCGCGACCCCCTCCTCATCGGCGAGCGCTACCTCGGCCACACCGAGCCCGCCCTGGAGGGCCACACGTTCTCGGAGACGTTCACGGGCACGCTGGGACCGTCCGTGCGGACCGTCGCGCCCGTACGGGACGAGGACGGCCGGGTCGCCGGGCTCGTCAGCGCGGGCATCACCGTCGACGCGATCAGCGCCCAGGTGCGCCGCCAGGTCCTGGTGTTCGTCGGCGTGGCCCTGACCGTGCTGGCGTTCGGCGGCACGGGCACGTATCTGCTGATCGCCCGGCTGCGCCGGCACACCCACGGCATGAACGCCGCCGAACTCGGCCGGATGCGCGACTACCACGAGGCCGCGCTGCACGCGGTCCGCGAGGGGCTGCTGATGCTCGACGGGCGGCACCGGGTCGCACTCGTCAATGACGGCGGCCGGGAACTCCTCGGCCTGCGCGGGGACGTGATCGGCCTGCCCGTCACCGCGCTGGGGCTGCCACCGGGGCTGACCGAGGCGCTGCTCGCCCCCGGGCCACGCGTCGACGAGGTGCACCTGACCGACGAACGGGTCGTCGTCCTCAACACCAAGCCGGTGGCCGGCGGGGAGCGGCACGGCACGGTGGTCACCCTGCGCGACCACACCGAACTCCAGGCGCTCGCGGGCGAGCTGGACTCCGTGCGCGGATTCACCGAGGCGCTGCGCTCGCAGGCGCACGAGGCCGCCAACCGGCTGCACGCCGTGGTCTCCCTGATCGAACTGGGCCGCGCGGAGGAGGCCGTGGAGTTCGCCACCGCCGAACTCGAGCTCGCCCAGGCCCTCACCGACCGGGTCGTCGCCGCCGTGGCCGAGCCGGTCCTCGCCGCGCTGCTGCTGGGCAAGGCGGCCCAGGCCAACGAGCACGGCGTGGAGCTCGTCCTCACCGACGACAGCCACGTCGACGACGGGCTGCTGCCGCCCGACCTGTCCGCCCGCGACCTGGTGACGATGCTGGGCAACCTGATCGACAACGCGGTGGACGCGTCCGGCGCGAGCGGCACCCGGCCGCCCCGGGTCACCGTCACGGTCCGGGCGTCCGGCGCCGAACTGCTCCTGCGCGTCGCCGACACGGGCCCGGGCGTACCGCCGGAGGCGGTGGACGAGATCTTCCGCCGCGGCTGGTCGACGAAGGCGGTGAAATCGGCCCGTCCGGCGTTCGAGGACACCGCCCGAAGCGCGGTCCGGGGGCCCGGGGGCCCGGACCACGGCACCCCCCTCCCCCACGGCCGCGGCCTCGGCCTCGCCCTCGTCCGCCAGGCCGCCCGCCGCAACGGCGGCACCGTCGCCCTGGCCGACGCCCCCGCCGGCGGCGCCGAGTTCACCGTCCGGCTGCCGCTTCAGCACGTCCGCACCACCGAAGGAGTCCCCGTATGACCACCGTGAGCCCGGGTCCGATGGGTTCGATGGGTTCAATGGGCCCGGCAGACCCCGTGAGCCCGCCGCAGGCGATCCGTGTGCTGGTCGTCGAGGACGATCCCGTCGCCGCCGACGCGCACGCGCTGTACGTGGGCCGGGTGCCGGGGTTCAAGGTCGCGGGGGTGACGCACTCGCGCGGGGACGCCTCGCAGTTCCTCAAGCGGACGCCGGTCGATCTGCTGCTGCTCGACCTCTACCTCCCCGACGGCCACGGCCTTCAGCTGCTGCGGTCGCTGCGCGCCGCCGGGCACACGGCGGACGTCATCGCGGTGACGTCCGCGCGCGACCTCGCGGTCGTCCGGGAGGGCGTCTCGCTGGGCGTCGTCCAGTACGTGCTCAAGCCCTTCACCTTCGCCACCCTCCGCGACCGCCTCACCCGGTACGCGGAGTTCCGCGCCGCCGCCGGCGAGGCGAGCGGTCAGGAGGAGGTGGACCGCGCCCTCGCCGCCCTGCGTGCCCCACAGCCCGCCGCGCTGCCGAAGGGGCTGGCCGGGGACACCCTTCAGGCGGTCATCGACAGCGTCCGGGCCGCCGGTCCCGAAGGCGTCTCCTCGGGCCAGACCGCCGACGCCGTGGGCGTCTCGCGGATCACCGCCCGGCGTTATCTGGAGCACCTCGTGGAGACCGGCCGCGCCGCCCGCGCCCCGCAGTACGGCCAGATCGGCCGGCCCGAACTGCGCTACCGCTGGCTGACGTCCACGCCGCGCTGAGGCCCTGCCCGGTCTGCCGCTGACGTCCCGTACGGGCCCGCCGTGTGCGCGTGCCGCGCGGCGGGCCGGGGAACGTACGACTCGACAGGCGCCGAAGGTGCCGGTGCCGCAGGTGCAGGAGGTCGAGCCGTGCGCCCCACCACCCCCGCCCATACCCCCGTACTCCTCGTCGCCCTCACCGCTCTCGCCGCCGCCTCCGTGGTGTCGTGCGGGAGCGGTTCCGGTGACGACGACCCGAACACGGTCAAGGTCGCCTACCAGCGCAGCACGGACAACAAGGTCCGGATCATGGACGACTACCTCGCCATGATCAAGAAGCGGTTCGAGCAGGAGAACCCCGGGAAGAAGCTGCGGCTGCTGCCCGTCCAGGCCTCCCAGGAGGACTACTTCACCAAGATCCAGCAGATGATGCGGTCCGCGAAGACCGCCCCGGACGTCGTCCGCGAGGACACCTTCCTCATCAACTCCGACATCACCAGCGGCTATCTCAGACCCCTGGACGACAAGCTGGCCGGCTGGAAGGACTGGGACCGCTTCGTGCCGTCCGCCAAGGCATCGGCGCGGGGCGCGGACGGGAAGACGTACGGGGTGCCGGACGGCACCGACACCCGCGCCCTGTGGTTCAACAAGGAGATCTTCGCCAAGGCCGGACTCCCCGCCGACTGGCGGCCCCGGACCTGGAACGACGTCCTCGACGCCGCCCGCGCCGTCAAACGCGCCGTCCCCGGGGTCATCCCCCTCAACGTCTACACCGGCAAGGGCGCTGGCGAGGCCGCGACGATGCAGGGCTTCGAGATGCTGCTGTACGGCACGGGCCCGGACCCGCTGTACGTACCGGCGAGCCGGAAATGGGTCGTGGGGAGCAAGGGCTTCCGGGATTCCCTGGACTTCGTCCGCACCGTCTACGCCGAGAAGCTCGGCCCGGATCCCTCCGACGCCCTCGACCCCAACATCTCCACCCATGTCACCACCGAGTGGCTTCCCGCCGGCAGGCTCGCCATCGACCTCGACGGCAACTGGCTCGGCAAGTACTGGATCGCCTCCGGGGCGAAGCCCTGGCCGCGCTGGACGTCGGTCATGGGGCGCGCCGCCTTCCCCACCCAGGACGGCGGCGCCCCGGGCCGGGTGAGCCTGTCCGGCGGCTGGACGTGGTCGATCAGCGCGAAGTCCACGAAAGCGGATCTCGCCTGGCGGGCGATCTCGTTCATGCAGACGCCGGAGAACGCGACGGAGTGGACCGTGCGCGACGGCGGGATCGCCGTCCGGGACGACGTGGCCGCCTCCGCGAAGTACCGGGCGTCCATGCCGGGCATCGAATTCTTCACCGACCTGGTCAAGGACACCCACTGGCGCCCCGCCCTCCCCGTCTACCCCCGGGTGTCGAACGCCGTCCAGGAGGCGATGGAGTCCGTCACGACGGGCGACGCCGACGCGGCGAAGGCGGCGCGGACCTACGACGAGCGGCTGCGGTCGATCGTGGGCGGCGGGCAGGGTGTGACAACGCGATGACCGCCTCCACGCACCGGATGCACCGCGCGGCGCGCTGGCTGCCCCTCGCCCCGGCCACTGCCCTACTGCTCCTCTTCCTGGCGGGTCCGGTCGCGTACTGCGTGTGGCTCGCCTTCACCGACACCCAGCTGACGGGTCAGGCCACCGCGTCCTTCGTGGGCCTCGCCAACTTCCGCCGGGCGTTCGGGGATCCGGACTTCCTTAACGCGGTGGTGCTGACGCTGGTCTTCACCGTGGTTTCCTCCCTTCTCGGGCAGAACTCCTTGGGATTCGCGCTGGCGGCTCTGATGCGGCATGCGTCGAAAGCCGTACGGACGGCGACGGGCACGGTCGTCGTCGCGTCCTGGGTCGTGCCGGAGATCGTCGCGGGCTTCCTGCTGTACACGTTCTTCAACCGGCGCGGCACGCTCAACGCGGTGCTGGAACTGCTCCATCTCCCGCAGCAGAACTGGCTGTTCACCCTGCCGATCCTGGCGGTGTCGTTCGCGAACGTCTGGCGCGGCACGGCGTTCTCGATGCTGGTCTACTCGGCGGCGCTGGCGGAGATCCCGCAGGACGTGACGGAGGCGGCGGAGGTCGACGGCGCGCGCGGCCTCCGCCGCTTCTGGCACATCACCCTGCCGCTGCTGCGACGCTCGATCGGCACGAACCTCATGCTCAACACCTTGCAGACGCTGTCGGTCTTCGGGCTGATCTGGGCGATGACGCGCGGCGGCCCGGGGAACCGCAGCCAGACACTGCCGGTGTTCATGTACGACCAGGCGTTCCTGAAGTCGCTGATCGGCTATGGCACGGCGGTGGCGCTGTTGCTGCTGGTGGTGGGGGCGCTGTTCGCGACGGTGTACGTACGGCTGCTGAGGGAGGAGGTGTAAGGCCCCCCGGAGACGTACGGGGCGCGGCCTCTAGCCCGCCACCTGGACCGGCGGGTTGGGCTTGATGACGGCGTAGGGCGCCCCGAAGGGGTCCGCGAGCCAGGCCATGCGGCCGACGTCGGGGACGTCGGAGGCGGGCATCAGCACCGTGCCGCCGGCGCCCTGGGTGTTGGTGACGACCTCGTCGACGTCGGTGACCGCGAAGTACGGGATCCAGCGCGGGACTTCCGACTCGTCCCGCAGGGGGACGACGCCGCCGAAGGAGGCGTCCTGGAGCTCGCCCTCCGCCGTGGACAGGACCGTGTACGTCATGCCGGGGACCTTCATGTCCTCGGAACGCCAGCCGAAGAGGCCCCGGTAGAAGGCCTTGGCGGCGGTGGGGTCGCCGGTGTGGAGCTCGGCCCAGCACAGGGCGCCCTCGTCGGAGGCCGCCTCCAGGCCGGCGACGGCCGCGGGCTGCCAGACGGCGAACTCCGCGCCGCCCGGGTCCGTGAAACAGCCCATCCGCCCGGCCTCCATCACGTCGAACGGCGCCACGCGGACCGTGCCGCCGCCCTTCTCGACGGCCTGGGCCGTGGCATCGGCGTCGGGCGTCAGGAAGTAGACCGTCCAGGCGGAGCTCGCGGCCTCGTCGGTGAGGGGGCCGAGGGCGGCGACGGTCCTGCCGCCGAGCTTGAAGAAGCCGTATCCCCCGGAATCGGGGCCGGCCGATTCGAAGGCCCAGTCGAAGACACGGCCGTAGTAGGCGGCGGCCGCATCCGTGTCGGGGCTGCCGAGGTCCAGCCAGTTGGGGGCGCCGGTGACAAAGTTCGTGGTGAGCATGGTGGCGTGCTCCTTCGGGACTCCGCGAGACCTCCGCCGGGTTTCCCCGGCCGGATCCCAGTCTCGCACCGGCCGCTGACACTCGCCCGGGGAGCGGCGGCAGGTCCGGGCGTCACCCGAACGGAGCAGCCCTCCGATCGCCGGGCGGCGCGGGGAGGGAGACGATGGAGGTGCCGGGCACACCGGCCGGTCGTGCCCATCGTGCCCGGAGCGACGAAGAGCGACGAAGGGAGTCCGACCATGGCCCGTACCGCCGGCGAACGACCGCTCAAGTGCCGCGACATCATGCACGAGGGTGTCCGGTGCGTCGGGGCGCACGAGTCCCTCTTCACGGCCGCGAAGCTGATGCGCGAGCTGGGTGTCGGTTCGCTGCCCGTCTGCGGCGACGACAACCGACTGAAGGGCCTGGTCACCGACCGTGACATCGTCGTGGAGTGCGTGGCCACGGGCCGCGACCCGGCGTCCGTCGAGGCCGGGGCCCTGGGCGGCGCGCTGCACTGGATCGACGCGGACGCGAACGCCGCCGAGGCACTGGAGTCCATGGAGATCCACCGGATCAAGCGACTGCCGGTGATCGACGTGGCGGACGGCCACCGTCTGATCGGCATGATCAGCGAGTCGGAGCTCGCCAAGAACCTCACGGACGAGCAGATCGCGGAGTTCGCGGGCCGGGTCTACGCGGCCCCCTGACCGGGCCCGCGCAAGCACAGGGAAGTCGATGGAGGCGGGTCAGCATGACCAGAGCCAAGGACATCATGCACGAGGGTGCCCAGTGGATCACGCGTGACGAGACGCTGTCCCGGGCCGCCCAGGTGATGCAGATGCTCGACGTGGGCGCCCTGCCCGTCAGCGACGACAACGGGCGGCTGTGCGGCATCATCACCGACCGCGACATCGTGGTGAAGTGCCTCGCCCGGGGAAAGGACCCGGCCAAGGCCACGGCGGGCGACCTCTGCGAGGGGACGCCGCGCTGGATCGACGCCGGAGCCGATGTCGAGGACGTCCTCCACGAGATGGAGAGCCACAAGATCCGCCGACTGCCGGTGATCGAGAACAAGCGGCTGGTGGGCATGATCAGCGAGGCGGACGTGGCCCGGCACCTGCCGGACAACCAGGTCGCCGAGTTCGCGGGGATGATCTACTCGACGGCCAAGTGAGGCTCCGCTCCTTTACGTTCCCCTACGTTCCCCGCGTATCTGGGCAGCGGTGACGGCACGTTCTAGCCTTGGCCCATGAGACGCGAACCGGCCCTGGAAGGGCAACGGCGGCGCCTCCGGCTGGGCCGGATATCCGCGTTGTCCGGGGCGGTCGTCTCCTGCGGCGCGCTCGCGGTGGGCGCGTGGGCGGACCCGGACGCCTCTCCGGGAGCTCCCGCGTGGGTGGCGGGGATGGCGGTGGGAGCGGGGACGGTGGCTTTGCTGCTGGAGCGCGCCTTACCCGGGCCGGCCCGGCCGGCCATGACGCGTGCGGCACCCGCGGCGCCCGCACCGCCCCCACAGCCCCCACAGCCCCCTGGGCCGTACGGGCCGGCACCGGCACCCCAGCCGGGGCCACCGCCCCGCTCGCGTGCGATGCCGCTGACAGCGGTCATGCTGGCGGGGACGCTGCTGATCGCCGCCGTCTGGGTGGCCTTGGTCAATCCCCGCAACACGAGCCCCGGGAAAGGGGCTCCCATACCCCCGGCGACGGGCGCCCCGGTAACGGAGACGCCCCCTGCGGACCGCACCGGTCCGCCCCTCACGAAAGCGCCCCAGCCGGGCGCCACGCCGCCGGACGCGACTGGCGCCTCTTCTCCCGGCCTCGCCCCCACCCCCGTCACCGTCCCCTCGCCGATCGTGCCCGTACAGCCCGTCCCGCCGGTCGCCGCCACGGCTCCCACCTCCAAGGACGACGGCGCGGACTCGGCAGCGTTGATCACTGCCATGGGCGGTCTTCTGACAGCGGTCAGCGGCTGTGTCACGGCGGCCGCCGCGTTGATGCAGGCCCGCGCGGCGGCGCGGCAGGCGACACCGGGAACGCCCCCGGAACCGCCGTCCCCGTAGTCCAAGCTCCCGGTACGCCCTCTGCTGTCCGGCCCCTCCGCGCGCTACGCTCCGAGCGGCTGACCGCGCACGTCGCGCACGGAGGTGCCATGCGCCCGTCCCCTGCCTTCGTCTTCCCCCGCCGGCTCCGCCGGCGGCTGGCCGCCGACGCCGCGCTGCTCGTGCTGCTGGCCGCCTTCGCCGCCCCGCTCGTCTGGCTGCTGCTGGCGTCCGTCGACGCCGAGGCCGGGCTGCGGGTGCGGACGCCCACCGGGCCGACTGCGGAGAACTTCTCCGCCGTCCTCACCGACGAGATCACGTTCACGCCCATGCTCAACAGCCTGCTGCTGTGCGGCGGGGCGACCCTGCTGACGATCGCGTGCGCCGCACTCGCCGCGTATCCGCTCTCGCGTCACCGCTCGCGCTTCACCAGGCCCTATCTGCTCGGCGTGCTCTTCGCGACGTGCCTGCCGATCACGGCGGTCATGGTGCCGGTGTACGGGCTGTTCGTACGCATCGACCTGATCGACACCATCCAGGGCACCGCGCTCTTCCTCGCCACCGCGCAACTCCCCTTCGCCATCTGGCTGATGAAGAACTTCATGGACGGTGTGCCGGTCGTCCTCGAAGAAGCGGCGTGGACCGACGGCGCGGGCCGGCTCCAGACGCTCGTACGCGTCATCCTGCCGCTGATGGGGCCGGGGCTCGCGGTCGTCACCATCTATTGCTTCATCATGATGTGGGGCAACTTCTTCGTCCCCTTCATGCTGCTGCTCACCCCGGACCGGCTGCCCGCGTCCGTCAGCATCTTCACGTTCTTCGGGAACTACGGGCAGGTGGCCTACGGCCAGCTGGCGGCCTTCTCGATCCTCTACTCGACGCCCGTCGTCCTCCTCTACGCCCTCATCGCCCGCCGCCTGGGCGGCGGCTTCGCGCTGGGCGGGGCGGTGAAGGGGTAGGCCGGGGCCGAGTTGCTTCGGCCGCACCCGTGTCAAGGGTGATCACGCGGCACCTCCCCGGCCCTCCTCGGCATTGCGGGCGCTCCGGGCCTTCTCGGCGGCGATTCTGTAAATGTTGCCGAGGATGTCGGGTGCCTTGTCGAACTCCTCGTCGCTGATGTCGATGCCGATGAGCTTGCGTGCGTGTTCCCGGTCGGCGGCGAGCTGCTCGGCACGCTGCGCGGCGGTCGGCTGCACGGCGGCCAGGGTCTCGACCAGTCGGCCGATGCTCACACCACGTTCCTTGGCGAGCTCGGCAAGGTGATCACGGGTCTTGCGAGGGACCCGAATCGTCGTGGTCTCCGTCATGGCGACACCGTAGACCGCCCGCGGCCCTCGACACGCCCCGCTTCGCCCCCGGGGAGGACACCTGCATCCCCGGGATGACGCCGTCCGTCTGAAGTACTACGCGCCCGTGCCGTCACGGGACCCGAGACCGACCCCGTATTCCGGTCGTTCGGCTGACGTTTCGCGGGTGGGTCGCGGCAAGGATTGGAATCGCTGATTCCCCCCTTTCCCCACCCCTCCGGAGGAGACCCGTGTCCTACACGGCCGCTTACGCCGTCCCCCGCTCGCCCGCCGGCGCCGTCGCCGCCCGTGCCACCGGGCTGAGCAAGGTCTACGGGCAGGGCGAGACCCGGGTGGCCGCCCTGGACTCGGTCTCCGTGGAGTTCCGGCGTGCCGAGTTCACCGCGATCATGGGGCCGTCCGGTTCCGGCAAGTCGACGCTGATGCACTGCATGGCGGGCCTGGACTCCATCTCCTCGGGCTCCGCCCGGATCGGGGACGTCGAGCTCGGCACGCTGGGCGACCGGCAGCTGACCCGGCTGCGCCGGGACCGGGTGGGCTTCGTCTTCCAGGCGTTCAATCTGCTGCCGACGCTCTCCGCGCTGGAGAACATCACGCTGCCGCTGGACATCGCCGGCCGCAAGGCCGACCCCGAGTGGCTGGAGCGGATCGTCGCGACGCTGGGTCTGTCCGGGCGGCTCGCGCACCGGCCGAGCCAGCTGTCCGGCGGGCAGCAGCAGCGCGTGGCCGTGGCCCGGGCGCTGACCGCCAAGCCCGAGATCGTCTTCGCCGACGAGCCGACCGGCAATCTCGACTCCCGCTCCGGCGCCGAGCTGCTGGGCTTCCTGCGCGAGTCCGTCCAGGCGCTCGGGCAGACGATCGTCATGGTCACCCATGACCCGGTCGCCGCCTCCTACGCGGACCGCGTGATCTTCCTGGCCGACGGACGGATCGTCGACGAGCTGCACCGGCCCGGCGCCGATGCCGTGCTCGACCGGATGAAGGCCTTCGACGCCAAGGGCCGTACGAGCTGATCCCCGCTGATCCCCGCCGGATTCGATCTTCAGGACTAGACCACCCCATGTTCCGTACCGCCCTGCGCAATCTCCTCGCGCACAAGACCCGGCTGATGATGACCGCCCTCGCGGTCCTCCTCGGCACCGCCTTCGTCTCCGGCACCCTCGTCTTCAGCGACACCGTCGGCGGCGCCTACCGCGACCGGCTCTCCAAGAGCCTCGACGACGTCGCCGTCTCCGTGACGGCGGGCGGCCCCAGCACCGACGCCAAGGAGCGGAGCGCCCTCGACACCGGGATGGCGCGGCGGATCGCCGCCATCCCCGGCGTCGCCTCCGTACGGCCCTCCGTCAGCGGCCTCCCGATGATCGCGGACCGCCACGGCGACCCCGTCGGCGGCGAATGGGGCAGCGACGGCGCCAACTACGTCCCCGGCAAGGACGGCAAGGACAGCCGCTACCCGCTCGTCAAGGGCCGCGGCCCCACCGCCGAGGGCGAGACAGCCCTGGACGCGAAGACCGCCGACAAGGTCGGCGCCACGCTCGGCGGCACCGTCCGCATGGCCGTCGACGGCCCCGTCGTCACCAAGAAGCTCGTCGGTATCGTCAAGACCGACAACCCCCGGGTGAGCGCGGGCGCCGGCATGGCGCTCTTCGACACCGCGACCGCGCAGAAGCTCTTCGGCAAGCCCGGCGAGTACAGCGAGCTCGTCGTCTCCGCGACCCGCGGCACCGACCAGACCGCGCTCACCGCGAAGGTCCGCGCGACGCTGCCGAAGGGCTTCGAGGCCACGAGCGGCCGGCAGCTCGCGAACAGCCAGTCGAAGATGGTCGACGAGCAGACGAGCTCGATCCGCAAGACCCTGCTGATCTTCGCGGGCATCTCCCTCTTCGTCGGCGTCTTCATCATCGCCAACACCTTCACCATGCTGATCGCCCAGCGCACCCGTGAGATCGCGCTGCTGCGCGCCGTGGGAGCCACCCGTCGTCAGGTCGTGCGCTCGGTGCTGATCGAGGCCGGGCTGCTGGGCCTGGTCGCCTCCGCCCTGGGCTTCGTCCTCGGCCTCGGTGTCGCCAAGGGGCTCCACCCGGTGCTCAACCTGACCGGCGGCAGCCTGCCCGACGGCCCGCTGGTGATCGAGCCGTCGGCCGTGCTGTCCGCCCTCGCGGTGGGCGTCGTGGTGACCGTCCTCGCCGCGTGGCTGCCGTCCCGCAAGGCCGCGCGGATCGCTCCGGTCGAGGCGCTGGCCTCCGTCGACCAGGCCCCGGCCGCCCGTGGCCTCGTGGTGCGCAACTCCATCGGCGCCGCGCTCACCGCCCTGGGCGTGGGCCTGATGTTGTACGTCACGAAGTTCAAGGACAGCGGCGGCATCGACTACGCGATGGCGGGCTCGGCGCTCACCCTCGCCGGCCTGATCGTCCTGGCCCCGCTGCTCTCCCGCCCGGTGGTGCGGCTCTTCGGCCGGCTCGCGGTCCGCGTCGCCGGTATCAGCGGCAAGCTCGCCCGGGAGAACGCCCTGCGCAACCCGCGCCGCACCGCCGCCACCGCCTCCGCGCTGATGATCGGCCTCACTCTGATCACCGGCCTGACCGTGGGCGCCGTCTCGGCGGACCGGGGCATGTCCACGATGGGCGAGCCGGACATGACGGCCGACTACAAGGTCAGCTCCAACAGCTATCTGGGCCTCTCCCCCGAGATCGCCCGGACGCTCGCCGGGCAGCCCGGCGTCGCGACGGCCGTGCCGCTGCGGACGGCCGGCTTCCAGTCGGAGCAGCGCCCGGGGCTGGCCACGGCGACGGACGTCCGGGAGCTCGGCAAGGTGCTCGACGTGACCGTCGTCAGCGGCTCGCTCGCCGACGTCCGCGGCACGGCTGCCGTCGCAGTCTCGGACAAGTTCGCGGCCGAGGGACGTCTGACGGTGGGATCCACGCTGCCGATGGCGTTCTACGACGGCAAGAAGGCCACCCCGCGCGTCGTCGCCGTCTACAAGGACAGCGACATCCTCTCCTCGGTCCTCTCCGCCCCCGCCCTCGTCGACCCCCACCAGGACAAGGCGCGCGACGACCAGGTGCTGGTGAAGGCCGCGCCGGGCAAGGCGAAGGACCTCGCCGGGAAGATCAAGGAGACGCTCGGCAACAACCCGATCATCAAGGTCCAGAGCCAGGACGACCTGCGCCGCGCCGGCGCCGGGAACATCGACGACATCCTCTACCTGATGTACGGGCTGCTGGGCATGGCCGTGGTCATCGCCGTCATCGGCGTCGTCAACACCCTCGCCATGTCGGTCTTCGAGCGGACCCGGGAGATCGGGATGCTGCGCGCGATCGGCCTGGACCGGCGCGAGGTCAAGCGGATGGTCCGGGTGGAGTCCGTGATGATCGCGATGTTCGGCGCGGTGCTGGGCGTCGGTGCCGGTGTCTTCCTCGCCTGGTCGGGCGGCCACCTGCTGCGCTCGTCCTTCCCGCAGTACGAGATGGTCGTGCCGTGGGGCCGGATCGCGGTGTTCCTGCTGCTGGCCCTCGCGGTCGGCGTGCTGGCCGCGGTGTGGCCGGCCCGCCGGGCGGCGAAGCTCGACACGCTGGAGGCCATCGGGGCGCAGTGAGCCCCCGGGACCCGTCCATGAACGAGGGCCCCCGTCCGACTCGGTCGGACGGGGGCCCTCATGCGTATAAGGGGTGACTAGAAGACGGACTCCGCCTCGTCCATCCGGTTCTCCGGAACGCGCTTGAGCTCGGTGACGGCCTCGGCCAGCGGCACCATCTGGATGTCGGTGCCCTTGAGCGCCGTCATCTTGCCGAAGTCGCCCCGGTGGGCGGCCTCGACCGCGTGCCAGCCGAAGCGGGTGGCGAGGACGCGGTCGTACGCGGTGGGCGTGCCGCCGCGCTGGACGTGGCCCAGGATGACCGGGCGGGCCTCCTTGCCCAGGCGGCGCTCCAGCTCGGTGGCGAGCTTGGTGCCGATACCGGCGAAGCGCTCGTGGCCGAACTGGTCTATGGCGCCCTTGGCGTAGTCCATGGACCCCTCGGCCGGGTGGGCGCCCTCGGCGACACAGATGACGGCGAACTTCTTGCCCCGGGCGAAGCGCTCCTCGACCATCTTGACGAGGTCGGCCGGGTCGAAGGGACGCTCGGGCAGGCAGATGCCGTGGGCGCCGCCGGCCATGCCGGACTCCAGGGCGATCCACCCGGCGTGGCGACCCATGACCTCGACGACCATCACCCGCTGGTGGGACTCGGCGGTGGTCTTGAGGCGGTCGATGGCCTCCGTCGCGACGCCGACGGCGGTGTCGAAACCGAAGGTGCGGTCCGTGGAGGAGATGTCGTTGTCGATGGTCTTCGGGACGCCGACGACGGGCAGGCCCGCGTCGGAGAGCATCTTGGACGCGGTGAGCGTGCCCTCGCCGCCGATCGGGATCAGCACGTCGATGCCGAGGTCGCGGGCGAGCTCCTTGGAGCTCTCGCAGGCCTCGCGCAGCCGGGCGCGCTCCAGACGGGAGGAGCCGAGAATGGTGCCGCCGCGGGCCAGGATGCCGCTGACGGCGTCCAGGTCGAGCTTGCGGTGGCGGCCGTCCAGCAGGCCCTTGAAGCCGTCCTCGAAGCCGATGACCTCATCGCCGTGGCCGACGAGCGCCCGGTGCACCACCGAACGGATGACAGCGTTCAGGCCGGGGCAGTCGCCGCCCGCCGTGAGGACTCCGATGCGCATCGTGCTGTTTCTCCTGCTCGCTACTGGTACCTGTGAGCCAGGCCGATTGTTTCATGGGCCGACGGCCCACGTCGCATTCCACCATCACCCTCCTGACGGGCGCTTTATCCACGAGCGCAGGTATTGTCAAGAGGTCAAGCCCACCCTAACGGGTTTATTTTCAGTCGAGAACTAGCCGAGTAGGAGAGCACGCGTGACGCGCAGCGTGTACGTGACCGGGACCGACCGGGGCGACGGGCGCCAGGTCATCGAGCTGGGAGTCATGGAGCTCCTCACCCGCCATGTCGAGAAGGTGGGTGTCTTCCGCCCGCTCTTCCACGGCGACGGCCCCGACCGCCTCGTCGACCTGCTGCGGTCGCGCTACCGGATGGCGCAGTCCCCCGAGAGCGTGGTCGGCATGACCTACAACGAGGCGGCCGCCCTCCAGGCCGAGCGGGGCACGGACGAGCTGGTCTCCCAGCTCGTCGAGCGCTTCCACGCCGTCGCCCGCGACCACGAGTACGTGCTCGTCCTCGGCACCGACTTCGTGGGCACCACCCTCCCCGACGAGCTGGCCCTCAACGCCCGGCTGGCCAACGAGTTCGCCGCGTCCGTGCTCACGGTCGTCGGCGGCCAGGAGCAGTCGGCCGAGTCGGTGCGGGCCGAGGCCCGCAACGCCTTCCGCGCCTACCAGTCGCTGGGCTGCGACGTCGTCGCCCTGGTCGTCAACCGGGTGGCCCCGGCCGACCGCGAGGCCGTCGCCGAGCGACTGTCCGCGAGCCTGCCCGTGCCCTGCTACGCCCTGCCCGAGGACAGCGCGCTGTCCGCGCCGACCGTGCGCCAGATCGTCCAGCAGCTGGACGCCGAGGTGCTGCTCGGCGACGACTCCGGGCTCGCCCGCGACGCCAAGGACTTCGTCTTCGGCGGCGCCATGCTGCCCGTCTTCCTGCCCGCTCTGACCGAGGGCTGCCTGGTGGTCACCCCCGGCGACCGCGTGGACCTGATCGTCGGCGCGCTGGCCGCGCACAGCGCGGGCGCCCCGGCCATCGCCGGTGTGCTGCTGACCCTGGACGAGCGCCCGGGCCCGGACATCCTGGCGCTGGCCGGCCGGCTGGCCCCCGGCACGCCGGTGGTCTCCGTGCCCGGCGGCTCCTTCCCCACCGCCGCCGAGCTCTTCGCCGTCGAGGGCAAGCTGGAGGCGTCCTCGCCGCGCAAGGCGGAGACCGCCCTGGGCCTCTTCGAGCGCCACGTGGACACCGCCGAGCTGACGAACCGCATCTCCGTGGCCCGCTCCGAGCGCGTCACGCCGATGATGTTCGAGCACGAGCTGATCCAGCGCTCCCGCTCCGCCCGCCGCCGGGTCGTCCTCCCCGAGGGCACCGAGGAGCGCGTGCTGCGCGCCGCCGACGTGCTGCTGCGCCGGGACGTCTGCGACATCATCCTGCTGGGCGAGGAGGACGCGATCCGCAAGCGCGCCGGCGAGCTGAGCATCGACCTGGCCGACGCCCAGCTGATCGACCCGGCGACCTCTCCGCTGCGCGAGCGCTTCGCCGAGATCTACGCCAAGGCCCGCGCCCACAAGGGCATGACGGTCGAGCTGGCCCACGACGTCGTCGCCGACGTCTCCTACTTCGGCACCCTGATGGTCCAGGAGGGCCTGGCCGACGGCATGGTCTCCGGCGCGGTGCACTCCACCGCCGCCACCATCCGCCCCGCCTTCGAGATCATCAAGACGGCGCCGGGCGCCCAGATCGTCTCCTCGGTCTTCTTCATGTGCCTGGCCGACCGGGTCCTGGTCTACGGCGACTGCGCGGTCAACCCCGACCCGAACGCCGAGCAGCTCGCGGACATCGCCATCCAGTCCGCCGAGACCGCCGAGCAGTTCGGCGTCGAGCCGCGCGTGGCGATGCTGTCGTACTCCACCGGCACCTCCGGCTCCGGCGCGGACGTCGACAAGGTCCGCAAGGCCACCGAGCTGGTCCGGGAGCGCCGCCCCGACCTCATGGTCGAGGGCCCGATCCAGTACGACGCCGCCGTCGACGCCCGCGTCGCCGCGACCAAGCTGCCCGGCTCCGAGGTCGCCGGCAAGGCCACGGTGCTGGTCTTCCCCGACCTGAACACCGGCAACAACACCTACAAGGCCGTCCAGCGCTCGGCGGGCGCGGTCGCGGTGGGCCCGGTCCTCCAGGGCCTGCGCAAGCCCGTCAACGACCTGTCGCGCGGCGCGCTGGTCCAGGACATCGTGAACACCGTGGCGATCACCGCCATCCAGGCCCAGGGCGAGCAGCGCGGCGAGCGCGTCGAGCCCTGATCCGCCCCGCGGGGCCGGGGCACCACGCCCCGGCCCCGCGCTCGTAAGACCTCCGCCGACATCCCACACGGAAAGCCCAGATGACTTCCAACGCCACCCGAGTCCTCGTCCTCAACTCCGGTTCGTCCTCGCTCAAGTACCAGCTGCTCGACATGGCCGACGGCGCCCGGCTGGCCGCCGGTCTGGTCGAGCGCATCGGCGAGGAGACCTCGCGGCTGGCGCACACCCCGCTGGCCTCCGGTGGCGCCAAGCGCGAGCACACCGGCCCGATCGCCGACCACGACGCCGCCCTCCAGGCCGTCGCGGCGGAGCTCGCCGCCGACGGGCTGGGCCTGGACTCCCCGGAGCTGGCCGCGATCGGTCACCGCGTCGTGCACGGCGGCAGCGAGTTCACCGAGCCGACGCTGATCACCGACGAGGTCGTCGCGGAGATCGAGCGCCTGATCCCGGTGGCGCCGCTGCACAACCCGGCCAACATCACCGGCATCCGCACGGCCCGGGCGCTGCGCCCGGACCTGCCGCAGGTCGCGGTGTTCGACACCGCCTTCCACACCACGATGCCGGAGTCGGCCGCGCGCTACGCGATCGACACCGAGACCGCCGACGCGCACATGATCCGCCGCTACGGCTTCCACGGCACCTCGCACGCCTACGTCTCCCGCGAGACCGCCAAGCTGCTGGGCAAGGCCCCCGAAGAGGTCAACGTCATCGTCCTCCACCTGGGCAACGGCGCCTCGGCCTCCGCGGTGCAGGGCGGCCGCTGCGTCGACACCTCCATGGGCCTCACCCCGCTGGAGGGCCTGGTCATGGGCACCCGCTCCGGCGACCTGGACCCGGCGGTGCTGCTGCACCTGTCCCGCAACGCGGGGATGTCCGTCGACGAGATCGACTCGCTCCTCAACAAGAAGAGCGGTCTGATCGGACTGTGCGGCGACAACGACATGCGCGAGATCCGCCGGCGCATCGACGAGGGCGACGAGCGGGCGGCGCTCGCCTTCGACATCTACGTGCACCGGCTGAAGAAGTACATCGGCGCCTACTACGCGGTCCTGGGCAAGGTCGACGCCGTGGCCTTCACCGCGGGCGTGGGCGAGAACGCGGCCCCGGTCCGCGAGGCCGCCGTGGCGGGCCTTGAGGAGCTGGGCCTGGTCGTGGACGCCGGGCTCAACGAGATCCGTTCGGGCGAGCCGCGACTGATCTCCCCCGAGTACGCGCGGGTCGCGGTCGCCGTGGTCCCGACGGACGAGGAGCTGGAGATCGCCACCCAGGCGTATGCGCTGGTCAGCTCTTGATCGGCTGATCTTCACGATCCGTTCCTTGGTCTTTCCCACAGCTCGAATATTCCGCTCCGAAACAAACCGATAGGATCTGCCCCATGCGCCGTTCCAAAATCGTCTGCACCCTGGGCCCTGCCGTCGACTCCTTCGACCAGCTGAAGTCGCTGATCGAGGCCGGTATGAACGTGGCCCGTTTCAACATGAGCCACGGGTCCCACTCGGAGCACGAGGAGCGGTACAACCGCCTCCGCAAGGCCTCGGAGGAGACCGGCCGCGCGGTGGGCGTGCTGGCCGACCTCCAGGGCCCGAAGATCCGCCTGGAGACCTTCGCGGACGGCCCCGTGGAGCTGGTGCGCGGTGACGAGTTCGTCATCACCACCGAGGACGTCCCGGGCGACCGGACGATCTGCGGCACGACCTACAAGGGCCTGCCCGGCGACGTCGTCAAGGGCGACCAGGTCCTGATCAACGACGGCAACGTCGAGCTGCGGGTCACCGAGGTCGACGGCCCGCGCGTGAGGACGATCGTCATCGAGGGCGGTGTCATCTCCGACCACAAGGGCATCAACCTGCCCGGCGCGGCGGTGAACGTCCCGGCGCTGTCCGAGAAGGACATCGAGGACCTGAAGTTCGCCCTCGCCATGGGCTGCGACATGGTGGCGCTGTCCTTCGTCCGCGACGCCAAGGACGTCCAGGACGTCCACCGCGTCATGGACCAGGTCGGCCGCCGCGTCCCGGTCATCGCCAAGGTCGAGAAGCCGCAGGCCGTCGAGAACATGGCGGAGGTCGTCATGGCCTTCGACGGTGTGATGGTGGCCCGTGGCGACCTGGCGGTGGAGTACCCGCTGGAGCGCGTCCCGATGGTGCAGAAGCGCCTGATCGAGATGTGCCGCCGCAACGCCAAGCCGGTGATCGTCGCGACCCAGATGATGGAGTCGATGATCACCAACTCCCGTCCCACGCGTGCCGAGGCGTCCGACGTCGCCAACGCCATCCTGGACGGCGCGGACGCGGTCATGCTCTCCGCCGAGTCCTCGGTCGGCGCCTACCCGATCGAGACCGTCAAGACGATGTCCCGCATCGTCGAGGCGGCCGAGCAGGAGCTGCTCTCCAAGGGCCTCCAGCCGCTCGTCCCGGGCAAGAAGCCGCGTACGCAGGGCGGTTCCGTCGCCCGCGCCGCGTGCGAGATCGCGGACTTCCTGGGCGGCAAGGCGCTGGTCGCCTTCACCAAGTCCGGTGACACCGCCCGCCGCCTCTCCCGCTACCGCACGGCGCAGCCGATCCTGGCCTTCACCACGGACGCCGCGACCCGCAACCAGCTCACGCTGAGCTGGGGCGTCGAGACCTACGTGGTCCCGCACGTGGACAACACCGACGCGATGGTCGACCTGGTCGACGCCGAGCTGCTCAAGCTCAAGCGCTACACCGAGGGCGACATCATGATCATCACGGCCGGCTCCCCGCCCGGCATCCCCGGCACCACCAACATGGTGCGGGTGCACCACCTCGGCGGCGAGAACCGCTAGGTTCCGGCGCGCCGGTAGGCGTACGACGGCTGTGGCCGCCATCCCCCGCGAGGGGGCGGCGGCCACAGCCGTTTCGCATGCTTCCGCGTCTGCGCGGCGTCAGGGATCAGGGGCCGTTGACGCCCTCGGTCGAGTACTGGTGCAGCGTGGGGACGCGCAGGGTGCCGCCGAACTGGCCCGCCTGCCGGATCTTCACATCCGTGAAGACCAGCAGCGGCAGGGTCAGCGGGGGCGGCAGGGACGGGGTGAACGTCACCGGGAGGACGCCGAAGAGCTTGCCCTTCAGCTCCTCCGTATACATGGTGACCTTGCCGCCCGTGATGGTCGGGACGTCCTTCTCCGCGTGGCCGTAACCCGTGACGTGGTACTGCCGGGGATTCCGGCCGTCCTCGTCCACGCTGTTGACGATCTGGTGGAGGTCGCGGATCCGCACGGCGTCCGCGGTGAACTTCAGGACGGCCTTCTCCTGCTTGTTCGCCATCGTGACCCGCTTGATCCCCTCGTACTTCAGCCCCTCCAGGGTGAGCACGCTGCTCTCCAGGTACCAGGGCTGATTGGGGAGGACGGGGCCGACTTCCGGTTCCGCGGCGGCGAGCGCCTTCGGGTCGGGGGTCGCGCACGGGTAGGGCCGCTTCTCGCCGTCGGCGGAGGGCGTCGGGGTGGTGGCGGGGGTGGAGGACGCACCCGGGCTCGGCTTCGCGCTCGCGCCGGGGCTCGTTCCGGGGCTCGGGCTCGTGCTGGGGCCGGGCGCCGGGGTTCCGGCCCGCTCCGGCGCGGACGCACCGGGTCCGGCTGTACGAGCCGTGCTCCCCGGACCGCCGTCGGCCCCACGCCCGGCGGGCGTGGCCGACCGCCCGGCGGAGGGGGTGGCCGTCGGTGCGGGCGAGGAGCCCCGCGCGGGGGGCGGCGCGTCATGCCGGCCGCCGCCCAGCAGACCACCGAGCAGACCCCCGAGACCGAGGGGGTCCAGCGGCCGCGTCGCCGGGGAGGCCGACGAGGACGGCGAGGCGGTGGGTGAGGGCGTCGCGGAAGACGAAGGCGTCGTGGCGGGCGAGGGCTTCGCGGACGGGGAAGCCGGCGGTGAAGCGGACCGCCGCGCGGCCTCCGCGGGTGACCCGGGCAGCGCGGACGCGCGGTCACGCGCCCCGGCCCGCTCCCCGTCCCCGGTGGCGGGGGCGGCGGACGCCTTCGCGTCCTTCCCCTCGTCCGCCGCTCCCGGGCTCGCGGTGGGGCCCGGCTCGTCGGGCGTCCGGTCGGGGACGGTGGCGCAGGGCCCGTCGCCGAAAGGGTTCGGCGGCATCGGCTTGGCCTGCGCCAGCGTGGGGGTGAACCCCATGCCCATCAGTACGGCGGTCGGCATCGCCGCGAGGGCGACCGCCTTGCCGGCCGGCATGTTCAGCCGGGCCAGCAGCGGCTTTCTCGGCGCGGCGTGGCGCGGGCCGCTCCCGCCGCCGTGTGCGTGGTCAGTCGGCACGGCGCCTCCCCGCGGGCTCGTCGGCCGGCGCGGGCTGCGGCTGCCCCGGCGCCCAGGACACCCCCAGGCCACCGCCGATCAGCGCCAGCAGGAATCCGACCAGGAAGGCGCCGAAGTTGGAGACGACGAGGGAGACCAGCGCGAGGAGGATCGCGGCGACACCGGCGAAGACCCTCGACTGCGGCTGGTACCACATGGTCAGGCCCAGCACGATCAGCAGCACGCCGATGATCAGCGATCCGGCGCCGGCCGTCGTGGCCATCCGGAACTGGAGATCGCCCAGCGAGACCGTCTGGTACGGGATGTACATGACCGGGACACCGGCCAGGATGCACAACAGCCCGCCCCAGAAGGGGCGTCGGCCCCGCCAGTCCCAGAACGAACGGCGGGTGCGGCCGAGCGTGTCGATCAGCCGTGGTCGCGTATCGGCGCTCATGGTGTACAGCTCCTCGGGACTGGCGAATCGGTGATGCGTGGCGCTCACGGACGCGGACGCGGTCGCGCTCACGAACGCGGTCGCGGACGGCGGCCGGTCCGGGCGTGGGGCCGGGCGGCCCGGTCCCACGCCCGTCCCGTCACTCCAGCTCCGAGTCCTGGAAGCACTCGTTCTTGCCGAAGCCGACCTTCATCTTCAGGCCCTTGAGGGTGAAGGTGCCCGCGGTGGTCGCCCACGCCCGCTGCTTGGCGTCGGTGAAGGTGACCTTCTTGGCCTGCTGGGCGAACGAGCCCGGCACGTACTTGTCGCCGGCGTGCGGGCCGGGGCCCTTACCGGCGCCCTTGCCCTTGAGGGTGTCGTCCACCGAGACGCCGATGTCGATGTCCTCGAAAACCGCGTCGGCCTTGAGGGCTTCCGCGTCGATGTAGAGCTGCTTGGCGTCGACCGCTTCCTTGTCGCCCGCCTTGAGCACCATCGAGACGTCCTGGCCGATGAGCGGGATGGGGACGACGACGGACTGGCAGAGATTGTTGATCGTGGCGTGGTTCACGCCGACGACCGCCACGGGATGGGCACCCTTCGAGTTCTGCTCCAGAGCGCCGTACTGGACGAAGTCCTCGCCCACCATCTTCCCGGCCGCGACCTTGAACTGCTGGCCCGAAACGCTGAACGACGCCGCGAGGGCGCCCTGCGCGACCGCCACACCGACCGCTGCCGACGCCGCGACGCCGGGCACCATGACGACGGCGAACCTGCGCCATCTGGTCCCACCACGAGTCCGGTCCTTCACGACTTTCCTCCTTCTCGGACGTACATCCCCGGTGCGGGCCGGCGGCCCGCGCGGGGGATGGGAGAAGAGCTACGTCCTCGGGAAGAAGAGCGCCGTGGCGTCCGCTGGCGCATGCCGCGCCCGTCACACACCGGCGATCACCCCCGAGCGACAACCACTGGCCACGCCTTCGCGCAACCCGCGGAACAGGCCCCGCCGTTGACGCACGGGGACCCCCCTGTCCCAGGACCGGTGGACGTGCCGCCGGCCCGCCCGGTGGGGACCCGCGACCCGCGCACGACCGACGGCCGGGCGGGGAGCGGACCGGGCTGGCCCGATCGTGGTCCATCGCGGGCCGGGGCACAAGAGGTTGATTACTTGCGAGTAACGAGCGGATAACCAACAGACGGCCGGTATGTATCGCCACTTGGCCGCACGACGCCGGAACGTGACCGCGACCGCGGGGGCACAACAGAAAAACCCGGGCGAATGCCCGGGTTTTCCTTACCGCACGTAACAGCGGCCGCGTTTACCAAGTTTTGGTAAAGCGCAGTCGCCCGTTCCGCCTGTGACGAGGGAGGGACGAGTGCCCGTCGAGTGCCCGTCAGAACAGGGCGCGGGACAGCGCGGTACGCGCCGCCGTCACCCTCGGATCGTCGGGGCCGATCACCTCGAAGAGCTCCAGCAGCCGCATGCGCGCGGCGTCGCGGTCCTCCCCCGCAGTCCGCTTCACCGCGTCGATCAACCGCCCGAAGGCGTCCTCGACATGCCCGCCGACGAGATCGAGATCGGCCGCCGCGATCTGCGCGGTCACATCGCCCGGCGCGTCGGCGGCCGCCTTGCGCACCGCCTGCGCGTCCACGCCCTGGACCCGCTGGAGGAGCTGCGCCTGGGCGAGCCCCAGCTTGGCCTCGGCGTTGGCCGGGTCGTCGGACAGCACGTTCTCGTAAGCGCGGACGGCACCGCCCAGGTCACCCGCGTCCAGCGCGTCGTGCGCGGCGGACAGGGCGATGTCGTGGGGGCCGGCGGGCGCCTGCGGAACGGCGGCCTCGCCCCCCTCTCCTGGCTCTCCCGGCGCGACGGGCGCGCCCACGATGCCGAAGCGCTGCTCCGCCACCGCGATCAGCTGGTCGAGCACCTGACGGATCTGGGCCTCGGGGGCCGCGCCCTGGAACAGCGGCAGGGCCTGGCCTGCCACGACGGCGAACACGGCCGGGATGGACTGGACGCCGAACTGCTGGAAGAGCAGCTGGTTGGCCTCGACGTCCACCTTGGCGAGGACGAAGCGCCCCGCGTATTCGTCGGCCAGCCGCTCCAGCAGCGGGCCCAGCTGCTTGCACGGCTCGCACCAGTCGGCCCAGAAGTCGATGACGACGGGCACCTCGGCGGACCGCTGAAGGACCTCCGCCTCGAAGCCGGCCTCGTCGACGTCGAAGACGAGACGGCCCACTGCCGGGTCCACACCCTGGCGCGCGGCCTCCGCGCGCACCTGCTCCGCCTTCTGCTTGGCTTCACCGGCCGCCTTCACCGCGGCGAGGTCGACCACTCCACTCATGGACATATTCCGTGGCTGCATGGCCCTATCCTCCCCCCTCGGCACGGCGAACCGGAAAACGGCGGACGACTGCTGACTCGCTCCGCGCCGGGTCCCCACCAGGCGCATGTGGTTGTCGCTCTTACGCTACGAGCCGTAGCGTAACTGCAACGACCGCTCCCCGGCCCTGTGATCTGCCTCATACCCGGCGACCTACTCGGCGGTAAGGTCCCTCCATGAGCTCCGCCGCCCCTCCCCCGGCCCGCCGCACGGGCCGCCCACGCAGCGCCGACGCCGATCGCGCCATCCTCGACGCGACCCGCGCGGCCCTGGTCGAGCTGGGCTGGGGCAAGCTGACGCTGGGCGACGTCGCGACCCGCGCGGGGGTCGCCAAGACCACCCTCTACCGCCGCTGGGCGGGCAAGAACGAACTCGTGGTGGACGCGGTGGCCGCCCTCTTCGACGAGCACCTGGAGCTCCCCGACCGCGGCAGCCTCCAGGCCGACATCGAGGGCGTCGTCCTCCAGTTCGCCGCGCTGCTGGAACGGCCCGAGACCAAGACGGCCCTGATGGCGGTGGTGGCGGAGTCCACGCGCGACGACGCACTGCGCGACCGCATCCGCTCCGCGATCGTGGACCGCCAGAAGTCCCTGGTCCTCCTGGGCCGAGCCCGCGCCCAGGCCCGCGGGGAGCTGCCCCGCGAGCCCGACCCCGAGTCGGCGGCCCGCAACGCCGACCTCATCTTCGACGTCATCGCGGGCGCCGTCGTCCACCGGACCCTGGTGAGCGCGGAACCGGTGGACGCCGAGTGGGCACGCGGCTTCACCGCGCTGCTGGTGGGCGGGCTGGCAACCGCTTACGCCTGAGCCCGCCCTTCCGCGCCTACCGGGCAGCCGGCATGTTGCCGTGCCGCCGGTCGTCCACGCGCTTCCGGATGCCGGGAACCATGGGAAGCGCGTCGATCTGCCCCGGCTCGAACCAGCGATGGGGGCCGGCTCCTTGAAGGAGCCGGCCCCCATCCTCAATTCACAAAGCCGCCGCGTCTACCGGAACCGCAGCGTGAACGTGCCCTTGGCGATGCCCGGGGGCGTGATCACGACGGTGTAGGTGCCGTCGGCGGGGAGTGTCTGGGTGTCGAACAGTTTGGGGGGCGCCGAGCAGTCACCGAAGGCGATCGGGGAGCCCGTGGGGTCGAGGAGCATGTAGTCGTTGGGGCTGCCTCCCGCGTCGGTGAGGGTCTGGGAGCACGTGCTGTCCACTTTCTGGCCCGCCTTGCCGGTGAAGGTCACCGTGGCCTTCTGGCCGGGGCCGGTCGTGGTGACCGTGGTGTCGGGGCCGCCGATCGTCGCCGTCGCGGTCACATCGTCGGGGACCGAGTAGACGCGCAGCTTGAGCGTCCCGGTGGCGATGCCCGGCGGGGCGGCCGAGAGGGTGTAGGTGCCGTCGGCGGGCAGCGTGGTGGTGTCGAACACCTTGGGCGGCGTGGCGCACAGCCCGAACTGGACCTGGTTGCCCGAGGGGTCGGACAGAACGTAGTTGACGAAGCCGTCGGCCCGGTCGGTGAGGGTCTCCGCGCAGCTGATGAAGATCCGTCGGCCGGTGGTGCCGGGGAAGGTGACCGAGGCCTTCTGGCCGGGCACCGTGGTGGCCACCGCGGTCTCGGGGCCGTCGACGGCGGCGGTGGCCTTGGCGTCGGCGGGCGGCGAGTAGAGCCGCAGGGTCACGTCGGCCGTTCCCGCGCCCGGTGGGCTGACGGCGATGGTGTAGGTGCCGTCGGTGGCGAGGGTCTGGGTGTCGAAGAGGATGGGCGGGCTGGCGCAGTCGCCTATGGAGCCCTCCGCGCCCGAAGGGGTCACCAGCCGGTAGGAGGCGGCGAGTCCGCTGTCGTCGTGAAGGGTCTGGGAGCAGGTGACGAAGAGGCGCTGTCCGGCCGTCGCCGCGAACGTCACGCGGGCCTTCTGCCCGGGCGTGGTGGTGGCGACGTTCACCGCCGGGCCGCCGGGTACGGCGGTGGCCGTGACGTCGGCGGGCGGTGAGTAGAGCCGCACGGTGAACGTGCCCGTCATCAGGCCCCTGGGCTTGATCCAGAGCGTGTAGGTGCCGTCGGTGGGCAGGGCCTGGGTGTCGAAGAGGACGGGTTTCTTCTCGCAGTACTGGAAGCCGGCGACACCTCCGACGGCCGCGCCGTCGGGGCCCTTGAGGACGTACATCGGCTTGCCGCCGTTGGCGTTCGCCACGGTGTGGTCGCAGGTGATGAAGACGCGCTGCCCGGCGGTGGCGTTGAAGCTCACCTCGCCGGCCTGGCCGTACGCGGTGGTGGTGACGGTGATGGGCGCGCTGTTGAGGGTGGTCGTCCGGATGATGTCGGGCGGCACGCGGTAGAGCTGGATGGTCACCTTGGTGGTGACCTTGCCTCCGGGGGTGATCGCGATGGTATGGGTGCCGGTGACGCCGAGCGTGTGCGCGTCGAAGAGCGTCGGGGGCAGGGTCCAGGTCAGGAGGGGGAAGACGGGCTGGTTGCAGACGCTGGAGGTCTCGTACTCGCCCACCGGGTTCGACAGCGTGTAGTTGGTCCAGGAGTTGCGGTCGCCTCCGGTGAGCGTCTGGTAGCAGGTCGCGTAGATCCGGTCCCCGGCGTTCGCGGTGAAGGTGACGCTCGCGTGCTGGCCGGGCTTGGTGGTGGCGATCGTCACCGGGCCGCCGCCGATGCTCACGGTGCCGCCCGTCACGTCGTCGGGCACGGAGAGGACCTTCACGGTGTAGCCGCCGGTCCGGTCGCCGGGCGGGGAGACATAGACGGTGTAGGTGCCGGTGGCGTTGAGGGGCCGGGCGTCGAAGAGGAAGAGGGTCGGGTTGTCGCAGGAGCTTGTCTTCTGGTCGATGTTCGTCCCGGAGGGGTCGAGCAGCGTGAAGGACGTTCCCTTGCCGTCCGGGTACTGCGTGCCCTTCACACAATCGACCGCGACCCGCTGTCCGGCCTTGCCCGCGAAGGTGATCTGCGCGTCCTGGTAGGCCTTGGTCACGTTGACGGTCACCGGATCACCGTCGACGCTCGCCGCCGCCGTGGCGACGGGGAGCGTCGAACGGACCCGGAAGCCCATGCTCGCGGACCGGTCGTCGGGGCTCGTAATCGCGATCTTGTACGTGCCCGTGGCGGCCAGTGTGACGGCGGGCCAGATCGCGCCGTCGACGTAGCAGTAGCCCGAGGATCCGGCGGGGGCGCCGGACGGGTCGTACAGGACGAAGCGCGTCGTGGCCGCGCTGGCCGTGCAACTGATGAGAACGCGCTGGCCGGCCGTCGCGTCGAACCGGACCTCGGCGGCCTGGCCCGGCGAGGTGGCGAGCGGGGCGACGGGCCCGTCGACCACGGCGGTGACGGCGACCGGCGCGGGGGTCTCGGTCAGCTTGATCCTGACGCTGCGGGCCGCCGTCGTCCGGGACGGCTGGATCTCCAGCCGGTATGTGCCGTTCCGGTCCAGCAGGGCGGTGGTGGACCCTGCCGGCCCGGCCGTCGGGCACGCGGACGAGTTGACGACCCAGTTGCCGGACGGGTTCAGGAGCGTGAAGCTCGCCGCGTCCGACGGAGTCGTCGCACAGCTGATCGTGAGGCGCTGCCCCGCCTTGCCGTCGAAGGTGACGGCGCTGCTCTGCCACCGCCCCGTCGTGGCCGCGGTGACCTCCGGGCCGCCGATGACGGCCGGTACGGTCACGTCCGGCGGGACCGGGCCGAGGGTGGCCGTGACCGTACCGGCCTGGTCGTCCTTCGGCGAGACGTAGAGGGTGTACGTGCCGGACTTGGTCAGCGCGGCGGTCAGGTCCCCCGTCCCGCTCGCGCCCATCGTGTCGCCGGGTTCGAGGAGCGTCAGGCTGTTCAGCGGGCCGCCCGGTCCGGTCGTGGCGGCGTGCATCTTGGTACCCGCCGTACCGGTGAAGGTGAACCGCGCTGCCTGGCCGAAGGTCACGTTCGCCGAGCGGGCCTTGTCGTCGACGGCCGCGGCCACCACCTGGTCGGCCGGCACCTTGGTCACGGTCGCCGAGACCGTGCCGGTCAGCGAGCCGCCCAGGCCGATTGCGAGCTTGTAGGTGCCGGTCGCCGACAGGGTGAACCTGGGGATGTACGCCTTGGTCGCGTCGGACGAGGCCATGGAGCCGGTGACCTGGTTCCCGGCGGGGTCCACGAGGCGGGCGAGGGTCGTCGTCCAGTCCGGGGCGGCGGACGCCGAGAGCCGGACGAACACGTCGGTTCCGGCGGTTCCCTGGAAGGTGACGGTGCCCCGCTGCCCCGGGCTGCCGAGGGCGAGCGAGGCGGCGGGGCCGTCGATGGTGGTGGTGGCCGCCGCGTCGTCGGGGACGGACGTCACCCTGACCTTGTAGGCGGCCTGCCCGGTGCTGTCGGGGGTGAGCTTGAGGGTGTAGGTGCCCGTGGCGGGGAGGGTCATGGTGTCGATCTGCGTCTGATAGGCCGTCGACGTCCTCGCCAGGACCGTGCCGGACGGCGAGGTCAGCACGACCGCCGACGAGAACGAGCTGCCGGTCGTCTTGGTGATGCCGGTGAACACCCGCCTGCCCGCGGTGCCCGCGTAGGTGAACACCGCCGACTGCCCGGCGGCGGTCGTGGCGAGGGACCCTTCGGGCCCGTCCACGGTGAGGGTCGCGGTCACGTCCGTGGTGAGCGGGGGCGCCTCCTCGCGGGCTGTGGCCCCGGCCCCGACCCCCGGGGTGACCCGTTCCGACTTGTCCGAACTCCCGCTCTGCCCCGCCGCGTTGTGGGCGGTGACCGTGAAGGCGTAGCTCTTGCCGTCGGTCAGACCGCCGAGGACGGCGCTGGTCTGCCCGTCCGTCCGGACGGTGGCGCCGCCGGGGTCGGCGGTGACGGTGTAGCCGGTGACCGCCGCGCCGCCGTCGGCGGCGGGAGGCGTCCAGCTGACGGTGGCCCGGCCGGGGCCGGCGACCGCGCGCACCCGCTCCGGGGCGTGGGGGGCGGTGGCCTTGCGGAAGTATCCGCGCGTCCCGACCGTGACCGAGGCGGGCGTGTCGGTGGCCACGGCCAGGGCACCGGACCGGGAGAGCCGGGCGATGTCCGTCCCGCCCGCGTCGCCGCGCGGCCCGAAGCACGCGCTCGGCACGGCGTCGCGGCGGGCGGAGCGCCCGGGCGCCAGCGTCAGGCAGCCGTCGCGGGCGGCGCCGGTGACGGAGGGCCGGACGACGGCCGCCACGACGTCTTCGGCTCGGCCGACGCCGCCGGTGCCCGCGACGCTCACGTCGGCGGACGGTGCCGTCGCGGACGTCCTCGCCCGCAGGACGGTCCTCGGGTCGACCGGCACGTAGGTGGCTCCGGCCTCCGTCGCCGAGGGGGTCGTGTAGTAGCCGCGCAGCCGCAGCGTGAGCCTCACCCGGCTGCTCGCGGTGAGGACGAGCTGTCCCGAGCGGGAGAGCGGCAGCGTGTCGAGGGCCGTGGCGCGGCCGCCCCGGCGGTAGCAGAGCGAGGTCGTCGCGGCGCGCGGCCCGGCCTCCGGCCCGGCGGTCACACAGCCGGGGGCCGGGGCGCCGTCGGCCTCGACGCTCACGGCGACCGCGGAGATCGCGGAGATCGCGGAGATCGCGGACGCCCGGGGCAGCCCCCCGTTCCCGGCCAACGTGGCCGTGACGGAGCCGTGGGCGGCGAGCGCCTTGCCGTCGAGGACCGGTGCGCCGCCGTCGAGCGGCACGAAGGTGCCGCCGGCCCGGTCCGCCTTGGCGGCGGTGTAGTAGCCGCGCACCCGCACCTCGACGCCGGTGGCCGCGCTGGCGTGCACGCCGATCCGGCCGTTCGCGGCGGGGCGCACGACGTCGTAGCGGCGGGCGTTCGCACCGGCGGTGAAGCGCAGGGCGGCGTCCTGCGCCGCGTCGGCGGGGTCGGCGGTGAGGAGGCTCAGCCGGCCGTCGGCGCGCGGCGCGGTCGCCTCGACGCTCAGCGCCACCGCCAGCACGCGGCCGGGCCCGGCCAGCCCGGGGACGCCCGGGATGCCGAAGGAAGCGGTGCCGCCCGCCCGCAGGGTCGTCTTCAGCGCCGGGGTCGCGTCGGCGGGCACGAACTGGCCCTCGGCGGGCCGCAGTCCGGGTCTCCCGGGCGGCCCTTGCGGGCCGGTGGGCGTCCGGGGGGCCGGTGGCGCCTTCTCCGGCTTCGCCTCGGGCGGCTTGGCGGGCTTGCGCGGCCCGGCGGGCGCGCCGGGCTTCCCCGGGGCCGCGGAGGAAAACGGTGTCGGTGGAGGCGGCGCCCCGGCCGCCGCCGTGGCCGGGCCGGCGAGCAGGGTCGCCAGCAGGGCGACGGCGGTGACGCACACCGCGGATATCCGGCGTTGCATGACGAACTCCCTTGGCCGGCACGGCCGGCGAGTACGGGTGGGGTGTACGGGTGGTGGTACGGCACCTCGCGCCGAGCGGGCGGTACGGGCCGACGCGACGGACAACGGAGGGGCCGAGCGCATCGGGCCGGACGGGTGGTACGGACCGGCAAGGCCGGGCAGGGACGGACGGGCAGCGGTCGAGGCACGAGCGCCTCGGGTCGAGCAGGCGGTACGGGCAGGCGACGAGCGGTGGCGGGGCGCGAGCGCCCCGGGTCGGGCGGGCAGTGGGTCGGGCGGGTCAGCGGGCGGCGCGCCGTCGCCGGCTGCGGCCCGTCAGCGTCAGCGTGCCGAGGACCGCCCCCGCCGGCCCGGCGACCCACAGCGGCCAGAAGTAGACGAGGTGTCCGGTGGTCAGGACGACGAGCCCGTACACCACCGTGTTGACCGCCACTGCGGTCAGGTAGATCGTCCAGAGCACGGTCAGGGCGGTGAGCCGGGACGCCGCGCGGGACGGTGTGTCGGTCTCGGGCAGGTCCGCCGTCAGCGGGCGCAGTTCTCCCCAGGTCCGGGTGGCCAGGAGCGCGTCCAGACGTTCGCGGTACTCGTCGTGGTCGAGCCGGCCTTCGGCGTAGGCGGCGCCCAGGACGGATGCCGCCTCGTCGCGTTCCCGGTCGGATATCCGGTGGTCGTCACGCATGCGTTCCCCCGACGCCGAGGCTCGTCAGTGCCGCCCGCAGGTCCTCGGGGGACCGTCCGCGCCAGTGCACATAGCCGTCGGGCCGTACCAGCGCGGCCCCTTCCGGCCCGTCGCCGGACGTGCTCAGGACGCGCAGCGGCACCGGGCAGGGGGCCGCCAGGCCGTCCGTCCACCGCTCCGGCGGGCCGCTGTCCCGGCCGAGGACGAGCACCGGGGCGTCCCCGTAGTGGTCGAGGAGGCGCGGTGCCCGGCTGCCCGCCCGCCAGTCGTCGACGAGCACGGCGGCGTCCTCGGGCTCCCCGGGCGGCAGCAGGGGGCCGAGGTCGAGACCCGGGTGGTCGAGGTAGACGGCCAGTTGCCGCTCCGCACGGACCATGCCCTCGCTGTCGCCGTGGGCCCGGGAACTGGCCAGCAGCCCCACCGTGTTGACGCGGGAGCGGGCCCAGCGCGCGGTGCGTTCGCCGATCGCCCGGCGCTCCACGGCGTAGTCCTCCAGCAGGGCGGGCCCGCCCCAGCCCCGGGAGATCGCCACCAGCCGCCAGGCCAGCGCGTCCGCGTCGGCGAGACCGAGGTTGAGGCCGGCCGCCCCGGTCGGGGGCAGTTCGTGCGCCGCGTCGCCGGCGCGGACGATCCGGCCCACGGTGAAGCGCTCGGCGACCCGGTAGGCGATGTCGTAGAACCGTATGCCGCGCAGCCGTGCCGTGGTGAGGAGTGGGTCGCCGGGCGGCACTCCCACCACCGTGGAGAGCATCCGCCGGACGCGCTCGGGCGGGTGGTCGGCCGGGCCGTCGGAGCGTCCGGCCACCATGCTGACGATCCAGTCGCGCTTCCCGTCCACCACCAGCAGCTGTGCCGGGTGGCTGCCGCCCATCAGATAGGTGATGAAGGCGGGGTGCTCCGCCACCAGCGGGGCAAGGTCCGCCTCCAGCCGGAAGCCGACCTGGCTCATGGCCCGCCGCCGTACGCCCGCTCCCGCGACCGCCGGGCCGGCGCCGAGGCCGCGGCAGCCGTCGGCCAGCACCACGTGGCGGGCCCGGTGGCGGGTGACCGGTCCGTCGTCGGGGGCGACCGTGACCTCGGCGTACGGCCCCCGGTCGGTGACGGCGAGCGCGCCGGTCCGCCACCGCACCGCGTCCGGCCGGACGGTCGCGACCGCCTCGGCGAGGACGTGTTCCAGCCGGTCCTGGGTGCACAGCACGCGGTGTTCCGGGCTGTGGAGGGTTTCCCGTCCGGTGGACTCCACGGTCAGCAGGGCGGGTCCGGTCAGCGTGTCGGCGACGACGACGCGTTCGGTCCAGTCGCCCGGCAGGGCGCGGGCCCGTACGGCGTCGGCCACTCCGAGGCGGCGCAGCAGTTCCATCGAGCGGGTGCTGACGACCCTGGCCTTGGGGTGGTCCGTCGGGCCGCCGTCGCGGTCGACGGCCACGGCGTCGACGCCGGCCCGGCACAGGGCGAGGACGAGCGCGAGCCCGACGGGCCCGGCCCCGACGACCAGGACCTCGTGCTCGGGGGCGCTCGGCGCGGTCATGGCCGGAACACCACCTTCCCCACCGTGGCGCCGCTCTCCAGCAGGGTGTGCCCGTGCCGGACCTCGGACAGGGGCAGTTCGGTGACGGGCATCCGTACGCGGCCGTCGGCGAGGACGCCCGCGAGTTCGGCGAGGGCCGGGCCGACGCTGCGGGCGTGGAGGGTGACGGCGCGGCCCAGGTACCAGGTGTGGAGGCCGAGGTTGCGGCGGGCGTCGAGGAAGGCGGTGGGCAGGCCGGTGAGTTCGGGGTTGCCTGCCGCCCTGCCGTAGAGGACGACGTGGCCGCCGGGGTGGAGCATCCGGAAGGAGTCCGCGAAGCGCGGGCCGGCCACCGGGTCGAGGACGACGCTCGCCCCGTAGCCCCCGGTGGCCCGGCGGACCGCGCGGACCAGGTCGTTCCCGGCGCTCCGGTCGATGGCGCTGCGGTCGATGACGTGCCGGTAGCCGGCCTGCCGGGCGAGTTCGGCCTTGCGGGGCGAGGAGACGATGCCGATGGTGTGGGGCGCTCGGGGCGGCAGCAGGGCACCGAGCCAGTGGCCGACGCCTCCCGCGGCGGCGTGGGCGACGACGGGCCCGGTGCCGTCGGGGACGTGGTCGCGGGCCAGGAACCAGGCGGTGAGGCCGGCGGTGGGGATGCTCGCGGCGGTCGCGTCGTCGAGGCCGTCCGGCAGCCGGGCGGCCATCTGGGCGCGGATGACGGCGTATTCGGCGAAGCCGCCGGAGCGGACGAGGGCCACGACCCTGTCGCCCACGGCGAAGCCCTCGGCGCCCGGGCCGACGTCCTCGACGACGCCCACCACGTCGGTGCCGGGCACGACGGGGAAGGTCAGGCCGGTGGCGATCCGGCGGCGGTCCTCCACGTCGTGGAAGTTCAGGCCGATGGCCGTGGTGCGGACGAGGAGCTGGCCGCCTCGCGCGGTGGGCGCGGGGGTGTCCGTCAGCTTCAGGACGCCGACGTCGCCGACGCCGGTCTGGATCAGCGCGCGCACGGCGTCCCCTCCGGGTCGGCGAGCAGGGCGGCGACGGCGAGGCCGTCACCGTGCGAGAGGGAGAGCGAGAGGGGCAGCGGGGTCTCCCGGCCGCGCAGACGCAGCACCGGGGCGCAGTGCTGGCGGCGCAGCACCTCGATGTCCCGGAGGTCCAGGCCGGGGTGGAGGCGTTGGACGGCGCGTTTGGCGGCCAGGATCGCGGCGGCGCGCTGGGGGGCGTCGGCGTGGCCGAGGGAGGCGCGTTCGAAGCGGGTGAGCGCGGCGAGGGCGGCGGCGTCGGGCCCGTCGGTGTAGGTGACGGCGGCGAACGCGGCGACGCGCGGGGTGCGGGTCATCGGGCGACCACCACGGAACCGTAGGTGCCGCCGATGGAGAAGGCGTTGGCCATGACGGCGTCTTTGGTGAGCGGGAGGGGGGAGCCGGTGAGGACGTGGCGCACGCGGGCGCCGCCGACGGGGTCGGTGAGTCCGGCGGTCGGGGGGATCAGGCCGGTGTCGAGGGCCACGAGGCCGGCCAGCAGCGAGACGGCTCCGCCGGCGCCCTGGGTCTCGCCGACGGCGGCCTTGGTGGCGGAGACGGGGATGTCGCGGCCGAAGACGCGGGAGAGCACGCCGGTCTCCAGGGAGTCCAGCACGGTGGCGCCGTTGGCCACGCCGGAGACGTAGCCGATGTCCTCGGGGGTGCGTCCGGAGCGCTGGAGGGCCTTGCGGAGCACGGCCTCCCACTGGGTGCCGCGGGGGTCGAGCTCGGTGCGGCGGTCGCCGCCGCGGGGCAGCGCGTCGCCTCCGACGGCGGAGCCGAGCAGCCGGCCGTAGGAGCGGACGCCGCGGGTGCGGGCCGCCTCGGTGGGTTCGACGACGAAGGCGAGGCCGGCGGAGCCGAGGTTGATGCCGGAGATGTCGCGCTGGTAGGGCACGGCCCGCTCGTCGATCATGTACTGGTGCTGGGGGCCGGGGGTGGTCAGGTGGAGCCGGGTGATCTCCTCGGCGGCGATGACGATGGCGTGGTCGGCGTCGCCCCGGGCCACGAGGGCGCCCGCGTACTCGAGGGCGTGGACGGCGGCGACGGAGCCGGAGCTGAAGGTGGTGCGGGGGCCGCGCAGCCGCAGGGCCTTGCAGACGTGCCCGGTGGCGGAGGTGAAGACGGTGTTGGGGAAGAGGACCGGGCTGGGTTCTCCGGCCTTGATGCTGTCGGTGAAGCGGGTGATGGCTCCCAGCGGGCCGGTGGCGGTCGCGAGGACGACAGCGGTGTTGTTGCGCTGGCCCGCCGTCAGTCGCAGGTCGGCGTCCTTCCACGCCTGCCGGGCGACGGACAGGGCGAGTCTGGAGAGGACGTCCATCTGGCGCCAGTCGCCCAGGGGGGCGACGCCGCGCGGGTCGAGGTCGGGGAGTTCGCCCACGAAGGAGACGGGCAGGCCCTCGGTGTCGAAGCCGCGCGCCCGCCCGAGCCCGTTCTCCCCGGCCAGGAGCGCGTCCCGCCACCGCTCGTATCCGCTGCCGAGGGGGCCGATGGCGCCCACGCCCGTGATGGACACCTCGCGGGCGGCCCGTTCCCGGGGCTCGGGGCCGTGGCCGGGGTGGCAGAAGACGAGCGAGGCGTTGTCGCCGCCGAAGGCGTAGTTGTTGGACATGACGACGTCGAGCCTGGCGGGCCGGGGGGTGTTGGGGACGAAGTCCAGGGTGGGCTCGGTGTCGGTGGCGAAGTTGGCGGTGGGCGGGACGATCTGGTCGCGCAGGGCGTAGATGACGGCGGCGGCCTCGATGGCGCCGGCGGCGCCGAGGGTGTGGCCGGTGACGGGTTTGACGCTGCTGAGGGGGACGCTCGGGGCGCGGTCGCCGAAGGCGAGGCGGAGCGCCTTGGCCTCCATGGCGTCGTTGGGTTCGGTGCCGGTGCCGTGGCCGTTGACGTAGTCGACGTCGTCGGGGGTCAGCCCGGCGCGTTCCAGGGCCCGGTTCATGGCCAGGACGGCGCCCTTGGCGCTGGGGTCGGGGGCGGTGATGTGGTGGGCGTCGGCCGAGGAGCCCCAGCCCTTGAGCTCGGCCAGCGGCTCGGCGCCGCGGGCCAGCGCCCGCTCCAGGGGTTCCAGGACGAGGATGCCCGCGCCCTCGCCGAGGACGAGACCGTTGGAGCGGCTGTAGGCCTGGCAGCCGTCGGGGCCGAGGGCCTGGAGGCTCGCGAAGCCGTGCCAGGTGGGGGCGAAGAGCTGGTCGACCCCGCCCGCGATCATCACATCGGTCTCCCCCGCCACGATCCGCTCGGCGGCCTGGGCCAGGGCCGCGGACCCGGCGGTGCACGCCGTGGACAGCACGGCGCGCGGTCCGGTGATGCCGAGCTCGGCGGCGACCATGTCCGCGTTGGCGTAGAGGAACTGGGCGAACCCCCGGTCGTCGTAGAAGCCCGCCTGGCACTGGCCGAGGGCGACCCCGATCCGGGACCGGTCCTCGGCGTCGAGGTCCAGGCCGGAGTCGGCGACGGCCTCCCGCAGGGCCGCGAAGAGCAGTTGCGCGACCCTGTCGCGGGGGTCGCCCATGCCGCTGTAGCCCAGATCGGTGACCTGACCGCCGACCCGGCACTCGCTCGCCCCGATGTCGAGGTCCTTCACCTCCCGGACCGCGCTGCGTCCGTCCCTGACGCGCGCCCAGAACTCGCCCGCGTTCTCGGCTCCGGCACAACGGACGCCGATGCCTGTCACCACCACCCGGGTCACGATCACACCTCCATGGGGGTCGTCCAGCTGGTGGGGACGACGTAGGGGGCGGCCAGGGTGCCGACGCGGGCGCCCGAGGCCGTGCCGAACTCCAGTCGGCTCGCCTGCCAGTGGCGGTCGACGGCCGCGAGGCCGAGCTGTGCGCCGAGGCCGGGCGAGTCCACCACGTAGGTCACCCGGCCCACGACCTCCGGCCCGACGAGGAGCTCGTCGCCCTCCGCCACGCGCCCGGTCGTCACCGCGAAGCCGATGGGGCGGGTGCCGGTGAGGTCGGCGCGCTGGGCCATCAGCGCCTCGCGGCCGGTGAATTCGGGCTTGTTGATGTCGACGAGCCAGTTGAGCCCGGCCGTCAGCACGGTGCCGTCCTCGCCCAGTTCGCGGTGGAGGACGGGCTGGCGGACCTCCAGCATGGCCGTCTCCAGGGCCCGTTGGCCCACGGGGGTGCTGTGCGCGGCCAGGGCGCGCCAGACCGGCTCGGCGATCTCGTGGGGCAGGAACAGCGTGTAGCCGTACTCGCCGGTGACGCCGATGCGGGCCAGGACGACGTCGACGCCGTCGACCTCGACGGGCAGCAGGCTCTCGTAGGCGAGCGAGACGTAGTCCTCGCCGAAGACTTCCTGGACGACGCGCCAGGCGTCGGGGCCCTCCACGGCGAGGACCGAGGTCGAGGAGCGCAGGTTGGCGAGCTCCGCCTCGCCGGGCTCGCAGGCGGGGGCGAGCAGCGCCGCGACGCGTTCGTCGCGGCCCGGGCCGCAGTGGACGTAGTAGTCGTCGTCGGAGAGGGCGAGGACCACGACGACGTCGACGGGGCGGCCGCCGGAGTCCAGGACCAGGGCGCTCTGGGCCTGTTCGGGCGCCAGGAACTCCACGTCGCGGGTGAGGACGCGGTTGAGCGCCTCGGCGGCGCCGGGCCCGTGGACGCGCAGCGGGCCGCCGCCGCTGAGGTCCGCCAGGCCCGCCCCGGAGCGCAGGGCCGCGTACTCCTCCTCGTACGAGCCGACTTGCCAGACCACCCGGGCGCCGGACACCGTCGTGTACTCCGGCTCCCGGCCGAGGTGTCCGGTCAGGACTCCGCTCACTTCGTCTCCCCCATCTCGATACCGGCCGGCCGCTTCGGGGCCGGTCCGCCCAGGACCGCGGCGTCGGCGACGCCCAGTTGCACGACGCCTTCGGCCACGAGCGCGCGGCCGACCGCCGCGCGCACCGCGAATTCGGCGCATCCGCCGAGCCGGGCGGTCAGTTCGGAGCGCAGGCGCACCTCCTCGCCGGGCAGCACCGGGCGCCGGAAGCGCGTCTTCTTCACCCCTGCCAGCACGCCCAGCCCGTCCGGCGGGGGCGCCGGCGCGCCGTCCGCGCCGGCGGCGCTCCACAGCACGACGCCGGACAGCTGCGCGAGGGCCTCGATCAGCAGGACGCCGGGGACGACCGGCCGCCCGGGGAAGTGCCCTTCGAGGTAGGAGGCGCTGCGGCCGGGCAGCAGGGCGCCCGCCGCGCGGACGCCGGCCTCGATCTCGTCGACCCGGTCCAGCAGGGCGAACGCCCCGCGGTGCGGAAGGATCTGTTCGAGGTCGTGGGCCAGCAGTGGCAGCCGGACGCCGCCGACGGTGGCCCGGGCGGGCGGCCGGACGCGCAGGGCGGGCTCAGATCTGGTCATGGACGCGCTCCGTCAGCTTGGCGACGGAGCCGAACGCCTCGCGGTCGTCGTCGTGGACCGTGGCGCCGAACTCGGCGGTCAGGCCGATGGAGATCTCCAGCGCGTCGACGCTGTCGAGCTCCAGCCCCCGGCCGAACAGCGGCTGGTCGTCGGTGATCCAGTCGGTGTCGACCGGCAGGTCGAGCCGGGACACCAGCATCCGCCTCACCCGGGCGCACAGTTCCTGCTGCTCTTTGGCCCGCAGTCTCATGTCTTCCGTGGCCGACATCTCGTTCCTTCCACACGTGCCGTTGCCTGACTTGTCCCCGGATCGCCCCGCCCCTCGGGTGGGGGCGTCATCGCCGGGTGAGGCCCCCGTCCACGACGAGCGTGGTGCCGGTGACGTAACTGGATTCCGGCCCGGCCAGCCAGGCGACGGCCGAGGCCACCTCGTCGCAGGTGCCGGCCCGGCCGAGGGGCACCCTGGCGAGCTCCGCCGCCAGCGCCGACTCCGGTGCCTTCCTCAGCATGTCGCTCTCGATGAAGCCGGGTACGACGGCGTTGACGCGGACGCCGGAGTGGGCGACCTCCGTGGCGAGGCTCCTGGTCATGGCGATCAGACCGGCCTTGGAGGCCGCGTAGTTGGCCTGTCCGGCGGGGCCCACCAGCCCGGAGACGCTGGCGACGTTGACCACGGTGCCCGCGCCGGCGGCCGCCATGAGCTTGACGCCGTCGCGACTGCACCGGAACGCGCCGGTGAGGTTGGTCTCCAGGACCGAGGACCATTTGCGGTCGCTCATCATCAGGAGGTAGCCGTCCTCGGTGACCCCGGCGTTGTTGACGAGCACGTCCAGCCGCCCGTACGTGCGCCGGACGTGCTGGAAGAGGGCCCGTACCGCCTCCTCGCGGGCGACATCGGCCGCCACGGCCTCGGCGTCGCCGCCCTCGGCGCGGACGGCGTCCGCGACCTCCTCCGCCCGGGCCGCCCGGGAACGGTAGGTGAGGAGGACGGTGTACCCGTCCCGGCCGAGCCTGCGCGCCACGGCGGCCCCGATGCCCCGGGAGCCGCCGGTGACCACGGCCACCGGCTTCCCGGAGCGGGGCGCGGGCGCGGTCACGAGGCGCTCCCCACGGCCACCGCCACCTGCCGGGCGGCCGGCGGGCCGTCCGCGCGCAGCCGGGCCAGCACGTGCGGCTGGGCCATGCTGGTGATCCGGACCGCCGGGTGGTCCCGGCCGAACGATCTGAGCACCTTGCTGTCTCCTGTCTCGACGGCTTCCGTCACCCCGGCGTCCGCCAGGCTCCGGCCGACCAGGTCCCAGCGGACCGGCCCGGTCAGCTGGTCGACCAGGTACGCGCGGAGGTCCTCGGGGTCGGTGAGCGGGCGCCCGGTGGTGTCGGCCACGACGGGCACCCGGGCCTCGCGCAGCGGCAGTTCCGCGACCGTCCGCGTCCAGGCGGGGGCGGCGGCGGCCATGAGCGGCGAGTGGAAGGCGTGGCTGACCTCCAGCCGTACGGCGCTCCGCGCGCCGGCCGCCAGCAGTGCGCCGACCGCCTCCCCCACCGCCTGCTCCGCGCCGCTGACCACGGTCCGGTCGGCGGCGTTGACCAGGCCGGTGACCACGGGCCGGCCGGTGCGGGCGGCCACCCGCCGGACGACCGCGTCGACCTCGGCGGGCGCGAGGCCCGTGACGGCCGCCATGGCGCCGGCTTCCGGCACGGCGCCCATCAGCGCGCCGCGCCGGGCCGCGAGCCGCAGGGCCCGCTCGGGAGAGAGCGCCCCGGCGGCGGCGAGGGCGGCGAGCGCGCCGACGCTGTGCCCGGCCACGATGTCGTAGGGGATCCGGCGGGCCTTCAGCGCGGCGAGCGCCGCCAGATTGACGGTCGTCACGGCGATCTGGGCGTACTCGGTGCGCCGCAGCCGGGCCGAGGGCCCGCGGCGCAGCAGGTCCGGCACGTCGACGGCGGTCGCCCGGCTCGCTTCGGCGAGGACGGCGCGGGCCTCCGGGGAGGCGTGGAACAGGGCTCGCCCCATGCCGGTCCGCTGGGTGCTCTGGCCGGGGAACAGCAGGGCCGTCATACGACCACCGCCGAGATCAGCCAGTGTTCGTAGGGGGCGTGCCAGGCCCAGCCGGCGGTTGTTCCGGCGGGTGCCGGGGCGCCAGGGAGCGCGGTGACCCGGCCCGTGCCGGCGGGTGGGGTGCCGAGGTCGTGGGCGAAGTCGGCGAGGGCCGCGTCGAGAAGGGCGGACGGGGCGTCCTGGTCCCCCGGGACGTAGTGGGCGTGGGGGAAGAGCCAGCCGGGCGGGCGGCGGCCGTGGGCCTTGAGCCAGGCCTCCTTGACGCCCACCGCCACGCCGATGGCCCGGGCCCGTCCGGCCGCGTCCAGGCCGGCCAGGGCGGCGTGTTCGTCCGGGGCGAGCAGGGTGCCGGCGGCGGCCGGGCCGTAGTCGTCGGCGATGCGGCGCATCCGGCCGAGGTCGACGACGTCGATGCCGATCCTCACGACCGTGCTCCGCTCGCGAGGCGGGCGGCGGTGGCCTCGTCGGTGAGGGCGTCGCCGGGCACCCCGAACCACTGGTCGAGGTGGGTGGCGAGGAAGACGTCGCCGGTGACGTCGGTGAGCCCGGCGAGATAGGCGTCGTTTCCGTCCATGAATTTGAAGGCGATGCGCAGGAATACGGCGAAGGAGAGCCGGATGACGGCGTCGGGGTCCGCCGGGGGTTCGGTCACCCGGCATTCCCCGGGCAGGAATTCCATGCAGAAGCGGACCGTTCGCTCCCCGTCGTCGAGGGCGAACACCACCGTGCCCGTCTCTCCTTCGGCCTGTTCCGGGCGGAAGATGGCGGGGACTCCGTAGAGGATGAATCCGAGTGCGCCGACGGTGCCTTCCGGAAGCCGGCGGATCCCGTCGAGCATCTCCGTGTCGTCGGGTGTGCGGCCGACGACGTCCTCCAGGCGGGTGAGGAAATCCGTCGCGTAGGCGAGGGCCTCGTCGTCACTCATCCCCGAGAAATCGGGGAGCGGAATGGTCATCTCGTACCTTTCCTTCGCGTCGTGAGCGCCACCAGCGCGAGGACCGGGAGGGTCATCGCGGCGATGACGGATACGGAGGGGAGCACCTCGCGCAGCCCGCCTCCCGTGTTGATCAGACGTACGTAGCCGTCCATGGCCCAGGCGTGGGGCGTGAGGTGGCCGATGGTCCGCATGGTGTCGCCGGTGATGTCCAGCGGCCACATGCAGCCGCCGAGCATGCCCAGGGCGACGCCCACGGGCGGCCCGATGGCGATGGCCTGCGCGGTGGTGCGGGCCAGCAGGCCGACGAGCATGCCGAGTGCGGCGCCGAAGAGGCACAGCGTCCCGGTGAGCACCGCGACGCCCAGGGGGTCGCCCCAGTCGACGTGGAACACGAGGGCGCAGAACGCCCAGATGACGATGGCCTGGAGGGCGGCGATGAGGACGCGGCCGAGGAACTCGCCGCCGAGGACGACGGCCCGGGAGACCGGCATCGCCAGCATCCGCCGGGTGATGCCCTGTTGTCTGCTCTCGATCAACGCGGCGGCCGAGGTCAGTGAGGTGATGACGACGAACAGGGTCAGGTTGGACGGTCCGGTGTAGCTCACACCGAGCCGCATGGTGCCGGACGGCGCGACGGAGATCTTGGTGACGGCGGGGCCGGGTGTGGTCGGCGCGAACTGCCGGGCCCGGGCGAGTTCGTCGTCCAGGGGGCGGCCGGTCTGCCGGTGGGCGAACAGCCCGGCCTCCAGCGGGGCCACCTGCCGGCTGACGACGGCGTCCACCACCGAGCGCACCGTGGCCGCGCCGGGCTGCCGCGGGGTGACCAGGAGGCGCAGCCCGGTCTCGCGGCCGGCCGCCAGGTCGGCTCCGTAGCCGGCCGGCACCACCAGCCCGGCGGTGACCTGGCCGCGGCGTACGGCCCTGCGGAGCGCGGCCTCGTCGTCGTAGGCCGTCGTGTCCAGCGCGGGTGCTTCCCGGACGGCGGTGACGAGGCGGCGGCCGACGGGGTCACTGGCCCGGGAGACGACGCCGACGCTGATGGTGTCGGCCTTGTCGCCGATGGCGACGCCGATGACGGTGACGATGACGAAGGGCAGAGCCAGGGTGGTGAACAGCATGATGGGCTGTCGCACCACGCGGCGCAGGTTGTTGAGGGCTATCAGCCATGCGTTACGCACCGGTCCGCCTCACCGTCCGCCGGGCGAGGCCCGCGGTGACCAGAGCGCTGGCCAGCGCGATTCCCGCGAGGACGAGGAGCGCGGGGCCGACGGCCGCCCAGGGGCGGGCCGGCGCCAGCGACAGGTCGGCGAAGGCGCGGGCGGCCCAGCCGTTGGGGGTGGCGAGCGCGAGGTGTTCCAGGACGGGCGGGGTCCGTGACGGCGGTACGAAGGTGCCGCCGACGACGGCCAGGAGGAAGGCGACGGTCGTGCCCAGGCTGCCCGCCTGCTGCTCGGTGCGGGCGAGCAGGACGACGAGCGAGGAGACGCCGATCATGGCGGCCGCCGCGACGAGCACGAGCACGGCCAGGACGAGGGGGTCGCCGAAGGAGACGCCGAACGCGGCGAAGACTCCCAGCAGTACGCCTCCGGAGAGCATGCCGACGCCCAGGGCGATCAGGTATCTGGCGGCCGGCAGCCACCAGACGGGCACCGCGCTCGCCACGATCCTGGCCAGTGTGCCGCGGGCCCGCTCGGCGACCAGTCCGCGGGCCGCGATCTGTCCGCAGAAGAAGAGGGCCAGGACGAGCATGGAGGGGGCGAAGTAGGCGGCCGGGGTCAGGGTGCGCGGGCCGGCCTGTTCGATGCCGATGGTCACGGGTGACTTCAGGGTGCTCGCGCTCTGCGCGAGTCGCCGGTCCAGGGCGTGGGCGCCGGGGCCGCTCGTCGCGGTCCGCAGGGCCAGGCCGATGGCGCCGGTCTGGGCGCTGAAGCCGCGCAGGACGCTCTCGGCCACGGGCGCTCCGATGGAGGTGTCGCCGCCGGTGAGCAGCCGTAGGGCGGGGGGCCGGCCGTCGCGGATGCCGGAGCCGAAGTGGGCGGGGATCACGACGGCCGCGGCCAGCCGGCCGCCCCGGGTGTCCTTCTCGGCCTCGGCGTCGGACATGTAGAGCTTGGTGTCGACGAGTCCGGTGCCGTCCAGTCGGAGGCCGGGCAGGATCCGGTGGACGAGGAGGGCGGCGGCGGTCCCGCCGTCGTGGTCGACCACTCCGATCGTCGCCTTCCCGCCGTCGGCCAGCCTGCCGAAGGCCAGCGAGGTGATGCCGGCGAGCAGCAGGGGCACCACGAAGACCAGGAGCAGCACCGAGCGGTCGCGCCAGCCGTGCAGGACCTCCTTGCGGAGCAGGGCACGGAAGGCGCCCGCCCGGGAGGTGTTCCGGGGGGTGTCGGGGGTGTACGGGTCACCCATCGCGCAGCGCCTTCCCGGTGAGGTGGAGAAAGACGCTCTCCAGGTCCGGTTCCTCGACCGCCAGGGCGCCCACCGACGCCCCGCTCCCGCTCAGGGCGGCGAGGATGCGCGGCAGTGCCTCGGCGGGGTCCTCGGCCAGGACGTCCAGTTCGTCGCCGGTGGCCCGGACGGCGGTCACCCCTGGCAGGGCGGCCAGGGTGCGTACGGCGTCGGCGGGCAGGGGCCGGCAGGTCAGCCTGATCCGCCGGCCGCCGTCCTCCAGCCGTTCCAGCAGCTCGCGCCGGGTGCCGCAGACCAGGAGCCGGCCCTCGTCCATGACGCCGACCCGGTCGGCCAGGCGCTCGACCTCCTCCATGTAATGGCTGGAGTAGAGCAGGGCGAGGCCGTCGTCGCGGAGGCGCTGGAGTCCGTCGAGCATGGCGTTGCGGCTGTGCGGGTCGACGCCGACGGTGGGTTCGTCCAGGACGAGCAGGGAGGGGCGGTGGAGGAGGGCGATGGCGATGTTGAGGCGTCGCTTCATCCCGCCGGAGTAGGTGCCAACGCGGTCGTCCGCGCGGCCTTGCAGGTCGACGAAGGCGAGGACCTCCCCGACGCGTTCGCGCGTCTCGCGCCGGCCCAGTCCGTAGAGGGCGGCGAAGAAGCGGAGATTCTCATGGGCCGTCAGATCGTCGTAGACGGCGATCTCCTGGGGGACGTAGCCGATGCCGCGCCGGGCGGCGGGCGAGCGGACGGACAGCCCCGCGTCGCCGACGGCGACGCGGCCCCGGTCGGGCTCCAGCAGCCCGCAGATCATCAGGATGGTGGTGGTCTTGCCCGCGCCGTTGGGCCCGAGAAGGCCGAGGCATTCGCCGGGGGCGATGGCGAGGCTGACGCCGTCCACGGCCGTACGGTCGCCGTATCGTTTCACCAGCCCCTCGGCGCGCAGCACGGCCGGTACCGCGGTCGTGGATGCGTCTCCGGGGCTCGGGTCCACGCCCTTCGAGTCGTTCACCGCACCCACGGATTCGTGCACTCCCTTACCTGTACCCGGCTTGTCCGGCGCAGAGTTGTACGGCACAGCCCGTCGAAGGGCTTCACACACGTATGAGATTCCGGCACGCCGAGGATTCCGGGCGTCGAGGATTTCCGGGCTCCGGGGAGCCGCCCGTGCGCCGGAGAACGGGGCCGGGTGGCCGGCGATATTCTGGGCCGGGCGCGGCGGAGCCGGTGACTGCGGCTCCGCCGCGCTCGCTTCGGGTGACGGCCGTCAGCGGATGACGGTGCTGGTGAGCGCGGCGCCGGACTGCGCGTAGCAGGTCGCGGGGCCGGTGAGGTCACCGCCGGCCTGGTTGACGATGCCGGTCACCGTGATGCCCGGGTCGTCGTAGCCGGTGCCGGCCAGGCTGGTCTTGATCGTGCCGCCGGCGCCCGCCTTCATGGTGAAGTTGATCGCGGGGAGCTGCACGATGCTGCCCGGCGTCAGCGGGCCGGGGATGTTGACGGTGACGGTGCTGCCGGACCGCGTCACGGTCGGCGTGCCGGAACCGAGGTTGGCGCCGCCGGAGAGCGTGGCGTTGAGCACGGTGGCGTTGGACACCGAGAGCTTGATCGCGAAGTCCCGCACCTCCTTCACCGGGGCGTGGGCGATGTCCGAGGGGACGGTCCACGGCTGGGCCAGGCCCGTGCCGGTGACGACGGCTCCCGCGGTCGTGGTGGCCGGCGCCGAGCCGGCGAACGTGGTGGAGATGACGAAGGGGTCGCCCGAGAGCGGCTCCTTCGCCTGGCAGGTCTCGTTGAGCTCGACGGTCGTGGTCGCCATGGCCGTGCCGGAGGTCGACAGGACCGCCGCCAGGGCTATTCCGGTGGCGGCCGCTGCGGCCCCTGCCGCGCCGAGGTATCTCTTTCGCATGGTGCCCGATCCTCCTGGAAAACTCATCAGAGCATCCCGGCCGGGCTTTTCGCCGGCCGGAAGGGAGCATGATGGAGCGCCGCGCTGTCGCGCGGGTATTCCTTACGGGACCCCGGCCGGATTCGGATATTCCGCATTCCGGTACCGGGCATTTCGGCGATGCGAGAACGATCGAAAGGCCGGCGCGATATGAACATCGCTCCTTGGCCTATGCCTTAGGCAAGGTATACGAAGGAACTTTCGACGTCAAGGACACCAACTGCACCCCTGGCCACGGCAGTTACCCGCGTTCACCCACACCAAAACACCGGAACACATAACTCCGGGAATTCAGAAACCCGCCGGTTCCGTGTACGTCCCCCACTCGGCCCGCAGCGCGTCGCAGATCTCCCCCAGCGTGGCCTCGGCACGAACGGCCTCCAGCATGGGGGCGATCATGTTGGAGCCGTCGCGCGCGGCGGCCACCATCGTCTCCAGACAGCCGCGGACGCGGGCGTCGTCGCGGCGCGCCCTGCGGTCGGTCAGGACGCGCACCTGCTCGCGCTCCACCTCGTGACTCACCCGAAGGATCTCCAGGTCGCCGGTGACCGAGCCGTGGTGGCAGTTGACGCCCACGACGCGCTTGGCGCCCTTCTCCAGGGCCTGCTGGTGGCGGAAGGCGCTCTCGGCGATCTCGCCGGTGAACCAGCCGTCCTCGATGCCGCGCAGGATGCCGGAGGTCATGGGGCCGATGGGGTGCCGGCCGTCGGGGTGGGAGAGCAGGCCGCGCTCCTCGATCCGCTCGAAGATCTCCTCGGCGTCGGCCTCGATGCGGTCGGTGAGCTGCTCGACGTACCACGAACCGCCCAGCGGGTCGGCCACGTTGGCGACGCCCGTCTCCTCCATCAGCACCTGCTGGGTGCGCAGGGCGATCTCGGCGGCCTGCTCGCTGGGGAGGGCCAGGGTCTCGTCCAGGGCGTTGGTGTGGAGGGAGTTGGTGCCGCCGAGCACGGCGGCCAGGGCCTCGACGGCCGTCCGTACGACGTTGTTGTACGGCTGCTGGGCGGTGAGGGAGACGCCGGCGGTCTGGGTGTGGAAGCGCAGCCACTGGGCCTTCTCGGTGCGCGCGCCGTGGACCTCCTTCAGCCGGCGGGCCCAGATCCTGCGCGCCGCGCGGAACTTGGCGATCTCCTCGAAGAAGTCGACGTGGGCGTCGAAGAAGAAGGACAGGCCGGGGGCGAAGGCGTCGACGTCGAGGCCGCGGCTCAGCCCCAGCTCGACATAGCCGAAGCCGTCGGCGAGGGTGTAGGCGAGCTCCTGCGCCGCCGTGGCCCCGGCCTCGCGGATGTGATAGCCGGAGACGGACAGCGGCTTGTAGGCGGGAATGGCGCGGGCGCAGTGCTCCATCAGGTCGCCGATCAGGCGCAGATGGGGCTCGGGCGGGAAGAGCCACTCCTTCTGGGCGATGTACTCCTTGAAGATGTCGGTCTGGAGCGTGCCGTTGAGGACACCGGGGTCGACACCCTGGCGCTCGGCGGCGACGAGGTACATGCAGAAGACGGGGACGGCGGGGCCGCTGATGGTCATCGACGTGGTGACGTCGCCCAGGGGGATGCCCTTGAAGAGGATCTCCATGTCGGCGGCGGAGTCGATCGCGACGCCGCAGTGGCCGACCTCGCCGAGGGAGCGGCCGTCGTCGGAGTCACGGCCCATGAGGGTGGGCATGTCGAAGGCCACGCTCAGCCCGCCGCCGCCGTTGGCGAGGATCGTCCTGTAGCGCTCGTTGGTCTGCTCGGCGTTGCCGAAGCCGGCGAACTGGCGGATGGTCCAGGTGCGGCCGCGGTAGCCGGAGGCGTACAGGCCGCGGGTGAAGGGGTACTCGCCGGGCCAGCCGATCCGCTCGAAGCCCTCGTAGGCGTCGCCGGGGCGGGGGCCGTAGACGGGGGCGACCGCCGCGCCGGAGAGGGTGGTGAAGTCGGCGTCGCGCTTGTGGGCCGCGTCGAACCGGGCCTGCCAGCGGCGGCGCCCCTCCTCGATCGCACTTGCGTCCATGGTGGCCTCCGCCGCCTTTCCGAGCGCCGCTTCCGGGCGTCGTCGAGCGAAAATTTAGTAGGACGTCCTAGTAAATTCTCGCGCAAGAACGCCCCGGACACAAGGGACGTGTCCGGGGCGCGCCGAGGTGCCGAGCAGTGGGGGCGGTGGCGTCAGGCCCGTACGGGACCGTCCGCCTCGTCCGTGACGACCGGCTCCAGCTCGCGGGAGACCTTGCGCTCGACCACGAACGCGGCACCCGGGATGGTGCCGGCGATCAGCACCCACACCAGCTTGCCGAACGGCCAGCGGGCCTTGGAGCCCATGTCGAAGGCGAAGACGAGGTAGAGGACGTACAGCCAGCCGTGCGCGATGGCCACGACCCGGGTCGGGCCCGCGGCGCCGTCCATGTCCAGCAGGTACTTGGCAATGACGCCGATCGTCAGGAGGACCAGGAGGACACCGGTGACGTACGCCATCACGCGGTAGCGGGTCAGCACGCTCTTCTTCATGCAGGCGAGCGTAACGGTATGTTCCGGGGCGATCTTCGCCGCCCCGCCCTACGCGTTCTCGTCGGCGGCGACGTCGCCGCCCTCCCCCGTGAACTCGTCCGTGAAGTCGTCCGCCGCCACCCGCAGCGGCCGCAACACCCGGAAGATCTCCGCGCACTCCTCGGCGTCGTACGCGCCGAGCCCGAAGTCCATCGCCATCAGGTCCCGGGTGGCCGCGTCGACGACCTCGCGGCCCTTGTCGGTGATCGAGGCGAGCGTGCCCCGGCCGTCGTTGGGATTGGGGCGCTTGTCCACGAGACCGGCCGTGACCAGCCGGTCCACGGTGTTGGTGACCGACGTCGGGTGGACCATCAGCCGCTCGCCGATCTTCGACATCGGCAGCTCGCCCGCCTTGGAGAAGGTCAGCAGCACCAGTGCCTCGTAGCGCGCGAAGGTCAGCCCGTACGGCTTGACGACCCCGTCGACCTGGCCCAGCAGGATCTGGTGGGCCCGCATGATCGAGGTGATCGCGGCCATGGACGGCACGGACCCCCAGCGCCGCTTCCAGAGCTCGTCGGCGCGGGCGATGGGATCGAAGGGGAGGCTGAGCGGCTTCGGCACGGCATCGAGCGTACCCGTCGGCCCCGCCCCGGCCGGGCCTGTTCCGGATTCCGGACATCCCCGGTCAGAACCGGGCCGGCACGCAGGTCGCGCGTTACGCCGCGTCCACCGCCTCGCGCACCAGCTGCACCGCCGACTTCAGGCTCAGCCCGGGCTCGGCCCGGCGCAACGCCCGTACCGCGTGGACCTCCTGCTCCCGGGGGTCCACGCCGGCCGCGGCGAGGATGCCGCGCGTCCACTCGGCCCGGATCTCGCGCTCGGGGCGGGCGGCGTGGAGCGCGATCAGCCCGGCGGCCCGCTCCAAGCCCGGCCGCTCGGCCTCGCCCGCCGTCTCCAGCGCCTCGCGCACGGCGTCGGCCACGGCCTGCGAGTCGCGCAGCACGACGACGCCGAGATCCGTGGCCGTGGTCTTGTCCTTGTTCCTGCCGAACACCCGGTCCCCCTCGTTCGTTCTTGATCAGCGAGATCGTACGACCTGGCGGACGACCGCCGTGACGGCCACCGTCCCGACGAGCCCGGACCCGGCGACCACCATGTGCACGGGCGCGAACTCGGCCGCCGCGCCCGCCAGGGCCATGCCGAGGCCCTGGACGGTCATCGTCCCGGCCGACAGCACCGTCATGGCGCGGCCGCGCAGTTCCTCGGGCACGGCGGCGATGAACCACTGGTCCGCGCCCAGCGTGTACGCCGTGCCCGCCCCGGCCACCGCCGCCAGCAGCAGCGACCAGCCGAGCGAGGGCCGCAGCGCGTACAGCAGGAACGGCAGGAGCATCGCGGCCGCCAGCGGCAGCGCGATCCCCTCCCGCGTGCGCGGCCGGAGCAGGGCCCCGGCGAGCACCTCGCCGGTGATGGCGCCGACCGGCATGGCGCAGAGCAGCAGCCCGGTGGCCGTGGCTCCGGCGCCGAGGTCGTGCGCGTAGGGCGCGGCGAGGGACTCGGGGGTGACGAGGAAGAACGGGGGGATCCAGGAGAGCAGGATCAGGGCGCGTATCCGGCGGTGCGCGAACAGCTCGCGTATCCCGGCCAGGGAGGCCGTCATCAACCCGCCTCCGCCCGCGCCGGAACGGGCGGAACGGGCGGGGCGCCGCCGGGTGCCGAGGCGCAGCAGCGCGGCCGAGGCGAGGAAGCCGATGGCCGTGGCGACGAGCGCGGTCCGGGGCGCGACGACCGTCAGCAGCACTCCGCCGGCCGCGAAGCCGACGAGCTGGGCGCCCTGCGCGACGACGCGCAGCAGCGAACGTCCCAGGACGAAGAGGTCGCCCTCGCCGAGGATGTCGCCGAGCGTCGCGGCCCGCGTCCCGGCGAAGACGGGCGCGACGGCGGCGTTGAGGCACCGCAGGGCGAGCAGCGCGGCCACGGGTGTGCCGGGCAGCGCCATGGCGACGGCACCGGCGGCGCACAGCAGATCGCAGGTGACGAGGACGCGACGGGCGGGACGCCGGTCGGCGATCCCGGCCAGCAGGGTGCCGCCGAGGACGTACGGCAGGAACCCGAGCGCGAACGTGAGCGCGCTGAGCAGCGGCGAGCCGGTCATCCGGTACACGAGGACGGACAGCGCGATCTCGCCGACGACGATGCCGAGCAGGGACAGCGTGTGCGCGGCGAAGACGGCGCGGAACTCGGGGACGGCGAAGACCGCATGGTAAGGGGAGCGCGGAGGAGCGCTGGACGTCGTGGACATGCCCAACAGCGTGCTCAGGGCACTGCGGCCCCCTCTAGTCTTTCGGCCTCAGCCGAAAGAAAGGACACGGCGTGCCGTTCCACATGCGCTTCGAGGCGGACGACCTGTTGCGCTGCCGGTTCGGCGTCTCCCCGCTGTGGGAGACCCATCAGGCCCTCTACACGCTGCTGCGGCCGCGTCGGCACGTGTACCACCTGCCGTGGCTGCGGCGGATGCGGGAGCCGCTGGCGTCGCTCGACATCTCGTGGCTGTCCCTGGTGGTCCCGGACCGGGGCTACCACCCCGATTTCCTGTGCCCTCCGCCGAGCGGCCCGCTGGACTCGTTCGAGGACGAGCTGGCGCGCGTACGGGCCACCGACCCGGCCCGGGTGCGCGAGGAGCTCGCGCGCTCGCTGGCCGACACACCGGGGGCGGCGGACTCCACGCGGGGCCGGACGATGCTGGCCGACCCGGCGGGCGCGGTGCGCGAACTGACGGCGGCCCTGGAACGGGCGTGGCGCACCGTCCTCGCCCCGGACTGGCCGAGGCTCCGCGCGCTGCTGGACGCGGACGTCGCCTTCCACGCGCGGCGCCTCGCCGAGGGCGGCCTGGAACGCCTCTTCTCCGACCTTCACCCGTCGCTGACCTGGGCGGACGACACCTTGACGATCAAGCGGCGCGACCACCACAGCCGTCGGCTGGACGGCCGGGGCCTGATGCTCGTCCCCAGCGTCTTCACCTGGCCGGAGGTGATCGGCGGCTTCGACCCACCGTGGCAGGCGACGCTGGTCTACCCGGCGCGCGGCATCGGCGGCCTCTGGCACTCCCCGCCCCCGGCGGCCCCGGACGACGCCCTCACCCGCCTCCTCGGCCCCAACCGCGCCGCCCTCCTCACCACCCTCGACGAGCCCTCCTCCACCACGGCCCTCGCCGACCGCCACGGCTTGGCCCTCTCCTCGGTCTCGTCCCACCTCCGCGTCCTCCGCGACGCGGGCCTCCTGACCTCCCGCCGCGAGGGCCACCGCGTGCTGTACGAACGCACGCCACTGGGGACGGCGCTGCTGGGGGGGTGAGCCTTGCGGGGCCCCGGCCTCACTTGTCGTAGCGCGCCAGGCCCTCCGTGGTGATCTTCACCCCGAGACCGGACAGCTCGGCGTCCTCGCCGTAGAGGCCATGCCGCCTCGCCTGGAACTCGCCGTCCCGAGGCAGGGTGCAGAGGGTCCAGCTGCCATTGCGCGGATCGATGAGCAGGTAGGCGGGAATCCCCGCGTCGGCGTACCAGCCGACCAGCTCTCGGGTGTCCTTGGTGCTGTTGCCCTTGGACACGACCTCCACCACGAGCTCGACGTCGCCCGGATCAGCCAGCCAGTCGTCCGAGTCCGCGAAGCCCGCGTCGCACACGAGCAGGTCCGGGGTGGTGTAGTCGTCCGGATCGCCGGGCATGGGCACCGAGGCGACTTGGAAGAGCCTCAGCCGCTCAGGCAGCGTCAGTCGCAACTGGTCGTAGAGATTGTTGATGATTCCGGCTTGCTTGCCCGTAAGCCTGGGCGCCAACACCAGGACACCGTGGATGATCTCAGCCCGCGGGCCCGTGGCCGCCTCAGCGGCCTCGGCCGCTCTGCGCAGCAGGGTCATGCCACGTTCGGCGTCGGCGAGAGTCACGGAGGTGACCGTACCGGCGGCACACCCGCCCGGCCCGGAAAACAGAAACGCCCTCCCCCGCAAGGGGAAGGGCGTCCAACGGTTCGGTGGACCCGCCGGTCAGGACGACAGGTACCGCTCCACCGTCTCCACCTTCGACGTCAGTCCGTCCGTAACCCCCGGCCGGATGTCGGCCTTGAGGACGAGCGAGACGCGGCCGCAGCGGGCCTCGACCGCGGCGACGGCGCGCTTGACGACGTCCATGACCTCGTCCCACTCGCCCTCGACGGAGGTGAACATCGCGTCCGTACGGTTCGGCAGTCCGGACTCGCGGACGACGCGGACGGCGTCGGCGACGTATTCGCCGACGTCCTCGCCGACGCCGAGCGGCGTCACGGAGAAGGCGACGATCATGCGTTGATCACGCTTTCCTTGCGGGCGCGGGCGGCGATGACCGTGGCCTCGGCCTCGCGGCGGAGCATGCGGTCGGCGAAGAAGCCGCCGGTCGGCAGGACGGAGAGGACGAAGTAGAGGGCGGCGGTCTTCAGCTCCCACTTGGTGCGCGACCAGGCGTCGATCCAGAAGACGACGTAGATGATGAAGAGGATGCCGTGGACGGCGCCCATCACCGGCACCGCGTTGAAGTCGGTGGTCCGCTTGAGCACCGAGCAGAGCATCAGGAGAAGGAAGGAAACACCCTCCGGCACCGATACCAGGCGGAGCCGACGCAGGGCGGAGGCGGTCTTGAGGTCCACGGGGCACACCTTCGGTCGCTAGTGGCGGGACGGTCACAGCTTGTGATGGCGTTCACAAGCCGCTCCATTGTCGCAGTACTGCAACGGATCAATGGCTCGGGGTCCGTTCCGGGCGTTCCGAGGGCCCTGGGGCCTGTTGGAGCCGTATGTCCGCCCGCTAGCGTCGGGGCGTGGCTCAGTTTCGGCTCCACGGGAGCAAAGTCCTCGCCGTCGACATGACGGGGGACGCGGTCAAGGCCAAGAACGGCTCGATGGTCGCGTACGAGGGCGAGATGGCATTCAAGAAGATGACGGGTGGCGGTGACGGCCTGCGCGGCATGGTCACGCGCCGGCTCACCGGTGAACAGATGGAAGTGATGGAGGTGAAAGGACACGGCACCTGCTACTTCGCCGACCGGGCGAGCGAGATCAATCTCGTCGCGCTGCGCGGGGAGACCCTCTACGTCGAGTCGAGCAACCTCCTGTGCACCGACTCCGCCCTCCGTACCGGCACCACCTTCACCGGTCTGCGCGGCGCCTCGCAGGGCAACGGCCTGTTCACCACCACCGTGGAGGGCACGGGCCAGGCGGCGATCCTCTCCGACGGCACGGCGATCGTGCTGCGCGTGACCCCGCAGATGCCCCTCCAGGTCGACCCGGGCGCGTACATCGCGCACACCGGCCGGCTCAAGCAGCACTTCCAGTCGGGCGTCAATTTCCGCACCTTCATCGGCGAGGGCTCCGGCGAGGCGTTCCAGATCCGCTTCGAGGGCGACGGGCTCGTCTACGTCCAGCCCAGCGAGCGCAACACCGTCGGGGGTGACCTCTGATGCCCTTCCGGCTTCTCAATTCACGCATGGTCGAGGCCCAGGTGATCCCCGGGCAGCGGCTGTTCAGCCAGCGCGGCGCGATGCTCGCCTACAAGGGCGACGTCTCCTTCACCCCCAGCATCACCGGCGGCCAGGGCGGCGTCATGGGGATGATCGGCCGCCGGATCGCCAACGAGGCCACGCCGCTGATGTCCGTGGAGGGCAGCGGCACGGTGATGTTCGGCCACGGCGGGCACCACGTCCACGTCATCGAGCTCACCGGCGACACCCTCTACGTCGAGGCCGACCGGCTGCTCGCCTTCGACGGCACCCTTCAGCAGGGCACGATGTTCATGGGGTCCCAGGGCGGCGTGATGGGCATGGTGCGCGGCCAGGTGACCGGGCAGGGCCTGTTCACCACCACCCTCAAGGGGCACGGCGCGGTCGCCGTGATGGCCCACGGCGGCTTCATCGAGCTGCCGATCACCGGCGGGCGGCCGGTCGTCGTCGACCCGCAGGCCTATGTCGCCCACCGCGGCGAGGTCCGCAACAAGCTGTCGGCCGCGCTCGGCTGGCGCGAGGTCGTCGGCCGCGGCAGCGGCGAGGCCTTCCGGCTCGAACTGTCGGGCCAGGGCACGGTGTACGTCCAGGCGTCGGAGGAGAAGCTGTGACCAGCCCCGTCATCCACGACGCGTCGACTCTCCCGAGCAACGACAACGTCAACTCCTACACCTTCAGCGTCGACCTCAAGGGGCAGTGGTTCCTCCAGAAGGGGAAGATGATCGCCTACTACGGGCAGATCAACTTCCATGGCATCGGCCACGGCCCCCTCGACCGGCTGATCGCCGGCAGCTTCCACTCCCCCCTCCACGCGGCGGACTGGGTCGTCGCCGAGGGCCACGGCAAGATGCTGCTCGCGGACCGCTCCTTCGACGTCAACTCCTACGACCTCGAGGACGGCAATCTCACCGTTCGCTCCGGCAATCTGCTGGCCTTCGAGCCCTCGCTCTCGCTCAAGCAGTCGATCATCCCGGGCTTTCTCACCCTGATCGGCACGGGGAAGTTCGTGGCCGCGTCCAACGGCCCGGTCGTCTTCGTCGAGCCCCCGATCCGCGTCGACCCACAGGCCCTGGTGGGCTGGGCCGACTGCCCGTCCCCCTGTCACCACTACGACCACCAGTACCTCAAGGGCGTCATGGGCGGCGTCCGGAGGCTGACGGGGCTGGGCGGCGCGTCCGGCGAGGAGCACCAGTTCGAGTTCGTCGGCTCGGGCACGGTGCTGCTCCAGTCCACCGAACAGCTGATGGCCGAGATCGCCACCGGCGACGGACCGCCCGACGAGGCGGGTATCCCCCATGGCACCTCCGGGAATCAGTCAATGTCCCCGCGTTTGCCGGGCCAGCTGGGCGACCTCCAACGCCGCTTCGGGCTGTGAGCGGTACCCTGCGGAGTGTGACGGGTCGAACAAACGACCTCCCGCACCACCCGTCACACCGTACCTTCATTAGTTAATCTTTCAACTTCTTAGGTAGACTCCCTCTATGGACACCGAGAACGGCACCCGCTGGCTCAGCGACGAGGAGCAGGCCGCCTGGCGTGCCCACCTGTACGTGAGCCGACTGCTGATGCACCAGCTCGAACGGGACCTCCAGCCGTTCGGCCTCACCAACAACGACTACGAGATCCTGGTCAACCTCTCGGAGTCGAAGGACCACCGGATGCGGATGAGCGACCTCGCGACCGCCACGCTCCAGTCGAAGAGCCGCCTGTCCCACCAGATCACCCGCATGGAGAACGCCGGCCTGGTCCGTCGCGTCAACTGCGAGTCCGACCGGCGGGGCCTCTTCGCGGTCCTCACCGACCACGGCTGGAAAACCATGCGCGAGGTCGCCCCGCACCATGTGGCGTCGGTGCGCGAGCACTTCATCGACCTGCTCTCGCCGGAGGAGCTCAAGGCGCTCCACGACTCCCTGGCCCCGGTCGCCAAGCACCTGCGCGGCACGCGCGGCAAGTAGCACGCGGCAAGTAGTCAGCGGGCCGTTCCGGCAGCGTGGGTCTCACGCTCTCCAGGAGGAGAGCGTGAGACCCACGCTGCCATGGCTTGGCGGAGGCGGAGTCAGCCCGCCGTCAGCCCCGCCACCAGTTCGTCCGCCGCCGCGTACGGGTCCAGCGCCCCGCCGACGACCCGCTCCGCGAGCGCGCCCAGGCGCCGGTCGCCGCTCAGGTCGCCGATGCGCTCGCGCAGCGCCGTGACAGCGATGGCCTCCACCTCATGGGCCGCGCGGCGGAGGCGGCGCTCGGTGAGAACGTCCCGTTCCGCCATCCACGCGTGGTGCTTCTCCAGCGCCTCGACGAGCTCGTCGGTGCCCTCGTTCCGCGCGGCGACCGTCTTCACGATCGGGGGCCGCCAGTCCCCGGGGGCGCGGGACTCGCCCAGGCCCAGCATGTGGTTGAGCTCGCGGGCCGTGGCGTCGGCGCCGTCGCGGTCGGCCTTGTTGACCACGTAGACGTCGCCGATTTCGAGGATGCCGGCCTTGGCGGCCTGAATGCCGTCGCCCATCCCGGGGGCGAGCAGCACCACCGACGTGTCCGCCTGGGAGGCGATCTCCACCTCCGACTGGCCGACGCCCACCGTCTCCACCAGGATCACCTCGCACCCCGCCGCGTCCAGGACGCGGATGGCCTGCGGGGCGGCCCAGGCGAGGCCGCCCAGGTGGCCGCGGGTTGCCATGGAGCGGATGTAGACGCCGGGGTCGGAGGCGTGCTCGGACATCCGGACGCGGTCGCCGAGCAGCGCGCCGCCGGAGAACGGCGAGGAGGGGTCCACCGCCAGGACGCCCACCCGCCTGCCCTGCCGGCGGTACGCGCTCACCAGCGCGGACGTCGACGTGGACTTGCCGACGCCCGGGGAGCCCGTCAGGCCCACCACATACGCGCCGCCGGTCAGCGGGGCGAGCGCCGCCATGACCTCGCGGAGCTGCGGTGACGCCCCCTCCACCAGGGAGATCAGCCGGGCCACGGCACGCGGCCGCCCTTCCCGGGCCTGCTCGACCAGTGCGGGGACGTCCACCATCACGGCTCCCTCCTCGGGGGACCTGCCTCGGGCCTACCTCACTTGTTGTTGCCCGGCACCCGGAGGATCAGGGCGTCGCCCTGACCGCCGCCGCCGCACAGCGCGGCGGCGCCCACGCCACCGCCCCGGCGCTTGAGCTCCAGCGCGAGGTGGAGCACGATCCGGGCGCCGGACATGCCGATGGGGTGGCCGAGCGCGATCGCTCCGCCGTTGACGTTCACCTTTTCAGGGGATACGCCCAGATCCTTCATGGACTGCACGGAGACCGCCGCGAAGGCCTCGTTGATCTCGATCAGGTCGAGGTCGTCGACGCCGATGCCCTCCTTGCGCAGGGCGTGCCGGATGGCGTTGGACGGCTGGGACTGGAGGGAGTTGTCGGGGCCGGCGACATTGCCATGGGCGCCGATCTCGGCGATCCAGTGGAGGCCCAGCTCCTCGGCCTTGGCCTTGCTCATCACGACCACGGCGGCGGCGCCGTCGGAGATCTGCGAGGCCGTACCCGCCGTGATCGTGCCGTCCTTGGCGAACGCGGGGCGCAGCTTGCCCAGCGACTCCACGGTGGTCTCGGCGCGGATGCCCTCGTCCTTGTTGAAGAGGACCGGGTCGCCCTTGCGCTGGGGGATCTCCACGGGGGTGATCTCGGCGTCGAAGAGGCCGTTCTTCTGGGCGGCGGCGGCGCGCTGGTGGGAGAGGGCGGCGATCTCGTCCTGCTCGGGGCGGCGGATGCCCAGGCGGGTGTTGTGCTTCTCGGTGGACTCGCCCATGGCGATGCCCTCGAAGGAGTCCGTCAGCCCGTCGTGGGCCATGACGTCGAGCATCTCGACCGCGCCGTACTTGTAGCCCTCGCGGGACTTGGGGAGCAGGTGCGGGGCGTTGGTCATGGACTCCTGGCCGCCGGCCACGACGACGTCGAACTCGCCCGCGCGGATGAGCTGGTCGGCCAGGGCGATGGCGTCGAGCCCGGAGAGGCAGACCTTGTTGATGGTGAGCGCCGGGACGGACATGGGGATGCCGGCCTTGACGGCGGCCTGGCGGGCGGGGATCTGGCCCGCGCCGGCCTGGAGCACCTGGCCCATGATCACGTACTGGACCTGGTCACCCCCTATCCCGGCCCGGTCCAGGGCGGCCTTGATGGCCACGGCGCCCAGTTCGGCGCCGGTGAAGCTGCGCAGCGAGCCCAGCAGGCGGCCCATCGGCGTGCGGGCGCCCGCCACGATGACGGAGGTCGTACCGGTTTTTCCGTTCGCACCAGACATTGGGCGCTGCCCCTTCGAGCGGAGAGGGATGTTAACGACGGTTCTCGTCGGTTCCCGTCAATGTACTGAGCGGTACTGCACCCGGTCACCCGGCGGAAGGTGTGATCGCGCGCACGTTGCGTAACCGCGCGCGCGGCGGTGCACTGGTACGCATGCTGACGCGAATCGACCACATCGGGATCGCCTGCTTCGACCTCGACAAGACTGTCGAGTTCTACCGTGCCACGTACGGCTTCGAGGTGTTCCACACCGAGGTCAACGAGGAGCAGGGCGTCCGCGAGGCGATGCTCAAAATCAACGGTACGTCGGACGGCGGCGCCTCCTACCTCCAGCTCCTGGAGGCCACCCGGGAGGACTCCCCCGTCGGCAAGTGGCTCGCGAAGAACGGCGAAGGCGTCCACCACATCGCGTTCGGCACCGCCGACGTGGACGCCGACGCGGCCGCCGTCAAGGACAAAGGCGTAAGGGTCCTCTACGACCAGCCGCGAACCGGATCGATGGGTTCCCGCATCACCTTCCTCCACCCCAAGGACTGTCACGGGGTGCTGACCGAACTGGTCACCTCGGCGCCTCCCGCGACGAAGGACCACTGACCCTCCCCTGCCCCGGCCGGTAGAGTGCAGGTTCGGCCGGGGCTCTCATGGGTCCGCCCATGGGTCCGGGCCGGGCTGTACCGATGATCTGACACCATTTCTTCGGAAGGGCGGGCTCCGGGTTCACCACCGACGCAGTACGGGGCCGGCCGCCGACGCGACACAGGGGACGGATGGACCGCGCTGTGCGGGGCTACGAGCGCCAGGAGAGTCAGCTGGAGGAAGCCGACCACCTCTCGAAGTTCGAGGCCGAGATGAAGCGGCTGACGACGGAGCGGGAGAAGGCGGTCCAGCACGCCGACGACCTCGGCTACCAGGTCGAGGTTCTGCGCGCCAAGCTTCACGAGGCGCGCCGCAATCTCGCCCACCGTCCCGCCTATGACTCGGCGGACATCGGCTACCAGGCCGAGCAGTTGCTCCGCAACGCCCAGGTTCAGGCCGAGCAGCTGCGCAGCGACGCCGAGCGCGAGGTGCGCGAGGCGCGGGCGCAGACGCAGCGGCTGCTCCAGGAGCAGGCCGAGCGGCAGGCCCGGATGGAGGCGGAGCTCCACGCCGAGGCGGTGGCCCGCCGTCAGCGCCTGGACGAGGAGCTGAACGACCGTCGGCGCACCGTCGAGTCGCACGTCAACGAGAACGTGGCCTGGGCCGAGCAGCTACGGGCCCGTACCGAGGCGCAGGCCCGTCGGCTGCTGGACGAGTCCCGGGCCGAGGCGGAGGCCTCGCTGACCGCCGCGCGCACCGAGGCCCAGCGGCTGACCGAGCAGGCCAGCGGCCGGCTCGGGGCGGCCGCCGAGGAGGCCCGTGCGGAAGCGGAAGCGATCCTGCGCCGGGCGCGCACGGACGCCGAGCGGCTGCTGACGGCCGCCTCCACGCAGGCGCAGGAAGCCACCGCCCACGCCGAGCAGGTGCGTACGGCCACGACGGCCGAGAGCGACCAGGCCCGGAGCTCCGCGGCCGAGCTGACGCGCACCGCCGAGGCGCGGGTGCAGGAGGCCGACACGGCCCTGCGCGAGGCGCGGGCCGAGGCCGAGAAGCTCGTCACGGAGGCGAAGGAGGCCGCGGCCCGGCGGCTGTCCGCCGCCGAGTCGGACAACGAGCAGCGCACGCGCACGGCGCGGGCGGAGATCGCCCGGCTGGTGAGCGAGGCGACGAAGGAGTCGGAGGCGCTGCGGGCCGAGGCCGAGCAGCTGCGGGCCGACGCGGTCGCCGAGGCGGAGCGGATGCGTACGGAGGCGGCCGCGGAGGCGCGCAGCGCCGTCGCCGAGGACTCCGCCGCCGCGCTGGCCAAGGCCGCCCGGACGGCCGAGGAGGTGCTGGCCAAGGCCACGGAGGACGCCCAGGCGGCGACGAAGGCCGCGGCCGCCGAGGCCGAGCGCATCCGCAAGGAGGCCGAGGCCGAGGCCGAGCGGCTGCGGGCCCAGGCGGCCGACACGGCCGAGCAGCTCAAGGGCGAGGCGAAGGACGACACCGCCGAGTACCGCGCGAAGACGGCCGAGCTCCAGGAGGAGGCGCGCCGGCTGCGGGCCGAGGCCGAGCAGCTGCGGGCCGACGCGGTCGCCGAGGGCGAGCGCATCCGCGGCGAGGCGCGCCGGGAGGCGCTCCAGCAGATCGAGGAGGCCGCGAAGACGGCCGAGGAGCTGCTGGGCAAGGCCAAGGCGGACGCCGAGGAGACCCGGAGCGGCGCGACCGCCGAGAGCGAGAAGACGCGGGCGGAGACGGCCGAGCGCGCCGCGACCCTGCGCAAGCAGGCCGAGGAGACCCTGGAGCGGGCCCGTACCGAGGCCGAGGAGATGGCCGAGGAGGCCGAGGACCACGCCGAGCGGGTCCGTTCCGAGGCCGCCGAGGCGGCGAAGGCGACGCGCGAGGAGGCCGAGCGCGCGGCCCAGGCACGGGCCGAGGAGGCCGCCGGCGAGCTGGAGCGGCTGCGGAGCGAGGCCGAGCAGCGGGTGGAGGCGGCGGAGACCGCCCTGCGCGAGGCGCGCGCGGAGGCGGAGAAGCTGCGCCGCGAGGCCGCGGAGGAGACCGAGCGGCAGCGTACGGAGGCCGCGGAGCGGGTGCGTACGGTCACCGCGCAGGCCGAGGCCGACGCCGAGCGGCTGCGCGGCGAGGCGACGGCCGAGGCGGCGGAGACCCGCGCCGAGGGCGAGGCCGCCGGCGCGCGGCTGCGCGAGGAGGCCGAGGCCGAGGCGGAGCGGCTGCGCACGGAGGCGCAGGAGGCCGCCGACCGGCTGCGCGGCGAGGCGAACGCCGCGGCCGAGCGGACGGCCGCGGAGGCCGCCGAGGCGCTGGCCGCCGCGCAGGAGGAGGCCGCCCGGCGACGCCGGGAGGCCGAGGAACTGCTCGGTGACGCCCGTACGGAGGCGCGGACCGAGCGCGAGGCGGCGCACGAGCAGAGCGAGGAGCTGCTGGCTTCGGCGCGCAAGCGGGTCGCCGAGGCGCAGGAGGAGGGCCGGCGCCTGGTCGAGGAGGCGGAGGCGCGGGCAGCTGAGCTCGTGGCCGCCGCCGAGCAGACCGCCCAGCAGGTGCGGGAGTCCGTGGCCGGGCTGCACGAGCAGGCCGAGGAGGAGATCGCCGGGCTGCGTTCGGCGGCCGAGCACAACGCCGAACGGACCGTCACCGACGCCCAGATCGAGGCGGACCGGGTCCGTGCCGACGCCTACGCCGAGCGGGAGCGCGCGGACGAGGACGCGGCCCGGACGCGGAGCGAGGCCAAGGCCGCCGCGGACGAGGTGCGGGCCGAGGCCGAGCGGCTGTCGGCCGAGGCGTCGCGGGCCCTGGACGAGGCCCGGGAGGCCGCGAACAAGCGGCGCGCCGAGGCCGCCGGGCAGGCGGACGAGCTGATCGCCGAGGCCACGGCCGAGGCGGAGAAGATGGCCACGGAGGCCACGCGCGCCCTGGACGAGGCGCGTGAGGCTGCGAACGCCCGGCGTACCGAGGCGGCCCTCCAGGCCGACGAGCTGATCTCCGAGGCGACCGCCGAGGCCGAGAAGATCGTCGCCGAGGCCGCGGAGCTGACCGAGACCGCGAAGGCCGACGCCGTCCGTTTCGAGGAGCGGGCGCGGGAGGCGGCGGACGCCCACCGCGCGGAGGCCGAGGCCGACGCCGACCGGCTGCGCGCCGAGGCCGCCCGTACCGTCGACGAGGCCCGGGAAGCGGCCAACAAGCGCCGTGCCGAGGCCGCCGGGCAGGCGGACAAGCTGATCGCCGAGGCCACGGCCGAGGCGGAGAAGATGGCCGCCGAGGCCGCCCGTACGGTCGAGGAGGCCCGCAAGGCCGCGGAGACCCACCGGGCCGAGGCGGCGGCGGACGCGGACCGGCTGATCGCCGAGGCCGCCGAGATGGTCGAGGCGGCGCGCGCGGAGGCGGCCCGTTTCGAGGAGCGGGCGCGGGAGGCGGCGGACGCCCACCGCGCCGAGGCCGAGGCCGACGCCGACCGGCTGCGCGCCGAGGCGGCGCGGACGGTCGACGAGGCCCGGGAGGCCGCGAACGCCCGCCGGGCGGAGGCCGCGCTCCAGGCCGACGAGCTGATCTCCGAGGCCGTCGCGGAGGCGGAGAAGCTGGCGGACGAGGCCACGCGGACGGTCGAGGAGGCCCGGGAGGCCGCCGACGCCGAGCGGGCCGGGGCTTCGGCGGACGCGGAGCGGCTGCGGGCCGCCGCGGCCGAGAAGAAGGCCAAGGCGGACGAGCAGGCGGACGCCGTGGTCGCCAAGGCGACGGCGGAGGCCGAGCGGCTGGTCGCGGACGCGTCCGCGAAGGCGCAGCAGATGCGTACCGACGCCTCCGACGCCCTGGCGTCGGCGGAGCAGGACGCGGCCCGGACGCGCGCCGAGGCCCGCGAGGACGCGAACAAGATCCGCGGCGAGGGCCGGGCGGAGGCGGAGCGGATCGTCAACGAGGCGGCCGAGCTGACGTCCTCCGCGCAGGACGACGCCGACCGGATCGTGGACAAGGCCCGTGAGGCGGCGAACGCCCGCCGGGCGGAGGCGGCCGAGCAGGCCGACGAGCTGATCGCCCAGGCCACGGCCGAGGCGGAGAAGATGGCCGCCGAGGCCGCCCGTACGGTCGAGGAGGCCGGCGAGGCCGCCGACGCGCATCTGTCCGAGGCCGTCGAGCAGGCCGACCGCGTCGTCTCCGAGGCGAACGCGGAGGCGGACCGGCTGCGCGCCGACGCCGACGCGGCGCTGGAGAACGCCCGCGCCGAGGCGACCCGGACCACCGACGAGGCCCGGGCGGCGGCGGGCACCCGCCGGGCGGAGGCGGCCGAGCAGGCGGACAAGCTGATCGCCGAGGCGACGGCCGAGGCCGAGCTGATGGCCGGCGAGGCCGCCGAGGCGCTGGCGGCCGCCCAGGAGAACGCCAACAGCACCCGTGCGGACTCCGCGCGGATCAAGGCGGACGCGGTCCAGGAGGCCGAGCGGCTGCGCGCGGAGGCGCGGGCCGAGGGCGAGCGGACCGTCGACCAGGCGCGGGACGCCGGGGCCAAGAGGCTCGCGGACGCCGCCGAGCAGGCGGACGCGCTGATCGCCAAGGCCCAGGAGGAGGCCGTGCTGTCGGCGACCGCCGCCGAGGAGCAGGCGGACGCCATGGTCGGCGCGGCCCGCAAGGAGGCCGACCGGATCGTCCAGGACGCCTCCAACGAGGGCAACGCGCTGGTGGAGCAGGCCCGTACGGACGCCAACACGATGCTCGCCGAGGCCCGTGGCGACGCCACGGCCATAAGGGACCGTGCCGACGAGCTGCGCGGCCGGATCGAGAGCGAGGTCGAGAAGCTCCACGAGCGGGCGCGCCGGGAGGCGGCCGAGGCGATGCAGTCGGCGGGCGAGCGCTGCGACAAGCTCGTCGCCGCCGCCACCGAGCAGCTGGCGAACGCCGAGGAGAAGGCGGAGAAGCTGCTCTCGGACGCCCAGAGCGAGGCCAGCAAGGTGCGGATCACCGCCGTGAAGAAGGCGGACGCGCTGATCAAGGAGTCGGAGCAGAAGAGGAACACCGCCGTACGCGAGGCCGACCGCCTGCGCACCGAGGCTCAGGAGGAGGCCGCACGCCTTCTGGAGGAAGGAAAGCGGGAGTTGGAGGTACTCGTCCGCCGTCGTGAGGACATTCAGGCGGAGATTTCCCGTGTCCAGGACGTGTTGGAGGCGTTGGAATCATTTGAGTCCCCGGGGGCGGGCGGCTCCAAGGACAGTGGGGTGAAGGCGACGGCCGGTTCCGGAGCTACTCGATCGGGTGGCAAGCAGGACCGAAAGTAGCCACTCAATCGAGGGGACATTTTCCGGATTCCCCAACTGTCTTAAACCATCTGCCGGATGACACGCCGCTCACGCCCCTAGGATTCCTCTATCACCTCACCGGTTCTCCAATGACAGGAACCCCATGAGCGACACTTCCTCCCCCTTCGGCTTCGAGTTGGTGCGGCGTGGATACGACCGCGGCCAGGTGGACGACCGCATTACAAAGCTCGTAGCGGACCGTGACAGCGCACTGACCCGGATCACCTCTCTGGAAAAGCGCATCGAGGAGCTCCACCTCGAGACGCAGAACGCTCAGGCCCAGATCAATGACGCGGAGCCGTCGTACGCGGGGCTCGGGGCGCGCGTCGAGAAGATCCTCCGGCTGGCCGAGGAAGAGGCCAAGGATCTGCGTGAGGAGGCCCGGCGCGCCGCCGAGCAGCACCGCGAGCTGGCCGAGTCGGCCGCCCAGCAGGTGCGCAACGACGCCGAGTCGTTCGCCGCGGACCGCAAGGCGAAGGCGGAGGACGAGGGCGCCCGGATCGTCGAGAAGGCGAAGGGCGACGCCGCCTCGCTGCGCGCCGAGGCGCAGAAGGACGCGCAGTCCAAGCGGGAGGAGGCCGACGCGCTCTTCGAGGAGACCCGCGCCAAGGCCGCCCAGGCCGCCGCCGACTTCGAGACCAACCTCGCCAAGCGCCGTGAGCAGTCCGAGCGCGACCTCGCCTCCCGCCAGGCCAAGGCGGAGAAGCGGCTGGCGGAGATCGAGCACCGCGCCGAGCAGCTGCGCCTGGAGGCGGAGAAGCTGCGCACGGACGCCGAGCGCCGGGCGCGCCAGACGGTGGAGACGGCCCAGCGCCAGGCCGAGGACATCGTGGCCGACGCCAACGCCAAGGCGGACCGTATCCGCAGCGAGTCCGAGCGGGAGCTGGCGGCGCTCACCAACCGCCGCGACAGCATCAACGCCCAGCTGACCAACGTCCGCGAGATGCTGGCCACCCTGACCGGTGCGGCGGTGGCCGCGGCCGGCGTCCCCGGCGACGACGAGCCGATCAGCCGGGGCGTGCCGGCGCAGCAGAGCCGCTGATCGGGTACCGCTTTACGCACGCTGTTCTACGCACGCTGTCGGGGGACCCTGTGCTCAGCGCGCCCTGTGCCGCCCGCCGGTGGTACAGGGCGCGTCGTGGTGCCCGGGGGACGTCTCCGGCTGCGGTGGCGGGGCCCGTCGGGCGCCCTTACCGTGGCTGAATGATCGAGCTCGAGGGGCTGACCAAGCACTACGGCGACGTCCGCGCCGTCGATCACCTCACGTTCACGGTCCGGCCCGGCATCGTCACGGGCTTTCTGGGCCCCAATGGCGCGGGCAAGTCGACGACCATGCGGATGATGCTCGACCTGGACAACCCGTCCGGTGGCACGGTCCGTATCGACGGCCGGCACTACCGGGAGCTGCGCGACCCCTTGCGGGTCGTCGGGGCCCTGCTGGACGCGAAGGCCATGCACGGCGGTCGCAGCGCCTACAACCACCTGCTGTGCCTGGCGCAGAGCAACGGCATCCCCCGGGCCCGGGTGCGGGAGGTCCTGGACACGGTCGGCCTCACCTCGGTGGCCGGGAAGCGGACCAAGGGTTTCTCGCTGGGCATGGGCCAGCGACTGGGCATCGCGGGGGCGCTGCTGGGCGATCCGCGGATCCTGATGTTCGACGAGCCGGTCAACGGCCTGGACCCCGAGGGCATCCACTGGATCCGCAATCTGATGAAGAGCCTCGCCACCCAGGGCCGTACGGTCTTCGTCTCCTCCCACCTGATGAGCGAAATGGCGCTGACCGCCGATCACCTGGTCGTCATCGGCCAGGGCAAGCTGCTCGCCGACACCAGCATGGCCGGCTTCATCAAGGAGAACTCCCGCTCCTACGTCCGGATGCGCTCCCCCGAGCAGGAGCGGCTGCGGGAGGTCCTGCGCGGTGCCGGGATCGACGTCACCCCCGGCGAGGAGGGGGCGCTGGAGGTCGAGGGCGAGGACGCGGCGCACCTGGGCGAGCTGGCCGCGCGGCACCGGATCACCCTCCACGAGCTGAGCCCGCAGTCGGCCTCGCTGGAGGAGGCGTTCATGCGGCTGACGGCCGGGTCGGTGGAGTATCACGCCCATGAGAACCACCGCCCGACGGAATCACCGGCGAAACCACCGACGGAATCACCGACGGAATCACCGGCGGAGCCCGGCGCGGGCTGGGGAACCGACTGGCGGAAGAAGGGATCCTGAACCATGGCGGTGGTGACGCAGGTCCTCCGGTCGGAATGGACGAAGATCAAATCCGTCCGGTCCACGGTGTGGACGCTCGGCCTCGCGATCGTGGTGACGGTCGCTCTGGGAGCGCTGATCAGCGCGCTCACCAAGAAGGACTTCGGCAATCTGTCCCCGAAAGACAAGATCGCTTTCGATCCCACGTTCATCAGCTTCGCCGGGATGGGCCTCGGTCAGCTCGCATTGATCGTTTTCGGTGTGCTCGTGGTGTCGAATGAATACAGCACGGGAATGATCCGCACCTCGCTCGCCGCCGTTCCCCAGCGCGCCACGTTTCTCTTCAGCAAGATCATTGTCGCGGCGCTGCTCGCATTCGCGGTCGGCATGGTCACGAGCTTTGTGGCGTTCTTCGTCGGCCAGGCGATGCTCGGCGACTACGGCGCCGCGCTGAGCGATCCCGGAGTACTGCGCGCGGTGATCGGCGGCGGTCTCTATATGACGCTGATCGCCGTCTTCTCGATGGGCGTCGCGACGATGCTGCGCAGCCCGATGCTCTCGCTGGGCATCCTCATGCCGTTCTTCTTCCTGATCTCCGCGATCCTCGGCAATGTCTCCGCGACGAAGAAGGTCGGGCAGTACCTGCCGGACCAGGCCGGGCAGAAGGTGATGCAGGTGATCACGGTGGGCAGCGACACGCCGTACGGGCCCTGGGGCGGCTTCACGATCATGGTGCTGTGGGTGGTCGCGGCGCTGACCGGCGGCTATGCGGTGCTGAGCCGGCGCGACGCGTAGCCCTCGGCCGGGCGGGGTCCCCCACCGCCCGTTTCGGGGAGGGGCGGGGATGGGGAGGGATGCGGGCATGACGCGGTGGACCCTGCGAGCCCTCGGGCTGGACGTCGTCCCCGCGCTGCGCCCGCTGACCTACCCCGGCCGCCCGGCCACCGAGCCCGCCCTGCTCACCGGCCCGGAACTGCTGCCGCTCACGCCAGGGGCCGGGCCGCTGGGCGACTGGCGGCCGGTCGGGCCGGACACCCCGCACGGACCGGATGGACCGCACGGACCGGATGGACCGGATGGACCGGACCGACCCGGCAGATCGTCGCTGGACGACGCCCTGGCCGCCCTCGGCCGGGATCCCGCCGACCGGCGCCACCCGGTGCTGGCCGTCGGCTCCAACGCCTCCCCCGCCCAGCTGGCCCACAAGTTCGCCACCGCCGGCCTGTCCGCCGCGGTGCCGTTGGTGCCGGTGCGGGTGGGCGGCGTCGCCGTGGGCTGCTCGGGGCACATCGGGCGGCACGGCTATGTGGCGGCCGCGCCGTACGCCGCGCCCGGGGCGCGGACCACGCTGGTCGCCGGCTGGCTGGACGGCGAGCAGCTGACGGCCGTCGACGCCACGGAGTTCAACTACCGGCGGGTGCTGCTGCCCGGCGACCGTTTCCCCGTGACCCTGCCGTCCGGGGAGCGGCTGCGGGGCGCGTATCTGTACGTCAGCAAATGGGGCGTCCTCACCGGCCCGCCGGCCGGCGGTCCTCACCGGCCGGGCGGCGGCGACCAGAGCACGCTGCTCGCCACGCTGCTGGCGGGCTCGGCACGGCTCCGCGCCCTGCTGGGGCCCGGCCCCCGCGATTGGGTCGAGCGCGCGGCGGCGGACCCGGAGGTCAGGGACGAGGGCACCCGGATCCTCGCCGAGGAGGGCTGGGTGGAGCGGGAGGCGGGCCTCCCGGCGCACGAGCCGGCGGGGCAGGGCGCCCTCACCTACGGCGACCTGCGCGAACGGCGGCCCGGCGGGACGGGCGACGCCCCCGGCGGAGCCGCCCGGGGCGTCCCGCTGTAACGCCCGGCACATCGGGAACCGTCAACGACTCGTCTATCCTCCTAACCTTTACGAGGGCTTTGCGCTTGTACAAAGTCGAACGAACCGAAGCGTGTCGTAGCTCCGAGGGGCTGAGAATGATCGAGGCAGTCGGCCTGACAAAGCGCTATGGCGCCAAGACGGCCGTACACAATCTGACGTTCCAGGTGCGGCCGGGTGCCGTCACCGGGTTCCTGGGACCGAACGGCTCCGGCAAGTCGACGACCATGCGCATGATCCTCGGCCTGGACCAGCCGACCGCCGGGTACGTCACGATCGGCGGGCACCCCTTCCACAAGCTGCCCAACGCGCCCCGCCAGGTGGGCGCCCTCCTCGACGCGAAGGCCGTGCACGGCGGCCGCAGCGCCCGCCACCACCTGCTGTCCCTCGCCCAGCTCGCGGGCATCCCGGCCCGTCGCGTGGACGAGGTCCTCGGCGTGGTCGGCCTCCAGGAGGTGGCGCGGAAGCGGTCCGGCGGCTTCTCCCTCGGCATGGGACAGCGCCTCGGCATCGCCGCGGCGCTGCTCGGCGACCCCCAGGTGCTGCTCTTCGACGAGCCCGTCAACGGACTGGATCCCGAGGGCATCCTCTGGGTCCGCAATCTGATGAAGCGGCTGGCGGCGGAGGGCCGCACGGTCTTCGTCTCCTCGCACCTGATGAGCGAGATGGCGCTGACCGCCGACCACCTGATCGTCATCGGGCGCGGCCAGCTGATGGCGGACATGAGCGTCAAGGACTTCATCGCCGCGAACTCCGCCGGCTTCGCGCGCGTCCGCACCCCCGACGACGACCGGGAGGCCCACGACCGGCTGAAGGAGGCGCTGGTCGCGGCCGGGGCGCACGTCCTGCCGGAGCCGGACGGCGCCCTGCGCGTCACCGGCCTGCCGCTCCCCCGCGTCAGCGACGTCGCGCACGGCGCGGACGTCCGTCTGTGGGAGCTCTCCCCGCACCAGGCCTCCCTGGAGGAGGCGTACATGCGGATGACGCAGGGCGCGGTCGACTACCGCTCGACGGCGGACCAGCGCTCGGGCTTCCAGGCCCCGACGCCGCAGCCGGGCCCCGCACAGCAGCTCCAGGCCGGCTGGGCGGAACAGGCCTACCCGGTCCTCCCGGGCGAACGCCCGAACCGGTACGGGACGCCGCCCGCGGCGAGCGCGCCGACGCAGCAGCCCACCGCCCCGGTCGCGGCGGCCGACGCCGACCCGACCAAGCGCGACAGCGAGGACGCCCGATGACCACCCCCCAGTCCCAGCCCGCGCCGCAGGCGCAGAGCACCCCGCAGTGGCCCGGCCAAAAGCCCCTCGGGGGCTACGTGTCGCCGATCCCGATCCGGAAGGCGACGCTCACCGACGCCCTCGCCGCCGAGTGGACGAAGATCCGGTCGATCCGGTCCACGGTGTGGACGCTCGGGACCATGGTGCTGCTCATCGTGGGAATAGGGCTGCTCGCCGCCTCCGTCGTCAGCGCGACGGACTCCACCGCGGCCACGCGGACCGATCAGACGCCCGTCCTCGTCCTCGGCATCTACGGCACGATGCTCTCCCTCATCTGCGTCATCACGCTCGGCGTGCTCACGATGTCGTCCGAGTACGGCACGGGGCTGATCCGGACCACCCTGACCGCCTGCCCGGACCGGGCACGGGTGCTGACGGCGAAGGCCGTCGTGTTCTTCCTGCTCACGCTCGTGACCACCACGGTCGCGACGACGCTGGTGGCCGTGGCCGCCGAGGGCATCGCCGGCCGGCTGGGCGCCGTGCCGACCGCCGGACAGTGGCTGAAGGCCACGGTCGGGGTGAGCCTGTTCATGTCGCTGGTCGGTGTGCTCGCACTCGCCGTCGGCGCGATGCTGCGCCACTCGGCGGGCGCGATCGCCGTGATGCTCGGCCTGGTGATGATGCCGCTGGTGCTGGCGATGTTCCTGGTGGCCTCGGATCTGAACGAGATCCGGTCGTGGCTGCTGGTCTACTCGATCCCCAACCAGCTGGGCGTCTTCTACGACGTCACGGCCGACAGCGGCCCCGGCGGCTGGGACCCGCTGTGGATCATGACGCTGGTGACCGGCGCCGCCCTGGGCGGCGCGTACCTCTCGATGGCCAAGCGGGACGCCTAGCGGGACGACTAGCGGGACGACTGAAGAGACCCCTCAGTACCCCTCGGTACCCCTCAGTACCTCGGCGCGTTACGGGACCGCTGGAGCCGCGCGCTCCGGCGGTCCCGCGCGTTCCAGCAGGCCTTGTGCCAGTGCCGCCGGTCGTCGACGCCGGCGCCGAAGCGCGGCCAGGCGACCAGGTGCGGCACCCCGGGCGGGATCTCCTGGTCGCAGCCCGGGCAGCGGTAGTGCTTGGCGGCCGCGCCGCCGCCGACGGCCCGGACCGTCCACTCCTCGCCCTGCCACTGCTCCGTGCTCTCCAGGCCGTAACGCTCGCCGCCCTCGGCGCGCGGGAACGGGCTCTGGCTGGCGGCGCCGCCTCGCGGGCGGTTTCGGCGCGGGGACACAGGGCACCTCGGCAGGAACTCGGCTACGGGTCGTGACCAGCCTACGCGCCATGGTCACCCGCCCGGCCCGGAGTCGCCCCGGCGCTATGGCGCTTGCGCTCCGATCATCATGAAAACTTCACGCGCAGCCGTACCTTCGGCACGTGTCAGCCGTTATTGCCACCAGGGGGATACCGCGTCGGTCGCTAGGAGGTACAAGAGCGATGCGCGTAGGAACGTTTGTCCTCGCCGCCCAGTTCCCGGGCCAGGGCCATGGCGAGGCGCTGTACCGGGCGGTCCGCTCGGCCGAGGTGGCCGAGGAGGCGGGGCTGGACGCGGTCTGGCTGGCGGAACACCACTTCGTGCCGTACGGGGTGTGCCCGTCGGCGGTCACCCTGGCCGCCCTGCTGCTCGGCCGCACCCGCTCCATCAAGGTCGGTACGGCCGTGAGCGTGCTGCCCACCACCCACCCCGTGGCGCTGGGCGAGCAGGCGGCGCTGCTCCATCTCACCTCCGGCGGACGGTTCGTGCTGGGCGTCGGCCGCGGCGGGCCGTGGGTCGACCTGGAGGTGTTCAACTCAGGCCTGGGGGCGTACGAAGAGGGGTTCCCGGAATCGCTCGAATTGCTGATGCGGTGGCTGCGGGAGCCCCGGGTCGGCTCGGCCGGGGAGCGGTTCGCCTTCCGGGAGGTCCCGGTCGTACCGCGCCCCGACGAACTCCTGGGCGCGGACGGGGACTCCACCGGCCCGGGAGTGATCGTCGCCTGCACCTCGCCCGCGAGCGTCCGGCTGGCGGCCGGGCACGGGCTGCCGATGCTGCTGGGGATGCACAGCACGGACGAGGAGAAGGCCGAGATGGTCGCCCTGTGGCGCAAGTGCGCGCTGGAGGCGGGGCGTTCACGGGAGGAGGTCGCGGCGGCCGGTCATGTGGCGGCGGGCGTCGTCCAGGTCGGGGACCGGCGGGACGAGGCGGCGGAGACGCTGCTGAAGGCCATGCCGGGCTGGTTCCACCACGGGCTCTCGGCGCATGTGACGGTCGACGGGCGGCAGCGCCGGATGCGGGACCCGCTGGCGTACACGGAACTGCTCTGCGATCTGCATCCGGTGGGCCCGCCCCGGCTGTGCGCCGACCGGCTGTCGGCCACCGCCGAGCGCACGGGCATCCGCCGCTTCGCGCTCCTGGCCGAGGGCTCCGGGGATCTGGCCGCCACCGAGGAGAACCTCCGCAGGCTGGGCTCGGACGTGCTGCCGCTGCTCGTCTGAGCCGCTCCCCGGTCGGTCCCGCCGGAGCTGCCGCTCCCCTTCGTTCGCACCTCCCCGCGCCCGGAGCGGCAGCACGGAACGCGTCAGCAGTCGCGGAGCTCCGGCGACTGGTTCAGCAGCTGGCCCCTGATCGAGGTGAAACGGGCCAGCCGCTCGTCCGCCGCGGGGGCCACCGGGAAGACCGCCACCCGGTGGCAGTTCTGGAACGCCAGGCGCACCCCGAAGTGGCGCTGAAGGGCACCGCGGATCGCGTCACTCGCCAGCGCGCGCAGCAGCTGGCCACGCGCCTGCTCGTCCGGCGGCGGCGTACGGTTGTCGGCGAACTCGCCGCCTTCGGCCGAGAGCCGGTCCACCAGGGAGCTGATCATCTCCCACGCGTAGGGCAGGGAGGTCCGGACGCAGTCGACGAACTCTGCTTCGTCGACCTCGCCTCGCTCGGCCTGTTCGAGGAGGGCCGGTGAGACGTCGAGCGACATGGGTTCTCCTCTCGCGACCCCCCGTGGGGGATCTCAGGGATGGGCGAGCGGACGACGACGCCCCGTGCCCGTACGGCGACCGCCCGGTTCAACGGTAATCCGGCCACTGCTGCCCCACCAGGAGAACACCGACAACTGGCCAAAGCCGTAGGGCCCCTTCCTGGGCGAATCGCGTGAAGTGGCAGGAGTCGAGTAGCGTGGCCCACCATGCGTCTCGTCATCGCCCGTTGCTCCGTGGACTACGCGGGCCGGCTCACCGCCCACCTGCCCTCCGCCCCCCGTCTGATCCTGGTCAAGGCGGACGGGAGCGTCAGCATCCACGCGGACGACCGGGCCTACAAGCCCCTGAACTGGATGTCGCCGCCGTGCACCCTGAAAGAGGGTGACGACAACGTGTGGACGGTGATCAACAAGGCGGGCGAGAAGCTGATCATCACCATGGAGGAGATCCTCCACGACTCGTCGCACGAGCTGGGCGTCGACCCGGGGCTGATCAAGGACGGTGTCGAGGCGCACCTCCAGGAGCTGCTGGCGGACCGCATCGAGACGCTCGGCGAGGGCTACACCCTGATCCGCCGCGAGTACCCGACGGCGATCGGCCCCGTGGACATCCTCTGCCGGGACGCCGAGGGCAACACGGTGGCCGTCGAGCTCAAGCGGCGCGGCGAGATCGACGGCGTGGAGCAGCTCACCCGCTATCTGGAGCTGCTCAACCGCGACCCGCACCTGGCTCCCGTGCGCGGCGTCTTCGCCGCCCAGGAGATCAAGCCCCAGGCGCGGGTGCTCGCCACGGACCGCGGCATCGGCTGCCTCGTGCTGGACTACGACGCGATGCGCGGCATCGAGGACGACAAGCTGCGGCTGTTCTGAGCCTCCTCACGTACAAACGCTCGCGTACAAACGCTCGCGTACAAACGGCGGACGGGCCGGGGTCACCACCCCGGCCCGTCCGCCGTTTCCGCTACGCCCGTTTCCGCTACGCCCGTTTCCGCTACGCCCGTTTCCGCTACGCCCGTTTCCGCTACGCCACCGGCGTCCCGCCCGTCGGCTTGCCCGCGGTGGGCTTGCCGCCGGGGGCCGGGCCGCTCGCCGAGTTGGTGCCGCCGGCCGACGGCTGGGTCGAGTGGCTCGGCTCCTTCGACGGGGTGGGCTTCTCCGAGGGCGTCTTGTCGCCGCCCTGCGACTTCGTCGCCGACGGCTCGTCCGACGGCGTCTTGGTCCCGTCGCCGCCCGGCGTCTTCGTCGAGGCGCTGGGCGAAGGATCGCCCGTGGGCGTCCGGCTGGACGAGGCGCTGGGCTCCGGGTCCGTGGACGGCCTGGCGGAGCCGGACGGCCGCGGCGAGGCGGACCCGTCGCCCCAGTCGCCCTTCTTCTCCCCCTGCCGGCCGCGCCGGGCGGGCACCTGCGGCGCCCCCGGCTCCCCCGCCGCCGGCTCGTCGGCGCTCAGCCCGCCGTCGCCGTCCTGCTGGGAGGCGGACTGCCCGGGCTTGACCGGGCCGGAGGGCGGGGCGTCGCCTCCGGAGGCGGCGCCGAGGGTGACGACGGTGCCGAGGACGGCGGCGAGCAGGGCACCCGCGCCGGCCGCGAGGAGGTTGCGGCGGTTGCCGCCGGACATCAGCTTCTGCGCCCACGAGCCCTTGCGCACCCCCGCCGGGCGCGGGGCGGCCGGGGCCGCCCCGGGCACCGGCGGCGCGGCGGCGGCAGCAGCAGCGGCACCGCCCGACACCCTGCCGATGATCGCCGTGGTGTCCTCGCCCGTGACCTTGGCCTTGGCGGGCGGCGCGGCCGACTGCTCGCTGCGCGCGTCCGGGATCTCCTCACCGGCGGACGTGCGCCCGTCCACGCCGACGCGCGGCGGCGGCAGCGGCGGGACCGCGCCCCCGGGGCGCGCCGGGGTGCTCCCGGGCAGCGCGCGGGCGCCCAGGGCCAGGCCGGAGCGGTCGGCGACGAGCGCGAGCGCCCGGCGGCCGGCGACCGTGCCGCGCTTGTCCGCGAGGACGCCGCGCAGCCCGATGGAGGCCTCCAGCTCGGACCGGGCCCGGTCGAGATTGCCGGTGCACAGCGCCAGTACGCCCAACTCGTGGTGGAAATACGCTTCTTCGCCGACCTCGCCGGTGAGCCGCGCCGCCTCCTGGCCGTGGCGGAGGCAGCGCTCCCAGGCGCCCCAGTGCAGCGCCGCGGCGAACGCGGGCGCCGCCGTACGGGCCAGCAGCACGGCGGACGCCCGGTGCCCGGAGTCCTCCTCGCCGGTCAGCGCGGCCAGGGCGGCGAGGATCGCGTCGGCTTCGACGGCGATCCGCTCGGGCGAGACGGACGGGTGCCCGGCCCACCAGGCGTAGTGCTGGGCGGCCGTGTGGGCCGTGGCGGCCGCCTGCCGGGCCCACTCCTCGCCGTATCCGGCGATCAGCTGGTCGGCGACGCCGGCCGCCAGCCGGTAGTGCGCGGCGACGGGCGTGATCAGGCCGCAGGCCAGGAGCTCGCCGACGGCCGCGTCGGCGTGGGTGTCCCCCACGAGGGCGGGGAGGTGTGCCTGGTGGGGCAGCTCGCCGCCGAGGGCGACGGCGAAGCGCAGGGTCTCCCGCGCGGCCTCGCCGAGCGCGGCGGCCAGCAGCGTGGCGGGGGCCGCGGCCTGGGCGAGGGTGGGCAGCGGTACGGGGCGCTCCCCGTCCGGCCCGGACGTCCCGTCCTCGCCGGCGGGCCGCTCGCCGAAGGCGTCGAACTCCTCGGTCGCGGCCGCGCCGGCCGTCGCGCCCAGCCGCAGCAACGCACCGGCCTGGACGAACCGCAGCGGCAACCCCTCGGACTCGAACCACAGGTCGGCGACCCAGTCGGCCTCCTCGTCCGTCAGCGCCCGGTCCACGGCGCGCTCCAGCAGCTCCAGGCAGCCGGTGCGGCCGAGCCCGCCCAGGAAGACCTCCTCGACGTGCGAGTCGGCCGAGGGGGCGGGGACGTCGGGCGTCGCGGAGAACACGAAGGCGCACTCGGGCGTGGCGTCGAGGAGTTCGTCGAGCGCGACCCCGCCGAACTCCAGGTCGTCCAGGACGACGACGGCGCCGATGCCCTGCACCGCGGCCATCAGCCCGGCCCGGTCGGGCCGGTGCAGCGGGGCGTGGTGGACGGCGGCGAACAGCTCGTGGAGCAGATCGCCGGGGGCGCGGCCGTAGCCGCTGAGCCGGACGACGCCGTCGGGCGCGAGGCCCGCGCAGTCCTCGGCGACGGCGTCGAGCAGGACGCTGCGCCCGGAGCCGGCGGGGCCGGTGAGCCGTACGGACCGGCCGCGCGACAGGAGCCGGCCCAGTCTCTCCCGCTCCTCCTCGCGGTGCAGCAGGGGCAGCTGGGGGCCGGCCTCGCGGGCGGGCCGCGGGGGCGCGGCGGCGCGGCGCAGCTCGGCGCGCTGCTCGGCGCCGTGCCGTTCGGGGCGGGCGGGGAGGGAGCCGGGCGGGCAGGGCTCTATCTCGCTGCCGTCGACCGGATTGACGGTCAGGAGATATTCACCGGAGACGAGCTGGACGACGCGCACCGGGCCCTGGCCGCCGGGCGCGGTATCGGCCTGCGCCGGCTCCCGGGGTGGGCGGCGCTTCCGCGGGCCGCCCGCGGAAGACTGCTCGTCGTCGTGGAATGCCTCGGATCCCCGGTTCGTCGGGTCCATGGTTCTGAAGCCCCCAAGATGCGTGGCGTGCCGTCGTGCTCTCCGGCCTGTCCGCACTCCTTCGACCTTCGGCCCGGTGCCCGCCGAAGCCGGCGGGAAACCGAACAGACCTCGCCACAGTATCTATGACGCGGATGGTGCCGCGTCATCGTGGGACGTCACAGTCTCGTGAGGATCGGGGTACTCACACCTCAGGGGGGCTCGTCCGGCTCGTCCGGCGCCCCTGTCACCCGCCGCGCTGCGGGTGCTGATGCGGGTGCTGACGGGTCACCGGCCGGGGCGCCGGGTGGGCGGCGCCGGCCGGGGCCGTCGCGTCGTCCTCGATGGCGAGGATGCGGTGGAGCCGGGTGGCGACCAGGACGCGCTGCATCCGGTCGGGCACCCCGCGCAGGACCAGCCGCCGGCCGGTGCGCCCGGCCCGGCGGTGGGCGCCCATGATGACGCCGAGCCCCGTCGCGTCCCAGGAGTCGAGCTCGGTGAGGTCCAGGACCAGGTCGCCACGCCCGGCGTCGAGGGCGGAGTGCAGGACCGTACGGGCGTCCGCCGCGCTGCGGACGTCGAGGCGTCCCCCGACGACCAGTTCGGCGTGGTCGCCCCTGATGTGCATATGCGCTCCCCGAGTGGTGCGTGGTGTGGGTGGGTCCTGGCTCTAAAGAACTGACTGCCTCTCACACGACAAAGTTGCCGTCTGTAAGCGAACCGATACTTATTTCACCCCACAGGGTGAAGAGAGCTGGCCGTACGGGCTCAGTACTGGTAGAAGCCCTGGCCGCTCTTACGGCCGAGGTCGCCGGCGTCGACCATGCGGCGCATCAGCTCGGGCGAGGCGAACTTCTCGTCCCGGCACTCGGTGTAGATGTTCTCGGTCGCGTGCATCAGGATGTCCACGCCCGTCAGGTCCGCCGTGGCCAGCGGGCCCATCGCGTGGCCGAAGCCCAGCTTGCAGGCGATGTCGATGTCCTCGGCGCTGGCCACGCCCGACTCGTAGAGCTTCGTCGCCTCGACGACGAGGGCGGCGATGAGGCGGGTGGTGACGAACCCGGCGACGTCGCGGTTGACGACGATGCAGGTCTTGCCGATGCCCTCGGCGAACTCGCGGGTCTTCGCCAGCGTCTCGTCGCTGGTCTTGTGGCCGCGCACCAGCTCGCACAGCTGCATCATCGGCACCGGGGAGAAGAAGTGCGCGCCGACGACGCGCTCGGGGCGCTTCGTGGCGGCCGCGATCTTGGTGATCGGGATGGCGGAGGTGTTGGAGGCCAGCACGGCCTCGTCCCGCACCAGACCGTCCAGGGCGCGGAAGATGCCCTGCTTGGTCTCGATGTCCTCGAACACCGCCTCCACGACGATGTCGGCGTCGGCGGCCGCGTCCAGATCGGTGGTGGTGGTGATCCGGGCCAGCGCCTGCTCGGCGGCGGCGGCCTCCAGCTTGCCCTTGGAGACGAACTTGTCGTACGAGGCCTTGATGCCGTCCGTCCCGCGCTTCAGGGCCTCGTCGGTGACGTCCCGCAGCACGACGTCCCATCCCGCCTGGGCGGAGACCTGGGCGATTCCCGAGCCCATCAGTCCGGCACCGATGACGGCGAGCTTCTTGGCCACGGCTGTCCCCTTACTCCCTGTGCATGAATCTGTTCATTTACGGCTCTCCGCCCGGACCTTAGCGTTCACGGGGGCGCCGTTGGGCGGTAAGAGATGCGCGTCACGTCCCGGATGACGGACATCACACTGAGACGGCCACCGGCCGGGCCACACCCCGCAGTTGGGCCACCCGGGCCCCGGGAGCCCCTGGGGACACAGGGCGGGGCCGGGTCAGACGGCGGGACGGACGCCGTACTCCAGCAGACGGTCGCTCAGCATCCCCTCGATCTCGTCGAGGACGACGAGGGCCGAACGGGACGCCTCGGCGGCGGTGCTCCCCGCCACCAGCTCGCGCTGGATGTGCTCGACGACATGTGCCTGGATCCAGCCCAGCTGACCGGCCACCAGCGCGGGCAGCGGTCCGGCGCCCTCCCCGGCCTCACCAGCCTCGTCCGCCTCCCGGGCCTCCTCGGTGAGCACGTCGGCCAGCAGATCGGTGGCGCGGCGCCGCATGTCGAAGACCCGGGAGCGGAGGGCCTGCGACTCCTCGATGACGCGCATGAACCGCTCGTACCCGTCGATGAGCCCCACCCTCGGCGAGACGGCCACCACCTCCGCGCGCAGGGCGCGCAGCACGGCCGCGGCCGGGGACTCCCCCGCCCGGCGGCCCCGGACGGCGGAGGCGAGCCACTCGACGGCGTCGTCCTCGCGGTCGAGGAAGAGGTCCTCTTTCGACCCGAAATAGTTGTAAACGGTATTGACGGAGACCTCGGCGGCCGAGGCGATGTCCGCGATCGTCACCGTGACGAAGCCGTGCTCCAGGAACAGGCCGGTCGCGATGTCCGAGATGTGCTGCCTGGTCTGGCGCTTCTTCCGCTCCCTGAGCCCTTCTCCTGTCATGCCCTCATCGTAGCTTCGCTGTATCCACTGAAAACTTGGAGCCATTGCAAACTTTCAGCGACTCTGCTTTTCTTGGGGCATGGACAGCTCCGACAGCATCCGCACGTCCGGGCTCGCCCGGACCTACCCGAGCCCGCGCGGCCCCGTCGAGGCCGTGCGCGGCATCGACCTGACCGTCCGGCGCGGCGAGATCCTCGGCCTCCTCGGCCCCAACGGCGCGGGCAAGACCACGACCCTGCGCATGCTCACCACGCTCCTCTCCCCCACCGGCGGCACCGCGACCGTCGCCGGTCACGACCTCGCCTGCGACCCCGCGGGAGTGCGCCGCCGCATCGGCCACGTCGCCCAGTCCGGCGGCGTCGACCCGGCCGTCTCCGTCCGAGAGGAACTGGTCACCCAGGGGCGGCTCTACGGGCTGCGCAAGGCCCGGGCCGAGGAGCGCGCCGGGGAGCTGGCGCGGGAGCTCGGCCTGACCGGGCTCCTGGAGCGGCCGTGCGCCACCCTTTCCGGCGGGCAGCGGCGCCGGCTCGACATCGCCATGGCCCTCACCCACCGGCCCGAGGTGCTCTTCCTCGACGAGCCCACCACCGGCCTCGACCCCGGCAGCCGCGCGGACCTCTGGGACCTCGTGCGTCGCATCCGCGCCGAATGGGGCACGACGGTCGTCCTCACCACCCACTACCTCGACGAGGCCGACGCGCTCGCCGACCGGCTGGTCGTCATCGACAAGGGCACGATCGTCGCCGAGGGCACCCCCGCCGGACTGAAGACCCGCCACGCCGGCTCCCCCGACGCCACGCTGGAGACCGCCTTCCACGCCATCACCGGGCGCGGCCCGGCCGCCCAGGACACCACCCCCGTAGCCGTCTAGCCCACCAGGAGCCAGGCCCCGTGCGCACCCTCCTCTCCGACACCGCCCTGGTCTTCGGCCGGTACGCCCGCCAGACCCTGCGCTCGAAGGCCGCCATGACCTTCGGCGCGCTGATGCCCGTGCTCTACCTCGTCCTCTACGGCCCGCTGCTCACCGACATGCCGCTCGGCGGCGGCGCGGGGTCCTCCTGGCAGGTCCTGGTCCCCGGCCTGCTGCTGCAACTCGCCCTGTTCGGCGCGTCCTTCGCGGGCATGGGCCTGATCATCGAAAAACAGCACGGCATCGTCGACCGGATGCGGGTGACCCCGGTCAGCCGGCTCGCCCTGCTGCTGGGGCGCGTCCTGAAGGACGCCGCGCTGCTCACCGCGCAGGCCGTCGTGATCGTCCTCGTCGCCGTGGCCATGGGGCTGCGGGCACCGCTGCCCGGCGTCCTGCTGGGCTTCGCCTTCACGGCGGCGCTGGCCCTCTCGCTGGCGGCCCTGTCCTACACCCTGGCCATGAAGGCCGCCGCCCCCATGTCCTTCGCCCCGCTCGTCAACACGGCCACCATGCCGACCATGCTGCTCTCCGGCCTGCTGCTGCCCATGTCCCTCGCGCCCGGCTGGCTCGACACCCTCTCTCATGTGATGCCGTTGCGCTATCTGGTCGACGCGGTCCGCGCCGCGTTCGTCGGCCACTACTCCGACCCGGCACTGGCCCGCGGCGCCCTGACGGCCCTGATACTGATGGCCGTCTCGGTGGCGGCCGGCGCACGGTACTTCCGCGGGGCGGGCGGGGGAACCTCCCAGCGGTAGCTGGGGGAATAGCTAGGCTCGTACCCATGGTCCATCTGACGCGCATCTACACCCGCACCGGCGACGACGGCACAACGGCCCTGGGCGACATGAGCCGCACCGTCAAGACCGACACCAGGATCGCGGCCTACGCCGACGCCAACGAGGCGAACGCCGCGATCGGGGTGGCCATCGCGCTCGGGCAGCTGCCCGAGGAGATCGTGAAGGTCCTCGTCCGGGTGCAGAACGACCTCTTCGACGTGGGCGCGGATCTGGCGACCCCCGTGGTGGAGAACCCCAAGTACCCGCCGCTGCGGGTCGAGCAGTCCTACATCGACCGGCTGGAGGCGGACTGCGACCACTTCCTGGAGCCCCTGGAGAAGCTGCGCAGCTTCATCCTGCCCGGAGGCACACCGGGCGCGGCACTGCTGCACCAGGCGTGCACGGTGGCACGGCGGGCGGAGCGGTCGACGTGGGCGGCGCTGGAGATGCACGGTGACACGATGAATCACCTGACGGCGACATATCTGAACCGGCTGTCGGACCTGCTCTTCATCCTGGCTCGCAGCGCCAACCGGGAGGTCGGGGACGTGCTGTGGGTGCCGGGCGAGAACCGTTGACGACCAGGGGTCCCAGGGGCGCAGCCCCCCTGGGACCCCTGGCGCAGGCGCTACCCGGGCGCTACCTCAGCCCGCTGTCAACCGCCGTCATCAGCGTCCCGCTGTCCCCCGACATCTCCCAGATCATCACCCCACCCAGCTTCTTCCCCTTCAGCCACGCCGTCTTCTTCCCTATCGACCACGCGTCGTCGAACGTCCACCACTGCCCACCGTCCCCGGTGTACCCGTACGTCGCCACCGACGCCTCGTCGTGGTAGACGGTCAGATTCGGCACGGACGCCAGCAGATTGTCGTAGCCGCGCGTCCCGGACTCCTCCGGGAACTGGCCCGGGGCCGCGCCCCCCGCCGCCTGCCAGACACCGTGCGCGCCGCCGTCCGCGACCTGCTGCCAGCCTCGGCCGTAGAAGGCCAGCCCCAGGACGACCTTGCGGGGGTCGACGCCCGCGTCGAGATAGGTCTGGACGGTCTTGTCCACGCTGAACTTCGTGCTGTACGGGTCCTTCGCGTCCGCGTACAGATTCCCCTGGTGGCCCGTACGGTTGGGCTCCCAGCTGTTGTCGCTGCCCGAGCCATGGAAGTCGTAGCCCTGGACGTTGGCGAAGTCCATGTAGTCGAAGACGCTGGGCGTGCCGTCCTTGGTGGTGATGTCCCAGCCCGCGTCGATCTTCGCCGGGTCGGCCGGAGTGAAGGCGGTCAACAGGTACTTCTTCCCCGTCGTAGCGCTCAGCGCGTCCAACTGCTTGCGGAACTCGGCGAACAGCAGCAGGTTGTCGGCCTTGTCGTCCTTGGAGACGTGGTTGCCGGCGTGGCCGTCCGAGCCCGGCCACTCCCAGTCGATGTCGAAGCCGTCGAAGATCCCGGCCGCCGTGCCGGGGCCGCCACGGCCGTTCGACACGGGCAGATCGCCCTTGATGTACATGTCGACGCAGGACTTCACGAACTTCTGCCGCGACGCGTCCGTCTTCGCGACGTCCGAGAAGTACTTGCTGTACGTCCAGCCGCCGATCGACATATTGATCTTCAGCTTGGGGTGCTTGGCCTTGAGCTTCTTCAGCTGGTTGTAGTTGCCGGCCAGTTTCTGGTCCCAGGTGTCGCCCACGCCGTCGACGGACTCGCCCGCGCCGAAGCCCTTCTCGTAGTCGGCCCAGGAGTCACCGGCGCCGTCCCCCTGGCTGGGGTCCTGAGGGTTGGGAGTAGTGGCCTTGGTGACACCGTTGAGGCAGGTCAGATTGACGGGGTCGATATTGGAGAAGGCGTAGTTGAGGTGGGTGAGCTTCGCGGCGGCGCCCGTGGCGTCCAGGGATTTCACGGTGTAGCCGCGCCCGTAGATCCCCCACTGCACGAAGTAGCCGACCTTGGCGTAGTCGCCGCCCGGCTGGGGGTCGCCGCCGCCTCCGCCCGTGGTCCGCACGGTCAGCGGGGCGCTGGCCGGGCCGGTCCGGTCGGCGGTGTCGCGGGCGACGACCGTATAGGTGTACTCGGTGCCCGCGCTCAGCCCGGAGTCGGTGTAGGCGAGCTTGGCGACCGTCGCGACCTTCGTCCCGGAGCGGTGGACGTCGTAGTTCTTGATGCCCTTGCCGCTCGTCGCGGCCGTCCACTTCAGCGCGACGCTGTTCGCGGTGACGGACGAGGCCGTCGGGGTGCCCGGCGCGCCCGGCCCTTCGCCGCCGGGGGAGGAGCCGTCGCAGCCGGCGCCGTTGACCTTGCAGCCGGTGGGGCTGCCGTCCCCGGCGGCGACGAAGCCGAAGGTGACGCTCGCGCCGGGCGCGATCGTGCCGTTGTACTCGCGGTTCTTGCCGGTGAAGTGCGTTCCGGAGCTGCTGACCAGGGCGTCCCAGTAGGAGCCGACCGTCGTCGTGGCGGGGAAGTCCCACTCGACGGTCCAGGAGTCGATGGCGGTCGTGCCGGTGTTCTTGATGGTCCAGGCGCCCTGGAAGCCCGTCCCCCAGTCGGAGGTCTTGACGAATGCCGCCGTCGCGGAGGCGGCGGCATGGGCCGGGGCGGCCAGGCCGACGATCAGGCCGATGGGGAGCAGCAGGGCGGCGAGGGCCGCGATGACGGCCCGTAAGCGGCCATGTCCGAGAAGGCGGAGATGAGGGTGAAGGGTTGCGTGTCCCGGGATTCCTGTGTGCACGGCGTGCTCCTCGGGTGAGGGCCAGAACAGGGTGGGGGGTGCGCGTTGTGAGGGGAGCGTAAGAAGGTCCGTACCAATGGTCAAGAGGTCTGGACCAGACCCCATTCCCGGGCCAGCACCGCGGCCTGTACCCGGCTGCGCAGCTCCAGCTTCGCCAGCAGCCTGCTCACATGCGTCTTCACCGTCGCCTCGGCCATCCCCAGCCGCCCCGCGACCTCCGCGTTCGACAGCCCCTCCCCCAGGCACACCAGCACCTCCCGTTCCCGACGGGTGAGCGTCTCCAGCGCGGCCGCGCCGTCCCCGGGCTCCGGGCGGACGGGCGCGGGGCGCGCGAACTCCGCGATGAGCCGGCGGGTGACGGCCGGTGAGATCATCCCCTCGCCCCGGGCCACCGTCCGTACGGCCGCCACCAGCTCCGCCGCCTCGCTGTCCTTCAGCAGGAAGCCGGCCGCGCCCGCCCGCAGCGCGCCGAAGACGTACTCGTCGAGGTCGAAGGTGGTCAGCACCAGCACATCGGCGATCCCCTCGGCGGTGACCAGCCGGGTGGCGGACACCCCGTCCAGCCGGGGCATCTGAATGTCCATCAGCACCACGTCGGGGCGCAGCTCCCGGGCCAGCCGCACGGCCTCCTCGCCGTCGGCCGCCTCCCCGACGACCTCGATACCGGGCGACGAGCGCAGGATGAGCACCAGCCCGGACCGCACCGCGGCCTGGTCCTCGGCGACGAGGACCCGTACCGACCCTGTCATGACTTCTCCGACCTCTCCTCGTCCACGGGCAGCACCGCCCGGATCGTCCATGTCCCGTCCACCGGCCCCGCCTCGAACTCCCCGTTCAGCAGCGCGACGCGCTCCCGCATGCCGACGAGCCCGGCGCCCGCGCCCGGCGCCCTCGGTCCCGGGCGGGCCGCGCCCAGGGGGCTCGTCACCCGGACGGTCAGCGGGCCGCCGCCGGCCACCCGCTCCAGCTCCACGGCCACCTCGCCCGAGGCGGCGTGCTTCACCGCGTTCGTCAGCGACTCCTGGACGATCCGGTACGCCGCGAGCTCCACCGGCACGGGCAGCGCGCCCGTTCCCCGCCCGTCGCGCAGTACGAAGGAGAAGCGGTCGTCCCGGACGCTGGTGCGGGCCCGTTCCAGCAGGGCGTCGAGCCCGTCGAGCCGGGGCGTGGGGGCGGGCTGGTCCGCGCCGGCCGTCTCCCTCAGCAGGCCGATCAGCCGGCGCATCTCCGCCAGGCCCTGGACGCTGTTCTCCCGGATCACCCCGAGCGCCTCCCGGGAGGCCCCCGGCTCGTCGATCGACAGCGCGGCCGAGGAGTGGATGGCGATGGCCGACAGATGGCCCGCGACCATGTCGTGCAGCTCCCGTGCCATCCGGGCCCGTTCGGCGGACACGGCCTCGCGCCGGTCCAGCTCCGCCAGCAGCGCGGTCCGCTCCGCCGTCAGCCGGGCGGCCTCGGCGGCGTCGCGGTGCACCCGTACGCCCACTCCGGTCCAGGCGGGGACGACGGTCAGCACGGCCAGCGCGATGCCGACCAGCAGCGCGGCGGGCTCGCGCATCAGCGCGACGGCCAGCAGCGTGCCGACCACGGTGAGCACCTCGGTGGCCCGGGGGATGAACCGGTAGGCGGCGGGCGGGCCGTAGAGCACGGCCGCGTAGACGAGATCGGTGAACATCCCGACGTTGGCGATGAGGCTGCCCGCGAGGACGTCCAGGGTCAGGGCGGCCGTCCCGATGCCCAGCGCCACCAGCGGTGCCCCGCGCCGCAGCAGCTCCGCGCCCGCCATCACGACGAGGGCGAGCAGCGCGAGCCGCCGCGGCACTCCCGGCAGGGCGGCGTGGCTGATCAGCCCCAGCGCGTACAGCAGGAGCCCGCCGAGCAGCCCGGTGACGGCGATGGCCGCGTCGACACGGTCGGGCGGACGGAGGGGAAGGCTGCGGGGCACGGGTCCATCTCAGCACGTCACCGACCGCGCGGTCCTCGCCTTCGGCGCCGGGCCGGAAGGCGGGGAGTACATCGAAGGATGCAGCCCCGGATCCTCACACCGGGCGAAGAAACCGCAGGTCGCGGCGGTCAGTCTGGAGGTGAGGAAAGGGAGGGAACCGTGATCGTCACGCTGATCGTCGTCTGTGAGACCGGTTTCTGGATCCTGCTGGCAGCCGGGCTCGGCCTCCGCTACCTGGCCCGTATGCCGCGTGCGGGGGTCGCGGTACTGCTGCTGGAGCCGGTGCTGGAGCTGGTGCTGCTGATCGCCACCGCGATCGATCTGAGGAACGGCGCGACCGCCGACTGGAAGCACGGGCTGGCCGCCGTCTACCTGGGCTTCTCGGTGGGGCTCGGCCACTCCACCGTCAAATGGGCCGACCGGCGCTTCGCCCACCGCTTCGCGGGCGGGCCGCCGCCGGTCAAGCCGCCGAAGTACGGCAAGGAGCGCGCCGTCCACGAGTGGAGGACCGCCGGCCGCTGGATCCTCGCGGCGGTCGTGGCGCTCGGCCTGCTGCAATGCGCCGTCTGGTACGTGGGCTCGGGCGACATCAGCTCGCTGCGGAACTGGCAGACCAAGATGCTGCTGGTGATCGGCATCAACCTGGCGATCGCGGGAAGCTACACGCTCTGGCCCAAGGAAGAGCCCTCGAAGGAGAAGACGAACGCCTAGGCGACGTTCACCCTCTGCCCCGGAGGCGCCGCCTCCAGCCAGGCCAGGAAGCCGGTCAGCGCGTCCTCGCTCATGGCCAGCTCCAGTCGCGTCCCCCGGTGGAGACAGACGAGCACCACGGCGTCCGAAAGGAGCGCCAGCTCCTCCTCGCCCTGGGGGGTGCGGCGCTCGATGATTTCGATGGAGTCCCGCTCCAGCATCCGGCGCGGCCGGGGGGCGTAGGAGAAGACGCGGAACCATTCGACGCGGTCGCCGTTGTAGCGGGCGACCCCGTAGATCCAGCCCTTGCCGGCGGGCTCGGGGTCGTGCTCCGGAACGTTCCAGCGCAGGCTGCAGTCGAAGGTGCCGCCGGAACGCTGGATCAGCCGTCTCCGCAGCCCGAAGACGAAGAGCCCCAACAGCACCAGCAGGACGACGACGCCGCTCACGAGCAGAGCGAGGACCATCTCCACCGACCTCCTCGCATCATCTAGAGCAACCGCACCTGCGTTATTGCCTCAGCCGCGGACCGCCCTGGAGTTATTCCAGGCCGGCCCGCGGCTGAGGGTCGTACTCGAAGCGGATCGGGGCTAGTGAACGCCCGTGACCGCCTTCAGCCGGACATCGGCGCGCCGCTCGGCGGCCGCGTCGGCCTCCGACTTGGCCCGCTCGAGCGCCCGCTCGGCGCGCTCGATGTCGATCTCGTCGGCGAGCTCCGCGATCTCGGCGAGCAGCGAGAGCTTGTCGTCGGCGAAGGAGATGAACCCACCGTGCACCGCGGCGACGACGACGCCGTCGGCGGTCTTGATGGTCACCGGGCCGGACTCCAGCACACCGAGCAGCGGCTGGTGGCCGGGCATGACGCCGATGTCACCCGATGTGGTACGCGCGATGACCAGAGTGGCCTCGCCGGACCAGACGCTTCGGTCCGCCGCGACCAGCTCGACGTGCAACTCAGCAGCCAACGTGGCTCCTCGGGTCTCCACCCGCCGGGTACGGCGGGTGTTGGGTCAAAGAATAGGGGACGTACGGTCCGGGGGCGGGAGTGCCCCGCCCCCGGACCGTCGATCGCAGGGCTCGAAGGAGCCCCGGGATCAGGAGACGCCCAGCTCCTTGGCGTTCTTCTTGAGGTCCTCGAGGCCACCGCACATGAAGAAGGCCTGCTCCGGGAAGTGGTCGAACTCACCGTCGCAGATCGCGTTGAACGCGGCGATGGACTCGTCCAGCGGAACGTCCGAACCGTCGACACCGGTGAACTGCTTCGCCGCGTGGGTGTTCTGCGACAGGAAGCGCTCGACGCGACGGGCGCGGTGGACGACCAGCTTGTCCTCTTCGCCCAGCTCGTCGATACCGAGGATCGCGATGATGTCCTGGAGGTCCTTGTACTTCTGGAGGATCCCCTTGACGCGGGAGGCCGCGGCGTAGTGCTCCGCCGTGATGTAGCGCGGGTCCAGGATGCGGGACGTCGAGTCCAGCGGGTCGACCGCCGGGTAGATGCCCTTCTCCGAGATCGGACGCGACAGAACGGTCGTGGCGTCCAGGTGGGCGAAGGTCGTCGCCGGGGCCGGGTCGGTCAGGTCGTCCGCGGGGACGTAGATCGCCTGCATGGAGGTGATCGAGTGACCACGGGTCGAGGTGATGCGCTCCTGGAGGAGGCCCATCTCGTCGGCGAGGTTCGGCTGGTAACCCACGGCGGACGGCATGCGGCCGAGCAGCGTGGAGACCTCGGAACCGGCCTGGGTGAAGCGGAAGATGTTGTCGATGAAGAACAGCACGTCCTGCTTCTGCACATCGCGGAAGTACTCCGCCATGGTCAGACCGGCCAGGGCGACGCGCAGACGGGTGCCCGGGGGCTCGTCCATCTGGCCGAAGACCAGCGCGGTCTTGTCCAGAACGCCGGAGTCCGCCATCTCGTGGATGAGGTCGTTGCCCTCACGGGTGCGCTCACCCACGCCGGCGAAGACGGAAACGCCCTCGTGCAGCTTCGCCACACGCATGATCATTTCCTGGATCAGAACGGTCTTGCCGACACCGGCACCACCGAACAGACCGATCTTGCCGCCCTTGACGTACGGGGTGAGAAGGTCGACGACCTTCAGACCCGTCTCGAACATCTCGGTCTTCGACTCGAGCTGGTCGAACGCCGGGGCCTTGCGGTGGATGGACCAGCGCTCGGTGACCTCGGACTCGGCCTCGGGGTCGTTCAGGATCTTGCCGAGGGTGTTGAACACCCGGCCCTTGGTGACGTCGCCGACGGGCACGGTGATGCCGTCGCCGGTGTTGGTCACCACGGCCTGGCGGACCAGGCCGTCGGTGGGCTCCATGGCGATGGCGCGCACGACGCCCTCGCCCAGGTGCTGCGCGACCTCGAGCGTCAGGATCTTCTTCTTGCCGGCCTCGGCCGGGTCGGAGACCTCGACGGTCAGGGCGTTGTAGATCTCCGGCATCGCGTCGACGGGGAACTCCACGTCGACGACCGGGCCGATGACCCGGGCGACGCGGCCCGTCGCGGCGGCCGTCTCAACAGTGGTGGTCATTTATCGGTCACTCCCCGCGGTCGCGTCGGCCAGAGCACTGGCACCACCGACGATCTCGCTGATTTCCTGGGTGATGTCGGCCTGTCGGGCCGCGTTGGCAAGCCGCGTGAGCGACTTGATGAGATCTTCGGCGTTGTCGGTCGCCGACTTCATCGCCCGGCGACGGGCCGCGTGCTCGGAAGCGGCGGCCTGAAGCAGGGCGTTGTAGATCCGGGACTCGACGTACCGCGGGAGCAGTGCGTCGAGCACGGCCTCGTCCGAGGGCTCGAAGTCGAACAGCGGCAGGATCCTGTCCTTGGCCGTCTCCGACTCCTCGTCCTCGGTGACCTCGAGGCTCAGCGGCAGCAGCCGCTTGTCGACCGGCGTCTGCGTCATCATCGACACGAATTCCGTGAAGACGATGTGCAGCTCGTCCACGCCGCCCTCGGCCGTCTCCCGCTGGACCGCCTCGATCAGCGGACCGGCGACGCGCTTGGCGTCGGCGTAGGTCGGGCTGTCGGTGAAGCCCGTCCACGACCCGGCGACCGGGAGCTCGCGGAAGCCGTAGTACGCGACGCCCTTGCGGCCGACGACGTACGTCTCGACGTCCTTGCCCTCGGCCTTGAGGCGGGCGGCCAGCTGACCGGCAGCCTTGATCGCGTTGGACGAGTAGCCACCGGCCAGACCGCGGTCGCTCGTGACGAGCAGGACCGCGACCCGGACCGGGTTCTCGACCTCGGTGGTCAGGGCGTGCCTGGTGTTGGAGCCGGTGGCAACCGCGGTCACTGCCCGGGTGAGCTCACTGGCGTACGGAGTGGACGCGGCCACCTGGCGCTGTGCCTTGACGATGCGCGAGGCGGCGATCATCTCCATCGCCTTGGTGATCTTCTTGGTCGCAGTGACGGACTTGATCCGTCGCTTGTAGACCCGGAGCTGGGCACCCATGCTCAGCCCTCGCCCAGCAGCTTGCCGTCCGAGGTCTCGAACTGCTGCTTGAAGGACGCGATCGCGTCACCCACGGCCTGGAGGGTGTCGTCGGACATCTTGCCGCCCTCGCGGATCGAGGTCATCAGACCCTTGTTCTCGCGGTGGAGGTGGTCCAGCAGCTCACGCTCGAAGCGACGGATGTCCTCGACCGGAACGTCGTCCATCTTGCCGGTGGTGCCGGCCCAGATGGAGACGACCTGGTCCTCGGTGGCGTACGGGGCGTACTGGCCCTGCTTCAGCAGCTCGACCATGCGCTTACCGCGCTCCAGGGCGGCCTTGGAGGCAGCGTCCAGGTCGGAACCGAAGGCGGCGAAGGCCTCCAGCTCACGGAACTGGGCGAGGTCCACACGGAGGCGGCCGGAGACCTGCTTCATGGCCTTGTGCTGGGCGGAGCCACCGACACGGGAGACCGAGATACCGACGTTCAGCGCGGGGCGCTGACCGGCGTTGAAGAGGTCCGACTCCAGGAAGCACTGGCCGTCGGTGATGGAGATGACGTTGGTCGGGATGAACGCCGACACGTCGTTCGCCTTGGTCTCGACGATCGGCAGACCGGTCATCGAACCGGCACCCATCTCGTCGGAGAGCTTGGCGCAGCGCTCCAGCAGACGCGAGTGCAGGTAGAAGACGTCACCCGGGTAGGCCTCACGGCCCGGCGGGCGGCGCAGCAGCAGGGAGACGGCACGGTAGGCGTCGGCCTGCTTCGACAGGTCGTCGAAGACGATCAGGACGTGCTTGCCCTGGTACATCCAGTGCTGGCCGATGGCCGAGCCGGTGTACGGCGCGAGGTACTTGAAGCCGGCCGGGTCGGACGCCGGAGCCGCGACGATCGTCGTGTACTCGAGGGCGCCGGCCTCCTCCAGGGCACCTCGCACGGAGGCGATGGTGGAGCCCTTCTGGCCGATGGCGACGTAGATGCAGCGGACCTGCTTGTTCGGGTCGCCCGAACGCCAGTTGTCGCGCTGGTTGATGATCGTGTCGATGGCCAGCGCGGTCTTGCCGGTCTGACGGTCACCGATGATCAGCTGACGCTGACCGCGGCCGACCGGGGTCATCGCGTCGACGGCCTTGTAGCCGGTCTCCATCGGCTCGTGGACCGACTTGCGGACCATGACGCCGGGGGCCTGCAGTTCGAGGGCGCGGCGGCCCTCGGTCGCGATCTCGCCGAGGCCGTCGATCGGGTTGCCCAGCGGGTCGACGACGCGGCCGAGGTAACCCTCGCCGACCGCGACGGAGAGCACCTCACCGGTGCGCTGCACCGGCTGGCCCTCCTCGATGCCGCTGAACTCGCCGAGGACGACCGCACCGATCTCGCGCTCCTCAAGGTTGAGGGCGAGACCGAGGGTGCCGTCCTCGAACCGCAGCAGCTCGTTCGCCATGGCCGAGGGAAGACCCTCGACCTTCGCGATGCCGTCGCCGGCAAGGCTGACCGTACCGACCTCCTCGCGCGAGGCCGCGTCCGGCTTGTACGCCTGGACAAAGTTCTCCAGTGCGTCCCGGATCTCCTCCGGCCGGATCGTGAGCTCCGCCATTTGGGTTCCCTGCTCTCCTTGTTGGGCCCGAAGTAATTCTGGGGGTCTGGGGACGTTCTCCCACAGCAGCCGCGCTGCTCTGGGCCCCCAGAGGACACCGTCGACCCAACTCGGGCCGTCAGTTTGCTCTTGAGTTGGTGGCTGGTCAGCCGGCCATACGGCGGCTCGCGTCGGCGAGCCGGTCCGCGATGGTGCCGTTGATGACCTCGTCGCCGATCCGCACCTGGACACCACCGAGGACCTCGGGGTCGATGTCCAGGTTCAGGTGGACGCGTCGCCCGTACAGCTTGGCCAGCGCGTCACCGAGGCGCTGCTTCTGCTGATCGCTCAGCGGCACCGCGGAGACGACCTCCGCGACCATCCGGTCACGGCGCTCGGCGGCCAGCTTGGAGAGGGCGTTGAGCCCGCCTTCCAGGCTACGGCCACGCGGCGCGGTCACCAGGCGGGCGACGAGGCGCTCGGTGACCGGGTTGGCCCGGCCGCCCAGCAGCTCGCGCACCAGGGTCGCCTTGGCGGCCTTGTCCGCGACCTTGTCGGTCAGAGCCGCACGCAGCTCCGGGTTCGACGTGGCGATCCGGCCGAAGCGGAACAGCTCGTCCTCGACGTCGTCCAGGTCGTCGGCGCGCTCGGCGGCGATGAGCTCGGCACCGCTGGCCAGCTCCTCGATCGCGTCCACCAGGTCGCGCGAACGCGACCAGCGGGAGCGGACCATGCCGGCCACCAGGTCGGCGCACTCGCCGCCCACCTGGCCGCCCAGCAGGCGCCGGGCCAGCTCGGCCTTGGCCTCGCCGGTCTGTGCCGGGTCGGTGAGGACACGACGCAGCGAGACCTCGCGGTCGAGCAGCGCGGTGACGGCCGCGAGCTCATCGGCGAGCTTGACCGCGTCCACGGCGGTGTTGTCCGCAAGCGCGTCGAGGCGCTCCCGTGCGGAGGCCAGGGCCTCCCGGCTCGCAAGGCTCATCGGCTTGCCTCGGCCTTCGTCTCGTCGGCCGCCTTGACCTCGAGCGAGTCGAGGAAGCGGTCGATGGTCCGGCTCTGGCGCTCGGCCTCGGTGAGGGACTCGCCGACGATCCTGCCGGCCAGGTCGATGGCCAGCTGACCGACGTCCTGGCGCAGCGCGGCCGCGGCGGACTTGCGGTCGGCCTCGACCTGGGCGTGACCGGCGGCGATGATCTCCTCACGCTGCCGCTGACCCTCGGAGCGCATCTCGGCGATCAGCGCGACGCCCTGCTCCTGCGCCTCCTGGCGCAGACGCGCGGCCTCGTGGCGGGCGTCGGCGAGCTGGGCCCGGTAGTCCTCGAGAACCTGCTGAGCCTCGGCCTGTGCGGCCTCGGCCTTCTCCATGCCGCCCTCGATGGCCGCCCGGCGCTCCTCCAGAACCTTGTTGATGTTCGGGAGGAGCTTCTTGCCGAGGAACCCGAAGACGATGAGGAAGGCGATCAGGCCGATGATGAGCTCTGGCATCGGCGGGAGGAGAGGGTTCTCCATCTCCTCGGACGCCAGCCGCGTCAGGGCGTACACATCAGTGCCTTTCGTCGAAAAGGGGTTGTCGCTTGGGTCGGTTTACTTGAACACGAAGCCCATGACGATGCCGATGAGGGCGAGCGCCTCACAGAAGGCGAAGCCCATGATCTGGTTGGTGCGGATGAGGCCGGCCGCCTCGGGCTGACGGGCCAGGGCCTGGGTGCCGTTACCGAAGATGATGCCGACGCCGACGCCCGGGCCGATGGCGGCCAGGCCGTAGCCGATCGCGCTGGCGCTGCCGGTGAAGGCGTCGGCGGAGGCGAGGGTCTGGAGAGCGGACATGCCGGTTCTTCCTTCTCTTTCACGGACCGGTGGGGGTTGGCCACCGGACGGCTGTGTGGCTGGGTTTGTTGTGCTGCGGGGCGGGAGCGGGCTGGCTCAGTGGTGCTCGGAGAGCGCGCCCTGGATGTAGCTGGTGGCCAGGAGGACGAAGATGTACGCCTGGACTGCCTGGATGAAGAGCTCGAATGCGGTCATCGCGACCGTCATCAGGAACGACGCACCCGCGTAGGCGATGCCGATGCCGTTCATCAGGTACCAGCTGGCGATGGTGAACATCACGATCAGCAGGTGACCGGCGAACATGTTGGCGAAGAGCCGGACCGCGTGGGTGAAGGGGCGAATGATCAGGTTCGACAGCGCCTCGATCACCACGATCAGCGGCAGAACCCAGCCCAGCTCCTTGTTGTAGCCGGTGATGTTCTTCCAGCCGCCCGCGAAGCCATGCTTCTTGAAGGTCAGGAAGACCCACATGACGTAGACGACCAGGGCCAGGCCGGCGGGGTAGGCAATGATCGACGTCACCGGGAACTGGGCCACCGGGATGATCGACCAGAGGTTCATGATCCAGACGAAGAAGAACAGCGAGACCATGAAGGGGACGTACTTGTCGCCCTGCTTCTTTCCGAGCGCCTCGTAGACGATTCCACGGCGGACGAAGTCGTAGCCCGTCTCACCGATCATCTGAAGCTTGCCCGGGACCACCTTGGCCTTGCCGAACGCCGCCCAGAAGAACCCCACGACGACGAGCGAGCCCACCAGGGCCAGCAGCATCGGCTTGTTGAACTCGAAGCCGCCGATCTTGAAAAGCGGCTCGAAGACGAACGAGTGGAGTCCCGGGGCCGGGAAGCCACACCCTTCGAAGATGTGGCAATCGGTCTCGAAGGCGAGCAGCGTCTGGTCAGCACTCACCGCGAGCTCCTTCAGCGTGGCGCATAGGTACGGCAACCTCGTTGTGTCGGCGCGGCGCACAGCCACGGAACGGCACTGGACTGGACTTACGGATAGGGGTGCGGCAGGCCGGCCGCAGGCCGGCGGTCATCGCAGGCGTCAACTGCACCGGAAGCCGATTCGAACCCGTGGGACCCGGGGATTCGGCTGCCTGCGTCCGCTGCACCTCAGATGGCACCGGACGATAGCAGGTGAGCGCGCGACCATTTATCCCGGCCCTACCGGTCATGACGTGGACCCGGCCGGAGTGGACTTCTTGGCGTCTCCGGACTCGGGATCGACGTAAAGGATCTTCGCCTTCATGTAGGCACGCGCCTGGGCCCCGATCCACACGAGGGTCGCGGCGAGCAGCGAGAAGGCAAAACTCCTGGTGTTGAAGAGCGTCGTGTCCTTGAACACCAGAAGGAAAATGGCCACGAGCAGGATCTGCGTCGTATAGAGCAGTAGACCCATGGCCTGGAACAGGTGGGGCAGAAGCCGCGCGGTGCGATTCAGGATGATCAGCCCCGTCCCCATGACGGCTCCGGTGAGGAGCACGCCGACGGCAGCGCCGAGCCCGCCCTTGCCGCCGGCGACCACGGCGCTGACGGCGACGGCGACCAGGCCGACAACGGCGGTCGGGACGGCGCACTGAAGAAGCGTTCGGGCGTCGTTGGACTGCATGAAGGGTTTCTCCGGCGAAGGGTTGGAAGCAACGATTCGTCGTGAACGAGCGTATCCCCGGGAATGAGACGCGCAGCGCGACTGAAGGGCCGTCGCACTACGGTCCTTCGGCTCTACCAAGGGTTTCGTGAACGGTATCACAAACTATTTGATGAGGTCTTTACCTACATCGTGTGCCGCATGTCACACGCAGGGGTCAAGCACCTGGTCATGGGGCTGACGACGCCAATCGATCTCTGCTAATGCGGCGACTTCAGTGGTTGCTGCCGATCTTCCGGGCGTGGGCGAAACGCGACCGGTCGCCGATGGCCGTCGCCCCGTGCAGGCCGGCGGGCACGGGCTCCGTCTCGCCCCGGTCCTCCGCCGTCGCGACGGGCGCGGGAACGGCGGTCTTCCGGCGTCGGTAGCGCGGCGGGACGAACCGCTCCGCCCACCGCGGCGCCCGCGGCGTGAAGCGCGGCATCAGCAGCAGCACCAGGCCCATGGCGCTCAGGGCGACGATCAGCAGCAGGACCCAGACGCTCGCCGAGTTCACGGAGTAGGCGACCGTGCCGAAGCCGATCAGCGCCGACCAGAAGTACATGATGAAGACGGCCCGGCTGTGCGAGTGGCCGAGCTCCAGCAGCCGGTGGTGGAGATGCCCCCGGTCGGCGGCGAACGGCGACTGCCCCTTCCAGGTGCGCCGCACGATCGCCAGCAGCAGGTCGGCCACCGGCACCGCGATCACCGTCAGCGGCAGCAGCAGAGGGATGTAGACCGGCACCATCGCCTGGATGGCGGCCCGCTCGGAGCCCGCCCACAGCTTGAGGGCGTCGGGGTCGACCTGGCCGGTGATGGAGATGGCCCCGGCGGCCATGACCAGGCCGATGAGCATCGAGCCGGAGTCGCCCATGAAGATCCGCGCCGGGTGCATGTTGTGCGGCAGGAAGCCCAGGCACATGCCCATCAGCACGGCGGCGAAGAGCGTCGCGGGGGCGGCGGCCTCCAGGCCGTGCCCGAACCAGAGCCGGTAGGCGTACATGAAGAACGCGGCCGCGGCGATGCACACCATGCCCGAGGCCAGGCCGTCGAGGCCGTCGACGAAGTTCACGGCGTTGATGGTGATCACCACCAGCGCGACCGTCAGCAGGGTGCCCTGCATCGGGGTCAGCGAGACGGAACCCACGCCGGGTACGGGGATCCACAGGATCGTCAGACCCTGGAGCACCATCACACCCGCGGCGATCATCTGACCGCCCAGCTTCACCAGGGCGTCCACGCCCCACTTGTCGTCCAGCACCCCGAGGATCCAGATCAGCCCGGCGCCCGAGAGCAGGGCCCGTGGCTCGTTGGAGAGCTCGAAGACGGACTTCAGGTTGGACAGGTGGGCGGCCATCAGCAGGCCCGCGCACAGTCCGCCGAACATGGCGATACCGCCGAGGCGGGGCGTCGGTTCCCGGTGGACGTCGCGGGCGCGGATCTCCGGCATGGCGCCGGCCACGATCGCGAACTTCCGCACCGGGCCCGTCAGCAGGTAGGTGACCGCCGCGGTGACGCACAACGTCAGCAGGTATTCACGCACGGGCTGCCCCAGGGATAGCGCTGGACATCACAGCCTCACACCATATTCGGGTCCGCCCCCGAACCGTGAACGGAGGGGAAGACGTAAGGTGCCCGGCCCCGGTTGCAAATGATCACAACTGGGCACGTTGTGGATCTTGTGGATACCTCCGGCGGGCCGGCGGCCTCACCCTCCCGCGCGATACGGCGGGAAACCCGCGACCAGCTCGGTCACCTCCACCCGCAGCCGGCCCTCGGGACGGTCGCCGCGCAGGGCGGCCCCCAGAAGGGCCGCCACCCGGCGCGTCTCCGCCTCTCCCATCCCCTGGGTGGTGAGGGCCGCCGTGCCCATCCGCAGGCCGCGTGCGGGCCCCGGAGGCAGTCCGCAGACATCCAGGACCATCCCCGCCGCGGCGAGCCTCCTACGGGCCGTGGCGGCCTCCAGGGCCAGCGGGGAGACGTCGGCGACGACCAGGTGGGTGTCGGTGCCTCCGGTGACCACGCGCGGGCCCTCGGCGGCCAGCGCCTCGGCCAGCACCCGGGCGTTGCCGACGACCCGGTGGGCGTAGTCGGTGAAGGCCGGCGTCATGGCCTCGCCGAAGGCGACGGCCTTCGCGGCGACGGTGTTCATCTGGGCCCCGCCCTGGCTGAAGGGGAAGACCGCCCGGTCCACCCGCTCCGCGAGCCGGGAGCCGCACAGGAGCAGCCCGCCGCGCGGTCCGCGCAGCACCTTGTGGGTGGTACCGCAGACGATGTCGGCGTACGGGACGGGGCTGGGCGCCGCTCCCCCGGCGATCAGCCCCATGGGGTGGGCGGCGTCGACGATCAGATACGCGCCCGCCTCGTCGGCGATCTCGCGGAAGGCCGCGTAGTCGGGGTGGCGGGGGTAGGAGGTGGAGCCGCAGACGATGGCCCGGGGCCGCTTCTCGCGGGCCAGGGCGCGCACCTCCGCGTAGTCGATGAGACCGGTGTCCGGGTCGGTGCCGTAGCCGGCGAAGTCGAACCAGCGGCCGGAGAAGTTCGCGGGCGATCCGTGGGTGAGGTGGCCGCCCTGCCGCAGCGCCATGGCCAGGACCGTGTCGCCGGGGCGCAGCAGGGCCGCGTAGGCGGCCAGGACCGCGGCGGTGCCGGAGTGCGGCTGGACGTTGGCGTGCTCGGCGCCGAAGAGGGCCTTGGCGCGCTCGACGGCGGTGCGCTCGGCGAGGTCGACCAGCTCGCAGCCGCCGTGGTGGCGGGCGCCGGGGTAGCCCTCGGCGTACTTGTTGGTCAGCGGGGAGCCGAGGGCGGCGAGGACCGCCGGCGAGGTGAAGTTCTCCGCGGCGATGAGCTGGAGCCCGGTCGCCTGGCGCTCGGCCTCGGCGAGGAGGAGGCCGGCGAGCTCGGGGTCGGTGCGGGTGAGCGCGTCGAAGCCGCGTCCCCATGCGGGGAGCACCGGGGACCGTGCCCCGGTCGCGGTGGCACGGGGTGTGCCGATGTCCCTGGTGGGCGTGGGGCTGATGGGCATCGCTGGGCTCCGGGCTGTGCGGCGCGACGGTCTCAGCACCAACTGTAGGCCCGCGATCGGCCGATTTGTCCGATTGTGCGCCGTCAGGCCCGGGTGGAGACTCCCGTGAGCGCGGTGACGACCGGGTCGAGCGCCTGGTTGATCTCGTCGCCGATGGAGCGGAAGAAGGTGATCGGGGCGCCGTAGGGGTCGTGGACCTCGTCGGCCTCCGCGTTGGGCGCCAGCAGCCAGCCGCGCAGGGCGGCGGCGGCCTGCACCAGGGCGCGGGCGCGCTCGACCACCCCGCCGGCCCGCTCGGGGTCCGGGAGGGTCGTGGGGTCTATGGCCCGTACCAGCCGGGTGAACTCCTTCAGGGTGAAGGTGCGCAGGCCCGCCGAGTGGCCCATGGAGATGACCTGGGCGCGGTGGTCGCGGGTGGCGGTGAGGACCAGGTCGGCGCGGATGACGTGCTCGTCCAGGAGCTCACGGCCGATGAAGCCGTGCGGGTCGGCGCCGAGGTCGGCCAGGACGGTGGCCGCGTGGGCCTCCATGGGAGCGCCCTCGTGACCCCAGGTGCCCGCGCTCTCCACCACCAGGCCGCCCCCGTAGGGGTCGCCGAGCCGGCGGATGAGGGCATGGCGGGTCAGCCGCTCGGTGATGGGCGAGCGGCAGACGTTGCCGGTGCTGACGTGGAGGATGCGGAAGGTGTCGGTGGAGGTGTCCGGTCCCGCTATGCCACGCCCCTGCGGGGCGATCAATTGGCCACCTCGAGGTCGGGTACCACCTCGCGGAGCTGCTCGGCGCTGATGGCGCCGGCGCGCAGCAGGACGGGCACCTTGCCGGTGACGTCCACGATGGAGGACGGCACGTCGGCGGGGGTGGGGCCGCCGTCGAGGTAGACGGAGACGGAGTCGCCCAGCATCTCCTGCGCGGCGTCGCAGGTCTGCGGCGCGGGGTGGCCGGTGAGGTTGGCGCTGGAGACGGCCATGGGGCCGAACTCGTTGAGCAGCTCGATGGCCACGGGGTGCAGCGGCATCCGGACCGCCACGGTGCCGCGGGTCTCGCCCAGGTCCCAGGTCAGCGACGGCTGGTGCTTGGCGACGAGGGTGAGGGCGCCGGGCCAGAAGGCGTCGACGAGCTCCCACGCCTGCTCGGAGAAGTCGGTGACCAGGCCGTGGAGGGTGTTCGGGGAGCCGACGAGGACGGGCGAGGGCATGCCCCGGCCCCGGCCCTTCGCGTGCAGGAGGTCGCCGACGGCCTCGCTGCTGAAGGCGTCCGCACCGATGCCGTAGACGGTGTCGGTGGGCAGCACGACCAGCTCGCCGCGGCGGACCGCGGCGGCCGCTTCGCGCAGACCGGTCTTGCGGTCGGTCGCGTCGCTGCAGTCGTATCGCCGTGCCATCTAACGGACCTCCTCGTACGGATTCTGTGTCTGGTGTCGTTCGCCGGTGACGGCCGCGGGGACCATCAGGGCATCGCTTTGCGGGCGGTCGCGAAACGCGGCCGGTTGTTGAGGTCGGGGTGATCGGCCGCGTCGGCCCAGCCCCGCTCCTCGGTGAAGATCCACGGCACCTGGCCGCCCTGGGTGTCGGCGTGCTCGATGACGACGACGCCGCCGGGGCGCAGCAGCCGGTGCGCGGTGCGCTCCAGGCCGCGGATGGTGTCCAGGCCGTCCTCGCCGGAGAACAGGGCGAGTTCGGGGTCGTGGTCGCGGGCCTCCGGGGCGACGTACTCCCACTCGGTGAGCGGGATGTACGGCGGGTTGGAGATCACCAGGTCGACCTGGCCGTCCAGCTCGGGCAGGGCCGCGAGGGCGTCCCCCTGGTGCAGCTGGACGCGCGAGCCCTCGGTGTTCTTGCGGGCCCAGGAGTGGGCGGTCTCGTCCAGCTCCACGGCGTGCACGCGCGAGCGCGGCACCTCCTGCGCGAGGGCGAGCGCGATGGCGCCGGAGCCCGTGCACAGGTCGACGATCAGGGGCTCGACGACGTCCATGGCCCGTACGGCGTCTATGGCCCAGCCGACGACCGACTCGGTCTCCGGGCGGGGCACGAAGACGCCGGGGCCGACCTGGAGCTCCAGATAGCGGAAGAAGGCCCGCCCGGTGATGTGCTGGAGCGGCTCACGGGCCTCACGGCGCGCGATGGCCTCCCAGTAGCGGGCGTCGAAGTCGGCGTCCTTGACGTTGTGGAGCTCACCCCGCTTCACGCCGTGCACGAACGCGGCGAGTTCCTCCGCGTCGAAGCGGGGGGAAGGTACGCCGGCGTCGGCCAGCCGCTGGGTGGCCTGGGCCACCTCGGCGAGCAGCAGGTTCACTGGGCCTTCCTCACTTCTTGTCGGGCGCCGGTCGGCGGGGACGTGCGGGTCGGGGCGGAGATTACTGGGCGTCGGCGAGCTTCGCCGCCGAGTCGGCGTCGACGCACGCCTGGATGACCGCGTCCAGCTCGCCGTCGAGCACCTGGTCCAAGTTGTACGCCTTGAAACCGACGCGGTGATCCGAAATGCGGTTTTCCGGGAAGTTGTAGGTGCGGATCTTCTCGGAACGGTCGACGGTGCGCACCTGGCTGCGGCGCGCGTCCGCGGCCTCGGCCTCGGCCTTCTCCTGGGCGGCGGCCAGCAGCCGGGAGCGCAGGATGCGCATGGCCTGCTCCTTGTTCTGGAGCTGGCTCTTCTCGTTCTGGCAGGAGGCGACCACACCGGTGGGCAGGTGGGTGATGCGCACGGCGGAGTCGGTGGTGTTCACGGACTGGCCGCCGGGGCCGGAGGAGCGGTAGACGTCGATGCGGAGATCGTTCATGTTGATCTCGACCTCGACCTCCTCGGCCTCGGGCGTGACGAGCACGCCGGCCGCGGAGGTGTGGATCCGGCCCTGGGACTCGGTGGCGGGCACGCGCTGGACGCGGTGGACGCCGCCCTCGTACTTCAGCCGGGCCCAGACACCCTGGCCGGGCTCGGTGGCGCCGTTGCCGCCCTTGGTCTTCACCGCGACCTGGACGTCCTTGTAGCCGCCCAGCTCGGAGTCGGTGGAGTCGATGATCTCGGTCTTCCAGCCGACGCGCTCGGCGTAGCGCAGGTACATCCGCAGCAGGTCACCCGCGAAGAGCGCGGACTCGTCGCCGCCGGCGCCCGCCTTGATCTCGAGGATGACGTCCTTGTCGTCGCTGGGGTCGCGCGGGACGAGCAGCAGGCGCAGCTTCTCGGTGAGCTCCTCGCGGCCGCGCTCCAGCTCCTTCACCTCGGCGGCGAAGTCCGGGTCCTCGGCGGCGAGCTCGCGCGCCGTCTCGATGTCCTCGCCGGCCTGCTTCCAGGCGCGGTAGGTGCCGACGATCGGGGTCAGCTCGGCATAGCGCTTGTTGAGCTTGCGGGCGTTGGCCTGGTCCGCGAACACGCCGGGGTCGGCGAGCCGCTTCTCGAGGTCGGCGTGCTCGCCGATCAGTTCCTCGACTGCCTCGAACATCAAGTTTCCCTAGCTGCTGGAAGTGACGGGCCTGCTGGACGACAAAGCGCCGGTCCGGGCGCCCAGCGTGAACTGGGCGGCCGAAGACCGGCGCCTGCGGGTCGCTACTTGGCCGCGGCCTGCTTGCCGAAGCGGGCCTCGAACCGCGCCACACGGCCACCGGTGTCGAGGATCTTCTGCTTGCCCGTGTAGAACGGGTGGCACTCGGAGCAGACCTCGGCGCGGATGTTGCCGGCGCCGATGGTGCTACGGGTGGTGAAGGAGGCGCCACAGGTGCAGCTGACCTGGGTCTCCACGTACTCCGGGTGGATGTCGCGCTTCAAGGGGTTCTCCTAGGTTCGGGAGGGCTCCGGGTCGCACAGGCGGGATTGCCGTACGTGAACCGGGGCCGACGTACCAGTCTGCCAGTACTGGCCGTATCCCCCAAAACGGGGGGTGGCCGCCGGATATTCCCGCAGCTCGGGCGGGGGGCGCCGGGACTACTTGACCACGCCGTCGGCCTGGGTCTTCGCTCCGTCGCCGTCCTTGGTCGCGGCCTCGGGGATGTCCTGGTCGCTCTTCAGCGCCTGCCAGAGCAGTTTCGACTGCTCCGTGAGCGGGACCACGCGGTCCTGGTCACGGGGGTCGGGGCCCACGGGGAGGGTCACCATGTGCATGTTGTCGGAGCTGATGCCCTTGAGGCTGTTGGCGAAGCCGTAGAGCTTGTCGACGGAGGCCAGGTCCTTGTCGGTGGTGAGCGACTTGGTGGCGGCGTCGGCGATTCCGTAGAGCTTGGTGGGGCTGGTGAACAGGCCGACGGACTTCACCTGGTTGATCAGCGCCTTGATGAACGCCTGCTGGAGCTTGATCCGGCCGAGGTCGCTGCCGTCGCCCACGTCGTGGCGGGTGCGGACCAGACCGAGGGACTGCTCGCCGTTGAGCTTGTGGGTGCCCGCGTCGAGCTTGAGGTGGCTCCACTTGTCGTCGATGCGCTTGGTGGTGGTGACCTCCACGCCGCCCAGGTTGTCGATCAGCTTCTGGAAGCCGGCGAAGTCGACCTCCATGTAGTGATCCATCCGGATGTCGGTCATCGCCTCGACGGTCTTGACCGCGCAGACCGCGCCGCCGACCGAGTACGCCTCGTTGAACTGCTCGCGCTTGACCGCCGGGGCCGTCTTGCCGTTCGGGGTGACGCAATCGGGGCGGGAGACGATGGTGTCGCGCGGGATGGAGACCACGCTGGCCTTCTGGTGACCCGCGTAGACATGGACGATCATCGCCGTGTCGGAACGGGAGCTGCCCTCGTCCCGGCCGTACTTGTTGTTGGCGCCGGCCCGGGAGTCGGAGCCGAGGACCAGGATGTCCATCGAGCCGTTGTCGATGTTCTGCGGCCGGTTCTTGCCCAGCGCGCCGTTGATGTCGACGCTGCTGAGGTTGCCGTTGAGCTTGAAGTAGAGGAACCCCGCGCCGGTGCCGCCGAGCAGCACCAGGGCGCCGGCGCTCCAGGCGGCTATTCGGCGGCCCTTGCGGCGCACGGGAGGCTTGCGGCGGCGGCCACGTGTGCCCCCGGCACGGCGGCGGTGCGAACCCGCCCGCGTACCCCTGCTGTCGTCGGCCATGCGCTCCTCAGTCCTTCGCTGTACGTCGCCCCCTGCTGGTTGACGGGGAAGTCTGCGCCAGGGTTGCACAGCGGATTCTGAGGACCGTCTTAGAAAAGCCGTGGCGAAAGTGGAGCGTGTGATCCCGTTCCGCCCACTGCCACCTGGGATTTCGGCCATTCCGGGGCCGGTCGTTCCGGCCATCTCGGCGGTGGCCTGCTGTGGCGCATGTCTCAAAAGGTCACGGGAAGATCACAAAAAGCGAAACCTCCCCCGTCACGAAGGTGACGGGGGAGGTTTCACGGGCCTGAAGGGGCCCTGCCGGCGGTCGCCGATGGATCAGTCGTTGCCGTTGCCCGAGGAGGGCGTGGTCTTCGCGATCTGCATCAGGAACTCGGCGTTGGACTTCGTCTGCTTCATCTTGTCGAGGAGCAGCTCGATGGCCTGCTGCGAGTCGAGCGCGTGCAGCACCCGGCGGAGCTTCCAGACGATGGCCAGCTCCTCGCTGCCCAGCAGGATCTCCTCCTTGCGGGTGCCGGAGGCGTCCACGTCGACGGCCGGGAAGATGCGCTTGTCGGCGAGCTTCCGGTCGAGCTTGAGCTCCATGTTGCCGGTGCCCTTGAACTCCTCGAAGATCACCTCGTCCATGCGCGAGCCGGTCTCGACCAGCGCGGTGGCCAGGATGGTCAGCGAGCCGCCGTCCTCGATGTTGCGCGCGGCACCGAAGAACTTCTTCGGCGGGTAGAGCGCCGTGGAGTCGACACCACCGGACAGGATGCGGCCCGAGGCCGGAGCGGCCAGGTTGTAGGCGCGGCCCAGACGGGTGATCGAGTCCAGCAGGACGACCACGTCGTGGCCCAGCTCCACCAGGCGCTTGGCGCGCTCGATGGCCAGCTCGGCGACGGTGGTGTGGTCCTCGGCCGGGCGGTCGAAGGTCGAGGAGATGACCTCGCCCTTGACCGACCGCTGCATGTCGGTGACCTCTTCCGGACGCTCGTCGACCAGGACGACCATCAGGTGGCACTCGGGGTTGTTGACGGTGATCGCGTTGGCGATCGCCTGCATGATCATGGTCTTGCCGGTCTTCGGCGGGGCCACGATCAGACCGCGCTGGCCCTTGCCGATGGGGGCGACCAGGTCGATGATGCGGGTCGTCAGAACGCCCGGGTCCGTCTCCAGCCGCAGACGGTCCTGCGGGTAGAGCGGGGTGAGCTTGCCGAACTCGGGACGGCCGCGGCCGGTCTCCGGCGCCATGCCGTTGACCGAGTCCAGACGGACGAGCGCGTTGAACTTCTCGCGCCGCTCGCCGTCCTTCGGCTGGCGGACCGCACCGGTGACGTGGTCGCCCTTGCGCAGGCCGTTCTTGCGGACCTGGGCCAGGGAGACGTAGACGTCGTTCGGGCCCGGCAGGTAGCCGGAGGTCCGGATGAAGGCGTAGTTGTCGAGGATGTCGAGGATGCCCGCGACGGGGATCAGCACATCGTCGTCGGCGACCTGCGGCTCGCCGGGGCCGAACTCCTCACGGCCACGACGGCCGCGACGGTCGCGGTAGCGGCCGCGACGGCCACGACGGCCACCGTCGAAGTCGTCCTCGTCCTGCGGGCCGCCCTGGGGGGCACGGTCGCCACGCTGCTGCTGACGGCCCGCGCCCTGCTGGCCGGCGTCGCCGTCGCGGCTGCCGCGGCGGTCGCGCTCACGGCGCTCGCCACGCTCACCGCGCTCACCGCGCTCGCCACGTTCCCGGCGCTCGCCCTTCTGGCCGCGCTCGGCGCGGTCCTGGCGCTCGCCCTTGGCGGCCTTGCCCTCGGCGGTGTCGACGGCGGCCTCGGCCCTGGCCTCGGCGCGCTCCTCGACACGGACCTCGGCCTTGACCTCGGTACGGGCCTCGGCGGCGGCCTGCTCGGGGCTGCCCGCGGGGGCGGTGGCGCGCCGACGGCGACGCTCACCGGCCGGGGCCTCGTCCCCACCCGGCTGGCCGGGGATCTCGATCTGCTGCTGGGCAGCCTTCTCGGCGGGCTTCTCGGCCGCGGCCTCGCCCGTACGGGCCCGGGAGGTCGCACGGCGCTTGGGCTTGGCCTCGGCGGCAGCGGCGGGCTCGGTCTTGGCGGGCGCGGCGGCACCGCCACCGGCCTGCTTCTCCTTGATGACCTCGATCAGCTGGCCTTTGCGCATCCGCGCGGTGCCCTTGATGCCGAGGCCGGAAGCGAGCTGCTGGAGCTCGGCCAGAACCATGGCGTCGAGGCCGGTGCCCGAGCGGCGCCGCTTGGGGGCGGTGGCAGCACCGGTGGCGGACGCGGCGGGAGCGTCCGTGGCGGGCGCGGAGGCATTGCCGACGGAGCTGTCGGCGTTCACGCCCATCAGATCGGTGGTGTCGCTCACGAAGGGGTCCTTCCCTGGAGCGGGCGTCGGCCTGTCTTGGCTCGGCGACCGGTTGTGCTGTCCGGCTGCGGTCCTTCGTCGCGGACCGGGCCGGGGCGGTGGTTCGCCGCTTTGTCACGGCGGAAGAAAAAATCAGTGCGTTGCTGTCGGCGTGAAGAAATGAGGGAAGGGCACGACATAACGCTTCACTCATGTCGCCCACGCCGATTCCGGAGCGTGCTCGAAACTGCTCAGGCAGGCTGCTCAGGCAGTTGGGGAGGCTCCCGGAAGAAAAGCGGTCCCTGATCGGGACACAGAGCACCGAGCCGATGTGGCTTCGGGTGCAGACTTGAGGTTAACACTACCGGATCCCACAAACATTCCCCCTCTCCAAGACCGGCAATCGTGTTTTTTTCCTGGCCCGGGGCACCCCTGGACACCCCGGGCGCCGCTGGTCAGGCGAGCGGCAGCACGCTCGTCCCCCCGGAGTCGAGGGCCAGGCGGTTCGCCGCCCATCCCTCGCCCGCCAGCCGTGCGACCTTGTCGGCCGCACCGTCCTCGACCAGCGCGAGCACCGTGGGGCCCGCGCCGGAGATGACCGCGGGGACGCCGTCCGCCCGCAGTCGGTTGACCAGGGCCACGCTCTCCGGCATCGCCGGAGCGCGGTAGTCCTGGTGGAGCCGGTCCTCGGTGGCCGGCAGCAGCAGCTCGGGACGCCTGGTCAGGGCCTCGACGAGCAGAGCGGCGCGCCCGGCGTTGGCGGCCGCGTCCACATGGGGGACGCTGCGCGGCAGCAGGCCGCGCGCGGTCTCGGTGAGCACTGCCGCCGACGGCACGAAGACCACCGGAACGATGGAATCCGCCGGGTCCATCCGAATGGCCCGCGCCACCCCCGACTCCATCCAGGCGAGGGTGAACCCGCCCAGCAGACAGGCCGCGACGTTGTCGGGGTGGCCCTCGATCTCGGTGGCCAGCTCCAGCATGGCCGCGTCGTCGAGCTTCTCGGCCCCGCCTATGGTCACCGCGCGGGCGGCGACGATGCCCGCGCAGATGGCGGCGGAGGAGGAGCCGAGACCCCGGCCGTGCGGAATGCGGTTGGCGCAGACGACCTCCAGACCGCGCGGCTGGCCGCCGAGCAGGTCGAAGGTGGTGCGCAAGGACCGTACGAGCAGGTGGCTCTCGTCGCGCGGGAGGGTGTCGGCACCCTCGCCGGCGATGTCGATGTGCAGCCCCGATTCCGCCACCCGGACCACGACATCGTCGTAGAGGTTCAGGGACAGGCCGAGGGCGTCGAAGCCGGGACCGAGATTGGCGCTGGTGGCGGGGGTGCGCACTCGGACGGCGGCGGCGCGGAAGGCGGGACCGGCCATCGCTCGATGACTCTCCTTGGTGTAACCGTGGTTGATGACATACGACATCCGCAAAGGCCGCGACGGCGATACCGCGTGGGGACGGCACGGTCAGCGACGGGGCGGAGTGAACACAGCCTATCGAAGGAAGGTTCAGTGGCGACATAGGGCGCACAGGAGGCGCACGATGCGTGTCGCACTGCTACCTGTGCATCTGTCGGCTTTAAGCCTGGTTGTGGGCGATCGTTCCGCTGGGCCGGGGACACCTCCCAGCGGTAGCCGGGGGAGGGCGGGCGCAACCGGAACACGGACCTGCACCCACCCGCCCTCCACCGGGCGGCACCCGGAAACGGTCAGACGAGCCCAAGCTCCCGCGCGGCAACCCCGGCATCCACCGGAACGGTGAGCGGCTGCGGCGCCCCCGCCACCGCCCAATCAGGATCCTTGAGCCCGTTCCCGGTGACCGTACAGACAATCTTCTGCCCGGGGTCGACGAGCCCGAGCTCGGCAGCCTTCAGCAGACCGGCCACGCTGGCGGCCGACGCCGGCTCGACGAAGACCCCCTCCTGCGAGGCCAACAGCCGGTACGCGGCGAGAATCTGTCGGTCGGTCACCTCATCGATGAGCCCGCCCGACTCGTCCCGGGCCGCCTCCGCGTACTCCCAGGACGCCGGGTTGCCGATCCGGATCGCGGTGGCGATGGTGTGCGGGTCCCGCACCGGCTCCCCCCGCACGATCGGCGCGGAACCGGAAGCCTGGAATCCCCACATCCGGGGGTTGTGGGTCGAGACCTTGTCGGCCGCGTACTCGCGGTACCCACGCCAGTAGGCGGTGATGTTCCCCGCGTTGCCCACGGGAAGCACATGAATATCAGGCGCGTCACCCAGCGCGTCCACGATCTCGAACGCGGCCGTCTTCTGCCCCTCGATACGCACCGGGTTGACCGAATTCACCAGCGCCACGGGGTAGTTCTCGGACAGCCCGCGCGCCAGCGTCAGGCAGTCGTCGAAGTTGCCGTCGACCTGGAGGATGCGGGCGCCGTGCACGAGCGCCTGACCCATCTTCCCCAGGGCGATCTTGCCCTGGGGTACGAGCACGGCGCAGACCATCCCGGCCCGTACGGCGTAGGCGGCGGCCGAGGCGGAGGTGTTGCCCGTGGAGGCGCAGATGACCGCGCGCGCTCCCTCTTCCTTCGCCCGGGTGATGGCCATGGTCATGCCCCGGTCCTTGAAGGACCCGGTGGGGTTGGCGCCCTCGACCTTGAGGTGGACCTCGCAGCCCGTGCGCTCGGAGAGCACCTGGGCGGGGACGAGCGGCGTGCCGCCCTCCCGCAGGGTGACGACCGGGGTGTCGGCGGTGACCGGAAGACGGTCGCGGTATTCCTCGATGATGCCGCGCCACTGGTGGGTACCGGAGGCGGCAGGACGGCTGATGTTGGCAGACATTGCTCTCGTTATCCCTTGTTCCCTGCTTCGCCTGACGCCTTACTCGCCCTCGACCCGCATGATGCTGGCCACGTCACGGACCGTGTCCAGCTTGCGGAGGGCTTCGACCGTGGAGGACAGGGCCGCGTCGGAGGCCCGGTGCGTGACGACGACGAGGGAGGCCTCGCCGTCCTTGCCCTGCTGGCGGACCGTGTCGATGGAGACGCCGTGCTCGGCGAAGACCGTGGCGACCTGGGCCAGCACACCCGGCTTGTCGGCCACGTCGAGGCTGATGTGGTAGCGGGTGACCACCTCGCCCATGGCGGACACCGGCAGGCGCGTGTAGGCGGACTCGCCGGGGCCGGTGGCCTCGGCGACCTTGTTGCGGCAGACGGCGACGAGGTCGCCGAGGACGGCGGAGGCGGTCGGCGCGCCGCCCGCGCCCGGGCCGTAGAACATCAGCTGGCCGGCCGCGTCCGCCTCGATGAAGACCGCGTTGTAGGCCTCGCGCACCGACGCCAGCGGGTGGGTCAGCGGGATCATCGCCGGGTGGACGCGGGCGCTGACGGAGCGGCCGTCGGCGGCCCGCTCGCAGATGGCGAGGAGCTTGATGGTGCAGCCCATCTGCTTCGCCGAGGCGAAGTCCGCGGCGGTGACCTCCGTCATTCCCTCGCGATGGACGTCGTCCAGCCGCACCCGGGTGTGGAAGGCGATGCCGGCGAGGATCGCGGCCTTCGCGGCGGCGTCGAAGCCCTCGACGTCGGCGGTCGGGTCGGCCTCGGCGTAGCCGAGCGCGGTGGCCTCGTCGAGCGCTTCGGAGTAGCCCGCGCCGCTCGAGTCCATCTTGTCGAGGATGAAGTTGGTGGTGCCGTTGACGATGCCGAGCACCCGGTTGACCCGGTCGCCGGCGAGGGACTCGCGCAGCGGCCGGACCAGCGGAATGGCACCGGCCACGGCGGCCTCGTAGTAGAGGTCGACGCCGTGCTGCTCGGCGGCGGCGTGGAGGGCGGCGCCGTCCTGCGCGAGCAGCGCCTTGTTGGCGGAGACGACGCTGGCGCCGTGCTCGAAGGCGGTGGTGATCAGGGAGCGCGCGGGCTCGATGCCGCCGATGACCTCGATGACGACGTCGATGTCGCCCCGTTTGACGAGGGCGGTGGCATCGGTGGTGATCAGCTCCTGGGGGACGCCCTCGCGTACCCGGTCGGGGCGCCGCACGGCGATTCCGACGAGCTCGACGGGCGCCCCGATGCGCTGCGTGAGGTCGTCCGCGTGCGTCGTCATGATGCGCGTCACCTCAGAGCCGACGACTCCACAGCCCAGCAGCGCCACCTTCAGCGGACGCGTACGCATCATCCGACCTCGTTTCTCAGTACACCTTTGGTTGTCCCACAGTCTCACCCACTGGACGGGGAATTCCTCCCCGTCCAGCATCCGAGACCGATTTCACCAAGGATTTTGTTCTTCTGTTTCTGTATTTTCCGTCAGCCGACGTCGAGACGGAGGAGGTCCTCCTCCGTCTCCCGTCGGACGATCACTCGCGCCGCGCCGTCCCGTACGGCGACGACCGGGGGGCGCAGCGCGTGGTTGTAGTTGCTCGCCATGGAGCGGCAGTAGGCGCCGGTGGCAGGCACGGCGAGCAGGTCGCCGGGGGCCACGTCGGCGGGGAGGAAGGCGTCCCGTACGACGATGTCGCCACTCTCGCAGTGCTTGCCGACGACGCGCGTGAGCATCGGTTCGGCGGTGGAGGCGCGGGAGACCAGGGCGACGGAGTAGTCGGCGTCGTAGAGCGCGGTGCGGATGTTGTCGGACATCCCGCCGTCGACGCTGACGTACGTCCGCAGTCCGGGCAGCTCCTTGGTGGTGCCCACCTCGTAGAGCGTGAAGGCGGTGGGGCCGACGATGGCGCGCCCGGGCTCGACGGAGATCCGCGGCACGGCGAGGCCGGCGGCGGCGCACTCACGGGTGACGATCTCGCGCAGGGCGGTGGCGATCTGGTGGGGCTCGCTCGGGTCGTCGTCGGAGGTGTAGGCGATGCCGAGGCCGCCGCCGAGGTCGATCTCGGGCAGCTCGACGCCGTGCTCGTCGCGGATCTGCCCCAGGAGCCCGATGACGCGGTGGGCCGCGACCTCGAAGCCGGAGGTGTCGAAGATCTGCGAGCCGATGTGGGAGTGGATGCCGAGGAGCTCGAGCCCGTCGAGCTTGAGCGCCCTGCGCACGGCCTCGGCGGCCTGCCCGCCCGCCAGCGGGAGCCCGAACTTCTGGTCCTCGTGGGCGGTGGCGATGAACTCGTGGGTGTGCGCCTCGACGCCGACCGTCACCCGGATCAGTACGCGCTGGCGCTTGCCGAGCCGCTCGGCGATGTGCGCGACGCGCGCGATCTCCTGGAAGGAGTCGACGACGATCCGCCCCACGCCGGCCTCGACGGCGCGGGTGATCTCGTCGGTGGACTTGTTGTTGCCGTGGAGGGCGATGCGCTCGGCGGGCATCCCGGCGTCGAGGGCGGTGAGGAGCTCGCCGCCGGAGCAGACGTCGAGGTTGAGGTCCTCCTCGTGCAGCCAGCGGACGACGGCGCGGGAGAGGAACGCCTTCCCCGCGTAGAAGACGTCCGCGTCGGCCCCGAAGGCGTCCCGCCAGGCACGGCACCGCGCCCGGAAGTCGTCCTCGTCGAGGACGTAGGCGGGCGTGCCGAACTCCTCGGCGAGCCGCTTGACGTCCATCCCGCCGACGGCGACGACGCCGTCGTCGCCGCGGGCGACGGTCCGGGACCAGACGCGGGGGTCGAGCTCGTTGAGATCGGTGGGCGGGGCGACGTAGTGCCCCTCGGGAAGGACGTCGGCGTAGCGGGGCCCGGCGGGGTGGGCGGAACGACTCATGACTGGCGATCCCCTTGTTACAGGTGTGCGGGTGCGGTGATGCCGAGCTGGGTCAGGCCGTTGGCCAGCACCTTGCCCGTGGCCTCGGCGAGGGCCAGGCGGGCGCGGTGAACGGCCAAGGGTTTCTCGTCGCCGCAGGGCAGGACGGGGCAGATGGCCTGCCATTTCAGGAAGGCCTCGGCGGTCCGCTCAAGATGCCGGGCGAGCCGGTCGGGGGCGCGGGCGGCGCTGACGCGGGAGTGGTCGGCGAGGGCGCCGAGGACCGTGTCGGCGCTGTCGTCGAGCGGGCCGACTAGGGACCCGAACCCGAGATCACGGGCGTTGCGCACCAAGGCCCGGCTCCGGGCGTGGGCGTATCGAACCCGGAAGAGCGGATTGCTGTCCTTCTGCACGAGCAGCAGGGACCGGTCGAGGCCGGGGGGAGAGAGCAGGCTCCACCGGGCGGCGTCATTCCCAAGCCGTTCGACATCCACGGCTCGGGGCCGCAAAGGCAGCGCGTCCCCGCGGATCTCCGCGCTCAGCACCTCCCGGACGATCTCCTCACCGGAAGCACCGTCAAGGGTGATGTTGAGGAAGCCGGGCCCGGCGATGTCGACTCGGGCGATGCCGGGCCGTGCGAGGAGCCGGCGCCGCAGCACTTCGGCGATCTCGCGGGCGGGACGGTCGCCGCCCTTGGCGAGCTGGAGCGCGACGTTGGTGGCGTAGTCCCCGCAGCCGGGCCGGGGGGGCACCCGCACGCTGACCCGCTCCGGCACGGGCGCGCGCAGCTCGTCCTCCTCGACGGCGCGGCGCACGGTGTGCAACACGGTGCGGGAGAGATCGGCGGGGGTCACAAGGCCAGCCTAGGGGAGAAGGTGCGGCACTCCGCGAACCGGTTTCACCCTGCGGGACGGACGACGGTCTCGGCATCCCCCGTCGCCCCCTCCCCCTCCGGCCATCCCACCAGCCTCCGCACGAGCCGCACCATCTCCGCCGGCTCGAACGGCTTGGGCAGAAACGCGTCCGCCCCGGCGGACCAGCCGCTCTCGATCTCATAGGGGGTGCAGGCGCTGATGATCGCGATCGGGATGTCCCGGGTCCGCGCGTCGGCGCGCAGCCGGGCGGCCGTGTTCAGCCCGTCGAGCCGGGGCATCACGACATCCAGGGTCACCGCATCGGGACGCACCCGGTGCACGATCTCCAGACACTCGGCACCATCGGCCGCGGTCACGACCTCAAAGCCCTCCAGCTCGAGGTTGACCCTGATCAACTGCCGGATGACCTTGTTGTCGTCCACAACAAGGACCCGGCCGGACAAGCCAGGCACACCCCGAGAGTAGGCGCGCTCCTCACCCCGCGTCCGGGTTTTCCCCACTTCCACCCCTCCCGAGCGACCTCCCGGCCCCGCGCCCCCACCTCTTTTCGATCAAGGTTGCAGGGCACCCTCCCGGAGCTGGTAGTGTTCTACCCGTCGCCGCGAGCGAGACCGCGAAACGGCCGACAAGCCCCCGTAGCTCAGGGGATAGAGCAACGGCCTCCGGAGCCGTGTGCGCAGGTTCGAATCCTGCCGGGGGCACTTCGCATGAAGTGCCGGAAGACCCCGCCACCAGCGTTCCGCTGGGTGCGGGGTCTTTTTAATTGGCCCGCCGGTGCGCCCGGCGGTCACACCTTCGGGAACCCGAAGCCGTAGCCCTCCCCCTTCAGCCAGTCGATGCAGCGGGCCAGGGCCTCGACGCTCTGGCTGCGGTCTCCGCCGCCGTCGTGGAAGAGGATGATGGGGCCGTTGGGGAGTTCGCGTTTGATGTTTTCCATGATGCGGTCGACGCCCGGGCGTTGCCAGTCCCGGGTGTCGACGTCCCAGCCGAGGGGGCGCATGCCGTTGTCGGCGGCCAGGTGGCGGCTGTACGGGGTGAAGGCGCCGCCGGGGGCGCGGTAGTAGCGGATCGTTCCGGCAGGGCCGCCGCCGGCCGCGTCCTCGATCATTTTCTTGGCGTCGAGGATCTGCTGCTTCTGGTAGTCCTCGGACCGTTTGTCCATGGCGACGTTGTGGTCGACGGAGTGGTCGCAGAGGCGGTGGCCGTCGGCGACGACCTGTTTGACGAGGTCGGGGCGGGCCTTGGCCTGGGGGCCGATCATGCAGAAGGTGGCCTTGATGCCGGACCTCTTCAGCAGTTCCAGGACCTTCGGGGTCCACTTGGGGTCGGGGCCGTCGTCGATGGTGAGGGCCACGGTCTTCCCGCCGGTCTCCGTCCCGTGGGCGATCTCCGGGGAGACCGGGCCGGTCGGGGCGGCCGGCGTGGGGGCGCTGGGTGTGCCCGGCGTGGTCGGTGGGGGCGGGGTGCCGCCCTTGCCGTCCGGGGCCGTGTCCGGGGCCGGCGTCGGGTCCTGGGCGATCGTTTCCTCACCCCGGGAGTTCCCCGAGCCCTCGGTGGCCACGGCCACGGAGCCCGATATCACCCCCGCGATGGCGATCAGCCCTCCCGCCGCGATCACCAGATGCCGCCTACGGGCCGTCAATCGTGTCATGACTTCCCACACCCCCTCGCGCAGCTGAGTCCATTCCTGCCCGCGTAGGACGGCGATGTACCGCAAAGCGTTCCGTAACACGGCATCGCTCACAGAATTCAGACAGGACAGGCACGGCTCCTCTGTAAAGTTCCCGGCAGCCCCACTACCGTTACCCTTCCGCGATCGTCCGGGCGACCTCTTCCGTGCGGGCCGCTTCCTCCGCCGTGAAGCGTCGGGCGTCCAGTTGTTCGGCGATCTCCTCGTCCTGGGCCATGAGTTGATCGAGGCTGGCGTCACCCATCTCGAACACCCCCATGTCCGCGTAGGCGCGCTGGAGCCTCTCGCCCCACAGGCCGATGTCCTTCACGCACGGCACAATGCGACTGAACAGCAACTTCCGGAAGATCTGGAGGAATTCGGAGCGCTCGCTCAGCTCGACCGCGTCCGCCGCCGGCACCCCGAAGTCGGCGAGGACCTCCTCGCCGCGCAGCCGGTCGCGCATCAGGTAGCAGCCCTCGATGACGAATTCCTCGCGATCGCGCAATTCGGCATCGGAAAGCTGTTTGTAGTACTCGCGCAGCGCCATACGACCGAAGGCCACATGCCGGGCCTCGTCCTGCATGACGTACGCGAGGATCTGTTTCGGCAGCGGCTTCTCCGTCGAGTCGCGCAGCATTCCGAACGCCGCTAGGGCGAGTCCTTCGATCAGCACCTGCATCCCCAGCGAGGGCATGTCCCAGCGGGAGTCGCGCAGGGTGTCCTCCAGCAGTGAGCGGAGGCTGGGGTTGACGGGGTAGATCATGCCGATCTTCTCGTGCAGGAAACGGCTGTAGATCTCCACATGTCGCGCCTCGTCCATCGCCTGGGTGGCGGCGTAGAACTTCGCGTCCAGGTCGGGGACGGCCTCCACGATGCGGGTCGCGCACACCAGCGCCCCCTGTTCGCCGTGCAGGAACTGGCTGAAGTTCCAGGAGGCGTAATGACGGCGCAGATCACGCCTGTTGTGCTCGCTCATCTTGTCCCAGTAGGGCGTGCCGAAGACGACGAGGTTCTCGTCGGGCACGCCGAGCGGGTCGTACGGGTCGACCTCCAGGTCCCAGTCGACGCGCTTGGTGCCGTCCCACTGCTTGTCCTTGCCCTTCTGGTAGAGGGCGAGAAGCCGTTCGCGGCCCTCGTCGTAGTCCCAGCTGAAGCGTGCCGCCCCCGTCGCGGGGACCTCCCAGACGGACGGGCCGGGGTCGTGGCGGTAGAGGTCGCGCGTCATCGTGGACGCCTCCTGTCCCTTGCTCATCAGCACTGTTGGGCAGGTGTAACTCTTGGGCAGGTCATATGACTCTTCTGGTGACTCCTCTGAAGGCTCACACGGGGTTACCGCCGGGTCAATGAGCCGTTCGTGGGGTCCACGAGAAGCCTTGACGGGCTTGCTGACAAGTAGTCTCATAAGGGCGTACCGCCGGTAGTCCGAAGTCCAAGTCCAAGTCCAAGTACAGAGAGCACGCTCCAGTCCGACGATGAGGTGGCTTCCGTCATGGCGACCGTCCCCGATACCAGCGGTGTCCCCGGCGCCCGCGACGCGCTCGGCCCGCTCAAGGACCGTGAGCGGGTCGCCCGGCGGCTGCTCGAGTCCTCCGCCCGGCACTCCTTCGATCCCGACACCGACCTCGACTGGGCCGCGCCCCTGGAGCCCGGCAAGTGGTACTGCCCGCCGGAGCTGGTCTCCCTCTACGGCACCCCGCTGTGGCGGCGGATGCCGGAGGAGCAGCGGATGGACCTCTCCCGGCACGAGATAGCCTCGCTCGCCTCCCTCGGCATCTGGTTCGAGATCATCCTGATGCAGCTGCTGGTCCGCCACATCTACGACAAGCCCGTGACCAGCTCCCACGTCAGCTACGCGCTGACCGAGATCGCCGACGAGTGCCGGCACTCGAAGATGTTCGCCCGGATGATCGACAAGGTCGGCGCCCCCGCCTACCCCGTCGCCCGCCGCCACCACAACCTCGCCCGGGTCCTCAAGACCGTCTCCACCACACCGGGTTCCTTCGCCTCCACCCTGCTGGGCGAGGAGATCCTCGACCACATGCAGCGGCTGACCTTCCCCGACGAGCGCGTCCAGACGCTCGTCCGCGGCGTCACCCGCATCCACGTCGTCGAGGAGGCCCGCCACGTCCGCTACGCGCGGGAGGAGCTGCGGCGGCAGATGACCTCGTGCCCGCGCTGGGAGGCGGAGCTGACGCGCGTGAGCACGGGCGAGGCGGCCCGCGTCTTCACGGCCGCGTTCATCAACCCGCAGGTCTACACGAACGTGGGGCTGGACCGCCGCGAGGCCGTGGCCCAGGTCCGGGCCAGCGGCCACCGCCGCGAGGTGATGCGGACGGGCGCCGAGCGCCTGACGGGCTTCCTGGACGAGATCGGACTGCTGCGCGGCGCCGGGCGGCGGCTCTGGCGCAGCTCCGGGCTGCTGGCCTGACCCCTGACGCCCTCTGCCGCCGGAGTCCGGCCCGTTACGCTGCGATCCATGACCGGCAGCGGAACCACCTCCTACCGCAGGCTCGGCGTCGCCGAGCGCCGCGCCCAGCTGATCGCCACCGCTCTGCGCCTGTTCGCCCACCGCGTGCCCGAGGACGTCTCGCTCGACGACGTCGCGGCCGCCGCCAAGGTCTCCCGCCCGCTGGTCTACCGCTACTTCCCCGGCGGCAAGCAGCAGTTGTACGAGGCAGCCCTGCGCAGCGCGGCCGACGAGCTCGAGCTGTGCTTCGCCGAGCCCGAGGCCGGCCCGCTCACGGGCCGGCTCTCCGCGGTCCTGGACCGCTACCTCGCCTTCGTCGACGAGCACGACGCGGGCTTCTCCGCCCTGCTCCAGGGCGGCAGCGTCGCGGAGACCTCGCGGACGGGCGCCATCGTCGACGAGGTGCGCCGGGCCGCCGTCGCGCAGATCGTCAAGCACCTGTCCGTGGCCGAGCCGGGGGTGCGGCTGCGCACCATGGTGCGCATGTGGATCACTGCGGTCGAGGCCGCCTCGCTGATCTGGCTGGACGAGGGGAAGCGGCCCCCGCCGGTCGAGCTGCGCGACTGGCTGGTCGACCACTTCGTGGCCCTGCTCGTGACGACGGGCGCGGGCGACCCCCAGGTCGCCTCGGTGGCCCGCTCGGCGCTGTCCCGGGAGCCGGCCGACGGACCGGTGGGCGACCTCGCCCGCCGGGTGCTCCCCCTGCTGGAGGACGCCGGTCACCTCCTTTGATCCGCCTCCGGCCTGCGCCGACGACCGGAATCCGGGCCGTTGTCAGACCCCGCCCCTACGCTCGTACGCATGCTCGTGAACCGCGCTTACGTACCGCCCGAGCTCGTCGGTGACGACGAGGCGGACACCTGGCCCTGGTCGGTGCCCTGTGTGAAGGAGCTGCTGGCCGGCGGGATCGTCTTCGACGCGCCCGTCACCTTCCTCGTCGGGGAGAACGGCTCCGGGAAGTCGACGATCGTCGAGGCGATAGCCGAGGGGTTCGGGCTGGACGCGCAGGGCGGCCGTGCCGGGCGGAAGTACGGCAACAACCGGCCGATGACGGAGCTGGGCGAGCGTATCCACCTGGACTTCACCTCGCGCGGCGCCCGCATGATGGCCGGTCCGCGTACGAGGAAGAAGGGCTTCTTCCTGCGGTCGGAGACCGCCTTCGGCCTGATGGGGGCGGTCTCGGGCCTGCCCGGCTACTGGGACGAGGACACCTCCGAGATGAGCCACGGCGAGGGCTTCCTCGCGGTCTTCGAGGCGATGTTCCGGCAGCCGGGCCTGTATGTGATGGACGAGCCGGAGGCCGCGCTCTCCTTCGCGTCCTGTCTGCGGCTGGTCTCCCTGATGCACCGGCTGGGACGGTCCGGCGCCCAGGTCGTCTGCGCCACCCACTCCCCCGTCCTGGCCTCCACTCCCGGCGCCCGGATCCTGGAGGTGGGCGAGCACGGCATCCAGCCCGTGGAGTGGCGGGATCTGCTGCTGGTCGACCACTGGCGGCGCTATCTGAGCGAGCCGGAGGCCTACCTGCGGCACCTCGTACCGGCCGACGAGCGCGGCCGATGAGCACCGCGGCCGCGTCCTGACGGAGACTGGTGGTGTGAGAAGCGAGAAGACGCCCTTCGAGGGCGGGCCGATGGACGGCCGTGTGCTGGACGTCCTGCTCGGGCTGAACGGGCTGCCGCCCAAGAAGTACGAGGTGCCGGTCCCGGCCGAGGAGCCCGGCGCGGCCCCGACCGTGTACGTCTACCGGCGGGAGCCGGCGGCCGTGACGCGGCGCCTCGGGCTCCCCAAGGGCTGGAAGTACGCGTACGACCCGGAGGGCAAGCCGGGTGTGGAGCTGAAGTGGCCCTGGTCCCGGCCGTCCCAGGGATCCCAGACGCCCCTGGGATCCGACGACACACCCCAAGCACCCCACAAACCCCACCCGCCCCGCACGGACTGATCGCCGCGCCGGATCAACGTACGGGTGACCCCGATGACGCCCATTGGGCGGTTTCGTCCACGTCGTTCCTACTAGTCATATCGTCCATGGCAGGATCGCTTTCCGGGCGTGATCACGCCCGCCGCCGGAGGTGAGCCTGTGTCAGGACGGTTCGTGCGCGTCGCCCGTGTCGTTCGTGTCGGCCGCGTCGTCCGCGCGTCGGCGCTGGCCGTGAGCACCGCGACCGCCGTGCTCGCCCTGACCGCCGCCCCCGCGCCGAAGGCGTTCGCGGCCCCCGCAGACCCGCCCGGACAGCCGGTCAGCGCCCTGCTCACCCGGCTCCGGGCGCTCTACCGCCAGGCCGAGGAGGCCACCGAGGCCTATGACGCGACCGACGACAAGCTGAAGAAGCAGCGCGCACGGACCGACAGGCTCAACGAGGAACTGGCCGACGCCCGGATCGCGCTCACCACCGGCCGCGAGGAGGCGGGCCGGATCGCCCGCGAGCAGTACCGGAGCAGCCGGGGCCTCTCCCCCTATGTCCAGTTCCTGCTCAGCGACGACCCCCGGCAGGCCATGGCCCGCGGCCACGAGATCAGACGCGCCGCCGGCCGCCGGGCCGACGCCGTGGAACGGCTCACCGACGGCGAGCGGCGCGCCGCCGCCCTCGCCCGCGAGGCCCGCGAGGCGCTCAACGCGCAGCAGACCCTGGCCGCCGAGCAGAAGCGGCAGCGAGACGCGATCCAGGAACGGCTGGGCGAGGTGGAGCGGCTGCTGGCCTCGCTCGACGGCGAGCAGCTGGCCGCGCTGCGCCGCGCGGAGGCCGACGGCATCGGCGACGCCCAGCGCAGCCTGCTCGCCTCCGGCGCGCTCAGCGGCGCCCAGGCGCCCTCGGAGGAGGGCATCCGGGCCCTCGACTTCGCCTTCCGGCAGGTCGGCAAGCCCTATGTCTGGGGCGCGGAGGGCCCGGACGCCTTCGACTGCTCCGGGCTCACCTCCCAGGCCTGGGCACACGCCGGGGACGTCATCCCCCGCACCAGCCAGGAGCAGTGGAAGACGCTGCCCAAGGTTCCGCTGAACCAGCTGCGCCCCGGTGACCTCGTCCTCTACTTCGAGGGCGCCACACACGTCGCCCTCTACCTCGGCCACGGGCAGGTGGTACAGGCCCCGCGCCCCGGCGACGTCGTCAAGATCTCCCCCATCGCCGCGAACCCGCTGCTGGGGGCCGTGCGCCCGGACGCCGGCAAACCGCCCATGACCGGCTACGTCCCGCCCGCCATCCCGCCCGCCGTCAGCGCCCTCGTCTCCGCCACATAGGCCTCCGCCGACGCCGCGTCGTAGAAGTAGTCGTCGAAGTCCGAGGGGTCGTCGAAGCCGTTGGCGATGCGGTCGGCGACCGGCTGGAGCCCCGCCGCCGCGTCGATCAGGGCGCGGATGTGCGGGGACCGGGGGCCGAGCATGGTGTTGGTCCAGCGGGTGACGTGCCGTGCCGAGGCCCAGTACCGCTCGAACGCCGTCCGCATCCACTCCGCGTCGAAAGGCTCGTCGCCCCGCTCCACGATCGAGGCGAGGTACGAGGCGGCGCACTTGGCCGCCGAATTGGCACCCTGCACGGTGATCGGGTCGTTGACGACGACCGCGTCGCCGACACCCAGCACCAGCCCGCCGGACGGCAGCCGGCCGACCGGGTCGCGGACGGCCGGGACATAGCGCCCGGCCAGCGTGGCGCCCGGGTCGGTCAGCTCCACGGCGGTGGCCCGCCCGTACTCCCACGGAACGAACCACTCCAGCAGCTCCAGCGTCCGCGTCAGATGCTCGCCCGGGCCCTCGACGTCCTGGAAGACGTCGAGGGGCCCGCCCGGCAGGCCCTCCCAGAAGAGGATGTCGGCCCGGCCGGAGGTGGTGAGCGTGGGGATGACCCACAGCTCGCCGACTCCGGGGACGACGGTGCAGCGCGCCGCGTCGTACTCCGGGTGCTCGGCGCGCGGGCCCAGCCCATGGACGTAGGAGAGCGCGAGGCAGCGCTGCGGCGCGGTCCACGGGGAGCGCGCGGGGTCGCGGCGGAAGAGCGAGACCAGCTCGCCCTTGCCCGCGGCGACCAGCACCAGATCGTGGCGGGAAGCGAGGAAGTCCAGGTCGGAGACGGCCGCCGCGTGGACGACGAGCCGGCCGCCGCGCTCGGCGAAGGCGTCCAGCCAGCCGGCCATCTTCACCCGCTGGTCGACGGACTGGGCGTAGCCGTCCAGCCGGCCGATCCAGTCGACGGGCCGCTGGACGCCGGGCACGCCGGGGACCGTCCCGGCGACCGAGAAGCCCAGGCCCAGGGCGCGCGGGGCCAGGCCCTCCCAGAAATTGAGGCCCAGCTCGCGCTCGTAGCGCAGCGCGGTGCGGAACATCATCTGGGTGGACATCACCCGGCCGGAGCGGATCTCCTCCGGGGTGCGGTTCGACATGACGGTCACGTCATACCCCTTGGCCTGAAGTCCCAGGGCCAGCTGGAGCCCGGACTGGCCGGCTCCGACTATGAGGATCCGTCGCAACGCCCGCCTCGGCTCGGCTCGGGTGCGGCGCTCGGCGCGGCACGGTGAACGGCCCGGGAGACGGCTCCCGGGGTGATCTCCAGGGCCCGTCCCACCAGCGTCAGCAGCGTCTCCACAACGGTGATCCGGTGCCGGGCGTCCATGCTGATCACGGGGACATCCGGTTCCAGGGACAGGGCCTCGCGCACCGCCTCGGAAGAGTGGCGCGTGGTGCCCTCGAAGTGGTTGACGGCGACGACATAGGGCAGCCTGCAGCTCTCGAAGTAGTCGAGCGCCGCGAAGGAGTCGGCCAGCCGACGGGTGTCGACGAGCACGACCGCGCCGATGGCGCCGCGCACCACGTCGTCCCACATGAACCAGAAGCGCTGCTGGCCGGGGGTGCCGAACAGGTACAGCACGAGGTCCGCATCGAGGGTGATGCGGCCGAAGTCCATGGCGACGGTGGTCGTCGCCTTGGCGGGGACGGCGGTGTGGTCGTCCACGTCCTCCCCGGCGGTCGTCATGACCGCTTCCGTGCGCAGCGGGGTGATCTCGGAGACGGAGCCGACGAAGGTGGTCTTCCCGACCCCGAAGCCCCCCGCGATCACGATCTTGGTGGCGGCGGGGGCGCGGGACAGATCGGTCTGCCAGCCCGGGGCCGGTCCCGGGTCGCGGGGGGCCGTCGCGTCAGAGCCTGCGTAGTCCACTCAGCACCCTTTCGAGCAGCGCGCGGTCGGGTCGTCCGGTGAGGTGGCCGGTGCCGTAGACGCGGATCCTTCCCTGGTCGGCCAGGTCGCCGAGGAGGACGCGGACCACGCCCAGCGGCATCCTCAGCAGGGCGGAGACCTCGGCGACGGAGCGCAGCCGCCGGCACAGCCCGAGGACGGCGCGCACTTCCGGCAGCAGCCAGGAGGTGAGCGCCGCGCCGGGCCCGGCCGGGGCGCCGGGGTCGCGGGCGTCGCCCCGGCCGTCGTCGGCGTCGGCCAGGGCCCCGACGAAGGTCTCCATGAGCAGCACATGGCCGCAACGGCCACGCCCACCGGTGAGCGAGTACGGGCGTACGCGCGCGGTGCGCCGGTCCGGTACGGGCCCGGCGGGGGCGCGCAGCACGGGGGCGGCGGTGCTCATCCGGCGGCCTCCACCGACTGCCGCAGCTCCCTGCGGAGTTCGGGGGTCAGGACGTGTCCGGCCCGGCCCACGAAGAGGGCCATGTGGTAGGCGACCACGCCCATGTCGCAGTCGGGCGCGGTGTGGACGCCCAGCAGCGAGCCGTCGCTGATGGTCATGACGAACAGGCCGCCCCCGGCCATCGCGACCATCGTCTGTTTGACGGGCCCGCCGTCCATCAGCGCCGCGGCGCCCGAGGTCAGGCTGCCGAGCCCGGCGACGATGGTGGCGAGGTCGGCGGTGGAGCCGCGCGGCCCCTCCGCGGCCCCGCCCGCGCCGCGCGCGCCCGGCTGGTCGGGGGTGGAGGAGAGCAGCAGCAGTCCGTCGGAGGAGACGACCGCGACGGAGCGCACGCCCGGTACCTCCTCCACCAGATCGGTGAGCAGCCAGTGCAGGCTCCGGGCCTCCTCGCTCAGTCCGTAGGCGGTGACGCCCGTGGTGCGGGTGGGGGTTACGGGCGTCGCCCCCTGGGAAAATGCAGTCAACCGCGTGCCTCCTCGACAGTGCCGCCCTCGTCCGGCGCCCCCGCTCGGTTCCGATCAGTACCACGATCACGCGTGCTGTGATCACGTCCCGTCAACCCCGTCGTATGCGTCAACTCCACTTCCACGTCCCGCCGTCCGTCGCGCGCGCCCTGCTGGAAGCCGGCCAGCTTGCGGCGGAGCGCCTCCGCGTCGACGCCCTGGCGGACGCTGAGCGGCACGGGCTTGCGGGCCACGACCCGGGGGGTGCGCTTGGGCAGGCCGTTGTTGCCGGTCATGCCGGGTACGTCCGTGGCGCCGTAGCCCGGCGGGGGCGGTGCCATCGCCGGGCCGGCCGGTGCGGCGCCGGCCGCCGTCGAGGGCCCGGCCGCCGGTCCCGCAGGCCCGTGGGCGGGCGCGGGGCGGGCGGGCTGCTGCCAGCGGGGCTCCGGGATGGGGGCCTGAGCCGGGGCAGGGGCGGCGGGCGGGGGCGTGGCGCTCCGGGAGTGCCGTCCGGCCGGGTACGGAGTGGCCGAGTGCGGCGCGGCCGGGTGCGGTGGCGTCGGATACGGAGCCGCCGGATGCGGTGGCCTCGGATACGGAGCCGCCTGATGCGGAGGAGCCTGATGCGGAGGAGCGGCCGGGCGCGGTTCGTCCGGCGCGGGCGCGGCCCTGCGCACGGTAGTGAGCTGGATGGTGTGCTCCTCCTGCTGGGCCCAGGGGCCCGAGCGCCGGGGCCCGGGCACCACGGGCGGCGGACCCTGGGGGTGGGACCGACCGTGCAGCGCATGGGAGTTGACCTCGGCGACCACGCCGGGCAGGTCGGTGTGGGGCGCTGTCCGTACGGCGCCCTGGAGCCGGCTCCCGGCGAGGTCGCTCGCGGCGGCCGGGGGCTCGGCGGGCAGCAGATGGCCGGGCAGGACGACGACGGCGGTGATGCCGCCGGGGCGCTGTTCGCGCAGCTTGACGCGGACGCCGTGCCGGGCGGCGAGCCGGGCGACGACGTACAGGCCGAGGCCCATGACGGGATCGCCCTGCTCACCGAATCCGGTGCCGCGCGGGTCCGGATCGGCTTCGGCGAGGAGGGCGTTGAGCTCGTCGAGCCGCTCGGGCGGCATGCCGATGCCCTCGTCCTGGATGGAGAGCATGACCTCGCCGTTCTCCAGCAGCCAGCCGGAGACCTGGACCTGGACGTCCGGGGGCGAGAAAGTCGTGGCGTTCTCCAGCAGTTCGGCGACGAGATGGCTTACGTCGTCGGCGGCGAAGCCGGCGAGCTGGGCACGGGCGGGCAGGGAGTGGATCCGGACGCGCTCGTACCGCTCGATCTCGCTGACGGCCGCCCGCAGGATGTCCAGCAGGGGCACGGGGCCGGAGTGGGTGCTGTGGTGGTCGGCGCCGGCGAGGGTGAGGAGGTTCTCGTTGTGGCGTCGCATCCGGGTGGCGAGGTGGTCGAGCTTGAAGAGCACCTCCAGCCGGTCCGGGTCGGCCTCGTGGGCCTCCATGGACTCGATGACGGTCAGCTGCCGCTCGACCAGGCCGAGGGTGCGGCGGGAGAGGCTGACGAAGGTGGCGTGGACCCGGCCGGAGAGCCCGCTCATCCGGTCGTCGATCTCCTGGCAGCGGGCGCGCAGCGCGTCGCGCTCGTCGGCGAGGTCCTGGCGGGCCACGTCGAGGCGGTTGCGCTCGCCCTCCAGCAGGGCGACGCGCTCGCGCAGCCGGACGATCGTGCCGTGGAGGACGTTGACCGAGCGGGCGACCTCGGCGAACTCGTCGTCGCGGCCCCGGAAGGCGACCGGTTCCTTGTCCACCGGGTCCGCGCAGACGCGGCGCGCCCCGAGGCGGAGCGCGGCGAGCGGCCGGGTCACCGAGCGAGCGGACTGCACTCCGGTGCCGAGGATGAGGAGGAAGGCCAGCGCGGCGAGGGCGCCGCGCACCTCCAGCGCGGTGGTGTCGTGCTCCCGCAGTCCGGCGAGACGGGCCATCTCCTCGGTGCCGAGGCCGGATTCGAGCCCCCGCATCTGGTCGACGCGGGCGGTCAGCTGCCCTCGTACGGTCCCGGGCCGCTCCGGCTCGGCGGCGACGGCCTGGGGCCGGGCGGCCAGCCGGGCCAGCCTGGCCTCGGCGGCGGCGGTCTGGGGGCCGCTGACGGTACGGGCGTATTCGGCGCGCAGCCCGGCGGGGGCCAGCTGGTGGAAGTCGTCGAGGGCGGCCTGCTCCTGTAGTCGTCGCTGCTGGGCGGCGAGCAGGAGCGGCGTCTGGGCGGCGCCGTGGACCGCCAGGGCGGCCAGGAACAGGCCGCGGGTGGCCGAGGCCTCCTCGACGGCCCGGCCGAGGGCGGGCAGCGCGACGGCCTCACCGGGCCGGGCCCGGCCGGGCAGCCGCTGGACGAGCCCGGTCTCCACCGCGTGCAGGGCCTGGACGGTGGCGGTGTAGGCGGTGAAGACGGCGAGGGCGTCGTCGGGCCCGGCCAGGGCGCGGCGGCGCAGCTCGGGCAGGGCGGCGAGGCGGTGCCGCAGGGAGTCGGGCGCGCTCGCGCGGAACTCCTCGATCTGCCGGTCCACACCGGCCCGTTGCTCCTCCGAGGCCGCGCCGGCCCCGCCCGCGTCGGTACGCCCCCCGGCCACGTACTCGGTCATGGCGTCGCGCTCGTCGGCCAGGGCGTGGGCGAGGGCGACGGCGCCGCTCGCGGTGGTGGCCTGCCCGGCGAGGCGCCGGGAGTCGGTGAGGTCGCGTATGGCGTCGGCGATGCCGAAGGCACCCGCACCGAGGGCGCCGAGCGAGACGACGGCGACGGAGGCGATGAGCCTGTTGCGTACGCGGGCGGTGCGCTCCGGTACTCCTGTGGTCTGCTGTTCGCGCGTGCCGCCGCGAAGCCGCTTCTTGCGCACCGGTGCTCGCATTCTGCTCTGGTCTTCCGCTCCACCCGCTGGTGGCCCCTGCCGGATGTCACCCACCGCTTCCCCCCGGCAAGTGCCCCACCACATCAACCGCCGAGCACGCCGGAAGGATGCGCGTCAACGGGCAAGGAAATTCGGGCATCCGGCACACTGGTCGCATGCGCATCGAACTCTCCACCCAGCCAGGGGATCCGGGCCGTCCGAACGAGGATTACGCGTCCGTCGCCCTGCCCGCCGGCGGGCAGGGCGGGGCCCTGGTGCTGCTGGACGGGGTGACGCCGCCGCCGGCCGGGGAGTCGGGGTGTACGCACGGGGTTCCGTGGTTCACGGCGCGACTCGGCGGGGCGCTGCTGGAACTCGCCTCCTCGCGCCGCGATATGACCCTGGCGGAATGCTTGTCGGCCGCCATCTCCCGTACGGCCGACGCCCATCGGGACACCTGCGACCTGACGCGCCGGCTCACTCCGCAGGCGACGGTGGTGGCGGCGCGCTGGGACGCGGAGGCGGTGGAGCACCTGGTGCTGTCCGACTCGGCGCTGCTGATCGAGGGGGCGGACGGCACGGTGTCGGCCGTCCTGGACGACCGCATCGCCCGGCTGGCCGCCGCCGGGCGGGTGACGGATGCCCAGCGCAATACGGAGGGCGGTTTCTTCACTGCCGCAGCCGATCCGGCGGTGAGCGCCCGCGCGGTCACGGGTACGACGGCGCGCGGGGACGTCCGCGCGCTGGCGGCGCTCACGGACGGCGCGGCGCGCTGGGTGGAGGTCTTCCGGCAGGGGCGCTGGGCGGACTGTTTCGCGCTCCTGACGAAGGAGGGCCCGCGGACGCTGATCGACCACGTCCGGGAGGCGGAGCTGGCCGACCCGGACGGGCGCGCGTTCCGCCGGGGCAAGGCTCATGACGACGCGGCGGCCGTTTACGCGGAGCTTTGACGCCTGCCGCTGGGGCGCCTGGCCGCTGGGCGGGGGCACGGTCCGGGGGCGCCCCGGATCCGCCGCGACGGTGATCGGCCGTCACGGCGGAGTCCGGCGGTGCCTGACGGCGCGTACCGCCGGTTCGGCACCGCCGGGCGCGTCGGCGGTGGCCGGCGCGTCGGTGGTGGCCGGGCGCCGTCGCGGCGGGGTGAGAGCCCCGGCCCCGCCCCTTCCTGTTTCCTGGGGCGAAGCCCCAGCCCCCCACCCGGCCGGCCGTCAGGCGTTACGCCTCGGCCCGCTCGTTCAGCTGGTGGAGCAGGCGGGCCAGCTCGGCGACCTCCATGCGGTTCCAGTCCGCGAACTTGCGGATGTACTGCGCACGACGGGCGTCCCGCACACGGGTGAATCGTTCCCGCCCCTCCGCCGTGATCCGGATCAGCGCGGCGCGGCCGTCGGCGGGGTCCGGGTCGCGGGCGATGAGGCCCAGGTCTCCGAGGGCGCGCAGCTGGCGGCTCATGGTGGCCTTGCCGACGCCGAAGTAGCCGGCGAGGTCCGTGGCGCGCTGCGGGCCGCTCTCCTCCAGCCGCACGAGCAGCCCGTACGCGGCGGGCTCCAGGTCGGGGTGGACCTCACGGGCCATCTCGCCGGAGGACGCGCGGGCGCGGCGCAGGAAGACCGCCAGCTCACGCTCCAGGGCGAGGAAGGCGGGGTCGACGGCGGGACCCTCGCATGGGTCCGTACCGGTGTCCGTACCGGCGTCGGCGCCCCGGCCGGGGACGTCTTCCTCCGGGAGCGGGGCACTGGTCTCGTGGGTCTCCTGCACGTGAGGCCCTTTCCTGCTTTCAGCCGCTGAAAAATCATTTCGGCCGCGTCGTGTCGCCGCAGCTCCGTAAGTATTTCGCAGGATTAGCCCAAGGGCAGCACCCCGGGTCCCCATCACGGTGTGCGCCACCGCTCCTCACCCGATTAATGGCATGGTCATACCAATTCGATAGCCGTTGAATTCTCCCCCACTCTCCCCCCACCCTGGCTTTCGGAGGCACCATATGCCCGCACATCGCTCAGGGCCGGGCCGCCCGGTCCCCTACAGACCCGCGGCCCGACCCGCCCCCTTGGCCCCCCTCGTCCCCCTGCTCTCCCTACTGGCCCTGCTCCTCACCATGCTCGCCCTGCCCGGCACCGCCGCCGCGGCCACGGCCGGCTCCCGGCAACGCCCGTTCCACCCCGAGCGCGACTGGATGGGCTCGACCGTCCCCACCCACGAGGCGGGCAGGCCCCCGGCCGGGGGCGCCGAGGCGATCGCCACGGTCGAGGGCGTGGACGTCAGCAGCCACAACGGCAACGTCCCCTGGTCGACGCTCTGGAACAAGGGCGCCCGCTTCGCCTACGTCAAGGCCACCGAAGGCACCAGCTACCGCAGCCCGTCCTTCTCCCAGCAGTACAACGGCTCCTACGACGCCGGCATGATCCGCGGCGCGTACCACTTCGCCCTGCCGGGCAATTCCGGCGGCGCCGACCAGGCCGACTACTTCGTCGACCACGGCGGCGGCTGGTCGGACGACGGCAGGACCCTGCCGGGCGTGCTCGACATGGAGTACAACCCCTACGGCAGCACCTGCTACGGCATGAGCGCCGACGCGCTGCTCGACTGGGTCGCCGACTTCCTCTCCGTCTACCGCCACCGCACCGGGCGCGACGCGGTCATCTACACGACCACCGCCTGGTGGAAGAAGTGCACCGGCAACTACGGCCGCTTCGGCTCGGACCACCCGCTGTGGGTGCCGCGCTACGGCTCCTCGGCCGGGGAGCTGCCGAACGGGTGGGACTTCCACACCTTCTGGCAGTACACCGAGACCGGCTCGACCGTCGGCGACCACAACCTCTTCAACGGCTCGCTGAGCAGGCTCAAGTCGCTGGCGTACGGCTGACGACACGCCGTCGCCCCCGCCGTCGCCCCCACCGTGTCCCGGTCCCGGAAGCACGAGGACCGGGCCCCGGCGTGTCGGCGCCGTGGGCCCGGTCGTAGCGGGTCGGACCGGCGACTCCACGAGCCGCCGGTCCCGGGGGTCAGCCGCAGTTGCCCGCCGGGCGGGTGCGGGTGACCAGGTCGGTGTATCCGGTGGTGCCGTCGATCCACACCACCTGCTTGCCGCCGGCGGCCGCCGCGGAGAGCTGCTCACCACGGTTGCAGGAGACGCGGGCGCGGTCGGTGCCGTTCGCCCCGCCGAACTGCCACAGCTTGGACATGGTCTCGTTGTGGTACTTGGGGTCGGGCAGCGACGCGGTCACGGTCAGCGCCTCGTCGGAGGCGGTGAGGCCCTGGGCGAACAGGGCGCCCTCGCCCTTCTCCTTGCTGAGGTCCACGGTCCCGGTGCCGTCGAGGTTCGACCGGCGCACGGCCACCTGGCCGTCGTCGACGACCTCGTCCGCCAGCCAGAAGACGTACTTGCCGTTGATCGCGGTCTCGCCGATGCTCTCGGGCCGCCCGAGCTGGTTCATCAGCTTCCGCTCACCGCTCTTGAGGTCCAGCACCTCGACGCCCATGCGGTAGTCGTCGCCGTCGGCGTAGGTCTTGGCGTAAGCGAGCCGGCCACCGGAGAGCGAGGGGAACGCCGAGCCGGTGTCGGCCTTGCCGCCGTCGGCCCAGGTCGCGTCCTTGTCACCCGTACGCATGAAGCCCACGTGCCGGGCGCCGAAGGCGTCCATCTTCTCGAAGGCCACGACACCGCCCTCGACCCGGACGTCCAGGATGTTGTCGGAGGTGCTGTACAGCTTCCTGACCGGTCCGCCCGCGAGCGGCCGCGACAGCACCTCCATACCGGCCGCGCTGTACGCCGCCCACGCCACCGTCTTGCCGTCGGTCGCCGGGTTGACGTGGAAACGCCCGTCATTGGGGCTGATCAGCTTGGGCGCGCCCTTGCCGTCCGTGCGCCCGGCCCACACCGAGAAGGCCTCGGTGCCGTCGTCGTTCGACTTCGACGTGGCCCACCAGCCGCCGCCCGCGCCGACCTTGGTGCTGTAGACGTTGAGCTTGCCGAGCAGCTGGTCGGAGTCCACACCCATGGCCTGTTCCCAGTTGGGGACGATGCCGTGGGCGTTGAAGGAGCGCGTGACGACGTTCAGGTCCTTGGCGGAGACCTTGAGCGCCTTGGCGGCGGCGATCACCGCGTTACGGCCCTCGGTGAACCCGTCGAGCGGGGTCATGTACTCGGTGAGCGCCTTGTAGGCGATCTTGTCGGCGAGGGTGCGGCCCAGGTCCTCGCGGATGTCCCAGAGGGCGCCCGAGAAGATGGTGGAGTTGAGGTGCACCCCGCCGTTGTCGCTGGCGAAGGACACGCCCAGGAAGTTCTTGGACGTCGTCGCCCCGTCGTTGAGGTCACGGAAGGCGCACTGGCGCGGGGTCTTGGTCCGGCAGAGGTTGCCGCCCAGCAGCCCCGCGTCCGGGTCGTCCATGGACATGCCGGCCGCGTCCACGGCGATGGCGTTGCCGAAGTAGTCGGCGATCGCCTCGTTGAGCGCGCCGGACTGGCCCGCGTAGACGAGGTTGGCGCTGTTCTCGACGACGCCGTGCGTCATCTCGTGGCCGACCACGTCGAGGTCGGCGGAGAGCGTCTTGAACTCCGCGTCGCCCCCGCCGTACACCATCTTGGTGCCGTCCCAGAAGGCGTTGACGTACGGCATCCCGAAGTTCGTCACGCCCACGAGGGAGTTGATCGCCATGCCCCGGCCGTCGAGGCTGTCCCGGCTGTGCACCTTCTTGTAGTAGTCGTACACCTTGCCCGCGGCCCAGTGCGCGTCGACCGCGCCCGCGTCCGTGGCGTCCTTGCCGAACTGCGGGCTCTTCGAGCCGAACTCCTTGAGCCCCTCGGGCCAGCGGCCGCCGCCCACCTCCGAGACGTCCTTGCCGCGCGTGTCCCAGGTGGAGATCACGTTCTTGCTGGTGTCCCACATGCGGGAGTGGTCGTTCATGACGTACTCGCCGCGGGCCGTGTCGAAGAACAGGCCGAGCTCGACGGTGGTGCCGTCGTACTTCACGCCCGATCCGGCGACGCCCGGATGCTTGGCCGGGCCCCCGGCGGGCTCGCCCTCGCCGGCCGCCTTCGCCTCGCCGGTGGCGGTGGCCTTGGCGGTGGCGGTCTTCGGCGTCCCGAAGGTCTTGATCCCGCTGTACTGGAGGACCGGGTAGCCGGACTTGGCGTCGACGTACACCTCGTGCAGCACGGGCTGCCCGGTGGCGGGGTCGGTGCCCCGGACGGTGACGTGCTGGGTCAGCACGCCGGCCCCCTTGGGCAGGACGACGAGGCCGCGCGCGGTGCCACTGAGCGACGGCTTCGCCTTGCCACCGGGCTTGGCAGCCGTGAGCTTCTTCCCGCCGATCTGCGCGAGCGTCGCACCGACCGCGCGCTGGACAGCGAGTTCCTCACTCACCTCGGGCGTGGTGCCGGTGGTCAGCGCTGTGAAGTACTTGCCGGAGGTGCCGGTGACAACGCGCTTGCCGTCCTTCTTCTCCATCCGGACGACGTACTGGCCGCCGAGGACGTCGACGCCCTTGTGCTTCTGCTGGAGCCTGACCGTCTCGTTCGGCCCGGTCGTGACCGACTGGACGGCCTTCAGGTCCCGGGCCGGATCGGCGATGCGATAGCGGCTCTTCTTGTCGGCGAGGTGCCCCCGGGCGGCGTCGGCCGCGCTCCCGCTCGCCTTCACACCTTCCCGGATGCCGTCGACCAGGGAAGGGGTGGAGGTTCCCTTCCCCGGAATGACATCCGCCGGATCGCCGGCGGCCGGCGCGGCGAACGCCTGCGCGGGCACGGCGGACACGACAAGGGCGGCAGCGCCCACCAGCGCCGCCGCCCCTGCTATGCCGCTCTTCGCGACCTGACTTCCTGAACGTGCTCTGGAACGTGCTCTGGACTTACGCAAGGTTCCCCCTCCGTACGTACGGAACGCCGGAACATCTGTGGTCGGGGCATATGCAACAGGTGGGGAGGAGGCTGATCAATGGTTCGCGCGTTGAGGGGGGTTACTTTCGGCCTAGGTGGGTTGGGTGGGGCGGGGAGGGAACCGAGGGGGTCTTCTTCACCTCCGGGCCGGGCCTGTCGGCACCTTGCGCCGCCACCGCATAACGAGTGGCGCCCTCGGCCGCCGACGCCGAAGATCACGGTATGCACCCCTTCCTGGAGACCGACCGCCTCTCCCTGCGCCCGTTCACCGAGGCCGACACCGACCACCTGCTCGCGCTGGACAACGACGCGGAGGTCATGCGCTTCATCAACGGCGGCCGCTCCACGACCCGCGAGGCGATCCGGGCGCGGACCTTGCCGCGTCTGCTCCACGACCACCCGTGCTCCGGGACGCGCGGCTTCTGGGCGGCGGAGGAGAAGGCCACCGGGGCCTTCCTGGGCTGGTTCGAGTTCCGTCCGCTGGACGACCACGACCCGACGGTGGTCGAACTCGGCTACCGGCTGGGCCGGACGGCATGGGGTTCGGGCTACGCCACAGAGGGTTCGAAGGCCCTGATCCACAAGGGCTTCACGGAGCTGGGGGTGCAGCGGGTGACCGCGAACACGATGGCCGTGAACACGCGCTCCCGGCGCGTGATGGAAAAGGCGGGCCTGTCGTTCCTACGGAGCTTCACCGGGGACTGGCCCGAGCAGATCGAGGGCTCGGAGCACGGGGAGGTCGAGTACGAGCTCACCCGGGAGGAGTGGGAACGGCACTGCCGCGAAACGCGGCCCACGCTGCAGGCGTGAAGACAAGTACCGGGCCGCCCGGGTCCTTGCTGTCACGGACCGGGACGGCCCCGGGTATGTTGTCGGCGATTTCGAGGCAGTTGCCGCCGTCGGAGTTGCTGTACGACGACTTCCGCCAACAGGCAGTGGTCAGGTCTGGTCGCGGGGGCCGCATGTCGAGCTGTCCTCCATCAATCGCTGCACGTATGCCACGGACTCGCGGGGCGACAGGGCTGAATCCCGCAGCAGATCGTAGGACAGCCGTAGTCGTTCCACGTCTGCCGCGTCCTCGTGCAGATCGCCGGAGACGCTGCTTTCCACGTAGGCGACCGAGTCTCCGTTGGGCAACCACAGGAGGGTCAGTGACCCGCCGAGCAGGTCGTGAAGGCCGGCGGAGAACGGGACCACTTGAAGTGTTCCGTAAGACAGGTGGTCCATGTGGGCCAGCCTGTCCAGCTGCTCGTGCCAGACCTTCGGGTCCTGCGCCGCCCGGCACAGGACTGCTTCGTCCAGGAGGACCCGGTAATGGGGCTGGTCCGGGTTTCGCAGCCACTCCTGACGCGCCAGCCGTGCGGTTACTTGTTCCTCCAGCTCATCCTCGGTCCGAGGCCGGCCCGCCTTGAGGATTTCGCGTGCGTATCCCTCGGTCTGGAGCAGACCCGGCACCGTACTGACGGAGAACTCGCACCGGGACATCGCGTCCCTCTCCAGCGCCATGAACCGCTTGTACTTGTCGGGGATCACATCGACCGTGGCGAGCTCCCACAGCAGACTCAGGTGCTTGTCCGTCCCGTACACCTGGTCCAGGGCCTTCATGACCTCCGGCGATCCGAGGCGTTCGCCCTTCTCCAGCTTGTGCAAGTACGCGCGGTCGTACGTCGTCTCCTCGGCCAGCTCGCTCAACGACCTGCCCGACTCCTCGCGCAGACGCGCCAGTTCTTCCGCCAGCGTCCGCCGGGCCGAGGGCTTGCGCCCCGAAGTGGACTTACGTGCGGGCACTACTACTCCCTTGTGGTCCATGCGCCAAGGGCTACAGCCCTGCTCTTCCGGAGCCTAGACCCGCACGGTCACGCTGTAAGTCCCCCCGCACGGACAGTCATGCGGGGGACGTAGCGAGGGATGAGTGAAAGGCGTACCGCAGTGACGTACAGGATTGGTGCCTACGTCGTGGATACCCGCGACGACAGGATCGCCCAGGTGGTCGGCGAGGGCGACACCCTCGTGGCTGTCCGGCAGCCGGGCGGCGAGGCGGTCTGGGAGGTACCGCCCTCCGCACTGCGGCTCGCGACGCGCGAGGACCGGAACGCGGCCGGGCTGCGGCCGTATCTGAGCGGCTGCGCCGAGTGCGTCGAGTTGGACGACGCCCAGCAGAAGGCAGTGGGCGAGGATCGCTCCCGCGCGGCCGCGGCGGTGCGGATGCACTGGATCGTGACGCACGGCGTGGCGACGGAGGGGCATCGATGAGGGCCGTCGGAAGGCTCGTGAATCACTGCCCGCACGATGGAGGCTGGGCCTCCGACAGCGGTGAGCAGCGCTGCAACGCCTGCGGGACGAGGCGTTTTACGGACTACCGGGGCGTATGGCAGTCGGGGCTTCCGGAGACCGTGACGCCGTCCGAGAAACGCCGCCCCGGTGCGGACCGCTCAGCCGCGACGGCGATCGCGAACCGCTTCCGGTTGCGCCGACGGTTCAGAGGAACGGCGCTCCGCGCCGCCTTCTGACAGGCCTCAGTCCCACCCGAATTCGTCGGTGGTGACCGCCAAACCGACAACCGTGTCCGTCAGGTCGATCGGGTCCCCGAACTTGACCGCCGGTGCGGCGCGATACGTTCCGTCCTTGGGCTCCGTGAAGACGTGGCACTGGCCGATGTATGGATCCACGATCAGGTAAACGGGCACGCCGGCCAGCGCATAGGCGTCCCTCTTCGGCCCGTAGTCGTTCTTCGCGGTGTCCCGGGAGATCACCTCGGCGATGAACTCGACGTCCTGGTAATGCCAGCGCCCGCTCGGGCCCTTGGCCGCGCCTTCCTTGATCAGGAAGACGTCGGAAGAGAATCCGTTGAGGTGCCCCGGATAGTCGACACGGATCTCGTTCTTCACACGTGCCCGTGGGTACTTGGTCCGCAGCTGGTCATAGAGGTTGGCGATCAGGTCCCAATGGTTGTCCCGCTGCGGCGACATGTAGATGGCCCCCTCGACGATTTCCACCGTGTAGCCCTCGGGGACGGGCATCCGCTCCAGCCAGTCGAACAGCATGTCCAGGCTGAGCTCGTCGCTGTCGGCCATCTCGATCCTGTTGGTCAGCTCGATGGTCACTTCGCGCTCCTCCCCGCCGCCGCGTCTTGCGACAGCCGCGCAGTACAACGATACGCACGGCGCCCCGGACACGCCCGGAACGGGCTCACCCACCGCCGGCGGTCCCCCACCCCCGTCGGGGGACCACCGGCGGTGGGGCTCACTCGTCGACCGGCTCCCAGGCCGCCGGGTTCCCGGTGCCGTCAAAGCGAGCGCGGCCGAACGCCACGTCGGCGAAGTGGATGCCGAAGCCGATCGTGCCGGGCTCGGACAGCTCCTCGACCAGTCGGCGGCGGTGGACCGCCGACCGCTCCGCGTCGTGGTCGACGACGGCGGACCATTCCGGGTGGCTGACCTGGACCGGCGTGTGCATGGCGTCGCCGAAGGCGATCAGCCGGCGGCCGCCGCCGGAGATGACGTACGAGGCGTGGCCCGCCGTGTGGCCCTGCGAGAGCGCGACGCGCACGCCCGGGAAGATCTCCTCGCCGTCGGCGACGGTGCGGATCCTGGGCTCCAGGATCGTGGTCATCTCCTTGGAGATGCCGTGCTCCTCCAGCAGATCGCGGTGTGTCCACTCCTCCTCGCTCACGAGGTAGTCGGCGTGGGCGAACGGGAGCTGCTCGGTGCCCGGGGCCGGCTGATAGAGCCAGCCGATGTGGTCGATGTGGAGGTGGGTGACGGCCACGGCCTCTATATCGGCGGGGGCTCGGCCGATCTCGGCGAGGCTGTCGAGCAACGTGCCTCCGGAGATCGCCCCGATGGGGCCGTCCTCCCCGGCCGGGAACGACTGGGGTCCGAAGCCCGCGTCGATCAACAGGGCACGGTCGCCGTGCTCCACCAGGAGACCACCCATGCCCGCCACGAAATAGCCTGAGTCATCCAGATATGCGGAGTAGGCGGCCCACTCCTCCTCCGTGCTGGTCGGCAGCCAGCCGCGCGGCGAGAGCCGGACCACGCCGTCCGGGACGTACGTGACCTTGATGTCACCGAGCTGGAGGCTGCGGATCCCCGACGGGCGGAGCAGTCGATCGCCCAGGCTGCTCTGGGAGTTGGTCGTCATGCGTCCACAATAATCTTCCAGCTTGAATGATTCAAGCTATAAAGATGTTCGCTTGATGCAGCTGGCCTAAGATGGCTCCATGAGCAGCCCAGAACCGCAGACCCTCGCCGAGCGACAGCTCTGCGGCCTGGTGAACGGCCTCGCCCGCCAGATCTCCGACCACGTGCGCGTGGCCGCGACCCGCCTCGGCCTCACCGCGCCACAGGCCACGGCCCTGCGTGAGCTCACCGACCCGATGACGATGCGCGAGCTCGCCGACCGGATGAGCTGCGAGCCGTCCAACGCGACCTTCGTCATCGACAAGCTGGAGTGCCTGGGGCTCCTGGAGCGTCACCCCCACCCCACGGACCGCCGCGCCAAGCAGTTGATCCTGACGACCGAGGGCACGGCGGTGCGCGAGCGCCTCATCGCCGTCCTCTCCGAGGACTCCCCCCTGCGAGCCCTCACCCACGACGAGAAGGTCACCCTCCACGCCCTTCTCGACCGGGCGGTCACCCACCACCCCTGAGATGAGGGAGGCCCCCGGACGGGGGCCTCCGCCGCTCACGCCGCCAGCGGCACCCGCTCAGCGGAGACCGTCGTCGCCGGCGTCAGCGCCAGATCCAGGACCTGGCGGACGTCCGAGACGGCGTGGACCTCCAGCTTCTCCAGCACCTCGGCCGGCACATCGTCCAGATCCGGCTCGTTCCGCTTGGGGATGATCACCGTGGTGATCCCCGCCCGGTGCGCCGCCAGCAGCTTCTGCTTGACCCCGCCGATGGGCAGGACGCGGCCGGTCAGCGACACCTCGCCCGTCATCGCCACGTCCGGGCGGACCTGGCGGCCGGAGAGCAGGGAGGCCAGCGCCGTCGTCATCGTGACACCCGCGCTCGGGCCGTCCTTGGGCACCGCGCCCGCCGGAACGTGCAGATGGACGCCGCGCTCCTTGAAGTCGCCGACGGGGAGCTCCAGCTCGGCGCCGTGGGAGCGGAGGAAGGAGAGCGCGATCCGCGCCGACTCCTTCATCACGTCGCCCAGCTGGCCGGTGAGCGTCAGGCCCGCGCCGCCGCTCTCCGGGTCGGCCAGGGACGCCTCGACGAACAACACGTCGCCGCCCGCGCCGGTGACCGCGAGGCCCGTGGCCACACCGGGGACGGCCGTGCGCCGCTCGGCCGGGTCCTGGGCGGACTCGGGCGTGTGGTGCGGGCGTCCGATCAGCGGGCGCAGTTGCTCGGCGCCGATGGTGAAGGGCAGTTCCCGCTCCCCCAGTTCGTGCTGGGCCGCGACCTTGCGGAGCAGCCGGGCGATGGCGCGCTCCAGGTTCCGTACGCCCGCCTCGCGGGTGTACTCGCCGGCGAGCCCGCGCAGGGCGTCGTCCTCCAGCACGACCTCGTCGGGCTCCAGGCCGGCGCGCTCCAGCTGGCGGCGGAGCAGGTGGTCACGGGCTATGACGACCTTCTCGTCCTCGGTGTAGCCGTCGAGGCGGACGAGCTCCATGCGGTCGAGGAGGGCCTCGGGGATGGCTTCCAGGACGTTGGCGGTCGCCAGGAAGACAACGTCGGACAGGTCCAGCTCGACCTCCAGGTAGTGGTCGCGGAAGGTGTGGTTCTGGGCGGGGTCGAGGACCTCCAGGAGGGCGGCGGCCGGGTCGCCGCGGAAGTCGGAGCCGACCTTGTCGATCTCGTCGAGGAGGACGACCGGGTTCATGGATCCGGCCTCCTTGACCGCCCGGACGATCCGGCCGGGCAGCGCGCCCACGTACGTCCGCCGGTGGCCACGGACCTCGGCCTCGTCGCGGACGCCGCCGAGGGCGACGCGGACGAACTTCCGGCCCATGGCCCGGGCGACGGACTCGCCCAGCGAGGTCTTGCCGACACCGGGCGGGCCGACGAGCGCGAGCACCGCGCCCCCGCGCCGCCCGCCGACCACGCCCAGCCCCCGGTCGGCGCGCCGTTTGCGCACCGCCAGGTACTCGGTGATCCGTTCCTTGACGTCCTCCAGGCCCGCGTGGTCGGCGTCGAGCACGGCCTTGGCGCCGGGGATGTCGTAGGCGTCCTCGGTGCGCTCGTTCCACGGCATCTCCAGGACCGTGTCGAGCCAGGTGCGGATCCAGCCGCCCTCGGGGCTCTGGTCGGAGGCGCGCTCCAGCTTGGCGACCTCCTTGAGGGCCGCTTCGCGGACCTTCTCGGGCAGGTCGGCGGCCTCGACGCGGGCGCGGTAGTCCTCTGACTCGTTCTCCGGGTCGCCGTTGAGCTCGGAGAGCTCCCTGCGGACGGCCTCCAGCTGGCGGCGGAGCAGGAACTCGCGCTGCTGCTTGTCGACGCCCTCCTGGACGTCCTTGGCGATGGACTCGGCCACGTCCTGTTCGGCGAGGTGGTCGCCGAGCCACTTCACGGCGAGCTTCAGCCGGGCCACCGGGTCGGTGGTCTCCAGCAGCTCGACGCGCTGGGCGACGGTGAGGAAGGGCGAGTAGCCGGAGTTGTCGGCGAGCAGGCCGGGATCCTCGATCTGCTGGACGCGGTCCACGACCTGCCAGGCGCCGCGCTTGCGCAGCCAGCTGGTGGCGAGGGCCTTGTACTCCTTCATCAGCTCGGCGACCGAGCCCGGGAGAGGATCGGGGGTCAACTCCTCCATCGAGGTGCCCTCGACCCATAGGGCGGCGCCGGGGCCGGTCGTGCCCGCGCCGATGCGCACGCGGCCGTCGCCCCGGATGAGCGCGCCGGGGTCGCCGTCCGACAGCCGGCCCACCTGCTCGACCGTGCCCAGGGTGCCGACTCCCGCGTACGTGCCGTCGACACGTGGGACGAGCAGCACGCGCGGCTTGGCGCCGGTGCCCTTCGCCGCGGCCTGGGCGGCCTCGACGGCGGCCCGGACCTCCGCGTCCGACAGGTCGAGCGGCACCACCATGCCGGGCAGCACCACCTCGTCGTCGAGCGGCAGCACGGGCAGGGTGAGCGGTGCGGACATCGAAGCCATGATCTCCCCTTCGGCAGGCAAGTTGAGCTATGCCGACTCAATGCGCGGGGGAGGGTGATTGTTCCCGGGCGCCCGGTGGCAGCGTGTTCGCCGTGAGCGATCGGCTCGGGAAGGGGCGACGGCAGGGCGAGGGCAAGGCGGCGGCAGGTACGCCGAAGTGGGGTGTAGCCCGTCGGAGTGAATTAGCGCCCGGCGCTCAGCGGCCGTGGAGGGCGGTGTCCGCCGCGGGGCGCGGATCGTCGCCCTCCGCGCGGGGCCGCGGGGGCGCCGGGACGACGGGGCCGGCGAGGCGCCCGCGGAGCGCTTCGGCGTCGACGGCCGCCTGGGCGGGCGGCACCGCGTCCGCCTCCGCCCGCTCGCGCGGGCGACGCAGGCGGCGCGGACCCGGCAGCCCGTCGCGGATCAGCGACCGGCAGGCGATTCCCGTGAGCAGCGCGATGGGGTGCCCGGCGCTGGCCAGCGGATCGATCAGCTCGATCAGGTCCTGGGCACACATGGCGCCCGCCACGCCCAGCATGGTCCACCGCGCCGGGCGCGACACCAGCCCGGAGAGCGCGCCGATGCAGGCCATGAGGCCGAAGCTGATGCCGTAGTCGAGCCGGTGCAGCGAGGACTCCGGCAGCTGCCCGGCCGCGACGGCGCCGGCCACCGGGAGCTCCGTGGCGAGCGTGGCCAGGACGTGCCCGACGAGGAAGACACCGGCCGTCCGGGCGCCGCCCACGCGCCGCTCCAGCGCGGTGAGGACGAGCGCGAAGGCCACGCCGTAGGCGGAGTAGAGCCCGCCGGCCACCCACAGGGCGCTGGCGACCAGGACGACCAGCGGTTGTTCGGTCAGGTGGGCGGCGTCCGTGCTGGAGTCACGGAGCAGTTGGCTGACGGTGGCCTGGTCGCCGAAGTCGGCGTAGACGGCCGTGCCCAGCAGGATCAGGCCGTAGCAGAAGGTGAAGGGCGTGCCGGTGGGCGTGGGCAGCAGCCGGCCGAGGCGGCGGATCGCCGTGCGGAGGCGGCCGGGGGCGGCGGCCGCCCCCTGGGCGTTGCCGTCGGCGTCAACCGCAGTCACTCGGCCAGCCCCTTTCCGCGCATTTCTCCGGGCCTCCTTGAACATTAAGGTCCACGGTCGGGCACCGGATCAACCTCTGGTCGTGACTCCCGTCACCTTTGTCAACCTCTTGACGTGTAGCGGCGTCGGCCGATTCGTCGACAGTCACCGAACGGTCAACAGGAGGCAGCAGCACATGCACCACATGAAGCACAGCGACTCCACCCCCACCGTCCTCGACCGCCGCGACGGCCCCCACGGGGAGGTCGTGCTCAGACGGCGGGGCGAGCACTTCGAGATCATCGCCAACGGCTGTTTCCTGATGGACACCTCGGACGGGCGCTCCGAGCGGCTGCTCGTCGACGCCGCCCTGGCCGCCCTCCCCGCGGACCGTGCGGAACCGGCCGTCCTGATCGGTGGCCTCGGTGTGGGCTTCTCGCTCGCCCGGGCCGCGGAGGAGCCCCGCTGGGGGCGGATCGCCGTCGTCGAACGGGAGGCGGCCGTCGTGGACTGGCACCGCTCGGGCCCGCTGGGCGCGTACTCGGCGGCGGCGCTCGCCGATCCGCGCGCCGAGATCGTCCATGCCGACCTCGTGACGTATCTCCGGGCGCCGGGGCGCGGTTTCGACGCGCTCTGCCTGGACATCGACAACGGCCCCGACTGGACCGTCACGGAGGACAACGGCAGCCTCTACTCCCCCACCGGACTCGCCGCGTGCCGGGACCGGCTGACGCCCGGAGGGGTGCTCGCCGTGTGGTCCGCGCAGCCCTCCCCGGCGTTCGAACAGGCCCTCCGTAATGCCGGGTTCGCCGGGGTAACGACGGAAGAGATCACCGTTGCCCGAGGCGTCCCGGACGTCGTTCACCTCGGCATCCGTGCCGCGTAGCCGAGTCCCGCCGGGTGCCCGTACCCTGCCTTGCACAGGTGCAGGACCCGTAGTCACTTCGCTGCGGGAACACGCTTAGGGGCGGGGCGCATGGAGCACACACACATCGGCCCGAGCGGCGTCGTGGCGTCAACCGGGGCGCAGCGCCGGGTGCTGATCGTCGAGGACGACCGGACGATCACCGATGCCATCGCGGCCCGGCTGCGGGCCGAGGGCTTTCAGGTACGCACCGCGGGCGACGGGCCCGCCGCCGTCGACACCGCCGAGGCATGGCAGCCGGACCTTCTGGTCCTGGACGTGATGCTGCCCGGTTTCGACGGCCTGGAGGTCTGCCGCCGGGTGCAGGCGCAGCGGCCCGTGCCCGTCCTCATGCTGACCGCGCGCGACGACGAGACGGACATGCTGGTCGGTCTGGGCGTCGGGGCGGACGACTACATGACCAAGCCGTTCTCGATGCGCGAGCTCGCCGCCCGGGTGCACGTGCTGCTGCGCCGGGTGGAGCGGGCCACGCTGGCCGCGCACACCCCGCGCAGCGGCATCCTGCGGCTGGGCGAGCTGGAGATCGACCACGCGCAGCGCCGGGTGCGGGTGCGCGGCGGGGACGTCCATCTGACGCCGACCGAGTTCGACCTGCTCGTCTGCCTGGCCAACACCCCCCGCGCGGTCCTCTCCCGTGAGCAGCTGCTCGCGGAGGTGTGGGACTGGGCGGACGCCTCCGGCACCCGGACCGTGGACAGCCACATCAAGGCGCTGCGCCGCAAGATCGGGGCGGAGCGGATCCGTACGGTGCACGGGGTCGGCTACGCGCTGGAGACCCCGGCGGCATGACGGCGCACATGGCCCGGGGCGGGTGGCATGGCTCGTTACGGTGATCCCGGTGTCCGGTGAGCACCGGCCGCCGCAGGGTCTGTGGAGCAGGCTCTGGGAGGCACTGCGCCCCCTGGATCCCTACCGGTCGGTCAAGGCGGCGCTCGGCGCGCTGGTGATCGGCTCGGTGGTGATCACGACATTCCTGGTGTTCGTCGCCATCCACTCGGCGACCGAGCTCCGGGTGATCACCGTTTTCTCGATCATCGCCTCCCTCCTGATCACCCAGTTCGTGGCGCACGGGCTGACCGCGCCGCTGGACGAGATGACCGAGGTCACCCGGTCGATGGCACAGGGTGACTACACCCGCCGGGTGCGGGCCGGGCGGCGGGACGAGTTCGGGGACCTGGCCGAGGCCTTCAACCGGATGGCGGCCGACCTGGAGGCGGTGGACACCCACCGCAAGGAGCTCGTCGCCAATGTCTCGCACGAGCTGCGCACCCCCATCGCGGGGCTGCGGGCCGTGCTGGAGAACGTGGTGGACGGGGTCTCGGCCCCCGACCCCGAGACGATGCGCACCGCGCTGCGGCAGACCGAGCGGCTGGGCCGGCTGGTGGAGCAGCTGCTGGACCTGTCCCGGCTGGACAACGGGGTGGTGCCGCTGCACGCCCGGCGCTTCGAGGTCTGGCCGTATCTGGCGGGGGTGCTCAAGGAGGCGAGCATGGCCTGCGGCAGCGGCTCCTCGCCGCGCGCCCGCAAGGACGTCCATCTGCACCTGGACGTCTCTCCCCCGGAGCTCACGGCGCACGCGGACGCCGAACGGCTGCACCAGGTGGTCGCCAATCTGGTGGACAACGCCGTCAAGCACTCTCCCCCGCACGGCCGCGTCACCGTCCGTGCCCGCCGGGGCGAGGGGGCCCAGTCGCTGGCCCTGGAGGTGGTGGACGAGGGGCCGGGCATCCCCGAGGCCGAGCGGCACCGCGTCTTCGAGCGCTTCAACCGGGGCTCCGGCGCCTCGCAGGGGCCCGGCGCCGACGGCGGTACGGGCCTGGGCCTGGCCATCGCCCGCTGGGCGGTCGACCTCCACGGCGGGAGCATCGGGGTGGCCGAGTCCCCGCGCGGGTGCCGCATCAAGGTCACGCTTCCGGGAGGTCCTCGTGAGCCGTGTTGACGTAGGGTCGGTGGCGGGAGCACACATCCGACCGGATGTGGGGCAGGATGCGGCGAACCCAGGAGAGCCCGGGGTCAAGCGGAACCTTCGGGTTTTCCCAGCTCTTCGTGCCCTGAAACCCGACGTCGAGTGTGACTTAGGCGACGACTGGCCCGGGTGGCCTGCATTAAGGGTCCCGACAGGCGTAGCCTTTATTCCCGCTGTCCACCACCTTAGGAAGCGGAAGAGGGCGGTTGCCGCCGTGTCGCCACAGTCCCCCAACACCTCGAGCGTCTCGACCGACCAAGCAGGGCAGGGCAAGAGTCCTGCCGATGTGTTCGGTCCCAATGAGTGGCTCGTCGACGAGATCTACCAGCAGTACCTCCAGGACCCGAACTCGGTCGACCGAGCCTGGTGGGACTTCTTCGCCGACTACAAGCCGGGCACTGCCCCGGCTCCGCCGGGGCAGGCAGTGACCGGGGGCGCCCCGAGCGCCCCGGCCGCCGCCGCGCCGGTTACTCCCCCCGCCGCGCCGCAGGCCGCCGCTGCTCCGGCAGCACCGGCCGCTCCGGCTGCCGCAGCTCCGGTCGCCGCCGCGGCTCAGGCCCCGGCCGCCGCGAAGCCCGCCGCAGCTCCGGTCGCCGCCGTGGCGAAGCCCGCGGCTGCCAAGCCCGCCGTGGCGAAGCCCGCCGCCGCCAAGGCTGCCGAGCCGGCCGTCGGTCCCGAGTTCGTGACGCTGCGCGGTCCGTCCGCCGCGGTCGCCAAGAACATGAACGCCTCCCTGGAGCTGCCGACGGCCACGTCCGTCCGCGCGGTCCCGGTGAAGCTGCTGTTCGACCAGCGCATCGTCATCAACAACCACCTCCAGCGCGCCCGCGGTGGCAAGGTCTCCTTCACGCACCTCATCGGCTACGCCATGGTGCAGGCGCTGAAGCTGATGCCGTCGATGAACCACTCCTTCACGGAGAAGGACGGCAAGCCGACCCTCGTCAAGCCCGAGCACGTCAACCTCGGTCTGGCCATCGACCTGGTCAAGCCGAACGGCGACCGCCAGCTCGTCGTCGCGGCCATCAAGAAGGCCGAGACCCTGAACTTCTTCGAGTTCTGGCAGGCCTACGAGGACATCGTCAAGCGCGCCCGCGTCGGCAAGCTGACGATGGACGACTTCACCGGGGTCACCGCGTCGCTGACCAACCCCGGCGGCATCGGCACCGTGCACTCCGTGCCGCGCCTGATGCCCGGCCAGGGCCTCATCATCGGCGTGGGCGCCATGGACTACCCCGCCGAGTTCCAGGGCACCTCGCAGGACGCCCTGAACAAGATGGGCATCTCCAAGGTCATGACCCTGACCTCGACGTACGACCACCGGGTCATCCAGGGCGCCGCCTCCGGCGAGTTCCTGCGGATCATGCACCAGCTGCTGCTCGGCGAGAACAACTTCTACGACGAGATCTTCGAGGCGCTGCGGATCCCCTACGAGCCGGTCCGCTGGCTCAAGGACATCGACGCCTCGCACGACGACGACGTCACCAAGGCCGCCCGTGTCTTCGAGCTGATCCACTCCTACCGGGTCCGCGGCCACGTCATGGCCGACACCGACCCGCTGGAGTACCGCCAGCGCAAGCACCCCGACCTCGACATCACCGAGCACGGCCTCACCCTGTGGGACCTGGAGCGCGAGTTCGCGGTCGGCGGCTTCGCCGCCAAGTCGATGATGAAGCTGCGCGACATCCTGGGCGTGCTGCGCGACTCGTACTGCCGCACCACCGGCATCGAGTACATGCACATCCAGGACCCGAAGCAGCGCCGCTGGATCCAGGAGCGCGTCGAGCGCCCGCACCACAAGCCGGAGCGCGAGGAGCAGCTGCGCATCCTGCGCCGGCTGAACGCGGCGGAGGCTTTCGAGACCTTCCTCCAGACGAAGTACGTCGGCCAGAAGCGCTTCTCCCTGGAGGGCGGCGAGTCCGTCATCCCGCTGCTGGACGCGGTGCTGGACGCGGCCGCCGAGGCCCGCCTGGACGAGGCCGTCATCGGCATGGCCCACCGTGGCCGTCTGAACGTCCTCGCCAACATCGTCGGCAAGTCCTACGCGCAGATCTTCCGCGAGTTCGAGGGCAACCTCGACCCGAAGTCGATGCACGGCTCCGGCGACGTGAAGTACCACCTGGGTGCCCAGGGCGTCTTCACCGGCCTGGACGGCGAGCAGATCAACGTCTCGCTGGCCGCCAACCCCTCCCACCTGGAGACGGTCGACCCGGTCGTCGAGGGCATCGCCCGCGCCAAGCAGGACATCATCGGCAAGGCCGGCACGGACTTCACCGTCCTGCCGATCCAGCTGCACGGCGACGCGGCCTTCGCGGGCCAGGGCGTCGTGGCCGAGACCCTGAACATGTCGCAGCTGCGCGGCTACCGCACCGGCGGCACCGTGCACATCGTCATCAACAACCAGGTCGGCTTCACCGCGCCGCCGGAGTCCTCGCGCTCGTCGATGTACTGCACCGACGTCGCCCGGATGATCGAGGCGCCGATCTTCCATGTGAACGGTGACGACCCGGAGGCCGTGGTCCGCGTCGCGCGGCTCGCCTTCGAGTTCCGCCAGGCGTTCAACAAGGACGTCGTCATCGACCTGATCTGCTACCGCCGTCGCGGCCACAACGAGTCCGACAACCCGGGCTTCACGCAGCCGCTGATGTACGACCTGATCGACAAGAAGCGCTCGGTGCGCAAGCTGTACACCGAGTCGCTGATCGGCCGTGGCGACATCACCCTGGAAGAGGCCGAGCAGGCCCTCCAGGACTACCAGGGTCAGCTGGAGAAGGTCTTCGTCGAGGTCCGCGAGGCCGACACGGCCCCCGCCGAGGCTCCGGCCCCGGCCCCGCTGGACGGCTTCCCGATCGCGGTGGACACCGGGATCTCCCAGGAGGTCGTCAAGCGGATCGCCGAGTCGCAGGTCAACCTCCCCGACGGCGTCACGGTGCACCCGCGTCTGATGCCGCAGCTCCAGCGCCGCGCCTCCAGCGTCGAGGACGGCACCATCGACTGGGGCATGGGCGAGACCCTGGCCTTCGGCTCCCTGCTGATGGAGGGCACCCCGGTCCGGCTCGCCGGCCAGGACTCCCGCCGCGGCACGTTCGGCCAGCGCCACGCGGTGCTGGTGGACCGGGAGACCGGCGAGGACCACACCCCGCTGCTCTACCTCTCCGAGGACCAGGCCCGCTTCAACGTCTACGACTCGCTCCTCAGCGAGTACGCGGCGATGGGCTTCGAGTACGGCTACTCGCTGGCCCGCCCGGACGCGCTCGTCCTGTGGGAGGCCCAGTTCGGTGACTTCGTCAACGGCGCCCAGAGCATCGTCGACGAGTTCATCTCCTCCTCCGAGCAGAAGTGGGGCCAGACCTCCGGCGTCACCCTGCTGCTGCCGCACGGCTACGAGGGCCAGGGCCCGGACCACTCCTCGGCCCGTGTCGAGCGGTTCCTCCAGCTCTGCGCGCAGAGCAACATGACGGTCGCCATGCCGACGCTGCCGTCGAACTACTTCCACCTGCTGCGCTGGCAGGTCCACAACCCGCACCACAAGCCGCTCATCGTCTTCACCCCGAAGTCGATGCTGCGTCTGAAGGCCGCGGCGTCGAAGGCGGAGGAGTTCACCAGCGGTCGCTTCCGTCCGGTGATCGGCGACGAGAGCGTCCAGGCCGAGGCCGTCCGCAAGGTCGTCTTCTGCTCCGGCAAGGTCTACTACGACCTGGAGGCCGAGCGGCAGAAGCGCGGCCTCACGGACACCGCCATCATCCGTCTCGAGCGCCTCTACCCGCTGCCGGGTGAGGAGCTCCAGGCCGAGATCGCCAAGTTCAAGAACGCCGAGAAGTACATCTGGGCGCAGGAGGAGCCGGCGAACCAGGGTGCGTGGCCGTTCATCGCGCTCAACCTGATCGACCACCTGGACCTGGCCGTCGGTGCCGACGTCCCGGCCCGCGAGCGACTGCGCCGGATCTCCCGTCCGCACTCCTCGTCCCCGGCGGTCGGCTCGGCCAAGCGCCACCAGGCCGAGCAGGCGGCGCTGATGGCCGAGGTCTTCGACGCCTGAGCGACACCTGAGTTCCGCGTAGCGGTTCGATAGCGCCACGGAAGGTGGGCTTCCCCTCAAGGGGGAGCCCACCTTCCGTCGTATCGACCGCCGGTCCAGCCGCCCTTGAGGCGGGGGCGGCCACAGTGGGCCATGACAGCCATGACCTTCGAGCATCTGTACATCGCGGGCTGCGCGGCATGGCTGCCGCCGGCGGTCCCCGTACCGGAGGCGGTCGCCCGGCGTACGGGCGCCGTGTCCGTGACCGTCGCGGGGGCGGAGGACTCGGGGCCCGGGATGGCCGCCCGTGCCGCCCGGACGGCACTACGGCGCGCCGGGCACGGGGCGGCGGACGTCGGGCTGCTGCTGCACGCCGCGCTCTACGACCAGGGACACGAGCTGTGGGGGGCGGCCTCCTACGTCCAGTCGCTGGCGCTGCCGGGCGCCCGGCCCGCCTGTCCGGCGCTGGAGGTGCGGCAGGTCTCCAACGGCGGGATGGCCGCGCTGGAGCTGGCGGCCGCGTATCTACGGGCGGGCACGGACCGGCCGGCGGCGCTGCTGACGGCCGGTGACGCCTATCGTCCGCCCGGCTTCGACCGCTGGCACAGCGATCCGGGCACGGTCTACGCGGACGGCGGGGCCGCGCTCGTGCTCTCCCGCGCCGGTGGTTTCGCGCGGCTGCGGTCGCTGGTGACGTGCTCGGAGCCCCGGCTGGAGGGCATGCACCGGGGCGACCGGCCCTTCGGGCGGGCGGGGACGGTCGATCTCGACGCGTGCAAGCGGCAGTTCCTGCGGCGGGTGGGCCGGCCGGCGGCGGTGGCCTGGGTGGCGGGCGGGCAGCGCCGGGCGCTGACGGGGGCGGTGGAGGCGGCGGGGACCGGTCTCGGGGAGGTGGACCGGTTCGTCCTTCCGCACCTGGGCAGGCGGCGGCTGGAGGCGGCGTACTTCCTTCCGTTCGAGATGGATCCCCAACGAACGACGTGGGGCTGGAGCCGGGGCGTGGGGCATCTGGGGGCGGGCGACCAGTTCGCGGGGCTGGCGCGGCTGGTGGAGACGAAGGAGGTGGCGCCCGGTGAGCTCGTGCTGCTGGTGGGGGTGGGGGCCGGGTTCACCTGGTCGGCGGCGGTGGTGGAGATCGTGGAGGTGCCCCGCTGGGTGGACTGACGGATCGGCCGGGATGACCGGCCCGGTGACGGATCAGCCCAGATACGGCTCGAAGTCCCAGTAAGGGCGGATGCGTTGGCGGGCGGCGAGGGTGTGGGGGTGCTGGGCGCCCAGGGAGCGGGTGAGCCGCTGGAGGGCGTCCTCCTCGATCTTGCCCGCCTCCTCGTGCTCCCGGAGCCCCCGTAGGTCCATGGCGAGGGCCACTTCGCAGGAGAGGGTGAAGGGGTGGACCTCCCCCAGCGCGTGCCGGGCCCGCCGCAGGGTGTCGCGGCTGAGCTCCAGGGCGCTCTCGATCCGCCCGGTGAAATTGCGGCCGCCCGCGGCGTTGAGGGCGCAGCCCAGGACCCAGGGGTGGTCCGGGCCGAGGGTGGCGGTGAGCCCGGCGAGCGCGGCTTCGAACATGGTGAGGGCCTCGGAGCGCTCCCCGGCGGCCTGGAGGATCAGGCCCGTGTTGGAGAGCATGCCGGTGCTGATGGGGTGGGCGGGGCCCAGCAGTTCACGGAAGCCGGCCTCGCCCTCGGCGATGAGGTCCTTGGCCTGCGCCAGGTCGCCGTGTTCGCGGGCGTAGTTGCCGTGGTCGACGATGAGGCCGGCGGTGGCGTAGTGGCGGCGGCCGTGGACCTGCTCGGTCTGTTCGAGGAGGCTGGCCAGGGCGCCGCCCATGTCCGCCAGGCCGCCGGCGCGCCGCTCGCACAGCAGCAGGTTGTGCCGGGCGCGCAGGGTCTGGGGGTGCTGGGGGCCGAGGACCTGGACGTGGAGGCGCATGCCGAGCTCCTGGCGGGCCAGCGCGTCCCGGTAGCGGCCCATCAGCCGCAGGTCGCGGGCGCAGGCCATGGCGGAGACGAGGGTCGAGGCGTGCCGGGCGCGCAGCAGGGTCTCGCGTTTGCGGAGGGTCTCCAGGTCGATCTCGTACGCCTCGGTGTAGCGGCCGAGGAGGCGGAGCCCCACGCCGAGGTTGTGCTGGGCGAGGAGGGTCAGGTAGTCGTCGGGGCCGAGGAGTCCGAGGGCGGTCTCCAGCACCTCGCGCTGGGCCTGGAGGGCTTCGTCGTACTGGCCGAGGTAGCGCTGGTCGGCGGCGAGACAGCTGGTGGCGGTCATCAGCCGGGTGCCCCCGTGGCCGGGGGCGGCGCGGAGGCGTTCCAGCAGGGTGCGGTCGAGTTCGTAGGCGGGGCGGAAGTGGCCGTAGGCGCGGAGGATGTTGCCCTGCTGGGTGGTGAGCTCGACCATCCTGGGGTGCTCCGGGGGGTGGAACTCCGACCAGTGCTCGCGGACCTGTTCGGCGAGGGCCGTGCCGGTGCGGAACTCTCCGCTGCGGAAGCAGTAGCGCAGCAGGTTGAGGACGGTCTCCTGGACGCGGGCGTCCCGGCCGGTGAGGGCGCCGGAGGGTTCGAGGTGGGGCAGGAGCTCGGCGTAGCGGGGCCAGAGCCGGGAGTCCTGGGGGTTGCCGGGGTCGGCCGCGGCGAGCATGGAGCGGACGACACGGCGGTGGGTCTCGCGGTCCGCGGGTGAGGTGAGGCGGCCCACGATGTCGTGGACGATCCGGTGCATGTGCACGGATTCCTGCTCGGGGCCCGGTTCCTCGCCGGCGAGGGCGGAGCGGGTGTCGCGGGTGACGACCGAGTAGTTGACGAGGGTGTCGAGGGCGCGGGTCCAGGCGGCGAGGTCGGTGGCGAGCCAGCCGAGGCCCTCGGGGAGCTCGGCGGCGGGCAGGTGGCGGACGAGGCCGATGGGGATGCGACCGGGGGCGAAGGCGGCGCACAGGGAGAGCAGCTCCACGGCGTGGGGCTGGTCCTCACGGAGGCGGTTGATCAGTATCGACCAGGAGGTGAGGGAGGAGCGGGGGACGCCGTCGAAGCCGCCCTGGTCGGCCAGTTCGGAGAGCTCGCCGTCGCGGACCATGCGGAGGTAGTCGGCGACCTCCATGTCGGACTCGCCGAGCCAGGCGGCGGCCTGGACGAGCGCGAGGGGGATGTCGGCGAGTTCGGCGGCGATCTCGTCGGCCTCCGCGGCGGTGAGCCGGGGGGCGCGGCGCATCAGATAGCCGGTGCTCTCGTGGCGGTCGAAGCCGGGGATCTCGACCAGGGTCGTCCGGCTGTCGCTCCAGCTGCGGTTGCGGGAGGTGATCAGGACGTGGCCGGGGCCCTCGGGCAGCAGGTCCTCGGCGCTCTCGATGTCGTCCCAGCCGTCGAAGACCAGCAGCCAGCGGCCGTAGGGGTCGCCGCGGCGCAGCGCCTCGTGGAGGGCGCGGATGCGCTCGCCGGGCTCGGAGCCGCTGATCAGGCCGAGTTCGGGGGCGAGTTCGCCGAGGCGTTCGCGCAGGGTGCCGCGCGTATCGGAGTTGATCCACCAGATGACGTCGTAGTCGGAACTGAAGCGGTGGGCGTACTCGGCGGCCATCTGGGTCTTGCCGATGCCGGACATGCCGAGGAGGGTGACGACGGCGGTGCCCTGCTCGGCGTCCATCAGGTGCTGCTGGAGGCCGTTGAGGAGGTCGTCGCGGCCGGTGAAGCGGACGTTGCGCCGGGGGACCTCGCCCCAGACGGCCGGGGGGTCGTTGGGGTAGCGGGAGCCGGGGCCGGCGGGCAGGGGGCGGCGGGGGCCGCCGGTGGGCAGGCCGAGCCGGGTCAGGAGCCGGCGCTCGGCCTCCTGGGCGCCGACGCTCCACAGGTCGACGGGCTCCAGGACGGCGGTGGCCGGGAGCAGCGCGCGGTTGGTGAGGTTGACGGCGGCGAAGCGCTCGGCGTGGGCGGCGACGATGCCGCGCAGAGCGGCGCTCCACTCGCCCTCGCGGCGCGGGCCGAGCTGGAAGAACCAGTCGCTGAGCACCAGCAGTATCCGGCCGGAGGCGAGCAGCAGGTCGTCGATGGAGCTCTCCAGGGGCACCTCACGGCGCGGGTCCCAGCGGTGGAGGGTCACCCGGTGTCCGTGGGACTCCAGCCGGTGGGCGATCCAGGTGGCCCAGGGCCGGTGGAACCCGGCGAAGACGACGACGAAATGCTCGCTGTCCCGCCCTTGCGCGCCGGTGCCGGCCGCTTGCCGCTGCGTGGCCATCCGCACGTCTCCCTCACTGTTCCGCGCCGCGTCGGCCGGGGCCGACCCTGGACACGAGATTACCGTACGTCACCGACAGGTGACGCTGTGCCGATCGTCACGTCGGGTCCGCCGGGCCGCGTCAGCCCCGCGAGGTGCCGTTCCATGGCGATCACGAACTCCCGGCCCTCGGGAGTCAGTTCAGCCGATTCAAGCAGGATGTCCACGGCTCGCGCGACCTGTCGGAGGCAGGAATCACGGCGGGTGCGGGCCTCGCGGCGGGCCGTGGGCGCGAGGCCCGGGAGCAGTGCCGCCCGGGCCCGGAGGTCGGCGAGGGCGAGGTGGGCGTAGGCGCCCTGGAGGACGCCGCCGACGGGCCGGGGGTCGGGGCGCCAGGCCACCCGGTGGAGGGCGGGCCGGCCGTGCGGCGGCGGGGCGTGGAGGGGGACGAGGTCGTGGAGCACGGCGAGTTTGCCGTGCTGGGTCTCGTGGACGAGGACCTCGGCGAGCTCCCACGGGGAGTTCCGCGGGGTGGTGAGGACGGCGCCGGGTGCCACCCGGTAGGTCGCGCTGGCCTTGGTCCCGGGCCGGCCGGCGGGGGCGAGCGGCACCAGGCAGCGCAGCAGGGCCGTCACCTCCGTGGCGCGCTCCGGGTCGGCCGCGCGCAGCAGGGCCAGGGCGGCGCGCCAGTGCCGGGCCCAGGGCCCGCCGGCGGTCCGGGGCGCGGCGGGGAGCGCGTAGCGGCCCGCGCCGCCGGGCGGGGCGCGGTACGGGTCCAGGTCGTCCAGGCGGACCGGGCCGCCCGCGAGCCGGAGCAGCCCCTGCCAGCCGGGACCGTGGCCGGTGACGCGCCCGGCCGCGCGCAGCAGCAGGGCGCCGCCGTGCCCACCGGGCGGGGCCAGCCGGGCGGCGGGGCCGTGGGCGGTCAGCCGTACCGGGGAGTCCGTGGTGCGCAGCAGGCCGATGCCGGGGAGCGCGAGCCGTCCGCCGGGGGCGGGGAGGTCCAGGGCGAAGTCGGCGCCGGCGCGCAGGGCCGCGGTGGCGGCGACGGCACCGAAGTGGCCGAGGCGCAGGGCGAGCGTCTCCCCGTCGGGGGCGGCGAGGGTGTGGGCGAGCCAGGTGCCGACGGATGGGTAGTCGAGGGTCCCGGCGACCCGGCCGGGGTGGTGCGCCTCGGCGTGTTCGAGCAGCTGCCAGTGCTCCTCGAAGCGCGCGCGGGCGGGGCCGGGGACGGCGGGGAGCCGTTCCAGCCGGGTCAGCAGGGACTTCAGCAGCAGGAGCCGTCCGCTGTGCAGGCCGTCGAGGAGGAGGGCGGCGTCTCCGGGGGCGGCCCGGGTCCGGGCGAGCCGGGCCAGGGTCGCGGGGGTGACGCGGCCGGGTCCTTCCGGGCGGCCGGGATCTCGCGGGCGGCCGCCCTGGGTGCCGTCCGCCGGCCGGGGTCCGGTCACCGGCCGGGGCGCGCCCCGGTGACCCCGCCCTCGCTGCCCTCGCCGCCCGAGTGCCATGCCTCCGCGAGCCGCCCGGCGCAGCGCAGCACGCCCTCCACGGCGGCCGCCAGGGCGGGGTCCCGGGAGGCTCGTAGGGCGCGCAGGCCGGTGCGGGCGAGGTCGGGCAGGGGCGACGGGCCGGGCACGCCGTCCGCGCGACCGGTCACCAGGGCGTTCTCCAACTGGTTCACGCTCTTCTCCTCCCTGCCGCCGTCCGCCGGAAACGGGCCCGCGCGGCTGCACGGTTCTTCCCAACGCCCCCGGTTCGGAAACCCGTTCGGTGGCCGGTCCGGTGGGGCGCGCCGGTGCCGGACGGTCAGTTGACGAGCCGCGCCACCGCCTCCCGGGTCGCCTGGACCTCGGCCCAGGGCACCTCGGCCAGCCGGCCCGTGAGGTCGCGCCATTCGCGCTGCCCGTCGCGGTAGGCGGCCAGGGCCGCGCGGCGCAGCCCCATGCGCTCCAGGGCGTCGCCGTAGCGGTGAAGGGCGCGGGCGGCGGTCACCGAGCCCGGGCCGTCGGGGGCGGGCAGCCGCCGGGCCTCCTTGGCGGCGGTATCGAAGGCCGCGGCGGCGTCGGCCACCGGCAGAGCACCCTGCCGGTCGCTGAGCAGCAGCCGTGCGGTGCCCAGTTCCAGCCACGCCTCGGCACGGGTGGCGCCGTCCGGCGCCCGGCGCGCGGCCTGTTCGAGCAGGTGGCAGCTTTCGTAGAGGTCGGGCAGGAACCCCTGGCGGCCGAAGCGCAGCACCAGCGCGCGGCCGAGCGCCAGCTGGGTGCGGGTCCGCAGCGGCGACCGGCCGGGGCTGACGGCGTACGCCTCGCGCAGCACGGACTCGGCGCGGGTGACGGGATCGGCGGCGTCCCCGGCGTCGCCGACCGGAGTCCCGGCGGCCGGTGCCCGGCCGAGCAGCGACTCGCCCCATTCCACGAGGAGTTCGCAGCGCCGGAGGCTGTCGCGGGCGGTGAGGCCGACAGCCGCCGCGTAGGCGTCGTCGGCCTCGGGCCACTGGTCCGCCGCCGCGTGGGCGCGGGCCTGTTCGGTGCGGCAGCGCAGCCGTTGGGCGTCGTCGGTGGCGGCCGCAGCGGCGGCGTCCAGGACGGTGAGGAGTCCGGCGCCGGGGGCGCCGGCAGCCCGGAGCGCGGCGGCGAGGTCGAGGAGCGCTGCGCAGCGCTGGACGTCGGGTACTGCTTCTTCCCGTTGTCCCCGTTCCATCAGACGGCAGGCGGTGCGGAGTTCGGCGGCGGCCTCCTCGGCGTACGGGCCGGGCGCTCCGCCGGTCCCGGTCAGCGCCAGCAGGGTCCGGCCCAGACGGAGGTGGCGGGCGGAGGTGCCGGGGGGCAGCGCCCGCAGGACGCGGGCGGCGGCGACGAGGTGGTCGCGGTCGCCGTCGTCCTGCCACAGCGCGTAGGAGACGTCGGCCAGGTGGAGCGCGGCGGTGGCGCGGGTGTCGCCGTCGGGCGGGGCGTGGGTGAAGGCGTCCTGGAGGTGGTTCGCGGCCTCCTCCAGGAGGGCGCGACGGGACGTGGCGTCGTTCCGTACGGACTCCGTGCCGACGAGGGACTGGAGCACTCCGCCGAGGACGAGCCGGGCGCGCAGCCCCTCGGCGGGTGCCGCGCCGGGGAGCGGGGCGGTCGCGGCGGGACCGGCCAGGGCGCGGGCCTGGTGGAGCAGCGAGGGGTCGCCCTGGACCTGCCAGAGGCGCAGCAGCCGTTCCGCCTCGGCGACGGGGCCGCTCTCGACGGGCACGGGCCGGTACCAGCGGACCACCCGGGCGGGGACCTCGGCGAAGAGCTCCGGTTCGGCGGCGTCCCGGCGCTCCTCGGGCGGGCCCGGGGGCACGGGGGCGATGAGCTCCTCGCCGGTGAGCTGGGCGGCCGCGCGGGCGGAGAAGTTGCGGGCGCCCTTGCCGAAGTGGCGCTCGACGTAGTCCGAGCAGTGCTTGAGGACCAGGGCCGCCGCGCCCCGGTCGAGGGAGTGCAGCAGCATCTCGCGGACGCCGTCGGCGAATTCGTACCAGGGGCCGGTGCCGGTGTCCGGGTCCATGTCGGGCAGCCGCCACAGCAGCCCGCTCAGCAGCACCTCGGCGAGCTCCATGGGCCCGGTGTCGGGCAGCATCGCGCGCTGGACCAGCTGCATCACGGGGAGGGTGAGCGGGACGGCCGCCAGGTGGACGGCGAGCCGGAGGGCGCCCGGCGAGGCGCCGGCCCGGAAGGCGCGCAGGAGTTCGTCGGCGCTCCGGGTGCCGGGGGCGCCGGGGGCCGGCGCGGGGCGGGGCGGATGGCCGGGCAGCAGCCATCCGGCGGCGCCGCGCACCGTCGTGCGGCCGGGGCCGGACAGCAGCCGGGCCCAGACGCCGAGCGCCTCGGCGGTCGGCAGCAGGACCGGTACGGGCAGGGCGCCGGGGCCGGGGCCGGGCCCGTAGCCGTCGGGGGTGAAGCTGGTCCTGCCGCCGGTGGCGGGGTCGCGGCGGAGCCGCCCGGGTTCGGCGGGCAGCGCGGTGCGGGGCCACAGGCGGGGCGGCAGGGGCTGGACCACGGCCAGCGGGGCGGTGCGCGCCCAGTGGTGGAGCATGCTCTGGGCGCGCCCCTCCTGCCACAGGGGGCCCACGCAGTCGCTGACGACAAGGGTGAGCCGGCGCCCGGTGGGGTCGCGGAACTGGTCGGCGGGGCGCGGGCGAAGATACCGGGCGCCCCCGGAACCGCCCGTACCGGAGCCACTCGTACCGGAACTGCCTGTACCGGAGCCGTCTGTACCGGAGCCGCCCGTACCAGTGCCGCGCCCCGCCATGGTGCCGACGAGGGGCGTGCCGTCGGGGGCCCGGTGCAGATAGCGCACCTGGACGTCGCGGAAGACCCCGAGCTGGGCGCAGGTCTGCCGCAGTTCCTCCAGCATCCGCTCCCACACCACCATGGACGGGGAGGTGTCCATCACCAGCTGCACGGCCGCCGGGCGGCGCTCGCCGGGCCGGTGGACGGGCTCCAGCAGCCCGGTGCGGGCGGCGGAGTCGGCGGTGGCGTCCTCGTCGAGGGGGCCCGGGAGGGGCGCGGCGAGCGTGCGGTAGCCGCGCAGGGGCCGCAGCGCGCGCTGGAGGCCCAGGAGCCCGGGCAGGGACGAGGCCATGGGGACGCGTATGGGGAAGGTGTCCACGGCGCCCGGGTGGCCCTCGCCGCGCGCGTACAGGGACACCCGTTCCCGGCGCCGCGCCCGCGGCGGGGAGTCGCCGGGCCCGGGCGACCGGACGGCGCCGCCGGGGCGGTCCGTACGGCTGCCGGGGGCCCCGGCGCGGGCGGTCGAGGCCTCACCCGTCGTGCCCGGCCGACCGGTGGCGGCCGGTCCGTCCGGCGGTTCGCCGACGGTGCCCGGGCCGACCCACTGGGCCAGCCACAGAGCGTCGGCGATCTCTTCCGCCGTGAGGTCCCAGTCCGCGGCCCGCAGCCTGCCGACCAGTTGCCCCAACCGCCGGTCGGGGGGCGCCGTCATCTCTCATCACCTCGGGCGGTCGAGGGGCTGCATGAGCATGTCCGCGAGCCGGTCGCGGGTGACGCGCTCGGTGCGCGGGGCGTGCTGGGTGAGGAAGAGGGCGTTGAGCAACTGGTCGGCGGCGATGACCTCGCCGGGCTCCCGGTCCAGGAAGCGCTGGATGAGCTCGTCGCCGTCGGTCACGGCGTCGTCGCCGAGGTGGGCCCGGACCATCGCGGTCAGCTGCTCCTCGCCCGGCGCCTCCAGCTCCAGCTGGACGCAGCGGCGCAACAGGGCGGCCGGGAAGTCGCGTTCGCCGTTGGAGGTGAGGACGATCAGCGGGAAGGTGGTGCAGCGCACCCGGCCGCCCTGGATCACGGCCCGGCCGCCGTCGTCGGTGAGCACCTCGACCTCGGGTTCGAGGTCGGCGATCCGCTCCAGCTCCGGAAGTCTGAACTCCCCTTCCTCCAGGGCGTTGAGCAGGTCGTTGGGCAGGTCGAGGTCGCCCTTGTCCAGCTCGTCGACGAGCAGCACCCGGGGCTGGGCGGCCGGCAGCAGGGCCGTGCCGAGCGGGCCCAGCCGGACGTACGAGCCGATGGAGCGGCGCCCGGCGCCGGTGGCCTCGCCGCCGGCCCGCTCCAGCTGGACGTCCTGGAGGCGGGCGATGGCGTCGTAGTGGTAAAGGCCGTCGCGCAGGGTGGAGCGGCTGACGATGGGCCAGCGCAGCACCCGGCCGAGGCCCAGCTCGTGGGCGACGGCGTGGGCGAGCGTGGACTTGCCAGTTCCGGGGTTGCCGGTGACGAGGAGCGGGCGGCGCAGATAGAGGGCGGCGTTGACCGCCTCGACCTCTTCGGGGCGCGGGTGGTGGTTCTCCACCAGGCGGCGCAGCACGCCGAGGCGGCGGGCGGCGCTCGGGTCCGCCTCGGCGCCGGTGTCGGGGCCCGAGGAGGCGAAGTCCCGCCAGGGCGGGGGCGGCGGCAGCCGCCGGATTCCGTCGTGCGGCAGCCCGGCTCCCCGGTAGATCCGCCAATCGTTCACACTGGGCTCCTCGTAGCTGGTGGGTGACCGTGAGGCCGACGGCGCCGTCCGGGGCCCCGACACAGCCCGCCCCCGCCCGACGGTACCGTCCGGGGACCGCCCTGCCGACCCCTCTTCACCCTTCCCTGTACGCGTAATTGACGTGCTCTCACGCCGCGCCTCCAGGTCTGGGCAGCGGGGCGCACAGCGGCTCGCCGGGCGACGGCGGATGGTGCGGCGAGTCGTAGAGCAGGGTTATCGAGCGCGCCCATTCCGCCTCCGGGTCGGGGGCCTCCGGGTCGGCGCAGGCGATCCGGAGGCTGCGTATCAGCTGGGGCAGTCCCCCGGCGGTACCGGCCTCGCCCACCAGCAGGGAGACGCGCCGGTGGAATTCGGCGCAATCCGTGTGCCCCGTGGCGCATCGTCGCCAGATCACGACCGCGTGCCCGGCGGCCAGCGCCGCCTCCATGGCCGTGGCGCCCGCGCCGACGGCCGCCTCGCCGCAGTAGACCGGCACGGCGGAGTCCTCCGCGAACGACAGCCTGCCGTACGCCGCGTGCCCGCCCTCCCGGCCGGGCCCGCCGTGGCCCTTGAGGGGCGCCTCCCGGCGCAGCGGCACGGCCGTCAACGGGCCCCGGAAGGTGCCGTCCCAGCGCTGCTGCCACTCCGGGGTCGGGGGCTGGTCGCGACGGCGGCGGTCCCGGACGACCACCACACGGCGCTGTCCCAGCGGCAGCGTGTGCGGGTCGATGCCGCCTCCGTCGGCGCCGGGCGGCGACAGCTGCCAGGAGTCCACCGGTTCGTCGAACAGCTCACGCGGCAGCATCACGTGCAGCTCCGCCAGATGGCCACCGGCGTCGCCCTGCCGCAGCGCCCGCGCGATGGGCTCGCGGAGCGTCTCGCGCAGGCGCGCGCGGGGGACGCCGGTCTCGTCGCCGACGAGCGGGTTGACCACGCCGCCATCCAGCAGCAGCTTCACGCGCCACGGGTAGCGGTCGCCGTAGACGAGCGAGTCGACCTGGACGAGCACGTCGGCCCGGGCCCCGGAGGGGGCCGCGACGCCCGGCTCCACGTCCCGGCGCTCGGGCTTGCGCAGCTCGACCGTGCCGGGCGGCGAGGGAGCGCGCGGGCCGTCGGGGTCGTCCGATCCCCCGTGGAGGATCCGGTGGATCTCCACCCTGATGACGTCCGGCAGCGGCTCGGCCTGGGCCGCGATCCAGGTGGACAGCTCGCGCAGCGGCTCGGTGTCGTCCAGGGCCCCGAACCGGCTGACGGCGGCCGCGACCCGCGCCGCGTACAGCAGCACCGCCTCCAGCTCCAGATCGCGGTCCGGGCCGGCTTCCATGCCGCCGTGACCGCCCTGCCCTCCCTGCCCGCCGTCGCGCAGGTCGTAGAGCAGGCCCACGCCCTCCCGCCAGCTGCGCGGGTCGTGCTCGACGCCCGGCTGGTACGGCTCCTGGATCACGCGGCGCTTGACGGTCTCCACCAGCGCCATGACCTCGCCGGGGGTGGCGGGCGGCGACAGCTCCGCGAGCCGGGCGAACAGGTGGGTGCGCAGGACGGGCGTGAAGCCGTCCGCGGGGCCCGGCCGCAGCGCCTGCTGCATGCCGGTCCAGCCGGCGCCGGTGCCCACGGCGCGGTAACGGGCGTAGTGGTGGCGGTCGTGGGCGCGGATGACGGCGTGCAGCCGGTCGCGGCCGGGGAGGTCGTCGGCGAGCCGGCGCAGCGCGGTGATGGGCACGGCCAGCCCGGCGGTGTCCTTGCCGCGCCCCTTGCACACGCCTATGACCGCGCCGCGCGCGGTGTCGACCACGGGCCCGCCGGAGCAGCCGGCGACGGGTATCTCCCCGCGCAGCAGCATGGCCGTGCCGTCGGCGCCGTCCCCGCCGGTGGCGGTGCCCACGCCGAAACGCAGACCGAGCTCGCCCATGTCGAACGACCAGCCGTGGAGGCTGATCGGGGCGGGCACGACCGCCGAACGGTCGCTCAGCCAGAGGCACTCGGCGCCCTCCGCGCCCTCGACCTCCAGCAGCGCGAGGTCCGGCAGCCGCCAGGGCCTGGGGGGCACGTCGGGGTCGGCCGGCATCGGCAGGGCGAAGGCCACCCGGCCGGGGGCCGTCCGCCCGTGCCAGTCGGTGACGTCGACGGCCGTGGCTCCGCGCAGCACGTCGCCACCCCCGTTCCCCACGACATGGGCGCACGTCAGGACCCAGCCGGGGGCGATGAAGAAACCGCTTCCCCAGAACCGGGCGCCGCTCGCGTCATACCCGCCGCCGGGCGCGGAGATGCGTACGACGGCACGGCGCGCGGTGCCCTCCAGGGCGCTCAAGGGGCGCCGGGGGTCGTGGGCCCCGGCCCGGCGGCCGCCCGGTCCTCCCGGCGGCCGTCCCACTTCAGCGTCACCGTGATCGACGCCTTGGACTCGCCGTCGGCTATCAGGCTGATGACCTGGCCCGCCTTGGCGGACAGCTCGATGCCGAACTCCACGGACACCTCGTCGGGCCGCGCCGCCGCGAGGCCCATCCGCACGGAGTCCGCGACCCCCCGGACGGTGTCGGCGAGCCCGCCCGCCATGTCGGCGACGCGCCGGGCCGCGCCGGAGTCCGCGTACGAGGAGTCCGCGTAGGGGGCGTCCTCGTACGGGGCGCCCCCGTGCCCTCCGGACCCGGCGTTCTTGGGCCCGTCCAGTTCCTGCGCTTCGGTGACCCGCGCCCAGACGACCGTGCCGTCGTCGAGCCGGACCTGAGTGATCCCGTCGGCCATACGCCCGTCCACCCCCGTCGACCGCGCGTGATGCGGCAGGCACAGCAGGCTAGCCCCCGGGCGGGACGGACGCGAGAGGCCGTGGCCAAAGGCGGGTGGCCCGCGCGGCCTATCCTGGGCGGGACCGATTGGCTCATCCCCTGACGGAGATCACGTTGTACTTCACCGACCGCGGCATCGAGGAGCTGGAGAACCGGCGGGGCGAGGAGGAGGTCTCCCTCGGCTGGGTCGCCGAGCAGCTCCGTACGTTCGTCGACCTCAACCCCGACTTCGAGGTCCCGGTCGAGCGCCTGGCGACGTGGCTGGCGCGGCTGGACGACGAGGACGACGACGAGTAGTACGCCGAAATGCCGGACGGGCTGACGTCGTCAGCCCGTCCGGCATTTTTCAACGCTCGCGCGACCGCCAGACGTCGTACGCCAACGTGAGCGCCCCGTCCACCACGAGTGCCGCCCCGGCGACCCGCAGGCTGCGGCGGCCGTCGCCCCGCCGCCCGAGCGCCCAGAGCGACACCCCCGCCGCGATCTCCACCGCGCCGAGCGTCCGCGCCCGAGGCCCCCGCGTCCACCGGCCCAGCGGCCCCCGCTCCGACGCGTCGAGGCCGTCGCGCACCACCGTGCGCCAGCCCGGCCACTCGACGGTCTCCGCCTCCGGGGCCGCGTCCGCCGCCGCGCGCAGTTCGGCGGCGGCGGTACCCGGGGCCAGGCCGGGCGGCAGGTGCAGTCCGGCCCGGGCCAGGACGGCGACGAGCCCGAGCACCCGCGCGGCCGCGTCGGCGTCGGAGTCCGGCAGGGTGAGCCGGTCGAACGCCTCCGCGTCCAGCACCGGGTCCAGGCCCAGCCGGGCCCGCAGCGCCGTCATGGCGCTCTCCTCCCCGAGCGGGGAGCCGTCCGCCAGCCAGGTGTAGCCGGCCGTGCGGCGGAAGCCCGCCGCGACGACGAAGCCGGCTCCTTCCGCGTCCCACCACAGGCCCACGGTCGTCCAGGGTTCGGCGACGGTCAGGGCGTGCGCCCAATCGGCCGTCAGGGCGGCCGGGGTCGCGTCCTCCGCGCGCCAGGCCTCCTCCCCCGGGACCAGCACGGTCCACTCCTCCCCCGCCGGGGCGAGGAACAGCGGCTCGCGCAGGAGCTGGGCGGACGGACGGACGCGGTCGGGCTCGGCCCGGCAGAGCAGCAGGACCCCCGCCGCCGGACTGTGATCAGTAGCGGACATGCGTCAACGCTATGCCACTCCGAAGCCCCTTGACTTCCCGGGGCCACGATATATCGTGTTAGATGGAAGACGCGATATATTGCGTCGCGAGTATCCGAGGTGTGCCGCACGACGCTTGCCATGCCGCACCATGCCGCACGCCCCGCCACGCAGTACGCCCGTACGGAGGAGGCCCGGAATGCCGGACCGGTCGCAGTGGTCACTGGCCGCACCCCAGAAGCTCACCTTCGAGGAGCCCGTCACGGCACTCGCGGTGCGCATCGTGGGCGGCACCGTCAATGTCGTGGGCAAGGACAGCGGCCCCGCGGGGCTGGAGCTGTCCGAGATCGAGGGAGCCCCGCTCGTCGTCACCTTGCGGGACGGCACCCTCACGGTCGCCTATGACGACCTGCCCTGGAAGAACATCCTCAAGTGGTTCGACCGCAGCGAGTGGAAGCGTTCCGCCACGATCACACTGACCGTGCCCACGGCCACCCGCGTCGAGACCGGCGTCGTCGGCGCGAGCGCCGTCGTCTCCGGCATCGCGGGCCCCACGGCGGTCAAGGGCGTCACCGGGGACATCACCCTCGTCGGGGTCAGCGGCGAGGTCCGCGCGGAGTCCGTCTCCGGGCGGCTGGAGGCTCAGTCCCTCGGCGGCGACCTGCGCTTCAACTCCGTCTCCGGCGACCTGACCCTGATCGAGGGCACCGGCGGCCGGGTCAAGGCGGAGTCCGTCAACGGCGACATGACCATCGACCTCGCCGGCACCGCCCGCACCCCCGACCTCGCGCTGACCACCGTCTCCGGCGAGGTCGCCATCCGGCTGCCGCAGCAGGTCGACGCCGACGTCGAGGCCAACACCACCAGCGGCCCGGTCTCCTGCGCCTTCGAGGACCTGCGGGTCGGCGGCCAGTGGGGCGCCAAGCGGATCACCGGCACGCTGGGCTCGGGCGGCGGCAAGCTCAAGATCACCACTGTCTCCGGCGCGGTCGCGCTCCTGCGCCGGCCGCCGTCCCCCGATGACGACGCCCCCGCGTCGGGAAAGGTCCTCTGATGCCCCCCGTCTTCGGCCACGGCCGACTGCGCCTGTACCTGCTGCGCCTCCTCGACGAGGCCCCGCGCCACGGCTACGAGGTCATCCGCCTGCTGGAGGAGCGCTTCCAGGGGCTCTACGCCCCCTCCGCCGGCACCGTCTACCCCCGCCTCGCCAAGCTGGAGGCGGAGGGCCTGGTCACCCACACCACCGAGGGCGGCCGCAAGGTCTACTCGATCACCGATGCCGGCCGCGCCGAACTCGCCGACCGGCGGGGCGAGCTGGCCGAGCTGGAGCTGGAGATCCGGGAGTCCGTCGCCGCGCTGGCCGCCGACATCCGCGAGGACGTGCGCGGGGCCGCCGGCGACCTGCGCCGCGAGATGCGCGAGGCCGCGCTGAAGGCCCGTACGGACTCCGCGGCCGGCGGCTCCGGAGGCCCTGGAGACTCCGGAGGGGATTACTTCGCCGGGGCGAAGGAGGAATTCCGCAAGGCCAAGGAGGAGTGGAAGGAGCAGGCTCGCCGGGCGAAGGAGGAGAGCCGCCGCGCCCGCCAGGACGCCCAGACGGCCCGCCAGCAGGCCCGGCAGGCCCAGGAGCAGGCGCGCCAGGAGGTGCGGCGCATCACCGAGCGCGTCCAGGAGCAGGTCCGTGAGCACGCCCGGCACGGCGACTGGCCCGCGGGCATCACCGAGGGCGTCAGCGCGCTGGCCAAGGAGCTCGGCACGCTGGCGGGGCAGATGCGTGCCGGACGGACTCCGGGGCACTCCGCCGACGAGCCGGAGCCGGTGATCGTCGTGGAGCGCGCGGAGGACGAGCCGCTGAGCGCCTCGTATCCGCTGCCCGAGTGGGCGGTCGCCGATGACGCCCTCTCCAAGGAACCGGCCCGCGACCTCGACCGGCTGCTGGACCGCTTCCGCGACGACGTGCGCGACGCGGCCCGCGACCACGGGGTGACGCCCGATCAGCTCCGGCAGGCGCGAGGCCACTTGGCGGCCGCCGCCGTGCAGATCGCGGACCTGCTGAAGGCGCCACGCGACTGAGGCGCCCCGTAGGGGCGCGGGGCGGTGTCGTCATGCGGCTGCCGCCGCGTGGGCACGACCGGCCACGGACGGCCCGAAGCCACCTGACCGCGCTTCCCGTGAAGCACTTGCGGCCCGCACGGCCGAGCGGGCCGAGGGGCGCGGACAGGCGCACGCCTGCCCGCTCACGGCAGATCCGTCGTGTCCCGGGGGCAGTCGTACGCGTCCCCCGGCCCCCACTCCGTCTTCTCGTCCCCGCTGTCGCGGACCCCGCATTCCAGCGCCACCTCGGGGCCCTGCCGGGTGTCGTGGAGGATCAGGAGCCGCTTGTCCCGGGGCACCTTCCGGCCCTGGTCGTAGACCAGGGTCCCGGTGGCCCCGCGCACCCCGTCGCCGCCCCCGGCCCCCGCCGCCAGCACGGTCTGCACCGTGTCGCGCGAGAAGGAACCGGTGCCGGAGGTCTGGCGGGCGGTGTTCACGGCGGTGGCCAGCAGTCGCAGGGCGTCCCAGGCGACGGGGGCACGGCCGTCGTTGCTCCACAGGTCGTCCTTGCCGTACGCGTCGAGGTACTGCGCACGGAAGGCCCGGCCCACCTCGTTGGGCCAGTAGCTCTTGGGCACGGCGTGCGCCGCGTAGTAGAGCCGTACGCCCGAGTGGCGGCTGCTGGGCTGCTGGGCGTCCACGACGGCGCTGGTCAGGTCGTTGCCCCCGAGGGCCGTCACATGGCCCCGGCAGGAGGTGCCGTTGTCGAACTCGTCGAGGAACGCGGAGAATTCATTACCCCGGCCCGCCCAGTACACCACCGTGCGGGGCTCGGCCCGGATCCGCCGGCAGACGGAGGCCGCCATGTCCGTCAGGGTGCGGGCCCGCTCGGTCCGGTCGTCCTGCGGCGGGTCGAAGGGCGCCTCCGGCTCCGCCGTGTAGAGGATCGTGCGGGTGTTCTTGAACTCCTGGACGAACCGGCGGCGCAGATTGTCGCTGTAGCGGTCGGTGGGGTCCGCGACGACCACCGCCTCCCGGGCGGGAGCGCACACACCGGGCGAGGTCTCCACGATGTTGCCGCGGCGGGCGAACTCGGCGGCGACGCGCGCCTCGCGCCGGTTGTCCGGCGCCACCTGCCGGTACATATGGTTCTGCTGCATCTCCTCCGCGGTCGTCACCGTGCCGATCACGGGCAGCCCGGCGGCGCCGAGGGTGTCCCGGGCCTTCAGGGTGGCCGCCCGGCTCTGCCCCAGCCCGACCACGCCCATGATCTGCTGGCTTCCGCCGCTCTTCCGCTCCTCCTCGGCCTCCTTGGCGATGCGCTCGGCCACCTCGGGCGCCTTCGCGAACTGCTGGCCGCCGTCCTCGACCCGCACCCGCAGCCACACCTTGCGGGCCACGTCCCGGGAAGCCTCGCGGTTGAGCGCCTCCTGGGCGAGGGCGATGCCGCGCAGTTCGGGGATGGAGCCGCTGTACATGCCCTCCTTCCAGGTCCCGGCGACGGCGGGCACCCCGAGGTAGACGACGGTGCGGACGGCCGTGTTGGGGCGTCTCGCCGCCGCGTCGGCCTCCGCGTTCTGCGCCCTGATGGCGGACAGCGCCTGCTCGTACAGCTCCTTCGGGGAGGCCACGGGGACCTTGCCCGGGGCGGCCGGCTCCGGCATGGCGACGCTCGCGCCGACGCACTCGGTGCTGGTCTCCGCGCCGATCCGGGCCACCGCGAATTGCGCGACGAGCGACAGCGCCGCGACCCCCGCCACGGCCATGACGGCGGCCTCGACGCGCGGCGCGACGTCGGAGTACACCCTGCGGGGCCGGATCTCCGGGTAGCCGCGCAGCCTGCTCTCGGCCTCCTCGTCGGGGCGACCGTCGTAGGGCCCCACCCCCACGGTCACGGTCCGGCCCCGGCCCCGGCCCTGGCTGCGGGTCCAGGAGTCGACGGTGGTCGTGGCCGCCGCGAGGGTCTGGGCGGTGTCCCGGCCGTCCCGGCCGACGGCCAGCAGCACCACCGCCGTGCTGCCCGTCCGCTCGACCGCCTGGGGGAAGCCCTGGACCACGCTCTCGGTGGCCGAGTGGGGCGCCCCCGCCCGGGGGAGGACGAGGACGAAGCGGCTCCGGCGCCGCCGGACCCACGGTGACAGCGCGCGCCTGCGCTGGACGGCGTCCTCCAGATCGCTGAGCAGCGCGCACAGCAGCGCGTCGTTCCGGCCGGCGACGACCGCCTCGTGGTGGGCGAAGAAGTCGCCGCCGCGCTCGGAGGAGATCCCCGCCCAGCTCCGGAACCAGCCGTTCTTGCCCATCATCCGGCGCTGCTGCCGCCGCCCGTACAGCCAGCGCGGCAGCACGCCGAAGAGGGGCCGACGCGCCCAGTGCCACAGCCAGCCCGGGACGCTCGCGGGTGCCTGGTCGTCGCCGCTGATCGCGTAGAGGGCCTTGAGGAAGAGCGAGGTCTTGCAGCGTTCCGCGTAGCACTGGTCTCGGAAGTCCTTCGCCTGCACCGCCGGTTGGGTCTCCCGGGTGCGCGCGTCGGCGAAGGCGCGCAGGAGTTCGTAACGCGGCAGCCGTAACCGGCCGAAGCCGGCGGGCCGGTTGTCACGCAGGGCGATCTCGATCTCTTCGAAGGCATCGCGGGTGCGCGAGGTGGTGCCGGCGCGCCGCGTCGCCTCCTGGACCCGGGCGAACGGGACGAGCGCCCGCCCCCGGACCCTCAGTCGCTGGCACTCGCCGTCGGCGACCCGCTCCGCCTCGTCCCCGCCCGGCGGTGACACGAGGAGCACCCTGGCGGAGGGGCCCCGGCGTCCCGGTGGCACCAGGACGAACTCCTCGAAGGCCGTGACGAAGTCCCCCACGGACGGCAATGGTGGTACAGGCGTGGACACGCTTCACCCCCCGAACGGCCCGGAACCGGGCCGGCGAGTCCCTCCCATGACGGACGGCCAGGGCAAGGGACACGGGGATACGCCCCCGTGCGCCCATCATCCTCAGCACGCCGGGGGTGCGCCACCCACTCCGGCGCACTACGCCGCGCGCCCCCGCATGACGCCCACCGCGGCCCCGGCGTGACGCTCACCGCACGCTCGGCCCGGATCACGCTCGGCCCGGATCACGCTCAGCCCGGATCACGCTCGGCCCGGATCCCGGGCGTCCCTCGGGCAGTCGTACGCGCCGCCCGGCCCCCAGGACGTCTTCTCCTCCTCGCTGTCGAGGGCCCCGCACTCCAGCGACACCTCGGGCCCGTCGCTGGTGTCGTGCAGGATCAGCAGCCGCTTGTTCACGGGCACCTTCCCGCCGTTGGCGAAGGCCAGGATCCCCGTGGCGCCCTGGATGCCGTTCGGGCCGCCGACACCCTTCACCAGGTCGGACTCGACCATGCCCCGGGTGAGGAGGGACGAATGGGAGTCCTGGTAGGCGGTGTTGACGGCCGTCGACAGCACCCGCATCGCGTCCCAGGCGAGGGGGGCCCGGCCGTCGTCGCTCCACCGGTCGTCGTCGCCGTAGGCGTCGAGGTACTGCTGGCGGAAGAGCCGGCCCATGGAGTTGGGCGGATAGCCGTCGGGCAGGACGTGCGCGGCGTAGTAGAGCCGCACCCCGGGATGGCGCTTGCTCGGCTTCTGGTCGTCGACGACCACACCGGTCAGGTCGTCGCCGCCGAGCACCGTCAGCCGCCCGTTGCACTCCGCGCGCCCGTCGAACTCGTCGAGGAAGGCGGCGAATTCGTTCTGCCGGGCCGCCCAGTAGAGCACGGTGCGCCGGTCCTCCTTGATCCGTCCGCAGACGATCCGGGCCATGTCCGACAGGGTGCGCGCCCACTCCGTGCGGTCGTCCGGCGGAACGCGCCGTTCGGACGCCTTGCCGGGCTGCGCCGAGTACCAGATCGTCCGGGCGTCGGGGATCTGCTCGACGAACCGCGTGCTCAGATTGTCGCTGTAGGTGTCCTCCGGGTCGGCCACGACCACCGCCCGGCGGGCCGGGACGCAGCGGCCGGGCGAGATCTCCACGAGGTTGCCGTGGCGGGCGAAGGCCGCGGCGATCCTGGCCTCGCGCCGGTTGTCGGGGGCCACCTGCCGGTAGAGGTCGCTGCGCTGCATCGCCTCCGCCGTCGCCACCGTGCCGACCATCGGCACATTGGCGGCCGCGAGGATGTCCCGGGCCTTCAGGGTGTCCGGCCGGCTCTGCGCCAGCCCGACCACGCCCATGATCTGCTGGGCGCCGGACGGCTCGGCCCGGATCTCCCGCGCCAGCCGATCGGCCACCTCGGGCGCCTTGGAGAAGCGCATCCCCGCGTCCTCGACCCGGACCTTCAGCCGCACCTTGTCGGACACCCTGGCCGCCTCGCCGTTGAACTCCCCCTGGGCCAGCGCGATGCCGCGCAGTTCGGGGATGGCGCCGCTGTAGATGGCGTCCTTCCAGGTGTCGGCGAGCGCGGGCACGCCCAGGTAGACGACGGTGCGGACCATCGCGTGGTTCACCCGCGCCGCCACGTCGGCGATGTCGTTCTGGTTCTTGATGGTGTCCAGGGCCTCCTGGTACACCGCCTTGGGGCTCCGGCCGGTGGTCTTGCCCGGGGGCGCCGACCTCGCCCCGGGTACGGTCGCGCCCAGGCACCGGGTGTCGGCCGCCCGGGGGAACCAGATCATGCCGCCGTAGGCGATGAGCGACAGCACCACGACGCCCGCCACCGCCAGGGCGAGGGCCTCCAGGCGCGGGGCGACGGCGGAGGGCGTCCTGCCGCCGGGATTGATCTCGGGGTAGCTGCGGAACCAGCTGTCGGCCTCCACGTCGGTCCGGCCGTCCTGGGGCGGTACGGCCACGTGGACGGACCGCCCCCGGCCCGTGCTCTGGCCGGGCGTCCAGGAGTCGACGGTGTTGGTGGCCGTCGCGAAGGACTGGGGTGCCTCCCGCTCGTCCTGATAGCCCACGGCCAGCAGGGCCACTGCGGTGCTCTTGGTCCGCTCGACCGCCCGTGGGAAGCCCTCGACCACGCTCTCGGTGAGCGAACGGGCCGCACCCGCCTTGGGAACGACCAGGACGAAGCGGGAGCGGCGCCGCCGGACCCACGGCGAGATCCGGCGCCGCCGGACGGCGTCCTCCAGATCGCCGAGCAGCGCGCACAGCAGCGCGTCGGCCTCGCGCCCGGTCACCTCCTCGTGCTGGGCGAAGAAGTCGCCGCGCCCGTCGGGGATCCCCGCCCAGCGCCGGAACCAGCCGTCCTTGCCCATCATCAGGCGCTGCTGACGACGCCCGTACAGCCAGCGCGGCAGCACCTCGAACAGCTGTCGCAGGGGTTGCCACGCCCAGGACGCCATCCCCGGCACGTCGGCGAGGCTGATCGCGCGCAGTAACTTGAGGAGGACCGAGGTCTTGCGCCGCTCCACGAAGCACTTGTCGCGCAGGTCCCTCGCCCGTACGCCCGGATCGCGCTCCCGGGAGCGGGCCTGGGCGAAGGTCCGTACGAGGCGGTAGCGCGGCAGGCGCAGCCGGCCGAACCCGTCGGGCAGATTGTCCAGCAGGCCCTGCTCGATCTGCTCGAACACGTCCGGGGCCCCCGGTGCCTCCAGGACCCGGACGTACGGGACGAGCGCGCGCCCCGACACCCGCAGCCGTCCGCACTCCCCCGTGGCGATCCGCGCCGCCACATCCGGATCGCCCTGCGGCATGAGCACGACCCTGGCGGAGGGGCCGCGCCGCTTCGGTGGCACCACGACGAATCTCTCGAACGCCGCGATGAAGTCCCCCACGGACGGCAACGGTGGAATCGGCGAGGACATGGCTTCACCCCCGGCGGCCCGGAACCGGACCAGCACACTCATTCACAACGACGCGCAACCGCGCGGTGAACAGCAGGGCGAGCGCCCCCGGAGTGCATCATCCTCAGCGCTTCGGAACAGCGCCACCGCTCCTCGTCAGTTCACGGTGCGTCCTGCCATGGCCATGACCGTGACCGGTCCCGCCGCCCGTCCCGGAGCGTGGACGAACACCGTGCCGCGCCGGCCCGGCCGTACGGTTTCGGTGCTGGTCCGCGCCGGTCCGGTCACCGTAACGCGCCAGCCGTGGGGGGTGGGGGGCAAGGACAACTCGCTGGTTCCTCCCGGAGAGGGAAGATAGGTGAGCCGGTAGGAGTGCGCGCCGGGGTCGTACGCCTCCGCGCGGGGCGTACCGGCCACGGCGGGGGCGTACGGGCTGGCCGTGCGCTCCTTGTTGGGGCGGAAGCGCCCTTGCCGGTCCATGGCGCAGTACGTCTCCCCGTAGCACCACTGCCAGCTCGCCCATCCGGACGCGTAGCGCCCGATGGAGGCGACGGCGTCCTCGTAGAACCGGCCCATGTGGGGCAGCGAGCTGTCGAGCGGCCCCCACTCCCCCACCACGACGGGCACGTGGTACTCGCGCGGGTAGCGGACGACGGCCGCCTCGTAGGCCTCCAGCCAGCCGGACGCGGGGTCGTAGTCGCGGCCCGCCTCCATGGCGGCGTTGTAGAAGTGCGGCGCGTAGACGAGTCTGGGGTCGGCGACCCGGCCCAGCCCGGTGGGCTTGCCCTCGCCCGCCGCCGGGGTGGGCTCGATGAAGATCCAGTGCTTCCGGTCGACGGCGCGGACGGCCCGCGCGATACGCCGGTACATGGGGGTGATCTGGGTGGCCTCGATACGGCGGGCGGCCGTGAACATGTCCTCGCCGGGACGCAGCCGGCCCATGGGCTCGTTGATCAGGTCGTAGCCCAGGACGGCCGGGTGTCCGGCGAGCCGGCCGGCCAGCACCTGCCACATCCGCGTCTGGGCGAGCCGAAGGTCGGCGTCCTCGTAGAGGTGCTCGAAGGCGGCCTGGACGGCGGGTTCGAAGTACTCGGCGAACCAGTCGTCGGGGTGCTGCCGGTAGGGCAGTCCGTCAGTGCGGGTGGCCCAGGCGGGGATGCCCCGGTGGTCGCCGAAGGCCGGTCCGTAGACGTCCTGGTGGGCGTCGACCAGTACCCGGACGCGGTACTTCGCCGCCCAGTCCAGGACGCGTTCGATCTTCCGCAGATAGGGTTCGCTGTACTCGCCGCGCCGGGGTTCGAGGTCGTCCCAGAAGACCGCCAGCCGGGCGAAGCCGAATCCTTGCCCGGCCATGTCGCGCAGCGAGCGCTCGGTGATGTCCTCCAGGGCGCGTTCGCCCCGGTGCTCCTTGTCCGCGAGGTTCCAGCCCCGCAGGGTGAGCGCCCGGCCGTGCTCGTCTGTCAGGTGAGGGATACCGGCGCGGGGCGGGGCCTGGGCCTCAGCGGCGTGGGCCCCGGCGGCCTCGGGAGCGAGAAAAGTCAGGACACAGCTGATCGCGGCGAGGAACGCCGCCGTGCGCGTGCGTCTCTTCGGCATCCGTCGTTCATACCGTCAGCACGACCTTCCCGAACAGATCGCCGCTGTGCATCTTTTCGAAGCCCTCACGGGCCCGGTCCAGGGGCAGCACCGTGTCGATCACCGGCCGGACACCCGTGGCCGCGCAGAAGGCGAGCAGGTCGGCCAGCTCCTCCTTGGTGCCCATCGTCACGCCCGCGACATGGAGTTCATGGAAGAAGATCCGCGTCAGCTCGGCCGCCGGGGGCCGGTCGCCACTGGTCGCACCGGAGATCACCAGAGTGCCGCCGGGCCTGAGCGACTTGACCGAGTGCGACCAGGTGGCCGCGCCCACCGTCTCGACGACCACGTCCACGCGGTGCGGCAGCCGGGCCCCCGGCTCGTACGCCGCCTCGGCGCCCAGCTCCACGGCGCGCTCGCGCTTGGCCGCGTCGCGGCTGGTCGCGAAGACCCGCAGCCCGGCCGCCGCGCCCAGCACGATCGCCGCCGTGGCCACCCCGCCGCCGGCACCCTGCACCAGCACGCTCTGCCCGGGCCGCGCGCCCGCCTTGGTGAACAGCATCCGGTAGGCGGTCAGCCAGGCCGTGGGCAGACAGGTGGCCTCCTCGAAGGACAGCTCCTTCGGCTTGGGCAGCACGTTCCAGACGGGCACGGCGACGCGTTCGGCGAAGGTGCCCTGGTAGCGCTCGGTCAGGATCGAGCGCGGCTCGCCGGGCCCCACGCCGTGGCCGGTCTCGCCGACGACGGAGTGGAGGACGACCTCGTTGCCGTGCTCGTCGACGCCCGCGGCGTCACAGCCGAGGATCATCGGCAGCGTGTCCTCGCCGATCCCCACGCCGCGCAGCGTCCACAGGTCGTGGTGGTTGAGCGAGGCGGCCTTGACGTTGACGATCGTCCAGCCTGGGCGTGCCACGGGCTCGGGGCGTTCCCCCAGCTCAAGGCCGTTCAACGGCTGGTCGCGGTCGATGCGTGCGGCGTAGGCGGCGAACATGAGCCGAACCTAGTGGCGGGGCACGGCGGAGGAAACCACATGGCGCTGTGACACGCGCCGCGTCGCATCACGACGTGATCCGCGTCCACGCGCTCACTCCGGCAACAGCCGTATCCGGAGCGGAGGCGGCCTCGCTCCTCATTGACCGGGGACCGACCGGACTGTTGGCTTCCTCCGCGTACTCCACGCGCATATGCGCGACCACGCGAGGGGGGAACAACCATGCGTCGTTCCAGACGCGCCGCCCTGACGGCGGCGGCGTTACTGGCCGGCTCCATGACCGTCCTGTCGATGACCGTCCTGCCGACGACGACCACGGCAGCGGCGGACACACGGGCGGACCGGCCACCGCACACCGAGCGCGCGAGCGTCACCGCCTCCGGCGCCCAGGCGGACAACTCGTCCTACACGCCCACCGTCAGCGCCGACGGACGGTACGTCGCCTTCCTCTCCGAGGCGACCGACCTCGTGCCCGGCGGCCGGACCGGCAGACACCTCTACGTCAAGGACCTGCGCACCGGCGCGGTCGAACAGATCGCCGTCCCGGACAGCGCCGCCCCGGACAGCGCCGGGATCGAGGGCGAGCCCGAGCACGTCTCGATCAGCGGGGACGGGCGGTACGTCGTCTTCGAGGGCGTCCACCTGCTGCCGGACCGGGCCGGCATCCGGCGCGACGTCCTCGTCCACGACCGCCGGGCCGGGCGGACCAGCCGACTCCTCCCGGACCTCACGACGCCGGGCGACCTCTCCGACCCGGTCATCAGCGCCGACGGCCGCCACGTCGCCTTCGCCTCCGCCCGCGCCGACCTGATGCCCGGCGGGACCAACGGGTACAGCCAGGTGTACGTACGCGACCTGGCGAAGGGCACCACGAAGCGGGTGAGCGTCAACGGCGCCGGCGCGCCCGGGAACGACTCGTCGGCGGAGCCCGTGATCAGCGCGGACGGCAGCCGGATCGGCTTCCGGAGCAAGGCCACCGACCTGGCCCCCGGCCACGGCCCCACCCCGGGGGACGACGCCCAGGGGCCCGGGAAGCCGCGCTACCGGCCGCTCCGGCTCCATGTGTACGACCAGCGCGACGGAACGACGCGGCGGGCCTCCGAGACCCTCGACGGCCGGGCCGCCAGGCTGATCCCCGGACTGGGAATCAGCCCCGACGGGCGTTACGTCGTCTTCTCCAGCAACACGGACGGCATCGTGCCCGGGCCGGACACGGGCCATACGGACGTCTACGTCCGGGACCTGGAGACCGGCGAGGCACGGCGCGTCAGCGTCACCGGCGACGGCTCCCCGGCCGACGGGGGCTCCTACAGCAGCGGGATCATCAGCGCCGACAACCAGCGGGTGATCTTCATTTCCGACGCAGGCAACCTGGTACCCGGCGACACCAACAACACGACGGACGTGTTCGCGAAGGACCTGCGGACCGGCGCCGTCCAACGGCTGAGCGTCGCGAGCGACGGAACGCAGGGCAACGCCATGTCGACCACGGCCGGCGCCGACGCCTCCGGCCGCACGGTGGCCTTCAGCAGCATGGCCGACAACCTGGTGCCGGGGGACACCAACGCCACCTGGGACGTCTTCGTACGCCACACCCGCTGAACGAGGGGAAATGATGCGTCACTTCAGACAGGTCGCCGTGGTGACGACGGTATTGGGGAGCTTCGTCGCGGCACTGCCCGTCACCACGGCGGCGGCCGCCGAGGACCGGGCGCGACCGCGTACCGAGCGGGTGAACACCGCCTCCGACGGCACCCAGGCGAACGCCGAGAGCATCGGCGCGCGGATCAGCGCCGACGGCCGCTTCGTCACCTTCGAGACCGGCGCCACGAACCTCGTGCCCGGCGCCACCGAGCCGATGCGCCGCGTCTACGTCAAGGACCTGCGCGGCGGCCGCACCGAGCTCGCCAGCGTCGCCTCCGACGGAACCCCCGCCGACAGGTCGTCGTGGACGACCTCGATCAGCGGCGACGGCCGGTACGTCGCCTTCGACTCCGAGGCCAAGAACCTCGCCCCGAACCGCAATCCGGGCGACCACTACGACGTCTTCGTCCGCGACCGGGTCACGGGCCGCACCGAGGTGCTCGTCGAGAACAAGGGCACCAGGCCCGCGCACAGTTCGTCCCCGTCCATCAGCGCCGACGGCCGCTATGTCGCCTTCTCGTCCGACCGGGACGACCTCGTGCCCGGCGACACCAACGGCCAGACGGACGTCTTCGTCCGCGACCGGCTGCGGGGCACCACCACACGGGTGAGCGTCACGAGCGACGGCGCCCAGGCCGACGGCTTCTCCGTCTCCCCGGTGATCAGCGCGGACGGCGGCAAGGTCGCCTTCCTGAGCCTGTCCGACCTGGTCGCGCCGCCCGGCGAGGAGAAGGCGCTCCAACGGCCGCGCGCCAGGGGCCTCTACGTCCACGACCTGCGCACCGGCCGCACCCAGCGCGGGGCCCCGGCCCTCGACGGCGGGGGCGTGGCGGTCGACGGCGACTTCGCGCTGAGCCCCGACGGCCGGTACTCGCTCTTCTCGTCCGTCTCCGACGCCGTGGTGGAGAACGACACCAACGGCAAGGCCGACGCCTTCGCCACGGACCTGCTCACCGGCGTCACCCGGCGCGTCAGCGTCGCGGCCGACGGCTCGCAGGCCGACAACAGCTCGTACCGCGGCGCGGTCATGAGCGCCGACGACCGGCATGTGTTCTTCATGTCCCTGGCCGCCAACCTCGTGCCCGGTGACACCAACGGCGTCGAGGACGTCTTCGCCAAGGACCTGGTGACCGGCGCCGTCGAGCGCGTCAGCGTCGCCGCCGACGGCTCCCAGGCGAACGGCTGGTCCGACGGCCCGAGCGTCGACCTGGCCGGGCGCGCGCTCGTCTTCGGCAGCACCGCGGACAACCTCGTGCCCGGCGACACCAACAAGGTCTTCGACGCCTTCGTCCGCCGGATCCGATAAGCGTCCGGTGACGGCACCCGCCCATGACGAAGGGCCGGTCCGGACCCCACGGTCCGGACCGGCCCTCTCGTACAGGCTCACACGAGGTGGGGCGTCAGCGTCGCGCGACGCCGTCCGCCCGCGCCGCCGCGGCCACGGCGGCGGTGACCGCCGGGGCGACCCGCTCGTCGAACGGCGAGGGGATCACCTTGTCCGCGCTCAGCTCGTCCGCCACCACGGCGGCCAGCGCCTCGGCCGCCGCGATCTTCATACCTTCCGTGATCCGCGAGGCCCGCACCTGAAGGGCACCCGCGAAGATGCCGGGGAAGGCGAGGACGTTGTTGATCTGGTTGGGGAAGTCGCTGCGCCCGGTGGCGACGACGGCCGCGTACTTGTGGGCGACGTCCGGGTGGATCTCCGGGTTCGGGTTGGCCATCGCGAAGATCAGGCAGTTCTCGGCCATCTTCGCGACCGCCGGCTCCGGGACCGTGCCGCCGGAGACGCCGATGAAGACGTCCGCGCCGTCCAGCGCCGTCTCCAACGCACCCGACAGACCGGCCTTGTTGGTGAAGCCGGCCAGCTCGCGCTTGACGTCCGTCAGGTCGGTACGGTCGCCGGAGACGATGCCCTTGCGGTCGCACACGGCCACGTCGCCGATGCCCGCCTCCACCAGGATCCGGGCGATGGCCACACCGGCCGCGCCCGCGCCCGAGATCACCGCGCGCAGCTCGCCGAGCGTACGGCCGGTCAGCCGCGCGGCGTTGCGCAGCGCGGCCAGGGTGACGACGGCGGTGCCGTGCTGGTCGTCGTGGAAGACGGGGATGTCCACGCGCTCCTGGAGCTTGCGCTCGATCTCGAAGCAGCGCGGCGCGGAGATGTCCTCCAGGTTGATGCCGCCGAAGGAGGGCGCCATGCGCGCCACGGTGTCGACGAGTTCGTCGACGTCACGGCAGTCGAGGGCGATCGGGACCGCGTCCACGCCGCCGAACTGCTTGAAGAGGATGGCCTTGCCCTCCATCACGGGCAGGGACGCCTCGGGACCGATGTCCCCCAGGCCGAGCACCGCGCTGCCGTCCGTCACGACCGCGACGACCTGGGACTTCCAGGTGTAGTCGTAGACCAGTTCCGGCTGTTCGGCGATGGCGCTGCACACCTTGGCGACTCCCGGCGTGTAGGCGAGGGACAGGTCGTCCTTCCCCCGGAGGGGAACGGTCGCCTGAACCGCCATCTTGCCGCCACGGTGCAGCGCGAAGGCCGGATCGAAGAACTCTGCGCGAGCCCCTTCGTCCGTGCCGCTGTCGCTGCGAGGATTCACGATCTCCGCTGCCACTTTTCTTGACCCCTTTGTCGTAAGTGCAGATCGAGGGTAACCGCCTCTGGGTGTGGGAGGCGGGTCGGGCACATGTCCGAACCATGTCCGGACCCCGGACGGCGGATGACTTCCGTGCGACGGGGCGGTACGGACAAAGCGGGCGCGCCGCACATGCGCGCCCTGAGCCCCGGGTGAGGGGTGTAACTGGTCTTTCTACCGGAAGACCACTACGGCCGACGAGTGAGTTCCGGGCCCCGGTGGCGCGAACCCGACACGCGATCACGGCGGGAACGTGTCAACTGGTCCTGGACGCGACAAGGTGTCCACGAAGTGAGACGGTGCGGGCGTGACCTGCGTCTCGCGCCAGGAAGCCGATCAGAACAGACACAGCAGCCCAAGGGGTGCGAACCGACCGGTAACGAATGGGGATCACCCGTTATCCGATTTTGACATGGCTGGCCCCCCGAATGGGGCAGTCCGGATGGCAAGATGCGCACACCGCACAAGGTCGCGTCGTACGAGGAAGTGTGCTGCGACTTCTCCCGCGTTCTCACGTGATTGCCGAATTACCTGTCGTATACCCCCTCAACCGCAGGAGGAACGAGCAATGACCGCAAGCACCACCCCTCGCCCGGCTGCCGCCTGGAGTCGCTTGGCCGCCGTCGGCGCGATCGCGGTCGCCGGCACCCTGCTGCTGACCGGTTGCGGCGACCAGAGGAACAAGACCGGCAACGAGTCCGGCCAGTCGTCCGCCCAGGGCTCCTCGGCCCCGCTCTTCGCCAAGCTGCCGGAGAAGATCAAGAGCGCCAAGGTGATCAAGGTCGGGTCCGATATCGCCTATCCGCCCGTCGAGTTCAAGAAGGACGGCAAGACGGTCGGCATCGATCCGGACATCGCCGCGGCGCTGGGCAAGCAGCTCGGGGTCCGGGTCGAGTTCGACAACGGCACCTTCGACGCCCTGCTGACCGGATTGCGATCCAAGCGTTACGACATCGCTATGTCCGCGATGACGGACACCAAGGAACGGCAGGAGGGTCTCGACTCCAAGACCCACAAGAAGGTGGGCGAGGGCGTCGACTTCGTCGACTACTTCAACGCCGGTGTCTCGCTCTACACCAAGAAGGGCGACACCAAGGGCATCAACGGCTGGGACGACCTCTGCGGCAAGAAGATCGCGGTCCAGCGCGGCACCGTCTCCGAGGACCTGGCGAAGTCCCAGTCGGAGAAGTGCGAGAAGGACGGCAAGGACAAGATCGGCATGGAGGCCTTCGACAACGATCTGGAGGCCCAGACCCGGCTGCGGGCCGGCGGTGTCGACGCCGTCTCCAGCGACTTCCCGGTCGCGGCCTACGCGGTGAAGACCTCGGGCGGCGGCAAGGACTTCGAGATCGTCGGGGACCAGGTGCAGGCCGCGCCGTACGGCATCGCCGTCGCGAAGGACAACGCCCAGCTGCGCGACGCCCTCAAGGAGGCGCTCGACGCGATCGTCAAGAACGGCGAGTACGAGAAGGTCATCAAGACCTGGGGCGTCGATGCGGGCGCCATCAAGGAAGCGAAGATCAACGGCGGTTCCTGACCTTCGTCTGTCCCTTCGTTTGTCCTGGCTGTCCCCCTCCTCGTATGGCAGACGCTGAAAGGCACCCCCAGTGACTGATTCCCCCGACAAGCCCGACAAGGCGTCCGAGCCGGACAAGGCGACGGAGCCCGCCGAGACGTCCGAGCCGGACAAGGCGACGGAGCCCGGCGAGGCCGAGAAGTCCGGCACGCCCGAGCCGGAGCAGAAGTCCCCGGCCGACAAGGCCGACAAGGCCGACAAGGCCGACAAGGCACCCGAGCCCGCGCCCGAGAAGAAGGCCTCAGCCGAGAAGGCCCCGGCTGCCGAAAAGGTCTCGACCAAGAAGCAGGCGTCCGCGGACAAGGACCCCGTGGACCCGGGCGACGACCCCGCCGACCCGGACCCGGACCCGGCCGACCCGCCGGCCGATCCCCCGGCCCCCACCGGCAAGGCAAGCGCCGGCGCACCCGTCGAGCCCGAGGCGATCAAGGCCGTCCCGGTCCGCCACTACGGCCGGTGGATCGCCGCCGTCCTCGTGCTGGCCGTCCTCGGCCTGCTGGTGAACGCCTTCGCCTCGGCGAACGTCCACTACAGCGCCATCCCGGACTACATCTTCGACTCGTCCGTCATCTCGGGCCTCGGCAAGACCGTCCTGATCTCGCTGCTCGCGATGCTGCTGGGCCTGGTCCTCGGCATCGTCCTGGCCGTGATGCGACTGTCGAAGAACCCGGTGACATCAGCGGTCTCCTGGCTCTACATCTGGTTCTTCCGGGGCACCCCGGTCTACGTCCAGCTGCTGCTGTGGTTCAACCTGGCGCTGATCTTCCCGTACATCAACCTCGGCCCGATCTACCGGGACGAGATGAGCGACTTCATGACCCCCTTCATGGCCGCGCTGCTCGGCCTGGGGCTCAACGAGGCCGCCTACATGTCCGAGATCGTGCGGGCCGGCATCCAGTCCGTCGACGAGGGCCAGACCGAGGCCGCCCACGCGCTCGGCATGAGCCAGGGCAGGACGCTGCGCCGGATCGTGCTGCCGCAGGCGATGCGCGTGATCGTGCCGCCGACGGGCAATGAGTTCATCAACATGCTCAAGACCTCGTCGCTGGCCGCGGCGGCGGCCCAGTACCTGGAGCTGCTGCGCTCCACGTCCGACATCGGGCAGACGACCGGTGCGACAGTGGAGATGCTGTTCCTCGCCGCCACCTGGTACCTCATCCTGACCAGCGTCTTCAGCGTCGGCCAGTTCTATCTTGAGCGGCGCTTCGCCCGTGGCGCGCTGCGCAGCCTGCCGCTCACCCCGTGGCAGAAGGTCAGGGCCAACCTGGCGGCCTTCGGCAACCGTTCCAAGGGAGGCGTCAGCGCATGAACGCGATGGTGAAGGCGCAGGGCGTCCACAAGTCCTACGGCGCCGTGCAGGTCCTCAAGGGCATCGACCTGGAGGTCGCCCCGCGCGAGGTGTTCTGTCTCATCGGCCCCTCGGGTTCGGGCAAGTCCACCTTCCTGCGGTGCATCAACCACCTGGAGAAGGTCAACGCCGGCCGGCTCTACGTCGACGGCGAGCTCGTCGGCTACCGGCAGAAGGGCGACAAGCTCTACGAGCTCAAGGACAGCGAGGTCGCCCAGAACCGCCGTGACATCGGCATGGTCTTCCAGCGCTTCAACCTCTTCCCGCACATGACGGCGCTGGCCAACATCATGGAGGCGCCGGTCCAGGTCAAGGGCGAGACGAAGGCCGTGGCCCGGGAGCGCGCCCTGAAGCTCCTCGACCGCGTCGGCCTCGCCGACAAGGCCGGCAACTATCCCTCCCAGCTCTCCGGCGGCCAGCAGCAGCGCGTGGCCATCGCCCGGGCGCTGGCGATGGAGCCGAAGCTGATGCTCTTCGACGAGCCGACGTCGGCACTGGACCCGGAGCTGGTCGGCGACGTCCTGGACGTCATGCGGGGCCTGGCCGAGGACGGCATGACGATGATCGTGGTCACCCATGAGATGGGCTTCGCCCGGGAGGTCGGCGACTCGGTCGTCTTCATGGACCAGGGCGTCGTCGTCGAGTCGGGCCACCCGAGGGATGTGCTGACCAACCCCCAGCACGACCGGACGAAGTCGTTCCTGTCCAAGGTGCTGTAGCAGCGGGCGGGCGCGGCGAGGGAGGGGCGGTACGGCACGCGTCCGTGCCGAAACGGGAGATCACGGTGCCGCAGATGGCGGGGGAGACGACCAGCAGGAGCAGCGGGCAGCCCGCGGCCGCGGCGCCGCCCCTCCGCCCCCCCCCCCCCCACCGCGGGCGGGGGGGGGGGGGGGGGGGGGCGGGGGGGCGCCCCCCCCCCCCCCCGCCCGCCCCCCCCCCACGGTCAGGGGGTGACCGCGAGCTCGATGTAGGCGGCCAGGAGCGAGAGGTGGAGGCCGCCCTGGAGCACGGTGGCCCGGCCCGGGATGACGGTCAGGGTCCCGACGACGACGGTGAGGGCGAGCAGCACCATATGGGTGGCGCCCAGGCCGAGGACGAGCGGGCCCTCCAGCCACACCGAGGCCACCGCGACGGCGGGGATGGTCAGCCCGATGCTGGCCATGGCCGAACCCAGGCCGAGGTTGAGGCTGGTCTGGACGCGGTCGCGACGGGCGGCGCGCAGGGCCGCGATCGTCTCCGGGAGGAGCACCAGCAACGCGATGACGACGCCGACGACCGAGGCGGGCAGGCCGGCCGCCGCCACGCCCGACTCGATGGTGGGCGAGACGCCCTTGGCCAGCCCGACCACCGAGACCAGGGCGACGCCCAGCAGACCGAGGCTGACCAGGGCGACGCGGGTCGACGGCGGGTGGGCGTGGTCGTCGCCGTCGATGACCACGCCCTCGGCGGTCACGGGCAGGAAGTAGTCGCGGTGGCGCACGGTCTGGGTCGCCACGAACAGGCCGTAGAGGATGAGCGCGGCGGTCGCGGCGAAGACGAGCTGGGGCGGGGAGAACCGGGGCCCCGGGGTACTGGTGGTGAAGGTCGGCAGGACCAGGCTGAGGCCCGCGAGCGTCGTGACGCTCGCGAGGGCGGCGCCCGTGCCCTCGGCGTTGAACACCGCCACCCGCCGCCGGAGCGCGCCCACCAGCAGGGACAGTCCGACGATGCCATTGCAGGTGATCATGACGGCGGCGAAGACGGTGTCCCGGGCCAGGGAGCTGCTCTTCTCCCCACCGTCGGCCATCAGCGTGACGATGAGCGCCACTTCGATGATCGTCACCGCGACCGCCAGGACCAGTGACCCGAACGGTTCACCGACCCGGTGCGCGATCACTTCCGCGTGGTGCACGGCGGCGAGGACCGCTCCGGCCAGACAGCAGCTGACCAGGACGACCATCCCGACGGACAGTGACCGTCCCCAGGTCATGGCCAGCACGACGGCGGCCACGACGGGCACGACGGCGGGCCAGTGAGTGACGGGCAAGCGGAAGCGAGTAGTCATGCGCCAAGCTTCGCAGATGACCCGAAAACCCGACCAAGGCGGATTCATCTCACCATCACCGAGCGAACCGGCCATGAGCCGGATAAATTGGACGGAGGCTCCCCTGGAGAGGAGGCGTCATGTCGTCGAAGCGCCGTCGCAAGAAGAAACAGCGCCGCAAGCACGCGGCCAACCACGGCCGCCGGCCCCAGTGCTGAGATAAGGCCCGGCGGCCCCGGCCCGGGGGCCGCGTCAGCGCGCGTGCCTGACGCGGTACGGGAGGCCGGCCGCCGCCAGCCGTTCCAGCAGCGCGTCACCCATCGCCACGGCGGGGGTGACCTGACCGGACGTCGTCGGCAGGTCGTCCAGCGCCAAGCACAGGGACGCCTCGGCGAACATCTTCGCGGTCTCGCCGTAGCCCGGGTCACCGCCCGTGAGCTCGGTGAACACCCGTCGTCCGCCGCCTTCCCCGACGAACCGCAGCCGGAACCAGCCGCGGGCCCGCAGGCGCGCGTCCGGACCGCGCCCCGGCTCGTACCGCGCCGTCAGCCATGACCTGACGGGCGGCACCTGAGCGAGGGCCGCGACCGTGCCCACCGCGACGGGCCCGGCCAGCGCCATCGGCAGGGTCTTCACGGACGCGTAGTGGCGGTAGCGGAAGTCCGGGCCGTAACGTTCCAGCGCCTCGGCCGAGCGCCGTACGACCACCGGGTCGAGCGTGGGCAGCGGCAGCGCCCAGGTGCCCGTCTCCTTGCTGAACCGCGGCGGCCCCAGCGGCGCCCTGACCAGCCGCCCGGCCGGCCGGGGCTCGTACCGCAGCCGCTCCCGGGCCGCGGCAGCCGCCTGGGGCCGCCGGGAGAGGATCGTCAGCGACGAGGCGAGCGTACCGCCGGAGATCAGGCCCATCGCCCGGACGAACCCGTCGACCGTCAGCGGTACGCCTTCCGGGAGCTGCCGCACGGTGAAGTACGCCCCCAGGTCGTGCGGCAGCGAGTCGAAGCCGCACGCGTGCACGAGCCGCGCGCCGGTCTCCCGGGCCCGCGCGCCGTACCGGACGAACATCAGGTCCACGAACTCCGGCTCGCCCGTGAGGTCCGTGCAGTCGGTGCCCGCCTCCGCGCACGCGGCCACCAGTTCCTCGCCGTAGCGGATGTACGGTCCGACGGTCGACGCGACGACGTGCGTGGACTCCGCGAGCGCCCGCAGGGCCACCGGGTCGGACGCGTCGGCCGTCACGATCCCCAACTCGGCGGCCCGCGCCGGGTCCACCGCCGCCAGCCGTTCCCGCAGCCGTTCCAGCTTCGCCCGGTCGCGCCCGGCGAGCGCCAGCCGGCAGGTTTTCGGCGCGTGTTCCAGCAGGTACTCGGCGGTGAGCTCGCCGACGAACCCCGTCGCTCCGAAGAGCACGACGTCGTAGGGCCGTTGGGGCCCGTCCTGTCTGTTCATGGCGCCTCCGTCTCCCGGGTCCGGGTCACTCTAGACGGTGTGCGCCCGGGCGGGCATCGGCCGCGCTCAGCCGCGCACCCGCACGCCGTAACGATTCCGCAGGACATACAGCTCCCAGCAGGAGACGGCGGTGACGGACGCCGGTCCGCCGAGAAACGCCGCGATCCGTACGGCCAGGGGGCCGTTCGGCAGTCCGTCGCCGAGCTGGACGAGGTTGAGCACCCACACCAGGACGGCCGTGAGGACGGCGGGCAGCGCGGCGTGGACGTCGGCGGTGTTGAAGGCGTAGCGGGCGGCGGCGCCCGAGGCGAAGAAGAGGAAGGCCGCCGCCCACACCAGGACGGGGATCCCCACCACCAGGGTGACCAGGTAGACCAGCATCTGGGCGAGGTAGTAGTCGTCGAGGACCTTCGCGAGGAAGGCGAAGCCGATGACGGCGCCGACGGCCACGGCCGGCGCGCCCAGGAACCAGGCGATGGCCCTGAGCGGATAGCGCAGCCGTGCGCGCAGCAGCGGCCGGTGGGGCGGCGGCGCGTACCAGATGAAGCCCGCGACGACGAGCGGGCCGACCAGGATGAGGACCAGCGGCGCCAGGAACAGTCTGGTGAACCCGTCCTCGGCCACCGCGCTCCAGCCCCCGTCCACGCCGTAGACGGATATCAGCAGAAACGTCGTCAGCGCGCCGATGACCGCGCGTGCCTTCTGGACGCGGTTCACGACCGGGTCGGTCACCCGGCCGGGTCCGGAGTTGGCGAAGATGGTGTGCGCGACCGTGCGGGCGTTGGTCACTATCCCCAGACAGCCGTGGCCTTCCTCCGCCGCCGTCGGTCGCTGTCGCTCCGTCATGAACATGTCCTCCCCGTAAAGATCTTCGGGGAGTTTATCCGGGGCTTACGTCACCCTCGCGCGGTCAGTGGGCGGTCCAGCCGCCGTCCATCACCAGGGTGGTACCGGTGATGAAGGAGGCGTGCGGCGCGCAGAGGTAGGCGACGGCCTCGGCCACTTCCTCCGGCTCGACGAGCCGCTTGAGCGCCGTGTCGCGCAACAGGACGTCGGTCAGGACGTCCTCGACGGACAGGGAGTGGGCGGCGGCCTGGTCGGCGAGTTGTTTCTCCACGAGGGGGGTGCGGACGTAGCCGGGGCTGACGCAGTTGGAGGTGACTCCGTGGGGGGCGCCTTCGAGGGCCACGGTCTTCGACAGCCCTTCGAGGCCGTGTTTGGCGGTGACATAGGCGGACTTGTACGCGGAGGCGCGCAGTCCGTGGACGGAGGAGATATTGACGACGCGGCCCCAGCCCCGCTCGTACATGCGCGGCAGGGCGCCTCTGATCAGCCGGAAGGGGGCTTCCAGCATGATGGTGAGCATCGTGTGGAAGGCGTCGGGCGGGAAGTCCTGGACGGGGCGGACAAGCTGGATTCCCGCGTTGTTGACGAGGATGTCGGCGCCGGCGGCGGCCTGTTCGGCGGCGTCGAGGTCGGCGAGGTCGAGGACGACGGCCTCGACGGTTCCGGGCGACCCGGACGCCCGTCGGGCGAGCCCGTCGAGGCCGGCCGCGTCGCGGTCCAGCGCGCGGACATGGGCTCCGGCGGCCGCGAGCCGTAAGGCGCAGGCCGCCCCTATGCCGCTCGCGGCTCCGGTGACGAGCGCGGTGCGGCCGTGGTGGCCGGGGGTGCCGGGCGGGGGTGCGGGCAGGGAAGTGGCGGTCATACCCGCACCCTAGGTGTCAGGGAGCGGGGATGTCCTCGTCCTGACGTACGCACTCGATCGCGTAGTCGCCGGTCTCGTCGTCCACCGTGACGCCGTGGGTCTCGCTGCGGAAGCCGGGGAAGCGGCGGTCGAAGGACTCCAGCGCGCCGAGGTAGCGCAGCAGGGGGCCGTCGGCGGCGCCGATGGACTCGCCGGGCATCAGGACCGGGATGCCGGGCGGGGTGACGGTGACCATGGCCGCGGCCACGCGGTCCGCCGCGTCGGCGACACGGACGCGCTCGGTTCCCTGGCGGATCAGGCGCTGGTAGCACCACTGGGGCGGGACGACCGGGCGCGGCAGCTCCTGGAAGGCGGTGTCGAGGAGGCCGACGAGGTCCGCGTCGCGCAGGTGACCGTGCATGGACCGGCACAGTTCGCGCAGGGTCGTGCCGGTGTACCGGCGGGGGTATCGGTCCACCAGGCCGGGCAGGACGCGGTCGAGGGGCGCGTCCTCGTCGTGGAGCGCCTTGAAGTCCATCAGGGCGTCCAGCAGGGTGCCCCACTTGCCCTTGGTGATGCCCATGGAGAAGAGGATGAGCGTGGTGTAGCTGTCGGTCTTCTCCACGACGATGTTGCGGGTCGCGAGGTAGGCCGTCAGGATCCGGGCCGGGATGCCCCAGTCGGCCCAGGTGCCGGTGGCGTCGATACCGGGGCAGGTGACGGTGACCTTGACCGGGTCGAGCTGGCAGTAGTGGTCGGCGAGGCCGGGGAAGCCGTGCCAGTCGGCGCCCGGTTCGAGCTGCCAGCACGAGGCGTGCGAGCGCAGCAGCTCGGTGGGGGCGTCGGCGAAGTCGTAGCGCTCGCCGGTCGCCGGGTCGGTGACGGCCGGGGGCTGCCAGGCGCCGAAGAACCAGGCGGGGCGGTCGCCCGCCGCCGCGACGCGCCGTCCGGTGCGGGCGACGGCCTGGCGGAAGCGGATCGCCTCGGTGACGGCCTCGTCGACCAGCCAGTGGCCCTGCGGGCCGTCCATCATCCCGGCCGCCACGTCGAGGGAGGCGATGGCCGGGTAGAGCGGTGAGGTCGTGCCGTGCATCATGAACGCCTCGTTGAAACGCTCGTGTTCGACCGGTGCCCTCGATGAGGGCTTGAGGTGCACCATCGCGCTCTGCGACAGCGCCGCCAGCAATTTATGGGTGGACTGGGTGGAGAAGACCGTGGGGCGGTCGGGCCCGTCGAAGGTGTCGGGGCCGACGGACATCCCGTAGCGGCCCGCGTAGAGGGGGTGGAAGCGCGCGTAGGCGAACCACGCCTCGTCGAAGTGGACGCGCGGGGTGCTGGGGGCGAGTTCACGGGTGACCCGGATCGCGTCGTAGCACAGGCCGTCGTAGGTGGAGTTGGTGAGGACGGCGTATTCGGCGTGGGGTGACACCGCGCCCGAGGTGAGCGGGTTGCGGGCGATGCGGCCGGCCACGGACGCCGCCCCGATCTCCTCCGGGGGCAGCGGACCGGCCAGTCCGTAGCCGTTGCGGGTGGGCACGAGATAGACCGGGCGGGCACCGGAGAGGACGAGTCCGTGGAGGACGGACTTGTGGCAGTTGCGGTCCACCAGGGCGATCTCGTCCTGGGCGACGCAATAGTGGCCGACCATGCGGTCGGCGGTGGAGTTGCCGTGGAGGACGAAGTAGGTGCGGTCGGCGCCGAAGATCCGGGCGGCGTTGCGCTCGGCCTCGCCGATCGGGCCCGTGTGCTCGAAGAGCGAGCCGAGCTCCTCGACCGAGATCGACAGGTCGCTGCGGAAGAGCCGCTCCCCGTAGTGGTCGAAGAAGGCACGCCCGACGGGGGACTTCAGGAAGGCCACACCTCCGGCGTGTGCCGGGGTGTGCCAGGAGTACTCGTGGGCGTCGTCGAAGCGGCGCAGCGCCTTGAAGAACGGCGGGAGGACCGACTGGCGGTAGGCGCGCGCCGCGCCGGCGATCCGCCCGGCGATGAACGCCGGGGTGTCCTCCAGCGGCCAGACGTAGCCGACGACGGTCTCCGCCACCCACAGGGGCAGCCGCTCGAATTCGTCGTCGGCACCGTCCGTCATCACCAGGAGCACGGGCAGGTCCGTAAAACGCCGCCCGATCTGGCGCAGCACCGCCGCGCCGCCCGTCTCGTCCCCGTCCTTCTCCCCCGGCTTCCCCGGGCTCCGCTTCCCCGGCGGGAGGTCCCAGGCCACCACGGCGGCCGCCAGTCCGGCCTCCGTCCGCAGCACCGCCCGGGCGTCGGTCCCGGTGCGGGCCCAGCGCGCTTCGAGGCCCTGCGCCTCCACCTCCTCGCGGATCCTGCGCAGTTGTCCGCCCGCGGCGCCCGCGCCGAGCGGGTCCTCGTCGAGCGCGAACAGCACCGTGCCGCCCACCATGACATCCCCCGTCTGTTGAGATGATCTGCCTGTCCGGACCACGGCAGTGTGCTGGCGGTGTCCGGCCGTCGGCGCTCCTCCGGCGGTCAAACCACTCTCCGGGGCGATTTCGCGCGGCACGGCGCGGGGTGGGTCAGGAGCGCCGCATGGCCAGCTTCCCCACCACCCAGTGGCCGCACCGGGCGCACTCGGGCGCCCCTTCCCAGCTGTACGGGGGCATCACCGGCAGGTCGTGCATACGGAAGCACTCCCTCTCGAAACCGCTCGACGTCGCACAGCGGACCACCTCGTACTCATGGGTCCAGCTGAGTCCACAGTGCGCGCACGCGAACTCGACGACGTCTATGCCCTTGTCCGCATTCATCCGCACCCCTCCGGCCTTGGTGACGCACACATCCGGCCATCATCGGGCCGCGCACTCGGGGTGTGAACAAAGGGCGGGGCAAGGGGGCGCCGGGAATCCGTCCAGGTCTTGCCAAGGGGTGACTATCCCCGCGCCGGGGCGCCTCCGCCGCCCGGCGCCAGCAGGGCCACGGCGCTGATCGCGCAGGTCACGGCGGCGTAGTAGGCGGGGATGCCGGTGTTCCCGGTGCGCTCGACCAGTTCGGTGACGATCAGGCCGGCGCAGCCGGAGAACACCGCGTTCGCCAGCGCGTAGGACAGCCCGAGGCCGGTGCAGCGCACCCGGGACGGAAACATCTCCGCCAGCATCGCCGGGCCCGGCCCCGCCATCGCGCCGACCGCCGCTCCGGCGAGGAGGAGCGCGGCGGCCTTCGCCGCGGTGGGGGCGGTGGCACTCTGGAGAAGTGTCAGCAGGGGGAAGGCGAGCAGGACGACGAGTGCCGCGCCCGCGGCCATGACCGGGCGGCGGCCGACGCGGTCGCTCAGTGCCCCGGCGGGCAGGACGGCGGCGGCGAAGCCGAGGTTGGCCAGTGCGGTGGCGGTCAGGGCCTGTTGGAACGTGGTGCCCACGGTGTGCTGGAGATAGGCCGGGAGGACCACCAGGAAGGTGTAGCCGGCCGCCGCCCAGCCCATGATCCGCCCGATGCCGATACCGATGGCGACGGCCCGGAGCGGCCGGGGCAACTCCTCCGGTACGCCGTCGGCCGCCGGGCCGGCCGTGGCGATGCGCCGGAACTCCGGTGACTCCTCCAGCGTCAGCCGCGACCACAGCGCCACCGCGCCGAGGGGAAGCGCCAGCAGGAAGGGCACCCGCCACCCCCACGTGGTCAGCGCGTCCGGTCCGAGCACCGCCGCCAGCGCGGCGGCGAGTCCCGCTCCGGCCAGCAGGCCCAGGGCGACCGTGCAGGACTGCCACGCCCCGTAGAGGCCGCGGCGGCCGGGCGGGGCGTTCTCGGTCAGCAGTGACACCGCGCCGCCGAACTCGCCGCCGGCGGACAGGCCCTGGAGCACCCGCGCCCCGGTCAGGAGCCATGGCGCGGCGGCGCCGAGCGTGGCGTACGTGGGGAGCAGCCCGATGAGGGTGGTGGCCCCGGTCATCAGCGCGAGCGCGAGGACGAGGGCGGGGCGTCGCCCGAGCCGGTCCCCGACGCGGCCGAACAGCGCCGCGCCCACGGGGCGGAAGAAGAAGGCCAGGGCGAAGGACGCGTACGTCCTGATCAGCCCCTCGGCGCCGCCCGTCGTTCCGTCGCCGCCGAAGAAATTGGCGGCGATGACCGTGGCCATGTATCCGTACGCCCCGAACTCGTACCACTCGATGAAGTTGCCCACCGAGCCCGCGAGCAGGGCGCGTCGTGCTTCCGGTCTCACGGCTCCCGGCAGGTGGTGCGGGGCTGTCCGAGGTGGGTGATCAGCCGGTCGAGGGCGGCGCGGTGGCCGGGAAGGGCGAAGTGGTCGACGCCGGGGTTGTCGGTGAGGGTGAACCGGTGGCAGGGCATCGACCGCCAGGCCAGGACCGCCTCGTTGGTGATGTCCTCCTGGTTGCCGTCGCCGTCGCGGGTCAGAAGGGCCTTGGTGTCCAGGACCTGTCCGGGGGTCAGTCCGGCGAGGCGTGCCCCCACGGTGGTGGGCAGGCCGGAGCCCTTCTCCGCGAAGACGTCGACGCCGGGGAAGGAGCGGGGGCCGGTGAACTCCACCAGGCCGATGTAGTGGTCGGCGAGCTCCTTGGCCATGGGCAGGCGGGCGTCGGCGAAGAGCCGCGGGTAGTCGCGGGGGGTGTAGGAGCGTCCGGTGGAGGTGTCCTGGACGACGACCTCGCGGTCGCCGAAGACGGCGGGGTCGGCGGCGCTCATATAGGTGGAGGGCGCGCTCAGGTACATCAGGGCACTGCTGCGGGCGTTCTCCGCTGTCTTCGGGGTGCCGAAGTCCTGAATGTCGAGGCCGGTGAACATCGTCGCGTAGAGCAGGCCCTGGCCCGGGATGTTGCCCGCGAACGAGGTGAAGCCGTGGAGGTATTTGTCCCGCCAGGCGCGGGTGGTGTGCGTGAGCAGGTACTGGACGTAGAGCGGGCCGTTGGAGTGCCCGGCCAGGTGGACGGGCCGGTCGCCGTTCTCGCGGTAGGCGTCCTCGACGAGCCGGCGGGTCCGCTCCAGGAAGCCGTCCAGGTCGGGGGTGAGCCGGGGGTCGTAGCCGGCGACGCGGATGTCGTGGTCGCGCCGGTATCCGCTCGCCTCCAGGGCCCGGTACAGCGGCTCGTAGGCGGGCGCGCTGTCCGTCCTGCCGTAGCCGGCGACGCGGACGTCGACGCCGGGCGGGTAGGAGAAGCGCGCGGGCATCGGCTTCGCCGGGTCCGGGTCGTAGTGGAGGGTGAGCAGCCGGTCCTGGCAGACCTGGCTGAATTCCGTGCTCGGGTGGTCGTTGGCGAACCAGCTCCCGAAGCTGCCGGAGCGCGGGCATCCGGGGGCCGTGGTCTGGCCGTCGACGGTCACCTCGAGTCTGGTGAGGCCGTAACCGGGGAAGAACACGACCGGGGTTCTGCCGGGCGGCGGTGAGGCGCCGGCCGCGCCCGGGAACACGGCCAGCGCGATCACCGCCGCGATCACGATCCGAAGCCAGGATTTGACGAGCATCCGATCCCCACCCCTCACAAGGTCATGGCCGGCCCGACAGCGCGGTCCACCCTAGCCATGGCCTGTGCTTCGTGAACTCCCTTTTCTCCTTTCCGCCTTCGTCACCGGCAGGTTCTCGGCCGGGACCGCGAGCCGAGGACGGTCGCCACCGTCCCGATGAGCCCCAGCGCCTCCGGGCTCAGGCCCGGGGAACAGACGGCGACGACGATGACCACGACCACGACGGTCAGCGCGTCGTATACCTGATCGGCGAGCGGGTGGCGACGAGGCGCACACCGCCGAATCCACTGAATCTGCCTGCCCTTCACGATCACTCCCCTAACTGTCGTGACTGGGTTACCGACGGAACCATGACGTTTCCGCTTAATGGAACTGTGCAGGCTGAAAGGGTGGTCAATCAAATACAAAGCGAATTAGTCACCCTTGTGTCGCAATCCGAAAGGGAAATTAACTCTCAGGTGGGTATGCGCAGCCGCCCCCGGCCGGGGTGACCGGCCGGGGGCGACAGGGGTGGCGCGGGACCGCTACTGAACGACCTTCAGGAGCTTGTTGGGGGTACCCGCACCGGGGTTGGCAATCTTGTCGGGGGTGGCGCCCTGGGTCAGGGCGCTCGCCACCTGCTCCGGGGTGGCGTCCTTGTGACCCGCGAGGTACAGCGCGGCGGCACCCACGACGTGCGGGGTGGCCATGGATGTGCCGGAGATGGTCTTGGTGCCGGAGTCACTGTCGTTCCAGTCGGACGTGATGTCCGAGCCGGGGGCGTAGAGGTCGACGACGGCGCCGTAGTTCGAGAAGTCCGACTGCTTGTCGTCCTTGGTGCTGGAGGCGACGGTGATGGCCTCCTTCACCCGGGCCGGGGAGCCCTGGCCGGCGTCGGTGGACTCGTTGCCCGCCGCGACGGCGAAGGTGACGCCCGACGCGATGGCCTTCTGGACGGCGGCGTCGAGCGCCTCGTCCGCGCCGCCGCCGAGGCTCATATTGGCGACGGAGGGGCCCTTGTGGTTCTTGGTGACCCAGTCGATGCCGGACACGACCTGCTCGGTGGTGCCCTGCCCCTCGGCGTTCAGCACCCGCACCGCCACGATCCTGGCCTTCTTGGCCACGCCGTGCGCGGCACCGGCGATGGTGCCCGCCACGTGCGTGCCGTGGCCGTTGCCGTCGTCGGCCTTGTCGTTGTTGTCGACGGCGTTGAAACCGTACGAGGCGCGACCGCCGAAGTCCTTGTGGCTGATGCGCACACCGGTGTCGATGACGTACGCGGTGACGCCCTCACCGGCGCTGTCCGGGTAGGCGTACTTCCCGTCGCCCTTGGTCTCGGTCTGGTCGATCCGGTCCAGCCCCCAGGAGGGTGGGGCCTCCTGGGTGGCCTTGACGGTGAAGCGGTGGTTCTGGACGACCTTGGCGACGGCGGGGTCGGCGGCGAGCCGCTTCGCTCCCTTCAGGTCGAGGCCGCTGGCGGAGAAGCCGTGGACGGCGGAGGTGTACGTACGCTCCAGCTTGCCGCCGTACCGCTCGGCCAGGCCCTTGCCTTCGGTGGAGACCGCGTGGGCGTCGGCGCTCTTCGCCACGCCCTTCGCGCCGTCCTTCAGCAGAACGATGTAGCTGCCGTCGACGGCGTCCTTGGAAGCCGTTCCGAAGACGGTGCCTTCCGCGGGCGCACTCGCTCCTGCGGGCAGGGCCAGCAGGGTGGCTCCGGCGGTCACGGCCGCGGCGGTGGATATCGCCAGGACCAGACGCCGTTTGCCGGTGCGCTTGTGGGCTGCCATAACGAGGGTTCCTCCTCGTGGAGTTGTGGGGGGGCGGTCGCGCGTTCGGTCACGCGACACACCCGAGGCGAACACGGATTCGCTCCGGGTGATCCAAAACCCTGGCAGCCTTGACGCGCTCAGATCAACACCGATCCGAGATGTGTGGCATACGCAACATTCTTGCGTAACTACAAACAGCAAGGAACGCAGGCAAGTTGGACAGCCACTCCTGATATCGGCTGTCACGTTTTACATCGCCGACACAGACAACTCATCTCTTCCGCACGTGACTTGTCCGCCGCCGTCCTGTCGCCGGAATAAACCTCTTAAGGGGGCGCTCGGCCATTTTTCCGCCCATCGGAGGAATACGGCCGCGAACACGGCTGTACACACGCTCGGTTGTGCAGGCTGTCTCCGTGACGGGATGGCGAAGAGCAGCACATGCGGGGGTGTTGGCCGCGCTCGCCGTGTTCGCGCCGGCGGGCGAGGCCGCCGCGGACGACGGCGGCGCGCACGCCGCGCTCGGCGACACATCGGTGACGGCGGTCCTCCACCACCTGCCGAACCCGCTGGCCCTGCTCCCGCACCCGCCGACCCATGTGACCGCGTCGCTCCTGGGCGGCGCGGTGAACGCCGAGGTCATCGACAGCGGTACGGGGTGTCTGAACGTCAACGCGCAGGTTCCCGGCGCGAATGCGGACGCGGAGGTGTGGCTGCGCTGCCGCAAGCCGAGACCGCCGGCTCCTGCCCCTCCGGCGCCCGCACCACCGGCCCCGGCGCCACCCGCTCCCGCGCCTCCGGCACCCGCGCCGCCCGCACCGGCACCTCCTGCGCCCGCACCACCGGCTCCGGGCGCGCCATCAGCCCCCGGCACACCACCGGCTCCGGGCGCGCCTCCGGCGCCCGCCCCACCGGCTCCCGCGCCGCCCGGGCCCGCTCCCCCGGCGCCGGGCGCCCCGCCTGCACCACCGGCACCACCCGCTCCCGCGCCTCCGGCCCCGGGCACACCACCGGCCCCGGCGCCACCCGCTCCCCCGGGCGCCCCGCCCGCTCCGGCGCCACCCGCGCCCGCGCCGCCGGCGCCAGCACCACCTGCCCCACCGGCCCCCGGCACACCGCCCGTTCCGGGCGCCCCTCCGGCGCCGGGCGCCCCCGCGCCCGTACCTCCGGGGGTGCCCGCCGCACCCGCCGCGCCCGGGCCAGGGGCGCCGGGCAACGTGCCCGTCAACAACGCGGCCCCGCGCCCGGCCCCCGCACCGCCGCCGCCCGCGCCCGCCCCTCGCGCCCCGGCACCGCCGCCGCGTCCGGGGTTCCCCCCAGGGTCCGTCCATCACGGTCTCGTCAAGGCGCTGGGCAAGAAGGCGGTGCACGGCTTCCCTCTGGTCACGCTCACCCTGCTGATCACGGCCCCGGCCGTGCTGGCCGCGGCGCTGCTGCGGCCGCGTTCGGCCAGCGCGCGGCGCCGCTGACCTCACGCGTCAGCGCGGCACCTCCGCCGCGCCCCCGGCGCGGACGGCCGCCAGGACCGCGTCGTGGAAGGCACGCAGCCCCCCGGGCGGCACGGCCCGGGGGCCGCCGGTGAGCGTGTACCACTCCTCGGCACCGGTGTACTGCACGCGGACATCCGCCAGCCCGTCGGGGCGCCGCGCCGTGACCACGGTGAGGTCGCCGGTGACGACCCCCACGTCGTCGGTCATGGCACCGCCGGGGCCGGCGGTCACCTTGTCCTCGTAGTGCTCCTGGCTCGCTTCTGCGTTCATGACGTACATGTATCCATCATCTTGGTGAGCATGCCTCGCTCCTCCTCGGTGACGCTCAGACCGTAGGTGGACTTCACCGAGGTCCACGCCCGGCCGTAGAAGCACCAGGCGCTCTTCGCCGGCGGCTGCCACTGGTCCGGGGACTGGTCGCCCTTGGACCGGTTCGAGCCGGCGGAGACCGTGAGCAGCTGCGGGTGCGTCAGGTCGTTGGCGAACGCCTTGCGCCGGTCGTCGTCCCACTTGTCGGCGCCCGAACGCCAGGCGTTGGCCAGCGGCACGATGTGGTCGATGTCCACCTGACCGGCCTTGTCGGCGGTCTTGTCGTCGTAGAGGCTGTGCCAGTTCCCGGCGACGGCCCGGCACTCCCCGTCCCGCTTCACGCCCTTGCCGTCCCGTTCCAGGACCGTCTCACGGGTGTCGCACTTGTTGCCCTGCTGGGCCCAGTGGGGGAACCTGGAGCGGCTGTAGCCGGACATCGAGTGCGGCTTCTCCACCTTCAGAGCGGCCAGTTGCTTACGGGCGTCGCTCGTCGCCGGGAGCCCCGGCAACGGGTCGCCCGCGCGGTTCTTCCCCTCGCCCGAGGGCACCTTGGACGCCGATGCCGACGCGGCGGCCGAGCGCGACGGGGAGACGGACGACGAAGCCGCGTCACCGGACTTGCCACCGCAACCGGCGAGGGCGGCCCCCACCGTGCACACGGCGACCACCAGCGCCCCGACCCGCCCCTGACGAAGACTCATCCCTCAACAACCCCTTCGGTCACAGCACACACATCCGACATAACGTTCGATCCTACGTGCAGGCCAACCACCGGGGAGACCTGCCCCGCCAGTCAACAGGCAAGCCGAACTCACCCGGACGGACCAATGACGCCCGCCCCTCCCCGATCGTGTGAATCCGTCGCCGGGGCCCGGTGCCGTGCGCGGGGGCATCCTCACAGTGGGGTGATGACGCCATGGGAAGAGGACGAGGAACGGGCCGCCGGGGTCGTCGGATACGCCACCGCCCAGCTGGAGCACACGCGGGAGTTGCTCGGCATGCTCAGCGACGCGCAGTACGTGTGCCCGCCCCGTGAGGCCGGCAGTTGCGTCGCCGGTCACGTACGGCACTGCGTGGACCACTACACGGCGATCCTGGCCGGTGCGGGCGGCGGCACGGTCGACTACGACCGGCGGAAGCGCGGTGGTGTGCTGGAGACCGACCGGGGTGCCGCGCTCGCACGGCTGGCCGATGTCTCCGCCCGGGTGGCCGCGGTGGTACCGGCGGATCTCGACCGGCCCGTGGACGTGCTCAGTGTGGTGGACGCGGCCGGCACGGTCGTCCGGACGCGCTCCACCGTGGGGCGGGAGCTGCTGTTCGTCGCGCACCACGCCGTCCACCACCTGGCGGTGATGGTGCCGGTCGCCCGCGCCCTGGGGGTGACCGTTCCCGTGGAGTTCGGGTACGCGCCCGCGACGCTCGCCTACCTCCGGCGGGCCTGAACCGCCCGGACCGGCGGGGTCCCGCGCGCCCCGGCGGTCAGCCGAAGAGGGCCGGCCTGCGGTCGCGGGTCTGCCGGTGGAAGGCGATCCCGGCGACGACGACGGCGCCGAGGAACCACAGCGGGCCCAGTAGCAGGTAGAAGACCGGGAAGGAGTCCCGGAAGCCCGCCGTGACCGCCGCCTGCATGGCCCCGTAGGACGGCAGGTACCGGACGATGTCGTTGTCCGCGATCGGATTGGCGATCGGGCTCTGGAGACCCGTGTCGATGATGCTGGTCATGATGATGAGCAGCATGCCGGCCAGTTCGCCGCGCAGCGTCGCGCCGAGCATCACCCCGAAGCCGCCGTAGGTCAGGGCGCCGGTGGCCAGGGCGAGGCCGAGCAGCCAGGGCTGCCGGGGGTGCCAGTAGCAGCAGACCACGGCGGTGGCGTAGGCGCTGGTCAGCACGGACGCGATGAGCAGCGCGGCGAGCTTGGCGGCGATCAGGTGGGCGCGGGGGTAGCCGGCCATGGCGAGCCGGTGGTCGAACCGGCCGGCTGTGAAGGTGACCGAGAACATCATGAAGCCGACGATCAGGGTGACGGCGTTGAGGGCCCCGGAGATGTTGCTGATGTTGTTGCCCGGCGCGGTGATCGTCTCGTTGGTCGCGCGCAGCAGGAACCGGGCCTCGGCGGAGGTGATCACCACATGGCCGAGGGAGATCCACAGCGGGAGGTAGAAGAGGACGAGCACGAGGGCGAGGCGGTTGCGGGAGTGTTCGAGCAGCGCGTAGCGGGTGGCGGTGGAGAAGTACGTCCAGGTGGAGGTGGAGGTTGATCCGGAGCCGGCGCGCACGGCCGGCTCACCCGGCCCGTCGCGCGTCGTCGGCGAGCCGTCCGGCGTCGAGCCGCCACAGGTCGTCGAACCGGCTGGTGTCGTAGGCGATGTGGGTGACGACCAGGCAGGACCGCCCCGACGCCCGGAGCTGCCCGGCCAGTTCCCAGAACCGCTGGTAGGCCTCCCAGTCGAAGCCCTGGTAGGGCTCGTCCAGGAGCAGCAGGGGCGGGTCGTGCATCAGGGCGAGGACGAGATTGAGCTTCTGCTGGGTGCCGCCGCTGAGCGTGCCGATCCGGTGGCGGCGGTAGTCGGCGAAGCTCAGGGTCTCCAGGAGTTCATGGGCGCGGTCAAGGCTGGGCAGGCCGTAGGCGACGCGAAAGAGTTCGAGGTGCTGTTCGACGGTGAAGGCGGGGTTGAGCACGGTCTCCTGCGGGCAGTAACCGATGCCGCCGGGGCCCTTCACCACGCCCCGGTCGGGCCGGAGCCGCCCGGCGAGGATGCGCAGCAGGGTCGACTTGCCGGACCCGTTCTCGCCGACGACCCCGGCCAGGCGGCCCGCCCGCAGCTCCATGTCGACGCCGCGCAGCACACGGTGCCTGCCGTATGCCTTGTGGACGTCGTGGACCTCCAGAAGCAGCCGCGCGTCAGTCATCGCTCCCATCCCTACCACCGGGGCGCCGCCCCCGGCGGTAGCCGGTCGGCCGGGGGCGGTCAGGAGCGGCCGATCGGCCGCGTCACCTCGTCGGGCGGCCCGGCTCAGCCGTCGAGCGACGTCAGGTCGAGGCCACTCAGGCGCTCGGGGTCGGCGAGGATGTCGATCTCGACGATCCGCCCGTCCGTGATCGTGAAGCCCAGGACGGCCGTCGGCCGCCCATTGACGATGGACACGATGCCCGCGGCGCCGTTGACGAGCGCCGGGTGCGCGAAGCCGGCGGCGCGCTGGAAGAGGAGCGCCTGCCCGGCCACCGCGGCGGGGCCGCGCAGCTCCCGCGACGCGCCCGGGAGGCCCACGCCGGTGTCCGCGCGCAGGACGACCTCCGGGTCGAGAAGGGTCACCAGGGCGTCGAAGTCGCCGCCGCGCGAGGCGGCGAGGAACGCGTCGACGACCTCCCACTGCCGGCCGAGGTCGGCGTCGGGCACCGGCGCGGAGCCTCGCACCCGGCGGCGGGCCCGGCTGGCGAGCTGACGGGCGGCCGCCGGGGTGCGGCCGACCATGGGGGCGATCTCGTCGAAGGGCACGGCGAACATGTCGTGCAGCACGAACGCCAGCCGCTCGGCGGGGGCGAGCGACTCCAGCACCACGAGCAGCGCCAGGCCGACGGAGTCGGACAGCAGCGCCTCGTGCTCGGGGTCGATCCCGTCGGCGCCGCTCACGACCGGGTCGGGCACATGGACGTCCAGGGGCTGCTCGCCGCGCGTGGTCCGGGAGCGCAGCATGTCCAGGCACACCCGGCCCACCACGGTCGTCAGCCACCCGCCCAGGTTCGCGACGTCCCCGGTGTCGGTACGCGCCAGCCGCAGCCACGCCTCCTGCACCGCGTCGTCGGCCTCGCTCAGCGAGCCGAGCATCCGGTAGGCGACCGCACGCAGGTGGGTGCGGTGGGCCTCGAAGCGCTCGGCCAGGAATTCCTCGTCGTTCATCGGTCACTTTCTTCCGTCGGCTGTCGTCATCTCTTTGACGAAGGAGACCGTACGGATGTGACAGACCGTTCATGAGACCGGGGTGGCGGCATGCAAACGCCGGGCCGTCAGGACGGTGTCCTGACGGCCCGGCGGGTGATACGTGTACCCGTCGTGGGTAACGACGGCGGGAGCGAACGGTCACGCGCACGGGGCCGGGGAGTGCGCCTCCGCCGCGGCGATCACTTCGCTGGGGCGGGCCACCCGGACGATGCCGTCCGCCCCGTCGGCGGCCTCGACGAGGACCGGTTCGCAGCCGTCGACGGGTACCCGGATCAGGTACACCACGCTGCCCTCCGTCTCAGGGGAACAGTGAGGAGGAGAGCCTTACCGGCCATGAACGCAGGGGGTTCACGGCCCCGGTTCGAGGCGCCGGCCCTTGCCCTCCGCGGCGTCGATCAGCACCCGGGCGGTGGCGGTGGGCACGGAGAGCATCGGGTAGTGGCCGGTGGGCAGTTCGAAGAAGGTGGTGTCCTTGTCGACCACGGCCCTCAGGCGTGGGTCGCCGGCCCGGTAGAGGGCCTCGATCATGGCGACGGTGTTGCCGTTGGCCGTGCAGAACACCGCGGAGGCGGGGAGCCCGTCGCCCGCCCCGGTCAGGCGGAGGGGTTCGGTGAACGAGCCGTAGGGGTGGCCGACGGCGAGGCGGCGCATCCGGGCCAGGGCCGTGTCGTCCAGGCCGTCGACGCTGCCCCACAGGGGGAGTTCGTGCGGTTCCGGCAGCGGGAGGCGCAGGCCCTCGCCCTTGGTCGCGACCCGTTCCTCGAACGCCGCCCGCCGTTCGGGGTCCATGAAGGTGTTCACGACGCTCTGCCCGTCCCGGGGCGCGGCGGCGTCGAGGAAGACGACGCGGCCGACGCGCCCCGGGGAGCGGTCGGCGGCGCCGAGGACGGGGAAGATGCCGTAGCTGTGGCCCACCAGGACGACGCCGGAGAGCTCTTCGTATTCCAGGACGTTGAGGATGTCCTGGATGTGGGTGCTCACCCCGGTCTCCGCCGTGGCGAGATGCGCGCGGTCCCCGAGGCCGGTCAGGGTGACCGGTACCGCCCGGTGCCCCGCGCCCTCCAGTTCCGCCGCGACGTCCCGCCAGGCCCAGCCGCCCAGCCACCCGCCCGCCACCAGGACGAACACCGCCATGACACGCACCTCCCGGATCCGCATAGCGCACCGTCGTCGTCTCGCACCCGCCCCTCGTCACGATGCCGGGGCGGCGCGAGGCATTCTCCTCCGGCATTGTCGGTGAGCCGTCGAGGCGGTGCGGGAGTTCGGCCGCCAAAAATACATCGCCACCAGCGGAGTCCCCCCTGCTATGGTGCGCCGATGTCATCGATCAAGAAGTTCCAAGTCACCTTCGACTGCGCGGAACCCGAGCGTGTCGCTCGTTTTTGGTGCGAGGTGCTGGGGTACGTCGTACCGCCGCCACCGGAGGGGTTTGCCACGTGGGACGACTTCGATCGCTCCCTGCCTCCTGAGCGGCAGGGTTCGGCGTTCGCGTGCAGTGATCCCTCAGGTGTGGGCCCGCGGCTGTACTTCCAGCGCGTTCCCGAAGGGAAGGCCGTCAAGAACCGGGTGCATCTCGACGTGCGGGTCGGCACCGGGCTCGTGGGGGAAGAGCGCCTCGCCGCACTCGAGGCCGAGTGCGCACGGCTGGTCGCGCTCGGCGCGGTATGCGTGCAAGTGCTGCTTGCCGATGAGGAGAACGAGTCGTGCATCGCGATGCGGGACATCGAGGGCAACGAGTTCTGTCTCGACTGAGCATTCCCCGCGCGCGGACGTGCTCGACGCGGGCCCGGTGACCGCCGTCCGTCGATGACCGCGGCCCGGCCGACGGCGGCCTTCGCACCGGACGGCCGGCCCTTGCGTGCCGGGCCCGCGCCCTCGCGCCGCATCGCGGTGACCGGCGGACACGGGACAACCCTCAGAACCCCCGCCGCCCGTACACCCCGTACGTCACCCCCGCGCACACCGCGTAGAAGACGAGGAACCCCACGTACGCCCACTCGCCGTTCCCCGTGCTCTGGAACGACTGCCGGAACGCGACGTTCACCAGCACTCCCCCCAGCGCGCCCACCGCGCCGGCGAAGCCGATGAGTGTGGTCGCGCGGCGGACCCGGGTGCCGTGGACGGCCGGGATCATGCGGTAGGTCGAGCCGTTGCCGAGGCCGCTGAGCACGAACAGGGCGATGAAAGCGGCGAAGAAGACCACGACCCAGTGGGCCCGCGCGGCGACGAGGATGAGGGCGCTGCCCGCCGCCATGGCCGCGAAGGCGGCGAGGGTGACGCGGGCGCCGCCGAGGCGGTCGGCCAGGGCGCCCCCGTACGGGCGGGCCAGTGAGCCCAGCAGGGGGCCGATGAAGGTGAGGCTCGCGACCTTCACCGGTGTGTCGAACTGATCGTGGAACTGCGTCTGGAGCACCAGTCCGAAGGCGAACGAGAAGCCGATGAACGACCCGAACGTCCCGATGTACAGCAGCGAGAGCCCCCATGTGTGGCCGTCGCGGATGATCTCGCGGAGCACGGGCCGGGCGTCGCGCACCGCCGGGAGGTCGTCCATCCAGCGCAGGGCCCCGAGGGTGGCGAGGACGATCAGGGGGACGTAGGCCAGCGGGAGCACGGCGGGGTGTCCCGCGCCGGCGGTGGCGAGGACGAGGAGGCCGGCGAGCTGCACGGCGGGTACACCGATGTTGCCGACGCCGGCGTTGACGCCCAGGGCCCGGCCCTTGAGGCTCCGGGGGTAGAAGGCGTTGATGTTGGCCATGGAGGAGGCGAAGTTGCCGCCGCCCACCCCCGCCACGGAGGCGACGAGCAGCAGGGTCGTGAAGGACACTCCCGGCCTGAGGACGGCGGCCATGAGAAGGGTGGGCACCAGCAGGAGGAGCGAGCTGAACACCGTCCAGGCGCGGCCCCCGAAGCGGGCCACCGCGTATGTGTAGGGCAGGCGCAGGATGCCGCCGACGACGGTCGGCACTGCCGTGAGCGTGAACTTGCCCGCCGGGTCGATGCCGTACTCGGGGCCGAGGAAGAGCACCAGCACCGACCACATGCTCCACACCGAGAAGCCGATGTGCTCGGTGAACACGGACAGCAGCAGATTGCGCCGGGCGACGCGGGCGCCCGTGCGCTCCCAGAACTCGGGCTCCTCCGGCCGCCAGTCGGTCAGGGTGCGGCCCCGGGCGGCCGGGTCCGCCGCGGTCGCCAGGCCCGCCGGGGTCACCGGGTCTCCAAGGCACGCGGGCCTGACAGGGCCGCCAGGGCCGTCATGACCGACGGGCTTCCCGGGGCCGACGGGGTCTCCGGTCCGGGCACGGGGTGGATCGCGCGGACCGGCCACGTCCGCAGGCCGTCCGCCGTGGCGCCCCCGTCCTCACCGCCCTCCTCGCCGACGCGCACGCCCGTCCGCAGGTCGTACGTCTCCTTGTACATGGGCGAGGTCACCACCGGCACGCCGCCCAGGCTGCCGGTGATCCCCCGCGAGATGACGTACGCGCCGCTGACGGGGTCGCGGTTGTCCAGCGCGTAGAGCGTTCCGTTCTCGTCGCGGAAGACCGCGATCTGCCGCCCGGCGACGAGGGCGGTGACGCCGCGCCCCGGGGTGAGGTCGCCGTAGCGGCAGACGGCGGTCCAGGCCGTGTCGTCGCCGGTCCCGCCGATCTCCACCCGGGCGTCGGGGTGGAGGAGGGCCGGCGGGGTGAGGACGGTAGTGGGGTGATTGTTCATCGGGTTCCTACCTCTTCGGGGAGGGCCGGGCGGATCTGCTCGCGCTCGGGGACGAAGCTGACGGAGGGGTCCGGTGTTCCCGGGGCATTGACGAAGGAGACGAAGCGCCGCAGCCGGTCGGGATCGGCGAGGGTAGCGGCCCACTCGTCCTCGTAGCCCTCGATGTGGCGGGCCATCAGCTCGTCGAGCTCCTCGGCGATGCCGAGGACGTCGTCGACGACGACGGCGCGCAGGTGGTCGAGGCCGCCTTCGAGGCGTTCGATCCAGGGGGCGGTGCGCTCCAGCCGGTCGGCGGTGCGGATGTAGAACATCAGGAAGCGGTCGATGGTCCGCAGGAGGGTGTCGCGGTCGGTGTCCTGGAGGAGGAGGTCGGCGTGGCGAGGGGTGGCGCCGCCGTTGCCGCCGACGTAGAGGTTCCAGCCCTGGGCGGTCGCGATGACGCCGAAGTCCTTGCTCTGCGCCTCGGCGCACTCGCGGGCACAGCCGGAGACGGCCGCCTTGATCTTGTGGGGGGCGCGCAGGCCCCGGTAGCGGAGCTCCAGCTCGATGGCGAGGGCCACGGAGTCCTGGACGCCGTAGCGGCACCAGGTCTGCCCGACGCAGGACTTCACGGTGCGCAGGGACTTGCCGTAGGCGTGCCCGGACTCGAAGCCCGCGTCGACGAGGCGGCGCCAGATCTCGGGGAGCTGGTCGACGGTGGCGCCGAACATGTCGATGCGCTGACCGCCGGTGATCTTGGTGTAGAGGCCGAAGTCGCGGGCGATGGCGCCGATGGTGATCAGGCCTTCGGGGGTGATCTCGCCGCCGGGGACGCGGGGGACGACGGAGTAGGAGCCGTTGCGCTGGAGGTTGGCGAGGAAGTGGTCGTTGGTGTCCTGGAGGGCGGCCTGTTCGCCGTCGAGGATGTAGGAGGTGTCGCCGAGCCCGGCCAGGATGGAGGCGACGGCGGGCTTGCAGACGGCGCAGCCCTGGCCGGTGCCGTGTTCGGCGAGGAGCCGGGCGAAGGTGGTGATGCCCTTGACGCGGATGATCTCGTAGAGCTCGGCGCGGGTGTGGGTGAAGTGCTCGCACAGGCCGCGGGTGATCGGGGCGCCCGCCGCGGCGAGTTCGTCGGTGACGATGGAGGTGAGGAGCTTCTCGCAACTTCCGCAGCCGGTGCCGGCCTTGGTGCACTTCTTGACGGCGGGGACGGAGGCGCACTGGCGCTCGCTGACGGCGGCGCGGATGGTCGCCTTGGTGACGTTGTGGCAGGAACAGACGACGGCCTGGTCGGGCAGTGCCGCGGCGCCGACACCGCCGCCGGACGATCCGGCCGGCTGGGGCAGGAGGAGTTGTTCCGCCGGTACGGGCAGGGGGGCGCCGTTGCCGGCGAGGGGGCGCAGCGTGGCGTAGGCGTCGGTGTCGCCGACGAGGATGCCGCCGAGCAGGGAGCCGTCGGGGCCGAGGGTCAGTTTCTTGTAGACGCCGGCCCGGCTGTTGGCGTAGGTGACGTCCAGGGCGCCTTCGGTGGTGCCGTGGGCGTCGCCGAAGCTGGCCACGCCGACGCCGAGGAGCTTGAGCTGGGTGGAGGTGTCGGCGCCGGTGAACTCCCCGGTCGTGTCACCGGTGATGGCGCGGGCGGCGGTCTCGGCCATGGCGTAGCCGGGGGCGACGAGCCCGTAGACGCGGCCGTCGACGGCCAGGGCGCATTCGCCGATCGCGAAGACGTGGGGGTCGGCGGTGCGGCAGCGGGCGTCGACGACGATGCCGCCGCGTTCGCCGACGGGCAGGCCGCAGTCGCGGGCGAGCCGGTCCTGGGGCCGGACGCCCGCCGAGAAGACGACGAGGTCGGTGGGGAAGCCGGTGCCGTCGGAGAGGGTCAGGGCGCTGACGCGTCCGTCGGGGCCGGTCTCGACGGCCTGGGCGCCGGCGCTCGTGTGCACGGTGACGCCGAGGTCCTCGATCTTGCTGCGGAGCAGCGCGCCGCCGGCGTCGTCTATTTGAAGGGCCATCAGCCGGGGGGCGAATTCGACGACGTGGGTGTCGAGTCCGAGGGCGCGCAGGGCTCCGGCGGCCTCCAGGCCGAGGAGTCCGCCGCCGATGACGGCGCCGGTTCGGGCCCGGCCGGCGTCGGCGCGGATGGCGGCGACGTCCTCGAGGGTGCGGTAGACGTGGCAGCCGTCGGCGTCGTGGCCGGGGACGGGCGGGACGAAGGGGTAGGAGCCGGTGGCGAGGACCAGCGTGTCGTAGGGCACGCGGGCGCCGGAGGCGGTGGTGACGGTGCGGGCCGGGCGGTCGACGGCGACGGCCGGGTCGCCCAGGCGCAGGTCGATGCCGTGGGTGGTGAGGAAGTCCGGTGGGCACAGCGACAGTTCTTCGGCGGTGGTGCCGTTGAAGGCCGAGGTGAGGTGGACCCGGTCGTAGGCGGGCCGGGTCTCGGCCGCGAGGACGGTCACCTCGAAGCGCCCGGCCGTGCCGGTCCGCTCGTGGAGGGCTTCCAGGAAGCGCTGGCCGACCATGCCGTGGCCGACGAGGACCAGCCGGTGCGGGGCGGAGGTGGAGAGCGGGGGCGTCACGCGCGGGCTCCTTCGGGGATGAGCAGGTAGGAGGGGTCTGCGGGCAGGGGTTCGTCCCGGTGCCAGGCGAGCGCGATGTCGCCCGTGGCGGTGAGGTCGCCCAGGAGGACGCCGGCGACGAGCCGGTCGCCGCGCAGGACGAGCGTGGCTGAGGTGCCGCGCGAGGTGTCGGAGTAGCGCAGCACGTCGTGGCCGGGGGCGTGTTCGGCGGCCATGTCGCCGAACGCGGTGATCTGGAGGGGCCCGGCGGACAGCCGGGTCAGGGGCCGGGTGCCGGTGCGGCGGGCGCCGGGGTCCGCGCCCGCGAGGTGGGCGGCGAGGGCGTCGGCCTGGTCCCAGGCGGGTCCGGTCAGTCCGTGGACGACGCCCCGGTGCTCGGCGCAGTCGCCGATGGCGTGGACGCCGGGGGCGGAGGCGGCCAGCCGGTCGTCGACGACGACTCCGTGACGTACGCGCAGACCCGCCGCCCGCGCCAGCGCGGTGCGGGGGCGTGTGCCGCAGGCGAGCAGGACGAGATCGGTCTCCAGCTTTGTGCCGTCGGCGAGTTCGACGGCGTGGACGTGGCCGGCGCCGTGCAGGGCGACGGGGTGGGCGGCGAGGTGCGTGGTGATGCCGAGGGCGGTGAGCTGTCCGTGCAGCAAGTGCGCGGACCGGTCGTCGAGGTGGCGTTCCATCACCCGTGCCGCCCGGTGGACGATCGTGGTGGCCGTGCCGAGGGCGGCCAGGGCCCGGGCGGCGCTGACGCCGAGCACTCCGCCGCCGAGCACGACCGCGTGCGCGGAGCGGCGGGCGGCCGCGGCCAGGGCCCGGCAGTCGGCGAGGGTGCGCAGGACGTGGACGCCGCCGAGGAGGCCGTCGTCACTGGCGGGTTCGTCGCCGTCGAGTCCGTGGCCGTCGAAAGGTCCGTCACGGCCGAGGAGTCCGTCACCGTCGCCGGACCCGCCGTCGCGCAGACCCCGCAGGGGCGGCAGGACGGGGGCGGCTCCGGTGGCGAGGACCAGGGTGTCGTAATGGCCGGTGGTGCCGTCGGCCAGGGTGAGGGAGCGGGTGGCGGGGGCGACGGCCGTGACCCGGGTGCCGGTGCGGACGGTGGCGCCCTCGGCCAGGGGCAGGCCGATGCCGTCGGGGTCGTGGCGGCCGGTGAGGACGTCGGCGAGGAGGGTGCGGTTGTAGGGGGCGTCCGGCTCCGCGCCGTACAGCGTCACCTCGACGGCGCCGGGGGCTGTGCGGGCGAGGAGTTGCTGGGCGAAGCGGGCGGCGGCCATGCCGGCGCCGACGACGGCTACGCGCCGGGTGTCCGTACTGAAGCTTGTGCTCATGCGCCGGCCTCGGCTTCGACGGCCTTCTCCACCCGTACCGCGCAGACCTTGAACTCGGGCATGCGCGACTGGGGGTCCAGGGCGGGGTTGGTGAGGGAGTTGGCGCGGCCGGGTCCGTCCCAGTGGAAGGGCATGAAGACGGTGTCGGGGCGGATGGCGGCGGTGATCCTGGCGGGGGCGAGGGCGCGGCCGCGCCGGCTGGTGACGGCCAGTACGTCGCCCTCGCCGACGCCGAGGCGCTCGGCGAGGTGGGGGTGGAGTTCGACGAACGGGCCGGGGGCGGCCGCGTTGAGCTCGGCGATCCGGCGGGTCTGGGCGCCGCTCTGGTACTGGGCGGTGACCCGTCCGGTGGTGAGGTGCAGCGGATAGGCGTGGTCGGGCTCCTCGGCCTGCGGCCGGTGGCCTGCCTCGGCGAACCGGGCCCGGCCGTCGGGGGTGGCGAAACGGTCGAGGAACAGGCGGGGCGTCCCCGGGTGCGCGGGGTCGGGGCAGGGCCAGAAGACGCCGTCCTCGGCGCGGATACGGGTGTAGTCGATGCCCGCGTAGTCGGCGGCGCCGCCCGCGGAGGCCCGGCGCAGCTCGTCGAAGACCTCCCGCGGGTCGTCGGGGAAGCCGCGGGTGGTGCCCAGGCGTGCGGCGAGCTCCTTGAGGACGGCGAGGTCTGTGCGGACTCCGGGGGGCGGGGGGACGGCCGCCTGACGGAGGATGACCCGGCCTTCGAGGTTGGTGGTGGTGCCGGTCTCCTCGGCCCACTGGGCGGCGGGCAGGACCACGTCGGCCAGCTCGGCGGTCTCGGAGAGCACGACGTCGCTGACGACGAGGAAGTCCAGTGCCCGGAGCCGCTCGGTGACATGGGCTGCGCGGGGTGCGGAGACGACCGGGTTGGAGCCCATGACCAGCAGGGCCCGTATGCCGTCGGGGGTTCCGGCACGGTCGAGGAGCTCGTAGGCGGAAGGGCCCGGTCCTGGCAGGGTATCGGGGTCGACGCCCCAGACGGCGGCCACGTGGGCGCGGTCGGCGGGGTCCGTCAGCGAGCGGTAGCCGGGGAGCTGGTCGGACTTCTGCCCGTGCTCGCGGCCGCCCTGGCCGTTGCCCTGGCCGGTCAGGCATCCGTAACCGCTGCCGGGGCGGCCGGCCTTGCCGGTGGCCAGGCACAGGTTGATCCAGGCGCGGACGGTGTCGGTGCCCTTGCTGTGCTGTTCGCTGCCGCGCGCGGTGAGGACCATGCCGGTGGCGGCGTCGGCGAACAGGTGCACCGCCTCGCGCAGTTGCGAGACCGGTACCCCGGTGATCTGCTCGACCCGTTCGGGCCAGTGGGCCATGGCGGCGGCCCGGGCCCCCTCGAAGCCGGTGGTGCGGGCGGCGATGAACTCCTCGTCCAGATGGCCGTCGGCGATCACCAGGTGGAGCATTCCCAGGGCGAGCGCGAGGTCGGTGCCGGGGACCGGGCGCAGGTGCAGGTCCGCCTGTTCGGCGGTGCGCGTCCGGCGGGGGTCGATGACGATCAGCCGGCCGCCGGCCTCTCGCATGCGGGTGAAGTAGCGCAGCGCGGGCGGCATGGTCTCGGCGGGGTTGGCCCCGGCGAGGATGACGCAGCCGGTCGTCGCGATGTCCTCCATCGGAAAGGGCAGGCCGCGGTCGATGCCGAAGGCCGCGCGGTGGGCGGCGGCGGCCGAGGACATGCAGAAGCGGCCGTTGTAGTCGATGTTCGGGGTGCGCAGGACCACGCGGGCGAATTTGCCCAGCAGATAGGCTTTCTCGTTGGTCAGCCCGCCCCCGCCGAAGACGCCGGCGGCCGAGCGGCCATGGCGTTCGGCGGCCTGCCGGAACCCTGTGGCCACCCGGTCCAGGGCCTCGGCCCAGGACGCCTCGCGCAGCGCCCCGTCGCCGGGGTCGCGGACCAGGGGCGCGGTCAGGCGGACGGCGCGGGCGAGGAGGGCGGGCGCGGTGCGGCCCTTGCCGCACAACGCGCCCTGGTTGACGGGGAATCCGGGGCGTTCCTCGACGTCGACCGGCGGGGCGGAGGGCGACGGGGTGCCGGGGCCGGTGGGCCGCGGCCGCAGTCGCATGCCGCACTGCAACGCGCAGTAGGGGCAGTGGGTGTCGGTCGAAGTCATGGCCCGAGCGTCGGTCCCGCCCGTTTCACGGCCGGGTCCGGGATGTTGCGGCCATGGCACGAATTCCTCACGGCCCCGCCGGGGCGATGTGATGTCCATGGCATCCGCATTTAACATGAGCCGGGCAAATGCTGACGCCTGCATGACAGTGCGGCAACTCGCCGGTAACAAACCGCCGGAAACCTGAGCCCATGAGTACGGGGAACACGACCGCCGGACCGGACACCGGGGCGGCGGGACCGCTGACGGGTTTCACGATCGGGGTGACGGCCGACCGGCGCCGCGAGGAGCTGGTGGCACTGCTCGTGCGCCGGGGCGCCCGCGTCGTCGAGGCACCCGCGCTGCGCATCATGCCACTCGGTGACGACGTCGCGCTGCGCCGGGCCACCGAGCGCTGCCTCGCCGCGCCGCTGGACTACGTCGTCGCCACGACGGGCGTGGGCTGGCGCGGCTGGATGAGCGCGGCCGAGGGGTGGGGGACGGCCGACGCGCTGCTGGGCGCGCTCCGGGACGCCACGGTCGTCAGCCGGGGCCCGAAGGCCACCGGCGCGGTACGGGCCTGCGGCCTGGCGGAGGCGTTCGCGCCCGGGACCGAGGCCAGTCACGAGGTGCTGACGTGGCTGCTCGCCCGGGATCTGGACGGCCGCCGGGTCGCGGTCCAGGAACACGGGGCGCCGCTGCCGGACTTCACGGCCGCGCTGCGCGAGCGGGGCGCGGAGGTGATCGAGGTCCCCGTCTACCGGTGGGGGCCGCCGGAGGATCCGGGCGCGGTCCGGCGCCTCGTGGAGGCCACCACGCGGGCGGAGGTGCACGCGCTGACGTTCACCAGCGCGCCGGCCGCCGTGGCGCTGCTGGAGGCGGCCGCCGCGATCGGGCAGCGGGAACGGTTCCTGGCCGCGCTGCGCGACGAGGCGGCGGCGTTCTGCGTCGGGTCGCTGTGCGCGCAGCCCCTGCGGGAGGCGGACGTGCCGGTGCACTGCCCGGAGCGGAGCCGGCTCGGCGCGCTCGTACGGACGCTGGAGGACGTCCTGTCCCGGCGCGGCCGCCGGAACCTCCGCCCCGGGCCGGACCGCCTGGTGCTCCAGGGCAACGCGCTCCTCGGCGACGGCGCCCCGGTGTGGCTGCCGCCGTTGCAGGCGGCGGTGCTGCGCGCGCTCGCCGAGCACCCCGGCCAGGTGCTCAGCCGCACCGAACTGCTGCTCCGCGCCTGGCCGGACGGCCGTGCCGACCGGCACGCGGTCGACATGTCGATCGCCCGCCTCCGCAGGGCCATGGGCCGCCACGCGACCCTGGTCCGCACGGTCCCCAAGCGGGGCTACGCCCTGGCGGGGGCGTGATGGGCGGGTACCGGCCGGGGGCATGGCCGGGGACCGGGCCCGGGCGCCCCGTCGCCGACACCCCGGACGGGCCCGCGCCCGTCCTCGTCGCCGCCGCGCACGGCACCCGGGATCCGGCCGGTGTGCGGACCGTGCACCGGCTGCTGGAGCAGGTGCGGGCCTCGCGGCCGGGGCTGCGGGTGGAGTGCGGGTTCCTGGGACTGGCCTCGCCCTCGTTGCCGGAGGTGCTCGACCGGGTGGCGGGGCCCGTCGTGGTGGTGCCCGTGCTGCTCGGGCCCGGGTATCACGTCCGGGTGGACATCCCCGCCGTGCTGGACGTCGCCGGCGCCGGTCACCGGGCCGCGACAGCGCCCGCGCTGGGCCCGGACCCGCTGCTCGCCGAGGCCCTGTCCGGGCGGCTGCGCGAGGCGGGGTGGCACGGGCGGGTGCCCGGCGGGGCCGTGGTGCTGACGGCCGCCGGGTCCCGGGACCCGGCGGCGACGGCGGCCACGCGCGCCATGGCCGGGCTGCTGAGCGCGCGGCTGGGCGCGCCGGTCGTCCCCGCGCACCTCGGCGGGCCGCTGCCCCCGCCCGCCGAGGCCGTCGCCGCGCTGCGCGGGCGCGGCCGCCCCGGGCCGGTGGCGGTGGCCCCGTACCTGCTGGCGCCGGGCGACTTCGCCCGGCGGGCCGCCGGGCCGGGCTGCGGGGCCGATGTCGTGGCCGCGCCGCTCGGCGCCCACCCGGCCGTGGCCCGGCTGGTGCTGCGCCGCTACGACGAGGCGGCGGCCGCTGCGGTGCGGCCGGTTCCGGGTGCGCGGCCACGCGGCGCGGCGGACCATGGAAGCCTGACCGGGAGGTGACGTGACGGCGAAGAAGGCCCGTGACGTCCGGGTGCGGAGGGTCTACGAGGAACCCTCGGCGGCGGACGGCGACAGGGTGCTGGTCGACCGGATCTGGCCGCGCGGCCTCGGCAAGGAGGCTGCCGCCCTCGACGAGTGGTGCAAGGACGTCGCCCCCTCGACCGGGCTGCGCACCTGGTACGGCCACGACCCGGGGAAGTTCGCCGAGTTCGGCCGCCGCTACCGGGCCGAGCTGCACGGCGACGCGACGCACGAGAACGCCCTCGGGCATCTGCGCGAGGTGGCCGGGGAGCGGCCGCTCACCCTGCTGACGGCCACCCGCGACCAGGACATCAGCGCCGCCGCCGTCCTCAAGGAGGAGCTCGAGCGGCGCTGATCCCCCGCCACGGGCCTCACCCCCCGTACGTCGCCTGGGACTCGCCCAGCACCGCCGCGAAATCGGCGGCCAGCCGCCGCCCGTCGGCGGGCGGCAGCCCGGCGGCGGTGATGCGCACCCCGGGCGCGCTGCCGATCCGGAAGCGCGCCCCCGCTGCGACCCACCAGCCGTACGTCCGCAGCCCGTTGACCACGGCGGACTCGTCCCGCACGGGCACCCAGACGTTCATGCCGCTCACCCCGCGGGCCGTGATGCCGTGCCGGCCGAGCTCGCCGGCCAGGGCCAGCCGCCGTTCCTCGTAGGCGTCACGGGCGCGGCGCACCAGGTCCCGGGTCCCGGTGTCCGCCATCAGGCCGAGGACCGTCTCCTGGAGGAGGTGGCTCACCCAGCCGGAGGTGAGCAGCATCCGTCCGTCGTGCCGGGCGAGGGTCGTCGCGTCGCACGCGGCGGCAGCCCAGCGCAGGTCCGTGCCCAGGTACTTGGTGACGGTCGCGACGTGCGCCCAGCGCGTGAGCCCACCGCCGGTGAGGGTGTGGAGGGGGGCCGCCGCGACGCTCCCCGCGTGGTCGTTCTCGATCACGAGGACGTCGGGCGCCTCGCGCAGGACCGCCACCAGCGCGTCCCGGCGGGCGGGGGTGAAGCGGCCGCCGTAGGGGTTCTGCGCCCGGGGGCTGCACACCACGGCACGCACGCCCTCGCGCAACGCCGCGCGCAGGGCCTCGGGACGCATGCCCTCGTCGTCGACCGCGACGGCGACGGTGCGCAGTCCGAGCGCCGTGACGAGGTCGAGCATGTGGTGGTAGCCGGGGTCCTCCATGGCCACGGCGTCGCCCGGGCGGAGTTCGACGGACAGCAGCCGTCCGATCATGTCCAGCGCGCCGTGCGCGAACGTCACGTGCTCCACCGGCACCCCGTCGGCCCCCAGCCAGGTGCGGACGGCCTCCTCCAGGCGCGGCAGCCGGGGGGACGAGCGGTGGGAGCGGGCGCCGGGCGAGAGCCGGACGGGTGGCAGGAGGTCGGGGAGGAAGGCCGGGTCGGGGTGGCCGCCGGCCAGGTCGCGCAGCCCTTCGGGCACCTTGGGCGGGCGCCGGGAGGCCACGGCGGGGGCGGGCGCGACGACCGTGCCGCCCCTCCCCCGCGTGACGACGATCCCGCGCCGCCGCAGTTCCTTGTAGGCGGTCGCCACCGTGCCGGGACTGATCCCGAGGTCCTCCGCGAGCCTGCGCACCGGCGGCAGCGCGGCGCCGGGCTCCAGAGCACCCTCGGTCACGGCCCGTTCGACGGACGCGGAAAGGGCCTTGGCTGTCGTACCAGTGATCGCATATTGTGTTGCCACATCGTCAATTATGTATTGATACATATCTGGTCGGCAAGGGAATCGGGGGAACCGTGAGCTCGGATCGCGGATGGATCACCACAGCCGTCGCCGCAGTCACCACGCGCGTACCAGGAGGGCGGGACGGGCGGCGGATGCTGGCGGTCGCCCTCGTCGACCGGGTGGGCAGCGGCCTGTGGGCCGCCACCTCGGTCCTGTACTTCACCTACGTCGCCCACCTCGGCGTGGCCGAGGTCGGCACCCTGGTCGCCGCCGCCGGGATCGTCGGCATCGCGGGCGCGCCGGCCGGCGGGCTGCTGGCCGACCGGCTGTCGGTCGTCCGTGTCCTGGCCGCCCTCCAACTGCTGCGCACCGCGGCCGCCGTGGGCCTGCTCCTCACCCACGACTACACGCTCCTGCTGATCTGTTCGGCGGCCGGCGGCTTCGGCGACCGGGCGTCGAGCGTGCTCACCAAGCTCTACGCCTCCCGCATCGCCGGGCCCGAACGGGTGCGCTACCAGGCGGTCCACCGAACCGTCGCCAACGCCGGCTGGGCCGTCGGCGGGCTCGGCGCGGCGGCGGCCCTCTCCGCCGGCACGACGACCGTCTACACGGGCCTGCTCCTCGGCGACGCCCTCTCGTTCGTCGCCGCCGCCCTGATCACCCTGCGTTGCGCGGAGGCGTCCGCGCCCGCCCGCACGGTCACGGGCGGCTCCGGGCCCGTACCGGCGGCGCGCCCCACGAACCCCTGGCGGGACCGTATGTATCTCGCGTACGTGGTCAGCGAGATCGTGCTCTTCCTCGACGACGCCGTCTTCCGGGTGGGCCTGCCCCTGTGGGCGATCCGTGCCACCGACGCCCCGCACGGCCTCGTCCCCCTGCTGCTGGTGCTCAACAGCGTGCTGGTCGTGGCCCTCCAGGTGCCCCTCGCCCGCTTCGGCGCCACGACCGCCAGGTCGCGCGCGCTGCTCCTGCCCCTCGGCGCCGTCTTCGCCGCGTCCGGCGTCGCCATGGCGGCCTCCGCCGCGCCCGGTGCCGTGCCCGCCACGGTCTTCCTGACCCTCGCGGCCACCGGCTTCACCCTCGCCGAGATGCTCCACGCCACCGTGTCCTGGGAGTTGTCCATCGCCCTGGCCCCCGACACCGCCCAGGGCGCCTACCTGGGCGTCCACGGCCTCGCCCAGGCGACCCAACGCGCCGTAGGCCCCCTGGCCGTCACCGCGGCCATCGCCACGGGCCCCCTGGGCTGGACGGCCTTCGGCACCCTCATCGCCGCCACCTGCGCCGCCCAGCACCACCTCGTCCGCGCCCGCCTCACCGCCACGGCGCCGAGCCCGGAGGCCGTCGCGGCGGCCCGGGGCTGACCGTTCCCGCCCGGTCACCCGCCGTCGCCCGGCGTACTCCGTCCGACGGCATCCCTCCCCGAACCACCCGGAGGACACCGGTCCTTCACGTACCGTGATGGTCTTCAGGGCGCACCGGAAGGGCGCTGAAGGGGGAGGGCGATGGGATTCGCGTATCTGCGGTCGGACGCCGACCGGGCGGCGGGGACGGGCACGGCACGGGTGCTGGCGCGGGAGGCGGCCGGGTGTGTGCGGGACATGGCGGTGGGTGCCGGACGGGCGCGGGGGGCCGGGCGGGTGACGGTGCCGTACTGGATGGCCCGGCGCTTCGCGGGTGCCGCCGGCACGCCCCTCGACAGCGAGACGTTACTCTCCTTCCGCTTCGCCACCCCGGACCGCCCCGCGTGCGTGGTCGTCCGGAGAAGCCAGAGCGATCTGCTGATCCTGTGGCAGGTGTTCCTGCGCCGCTTCTACGAGCTCGACGCCGTCTACGCGCTGGACGAGCCCCTCACCACCCTCGACACGGTGGTGGACCTCGGTGGCAACACCGGCCTGGCCGCCGCCTATCTGACGGCCCGCTACCGGCCGCGCCGGCTGCTGACGGTCGAGCCCATCGCGGAGAGCCTCGCCGTGCTGCGGCGCAACGCCGCGCTGTCCGGCCTGGAGTGGATCGTCGAGCCGCTGGCCGTCGACGGCCGGGAAGGGGAACTGGAGTTCACGGTGAGCGGTTTCTGGGACACCTGCACCGCCGTCCCCGCCGTCCGTGAGCTGCGCCGCAGCCGCCCCCACCGGCTGGAGAACGTCCTGGCCCGGCCGTCGCGCACGGTCCGGGCCGTCACCGTGGAACGGCTGCTGGACAAGCACGGCATCGACCGCGTCGACCTGCTGAAGGTCGACGTCGAGGGCAGCGAGACCGGGATCTTCGCCGAGCCCCGGCCGTGGATGGCCCGGGTGGCGCGGATCGTGATGGAGATCCACGACAAGTACATCGACGGCATCGCCGTGCGCTCCACCCTGGCCCGGGCCGGCTTCCGCCGCGTCCCGCCGCGGGTCCCCGACCCGGTCGGCTTCAACCCCGTGGAGCTCTACGTCCGCCGCGCGTAGATGCGCTCGGCGCGCTACGAACGCGTGAACCACCGCTGGTCGGGGTGGTAGTGGCAGTCCCACAGGACCAACGGCGTCCCGTTCGCCGTACTGCCGTTGTTCGCCAGCCCCACGCACTTGTCCTGGCCCGCCCCCGAGACGAGGGCGACGTTGCCGTCGCCCAGGGCCTGCATCCGCCACCACTGGTCGGGGTGGAGGTGACAGTCCCACAGCACGAGGCGCGTTCCGTTCGCGGTGCTGCCGTTGTCCGCCAGGCCTATGCATTTGCCGTACGGATAGCCGGAGGCGTTGCTGCGCAGGGAGACGCCGTCGCCGCCCTGGTACCACCACTGATCGAAGTTGAGGTGGCAGTCCCACAGGACGAGGGTCGTCCCGTTCGCGGTGCTGCCGTTGTTCGCCAGCCCCACGCACTTGTTGCCGTTCGGGTCGGCCGCGTTCCGTAGGTTGAAGAGCGGGCCGGCCTGTATCGATGTCGCCGTGGGCGGCGTCGGCGGTGCCGCCGTGGCCGTTGTCCCGCTCAGGGCGAGCGCGACGCTCGCGACCAGCGTGCTCAAGGTTCTCAGCCGGCGGTTCGGGCGGTTCACGTGAGGATTCATGCGGAGTCCTTCCCCGTCGGCGGGCCTCTCGGGCCCCGTGATGGTCCTCTCGGGCGCCGCTCCAGCATGGCCGCCGCGCCCGGCGCCGTACACCACCGGATCCGGACAGGCGCCGCACCGCACCGGCCCGTCCCCGGCGCCTTCCCCGAGGACCGGCGACCCACCACCGTCCTTCCATTTCCCCTTTGCGGTCACGTTACTTACCGTGGAAGAAGAGGGATAAAACGCTACATTCCACTCGTCAAAAGCTCGACGTGAAGATTCCGCAGACGCCGTCGTCCGGGCCCATCGGATGAACAGCGCACCTCATCAATCCGTACATATGGACAGGCAAGGCACACATGCTGCGGATCCGCCCCGCAGGGAGAGGTCATGACAGAGCCGACGACAGCCGCGGGGTCCGCCGGGACCCGGGCCACGGGCGCGCCGCCCGACGTCCGGACCCTGGCCGAGTACTTCGAATACGCTTGCGACAAAGCCCCGTGCCGCACCGCCGTCATCTGCGACGGACGGCGCCTCGGCTACGCGGAGCTCGACCGCCGGGCCAACCGGCTGGCGCATCTGCTCCGGGAGCGCGGCGCCGGGGAGGGCTCCCGGGTGGGGATCCTCCTCGACCGTTCCACCGACGGCTACGCCGCCCTCCTCGCGGTGCTCAAGGCGGGCGCCGCCTATGTGCCGCTCGACCCGTCCTTCCCTGCCGACCGGCTGGCGTTCATCGTCCATGACGCGGAGCTGTCCGACCTGGTGACGACCTCGTCCCTGGCCGAGAAGACCCGTGACCTGCACTGTCCCGTCCTCGAACTGGACCGTGCGGAGGAGCTGCTGGCCCGCCGGCCGGACACCCGGCCCGGGGTCCGGGCGGGCCCGTCCTCGCTCTGCTACGTCATCTACACCTCCGGCACCACCGGCCGGCCCAAGGGCGTGGCCGTCTCGCACGCGAGCATCGTCAACTTCCTGCGTGTGGTCGCCCCCGTCTACCGCGTACGGCCGGAGGACCGGGTCTACCAGGGCCTCTCCCTCGCCTTCGACTTCGCCGTCGAGGAGATATGGCCGACCTGGCTGGCCGGGGCCACCCTCGTCGCCGGGCCCGGCGACGACCGGCGGGCCGGCGAGGGGCTGAACGACTTCCTGATCGAGCACGGCATCACGGTGCTGTGCTGCGTCCCCACCCTCTTGATGACGCTGGAGGCGGAGGTGCCCACCCTGCGCAGCCTGCTCGTCAGCGGCGAGGCGTGCCCTCCCGACCTGGTGCGCCGCTGGTGGCGCCCCGGCCGGCGCATCCTCAACGCCTACGGCCCCACGGAGGCGACCGTCACCGCCACCTGCGGTGAGCTCGCCCCCGACCGGCCGGTCACCATCGGCACGCCCCTGCCCACCTACCGTGTCTACGTCCTCGACGAGAAGCTCCGCCCGGTCGCCCGGGGCGAGAGCGGCGAGATCTGCATCGGCGGCCCCGGCATCGCCCTGGGCTACGTCAACCGCCCCGAGCTGACCGCCGAGCGTTTCGTCCCCAACCCGGTGCCGGAGGACCGCGACCGCGCCCCGCGCGTCTACCGCACGGGCGACCGGGGCCGCTTCATCGGGGCGGGAGAGCTCGAATACCTGGGCCGCACCGACACCCAGGTGAAGATCCGTGGCTACCGCATAGAACTCGCCGAGATCGAAACGATTCTGCGCGAGGACCGGGCGGTCGGTAACGCGGTCGTCACCCCCCTGGAGCGCGAGGGCGTCGCCCAGGGCCTGATCGGCTATGTCACCCTCACCTGCCACGCCGCCGACCGGCCCTCGGAGGAGGAGCTGCGCGAGCGGCTGCGGGTCCGGCTGCGCAACAGGCTTCCCGGCTACATGATCCCCTCGTTCCTGGAAGTGCTCCCCGGGTTCCCGCTGCTGGCCGCCGACAAGGTGGACCGGGCCGCGCTGCCCCCACCCGTCTCCCCGCCGCTCGCCCGCCGCACCCGGCCGCGCACCGCCCCGGCGACACCGCTGGAGCGGCGGTTGACCGCCCTCTGGCAGGACGTCCTGGGCGCCGGCGGCACCGATGGCGGGATCTCCGTCGAGATCTCCGTCGAGGACGACTTCTTCTGCGACCTCGGCGGTCACTCCATGACCGCGGCCCGGCTGATCTCCCGGATGCGCCAGGACCCCGCGCTCAGCGACGTGGCCATGGGCGACCTCTACGCCCACCCGACCGTCCGCGACCTGGCCGCCTTCATCGCGTCCACGGGTGCGCGGACACCCGCCCGCGAAACACCCGCTCCCCCTCCCCTGCGCCACTCCACCCTCCGCGTCGCGGGCTGCGGCATCGCCCAGCTCATGGCGCTGTACGCGTGGCTGCTGCTGCCGTCGCTCGCCGCGGTGGCCGTGCTGTACCGCTTCTTCGAGACGTGGCGCGCCCCCGTGCGGGCGCCCCTGGCCGGCAGCGCCCTGGACACGGTCGCCCACCTCCCGGCGCCCACGTTCCTGCTGCTGACGGCGGGCTGGCTGGTCCTGACCCTGGGCGTGCTGCCCCTGTTCATCTGCCGGCTGCTCATGGCCGGCGTACGACCCGGGGACCATCCCCTGTGGGGCGTGACCTATCTGCGGTTCTGGCTGCACGGCAGGGTGCTCGCCACGTCACCGGTCGCCCTGCTGCCCGGCTCGCCGCTCTACGCCGGCTGTCTGCGGCTGCTCGGCGCCCGGATCGGCCGGGGCTGCCATCTGTCGGCGCTCGTCTTCCCGCCCGCGCTCGTCGAGATCGGCGACCGGACCGCCGTCGGCTACGGCGCCCGTATCCAGCCGTACACCGTCTCGGGCGGACGGCTGCGGCTCGCGCCCGTACGCATCGGCTCCGGCTGCTTCGTGGGCGCCAACAGCGTGGTGCTCCCCGGTGCCGTCATCGGCGACGGGGCCTCGATCGGCGAGCAGTCGCTCGTCCCCGAGGACCAGGCCGTCCCCTCCGGCGAGCACTGGGCCGGCGCGCCGGCGACCCGCAGGGACGCCACCCCGCCCCTGCTGGCGGACATGGCCGCCCGCGCCGACGACGAACGGCCCTGGCCCGTCCCCGTACTGGCCGGCTACGCGGCGGGAGCGCTGCTCTTCACGCTCGTCCCGCTGCTGATGATCTCCATCCCCACATGGGTGGTGGCGTACGCGGCCTGGCACTACGGCTTCGCCTGGGCCTGCGCGGCGGCGGCCGTGGCCGGACCGCTGACGGTGCTGGCCGTCTGCGCGACCGTCCTCCTCGTCAAACGGGCCGTCATGCCCGGCGCGCCCGCCGGGCTCCACTCCGAGCGCGGCGCCTTCGGGGTACGCAAGTGGATCAGCGACGGCATGCTCACACTGAGCCTGACGCTCACCCACGCCCTGTACTCCACCCTCTACCTCGTGCCCTTCCTGCGGCGACTGGGGGCGCGGACGGGACGCTGGGCGGAGGTGGCGACCGTGAGCTTCGTCGACCCCGACATGCTGGTCATCGGCGAGCAGAGCTTCGTCGCCGACATCAGCATGGTGGGCCCGGCCGTCTACCACCGGGGCCGGATCGCGCTCGCGCCCGCCGAGGTGGGGCGGCGCGCGTTCGTCGGCAACGGGGCGCTGGTGCCCGGCTCCCGCCGGGTCGGCGACAACGCCCTCCTGGGCGTCCACTCCCTCGCGCCCGAGACGCCCATCTCCCCCGAGACGACCTGGCTGGGCTCCCCCGCGATCTTCCTGCCGCACCGCGAGGCCGGCAAGGCGTTCGACCCGAGGCTGACCTACAGCCCGAGCCGGGGGCTGATCGCCGCGCGCCTGGCCATCGAGTACTTCCGGGTGACCCTGCCCGCGACGATCGGTGCGCTGTGCGGCCTCGGCAGCCTCTACGTCGCGCTGCGCGTGGCCGAGGCCTTCCGCCCGTTGGCGCTGTTCCTCCTCGGCCCGGCCCTGGTGCTGGTGGCGGGGCTGGCCGCCACCCTGATCACGGTGATGGTCAAGTGGCTGGTCGTGGGCCGCTACCGGCCGCGCGAGGAGCCGCTGTGGAGCGTCTGGGTCCGGCGCACGGAGCTGGTCACCGGCCTGTTCGAGAACCTGGTCGTGCCCGCCTTCCTCAATCTGCTGACCGGCACGCCCTGGGCCTGCTGGGTGCTGCGCCTGTTCGGCGTGAGGATCGGGCGACGGGTGTGGCTGTCCACCACGTACCTGACGGAGTTCGACCTGGTCGAGGTCGGGGACGACGCGGCGGTCGGGGAGGTCACCTCCCTCCAGACCCATCTGTTCGAGGACCGGGTGATGAAGATGTCCCACGTCACGGTCGGGGCGTCGGCGTCGGTCGGCGTGCGCTGCGTCGTCCTGTACGACGCGCGGGTGGGGTCCGGTGCCCGGCTCGACTCGATGTCCCTCGTCATGAAGGGCGAGTCCCTGCCCGACGGCACGAGCTGGCGGGGCATCCCCGCCCGGCCCGCCACGCCCGCCGCCCCCGCCCGGACGACCGCGGAAACCCCCGAAGCGACCGCAGGAGGCGCGTCATGACCTCGCTCGTCACCGCCCGCCCGCTGACCGCCCCGTACGTCGAGGGCGAGCTGCCCGGCCCGCTCTCCGCCGAGCTGCTGGCCCGTCAGGAGCTCCGGGAGTCCAGTGCCCGGACGTATCCGAGGCATCTGCCCATCGCCCTGGAGGAGGGCTCCGGGAGTTTCGTGCGTGACGTCGACGGCAACGTCTTCATCGACTTCCTCGCCGGCGCCGGGGTGCTCTCGCTGGGCCACAACCACCCCGAGGTCGTCGCGAGCGTGACCCGGCAGCTGGGGCTGCTCGCCCACGGCCTGGACTTCCCCACCCCGGTCAAGGACGCCTTCACCGAGGCCCAGCTGTCCATGCTCCGCCCGGGGCTGCGCGACAAGATGAAGATCCATTTCTGTGGGCCCACCGGCGCCAACGCGGTCGAGGCCGCGATCAAGCTGTGCAAGACCGCGACCGGCCGCGGGGACGTCGTCTCCTTCCAGGGCGGCTTCCACGGCAGTACCCACGCCGCCATGGCGCTCAGCGGCCTGGTGTCCGCCAAGCGGAACGTGGCCAACACCATGCCCGGCGTCCATTTCTTCCCGTACAACCGCGCCGAGTACCTGGAGCAGGCGCTGACCGACAGCCTCGGCGGCATCCCGCTGCCCGCCGCCGTCCTGCTGGAACTGGTGCAGGGCGAGGGCGGCGTGGTCCCGGCCCGCCCCGAATTCGTCCGGCGGGTGCGGGACCTGACCCGTGACCTCGGCATCCCCCTGGTGGTCGACGAGGTGCAGACGGGCTGCGGCCGCACCGGCACATGGTTCGCCTTCGAGCAGTACGGCGTCGAGCCGGACGTCGTCGTGGCGTCCAAGGCCCTGAGCGGCATCGGCATGCCCGTCGCCGTCATCCTCTACGACGCCGCGCTGGACACCTGGGAGGCCGGCGCCCACATCGGCACCTTCCGGGGCAACCAGCTGGCGTTCGCCGCCGGGGTGGAGGCGATCCGGGTGATCCGGCGCGACGACGTGCTGGGCAACGTCCGGCGGCGCGGCGAGCAGATCGCCGACCGGCTGGCGCCGCTGACGGGCCGTCCATGGGTCCGCGAGGTGCGGGGCCGGGGCCTGATGTGGGGCATCGAGCTGGCCGATCCGGTGACCGGCCGGCCCGCGACCGAGGCCGCCTCGGCCGTACAGGCCCACGCGCTGCGCCACGGGCTGATCGTGGAGCTCGGCGGCCGTGACGACTGCGTCGTACGGATCCTGCCGCCGCTCAATGTGACGGCCGAGGTCGTCGACACCGCCTGCTCGATCCTCGTCGACGCGGTCACCGCCCGCACACCCCGCGCCCCGGCGTGCCCGTAGTCGATTCAACCGCACGTACTCCGTAGTGGAAGGCCCCGAACGATGCTCATCGTCCAGAAATACGGCGGCTCCTCGGTAGGGAGTACCGAGCGGATCCGGCGCGTCGCCGAACGCATCGTCGCCGCGCACGACGAAGGCCACGACGTCGTCGTGGTGGTCTCCGCCATGGGCGACACCACCGATCAGCTCCTGGGGCTGGCGCGGGAGATGGCGCCGGTCCCCTCGCGTCGCGAGCTCGACATGCTGCTGAGCGCCGGCGAGCGCATCTCCAACGCGCTCACGGCCATGGCGGTCCAGACGCTGGGGGTGCCGGCCTGCTCCTTCTCGGGCCCGCAGGCCGGTGTGATCACCAGCTCGGTGCACGGCCGGGCCCGGATCATCGGCGTCGAGCCCACCCGGGTGCGGCAGGCACTCGACCGCGGGATGGTCGTGCTGGTCGCGGGGTTCCAGGGCGTCAGCCGGGAGACCGGCGAGGACACCACGCTGGGCCGCGGCGGCTCCGACACCACGGCGATCGCGCTGGCCGCCGCGCTCAAGGCGGACGTCTGCGAGATCTACACCGACGTGGACGGCGTCCACACGGCCGACCCCCATCTGGTGCCGCAGGCCAGGCCGCTGTCCCGGCTGGACTACGACACGATGCTGGAGCTGGCCGCGAGCGGCGCCAAGGTACTGGCCCCGCGCAGCGTGGAGTACGCGCGCAGGCACGGTGTGACCGTGCGCGTCCGCGCCTGCGACGGCGGCTGCCCCGGCACGGTGGTGTCGGCGTGCCCGGACGAACCGGAGCGCGGGGCGTGCGCCGAACACGCCGCCTGCCCGGAGCGCGCGCCGTTCGCGGGCGTCGCGCACGACCTGTCCACGGCCGAGGTCACCGTGACCGCCGTCCCGGCCCGTCCGGGGGCCGTGTCCACGGTGTTCCGGGTGGTGTCGGACGCCGGTGCCGAGATCGACACGGTCGTCCAGCCGCCGGTGTGCGGGCCCGGTGAACAGGCCGGCGACATCAGATTCGTCCTCCCCGAGAGCGATGTGCCCGCCGTGCTCGCGGCGCTGTGCGAGCACCGGGCGGAGATCGGCCACGAGAAGGTGACCTGCCGCGACGACATCGGCAAGGTCTCGCTCGTCGGCTCCGGCGTCCGCACCCGCACGGGCGCGATCGCGGCGTTCTGCGAGACGCTGGCCAGGGCGGACGTGCGGTTCGAGACCATCACGGCGACGGAGACCCGGATCTCGGTGCTCTGCCCCGCCGACCGGCTCCCGGACGCGCTGCGCGCGCTGCACCGGTCCTTCGGCCTCGGCGCGGACGCCGAACCGGCCAAGCGCGTGGTGCCGTCCGGCAGGGCGGCGAACGCCCCGCACGCGGCGTGCGCCGGGGCCGAACCGGCGCGTGCCGGCGTCTGTCGGTAGCTCTTACACAGAGCTAAAATGATGGTATGGCCGCAGGGAGTCTGCCCGACGAGCTCGCCGGGGTCCTGTCCGGTATCCAGCGGTTGGCCCGCCGGAGGCTCTGGCACGGCCTTCCGGCGCCACGGCCCCGTGGCGCCCAGGTCGAACTGATGCGACTGGTCACGGCCCGCCCCGGCATCGGCGTCTCGGCCGCCGCCCGCGAGCTGTGCCTGGCCGCCAACACCGTCAGCACACTGGTCAATCAACTGATGTCGGCCGGCCTGCTGCTCCGGGAGGCCGACCCCGGGGACGGGCGCGCCGTGCTGCTCTTCCCGACGCCGTCGTGCGGGGAACGGCTTCGGGACTGGGACGCGCGGCGCGCCGCACTCTTCCGGGACCACGTCCGGGAGCTCACGGACGGGGACCGGGCGGCCCTGGCGGCGGCGCTGCCGGCGCTGCGCAGGCTGTCCGCGTCGCTACGGGACGCGGAACCCGTCTGACACCGCGGAGGTGCCATGACCACTCCCATCACCCACCGCCCGGAGACCTCCGGGGAACCCACGGACACCGCGGCCCTCAGCTGCACGGACCTGCGGTACTCGTTCGGCGCCACCAAGGCCGTGGACGGCCTGGACCTGCGGGTCGAGCAGGGCGAGGTCTTCGGCCTCCTGGGGCCCAACGGCGCGGGCAAGACGACCACGATCCGCGCGATCACCACGCTCCTGCCCGTTCCGCCGGGCGTCGTCGAGGTCTTCGGGCACGACGCGGCCCGGCAGAAGATGGCCGTCCGGCGGCTGCTCGGCTATGTGCCCCAGCAGTTGTCCGCCGACGCCAACCTCACCGGCCGCGAGAACGTGGCCCTCTTCGCCCGGGTCTTCGACGTCCCCCGCCGTGAACGCGCCGCGCGCGTCGCGCAGGCGCTGGACGCGGTCGGCCTGGCCGACGCCGCGCAGCGGTCCGCCGGAACGTACTCGGGCGGCATGGTCCGCCGCCTCGAGCTCGCCCAGGCCCTGGTGAGCGCCCCGCGCCTGCTGATCCTGGACGAGCCGACCATCGGCATGGACCCGATCGCCCGCGACAGCATCTGGGAGCGGATCTCCGACATCCGGGCGGGCACGGGCATGACCGTGCTGGTGACCACCCACTCCATGGAGGAGGCCGACCAGCGCTGCGACCGGCTGGCGCTGATGCACCGCGGGCGTATCCGCGCCCTGGGCACGCCCGAGGAGCTCAAGGCCGAACTGGTCGTCCACCGCCGGGAGTCCGGTGACACGAGCTCGCCGCCGCCCTCCCTGGAGGACGTCTTCCGGCACTTCGCGGGCAGCGGGCTGGGCGACCCGGGCCCCGACCAGCGAGGGGAGTTCAGCGATGTCCGCCGTACCCGCCGCACCGCGTCCCGCGTCGGCTGATACCGGGCCCGGCCCGGACGTCGCCCCGGAGCAGCGGTTCGCGTTGCTGCTGACCCCGCCGCGCGCCCGCAGCGGTCTGCGGGTCGTCCCGGCCCGGGTGGCCGCGATGTGCGCGGTCGAGCTGCAGAAGCTGCGGCACGACCGCACCGAGCTCTACACGCGGGCCGTCCAGCCGGCGCTCTGGCTGCTGATCTTCGGCGAGACCTTCACCCGGATGCGCGTCATTCCCACGGGGAACGTCCCGTACATCGACTACCTCGCCCCCGGGATCATCGCCCAGTCGGCGATGTTCATCGCCATCTTCTACGGCATCATGATCATCTGGGAGCGGGACTCCGGTGTCCTCACCAAGCTCCTGGTCACCCCCACGCCCAGGGCCGCGCTGGTGACGGGCAAGGCCTTCGCGTCCGGGGTGAAGGCGGTGATCCAGGCCGTGGTCGTGATCGCGATCGCCGCGGTGCTGGGCGTCGCGCTCACCTGGAACCCGCTGCGGCTGCTGGGCGTTCTCGTGGTCGTCCTCCTCGGCTCGGCCTTCTTCTCCTGCCTGTCGATGACGATCGCCGGGATCGTGCTCACCCGCGACCGCCTCATGGGCATCGGCCAGGCCATCACCATGCCGCTGTTCTTCGGCTCCAACGCCCTCTACCCGGTGGACGTGATGCCCGGCTGGCTGCGGGCGTTCAGTGCCGTGAACCCGCTCAGCTACCAGGTGGACGCCCTGCGCGGGCTCCTCATCGGCACCCACGCCCACCTCGTCACCGACTTCGCCGTCCTCACCCTCGCCGCGCTCCTGGGCATCGCCGCGGCGGCCTCCCTGCTGGGCCGGCTGGCCCGCTGAGACCGTGTGCCATCCGGCCCGGCGGCGGCAACGCTACTTCCCCGGCCACGGGAGCACGGCCTTCCACGTGGCGCGCTACCGGATCCGCCTCGACTGGAAGCCCGGTTCGGGCCGCGTCCTCGCCAACGCGGCCCTGACCGTCGTCCCCGACCACCCGCTCGACGAGCTCGACCTCGATCTGGCGCGCCTGCGCGTCACCCGGGTCACGGTCGCCGGCACGGCCGTGGCCTTCCGGCACCGCAAGAGGAAGCTCCACCTCGTGGCGGGACGCCCCCTGCCTGCGGGCGAGCCCGTCGAGGTGACCGTGGCCTACCACGGGGTGCCCCGGCCGGTCGGTCTGCCCGAACTGGACGACGCGGCGGGCTGGTTCCGCACCCGGGACGGCGGCGTGCGGGTCGCCAGTGAGCCGGTGGGCGCCTCGTCCTGGTACCCCTGCGACGACCGTCCCGACGACAAGGCCGCCCACCGCTTCGAGATCACGGCCCCCGGGCCGTATCAGGTGTGCGCCAACGGCCTGCTGACGGAGCGCCGGGCGGCGGGAGCGGGCCGTACCACGTGGGTGTACGAGCACGCGAACCCGATGGCGCCGTACCTGGCGACCGTCGCCATCGGCCGCTTCGTCCTCACCGAGCAGTCCGGCGGCCCGCCCGGCGTCCTGCTGCGCAACGCCTTCCCCGAGCGGCTGGCGGACCGGGCGGCGTACGACTTCGGCGGACAGCCGCGAATGCTCCGGGCGTTCACGGACCTCTTCGGCCCGTACCCCTTCGGGGAATACGGGGTCGTGGTCGTGGACGACGACGTCGGGGACCCCCTGGAGGCGCAGACCTTCCCGGTGTTCGGCACCGACCGCGTCGACGGCGTCCGGGGCCACGAGGACGAGGTGGCACACGAGCTGGCCCACCAGTGGTTCGGCAACCACGTGGGCATCCGGGGCTGGCGGGACCTCTGGCTGAAGGAGGCGTTCGCGACGTACGCCGAGTGGCTGTGGTGGGAGGCCTCCGGCGGTCCCGCCGCGTCGGCGATGGCCGCCTCGGAGACCGCCGGGCTGCGGCGCGCCGGGACACCGAGGGGGTCGGTCCTGGCGGACCCCGGGCCGGCCGAGATGTACGAGGACTGGATGTACGGCCGTAGCGCGGGCACGCGGCACGCGCTACGGCTGACCGTGGGCGACGACGCGTTCTTCCGTCTGGCGCGCGAGCTGCTCACCCGGTACGGGGGCGGCGTGTGCGACACCGAACGGTTCATCGCGCTGGCGGAGGAGGTGACGGGCGAGGCGCTGGGCGGGTTCTTCGCGGGCTGGCTCTACGGTCGGGCGCTGCCGGACATGCCGGGTGCGGCGGGCGGTTGAGCACGCCCCGTGAAGACCCGCTCCAGCGCCCCCCAGCCGGTGTCGTGGGCACGCACGGCCGCCTCGGACCCGCCACCGCCCCGGACGCCGAACAGCCGCTTGGCGATGAGCAGATAGAGCACAACGGCCAGGTTGATGACCAGGGTGAGGATCTTGGCGACGGTGATGTGCCCGGTGAGCTCGTAGACCTCGGGCACCAGCAGCACCGCCGTCGCCACGAAGGTGAGGTACTCCGCCCACCGCTTCGCGTACCAGAGCCCCACGGCCTCGACGCCTTCGAGCAGCGCGTACGCGGCCAGGACCAGGCCGACGATCCAGAGGGTGGAGGTGTGCGCGGCGAACGCCTTGTCGAGGTCCTTGAGCAGCCCGTGGTTCGACAGCCCGCTCGGCCCTCCGACGCCGTTCTGGATCGCGTCGACGATCCGGTAGAACGGCTTCTGGAGCCGACTCCGCTCATGGACGAACACGAAGACGGCGGCGGCGAGCACGGCCAGAACGACGAAGTGCACCATCCGGTCGATGGCGATCAGCCGCAGGACGTACCGGTCGCGCAGCGGCCTGCCTCGCAGCGGGAGCGCGATCTCCGCCCGGCCGGGCGGGAACTCCCGCTCCGGCCGGGCGGGGGCGGGCAGCGGCAGCCACGCGTCGCAGCGGAGGCAACGGTGCCAGCGCGTCCCGTCGTCCGTCTCGCGGACGACGAGCGCGTCCGCCCCGCGCACGGCGGCGGCGTCGGTGCCGACGAGGTGATGCCCGCGGAGGGCGCAGTCGATCAGCTCGTAGACGGGGGCGCGGCGGCGTCGGCGCGGGGCGGGGTGCGGGTGCGCCCCGGGGGCGGGTACGAGGGCGGGCTTTTCCGTCACGGTCGTGGAGTATGCCCCGGTCCGGCGGGGCTACGCCCATGGGTGGGCAAACCGTGGGCGCGTCGAGCGGTCGGCGCGTATCTACCGTTCGAGTGAACCGACATGGGCGTTTGCGCTGCCGGAACGCCGAACGCGTCCCTGTACCGTAGCGGCGGCGGATTTCCCGGGCGGACGGTCCCGGCGACGATGGAGGCGGAGAACTTGAACGATCCCGGCCGGGCCGAGGCGTACACGGCCGAGGACCGCGCGAGCATGACCGGGCCCGCGTGCGCGTTCCTCGACCAGTGGCTGGCCACCATGGACACCGCGCTGGAGGAGTGGCACCGGGCCCACCTTCCGGCCGGTTTCCCCTTCGACTTCGGTCTCGATTCCCTGGACGCGCTGGAGCCGCTGCTGTTGTCGCGCTACCCGGACCGTGCCGCCATCGACGCCGCGCCCAACGCGGACTTCACCTCCGGGGCCGTGCGCTACATCGGCGAGGCGCTGCTGCGCGCCGTGCCCGCGCGGTGGGGCTACGAGGACCGCGGCGCGGAGAACACCCACCCGTACAACCGGGTCCCGGTCGTCCGCTCCAACACCCCCGCCGCCTTCATGGAGGCGGTGGCCCCGTCCCTGGCCCTCCATGTACTGGTCCGGGACAGGGGGCGGGGGACGCTGCGGCAGTTCACCGGCCCACTCCTCGACGCCCACGAGGCGGCGGAACTCGTGGGCGACTGACCGTCACCGCGCCGTGTACGTCAGACAGTCCGCCGCGTCCTGGAGGGCGGCCACCGTGATGCCGGGGGCCTGGCACTCGAGCCCGACGTTGTGGAGGCACCCGGCCATGTGGCAGGCCCCCACCCGCCCCACGGCGGACGCGTCGCCGCCCTTGGACGGGTGCACGAAGAACGTGTCGCAGCGCGCGCGGGTCGAGTCGCCCACGGTGATGGCCAGGGCATGGCAGGCGGTGTCCTCGTTGTACGCGCACTCGGCAACCTCGCACACGGCCACTTGAGGCATCTCCACAGCGCCCTCCTCGTTCCTCGGTGTTCGCGCCTGATGCCTTCCTCGGACACCGGGGCACGACACCGCCCGTCCCCTCCGTTCACCCGGAAGCCCGGGCCGGGCCGTCGTGGCGCGCCAGCAGTTCCCTCTCCTGTCCGGGGCTGAAACCGCGCCGGATCGCCGGCAGACCGCGGGCGCGGTCCCAGGCGAGGACATCGGCCGCCGTCACCTCCAGCGGGGTCGCGGGCAGGCCCGCCGCCCGGGCGCGGGCCGGGCTGCGCTGCTGGGAAGGCCGGTCCGGGCGCAGGAGCGGGAAGAGCGGGGGCAGCTCGTCGGGGGCCACCGTCACGGGGACGATCTCGACCCGTGTCCCGGCCACGCGGGCGCAGGTGCGGATGAGGCCGCCGAGCGTGGTGGGTTCGGCGGGGCCCACGGCGTGGAACGCGCCGGGGCGGTCGTCGGCGAGCAGCCGGCCGACGAGGCGGGCCAGGTCGCGCGAGTCGACGATCCGGACCGGCTGGGCGGGGTCGGTGGGCAGGGCGACACGGCCGCCTCGGGCGGCCCGCCGCACCCAGTGGGTGAAGGTGTCCGACGGGTCGTACGGGCCGGCGACCTTGCCCGGCCGGACGATGGTGGCCCGGGTGCCGTACCGGGCCAGGACGTCGTCCTCGCAGGCGACCTTGCACGGGCCGTACGTGGTGTTGTCGAGCACCTCGGTGTCGCGTTCGGGCGGGCGGCGGGGGGTGTCCTCGTCGGAGCCCGGCCGCAGGCCCGTGTTGTCGTAGACCGCGTGGCTGGAGATGAACAGGTACCGGCCGACGCGGTCGCCCAGCGCGTCCATCGCCTGGCCGACGTGCCGTGGGACGTAGCCGCTGACGTCCACGACGGCGTCCCAACGGCCGTCGCGCAGCGCGGCGTAGTCGCCGGTGTCGCGGTCTCCGACGATCCGGGTCAGCCCGGGGAACAGGCCGGTGCCCGTCCTGCCCCGGCCGAACAGGGTCACCCGGGCGCCGCCGCGCAGGGCGTCCTCCACGATCGCGCGGCCCACGAACGACGTACCACCGAGCACGAGGATGTTCATGTCCATGGCGTTGTCCATGGCGTTGTCCATGGCCGTCGACCCTACCCGGCGGGGTCCCGGCGGGACCCCGCCGAGCGGGCCCGCGTGCTCAACGCGCGGCGCGCCGGAGGGCGATGACGTTGTCGGTGACGGTGGCCGTCCGTCCCTCGGGGCCGGCGGCCTGGCGGGCGGGGGCGTCCAGGCGCTCGGTGTGCCACCCGCCCGGTGCGAGGCCCAGCGCGGCGAGTTCCTCTTCCGGGGTGGGGACAGCGGCGTCCTCATGGGGGTGCCAGGACCACGGGGGGACGGTGGCGTGGGTGACGACGAGCAGGAGGCCGCCGGGCGCGACCTTCTCCGCGACGGCGCGCAGGATCCGCTCGCGGGGCAGTTCCACGTTCGACTGGAAGAACTGGGCGGAGACCAGGCCGAAGGTGCCCTCGGGGAGGGTGCGGGCCAGGTCGTGCCGCTGGAAGTCGATCCGGTCCGCGACGCCCGCGTCGGCCGCGTGGCCCAAGGCCCGGGCCAGGGCGGTGGCGGACACGTCGGCGGCGGTCACCCGCCAGCCGCGCCGGGCCAGCCAGACGGCGTCGGCGCCCTCGCCGCAGCCCAGGTCGAGGGCGGTGCCGGCCGGCAGCGGCTCGACGACGTCGACGAGGACGGGGTTCGCCCTGCCGCTCCACACGCGTTCGCGCTCCTGGTAGCGCCGCTCCCAGTACTCCGCGGCGTCGACGTCGGCGTCGGCGCCTTCTGTGTGGTGCTGGTGCTGGTGCTCGCTGATGCTCATCGGGAGTCTTCCCTTTCGGTCGCGGGTCCGTGTCGAGCCTCGCCCGGACCCCGGCCGCTTGACAAAATTTCTTGCCGGATCGGCAAATGGAGGGATGACCGACGACGACATTCCCCAGGTACTCAGCGCTGTCGGCCCCCGGCTGCGGGCGCTGCGTCACGACCGCGGGGTCACCCTGGCGCGGCTGAGCGAGACCACCGGGATCTCGCTCAGCACCCTCTCCCGGCTGGAGGCCGGGCAGCGCAAGCCGACCCTCGAACTGCTGCTGCCGCTGGCCAAGGCCTATGGCGTCCAGCTGGACGAGCTGGTGGGCGCGCCGCCCACCGGCGACCCTCGCGTCCATCCCCGCCCGTTCACCCGGGAAGGGAAGACCTTCATCCCGCTGACCCGTGACCTGGGCGGCGGGCTGCGCGCCTTCAAGCACATCGTCCCGGCCCGGGAGCCGAAGGACGTACGGCCCGGGCAGAAGACCCACGAGGGCTACGAGTGGCTCTACGTCCTGTCGGGGCGGCTGTGGCTGGCGCTCGGCGAGCACGATCTCGTTCTCACCGCCGGTGAGGCCGCCGAGTTCGACACGCGCGTCCCCCACGGCTTCGCCAACGCCGGGGAAGAGCCGGTGGAGTTCCTCAGCCTCTTCGGTCCGCAGGGCGAGCGCATCCACGTACGGGCCCGGCCCAGCGGCGCGTGACCGGCGCGCGGACCGGGCTACCGGCGCCCCGACGGGGGTAGAACCTCCCCCGTCGGCGGCGGACGGCGGGAGTGGTGCGGTGAAGTGGCGGGAGCGGCTGCGGTACTGGTTCGACAGCACCATGGACCGTGGCACGCCGGCCCTCATCGGCTGGCTGGCGATGGCGTCGTTGGTGCTGATAGGCCTGACGACCGTGCTGGTGGTGACGTTCACCGACGAGGACACCGAGGCCAACGGCGGCTGGGAGGGCGTGGCGTGGATGAGCATGCTGCGCACCCTGGACCCCGGCACCATGGGCGGGGACCAGGGGGGCTGGGTGTTCCTGGCGCTGATGCTGATGGTGACCATCGGGGGCATCTTCATCGTCAGCACCTTCATCGGTGTGCTGACCACGGGGCTGGACCACCGGATCCAGCAGTTGCGCAAGGGGCACTCGCCGATCATCGAAAGCGGCCACACCGTCGTCCTGGGCTGGTCGGAGCAGGTGTTCACGGTGGTCGAGGAGCTGGCCGAGGCCAATCAGAGCGAGCGGCGCTCCTGCGTGGTCATCCTGGCGGACCGCGACAAGGTGGGCATGGAGGAGCAGATCCGGCTGCGGGTCCCCGACACCCGCCGTACGCAGGTGATCTGCCGGTCCGGCAATCCGCTGAAGCAGACGGACCTGGAGCTGGTCAGCCCGGACACGGCGAAGGCCGTCGTCGTGCTGCCGTCGTTCTCCCGGGACAGCGACACCAGGGTGATCAAGGTGCTGCTGGTCCTCAACAACAGGCCGTGGGCCAAGGGGCGGCCGCCGCTGATCGCGGCCGTGCAGGACGAGGGCAACCTCGCCGCCGCCCGGCTCGCGGCGGGGCCGAGCGGCCTGGTGGTCGACGCGGACGACCTCGCCGTACGGCTGACCGTGCAGTCGCACCGGCAGGCCGGCCTGTCCACGGTCTGCAACGAACTGCTGAGCTTCTACGGCAACGAGATCTACATCGCCCACGAACCGGCCCTCGCCGGGGTCTCCTACGGGGAGGCGTTACACCGCTACGCCCTCGGCGTGCCCATAGGCGTGGCACGGGCGGACGGCCGGATCCTGCTGAACCCGGCCATGGACACCCTCATCGGCGCGGAGGACGGCATCATCCTGGTCGCCTGGGACGACGAGTACATCCGGCTCGCGGACGGGCCGCCGCCGATCGTGGAGGCGGCGATCGCCCGGGGCACCGGGCGGCCGCCGGCCCCCGACCGTACGCTGCTGATCGGCTGGAACTCCCGGGCCGCGAAGATCATCGAGCTGCTGGACCGGTTCACCCGGCCCGACTCGGCCCTCGACGTGGCCTCCCCCGCACGTCCGGCCGGGTTCGACGACCTCGCGCCGGAACGCCTCCGGCTGGGGCACAGGCACTGCGAACCGACGAACAGGCGGTCGCTGGAGGCCCTCTCCCCCGGCGACTACCAGCACATCCTCGTCCTCTCGGACGAGACCGTCGACCCCGAACAGGCCGACAACCAGACGCTGGTGACGCTGCTGCACCTGCGTGACATCGAAGTCGGCCTCGGCGACCCGTACTCGATCGTCTCGGAGATGAACAACGACAGCAACCGCGAGGTCGCCCAGGTCACCAAGGCCGACGACTTCATCGTCAGCAACAAGCTGATCTGCCTGCTGCTGACGCAACTGGCCGAGAACCAGCGGCTCTACCGGGTGCTGCGCATCCTCCTCGACCCGGCCGGCTCGGAGATCTACCTCAAACCGGCGGACCACTATCTGGTGCCCGGCGCCGAGGCCACCTTCGCGACCGCCGTCGAGGCCGCCCGCAGACGGGGCGAGACCGCAATCGGCTACCGGCTCGGCCGGGACCGCGACACCGCGCCCTCGTACGGGGTGCGCCTCAACCCGTCCAGGACCGAGCCCTTGACTCTGTACGAAGGGGACCAGATCGTCGTACTGGCCGAAGAGGGGTGACAGGCGTGACAAGGTACTTCACCGCAAAGCACTTCGTCACAAACTACTTCATTGCTTGCGCAAGTCGGGAACCATAGGCTCTGGCCTGGCGTTATTGCGCAATGACAGCACGCAGACCAGCGAACTCCGGAGGAAGAACATGGCCGTGACCCTGGCCAAGGGCGGCAACGTCTCACTGAGCAAGGAGGCCCCGGGCCTGACCGCCGTCATGATCGGGCTGGGCTGGGACGTGCGCACCACCACCGGCGCCGACTACGACCTCGACGCCTCCGCCCTGCTGTGCGACACGGCCGGGAAGGTCCTCTCCGACCAGCACTTCGTCTTCTTCAACAACCTCCGCAGCCCCGAGGGCTCGGTGGTCCACTCCGGGGACAACCTCACCGGCGGCGGCGACGGGGACGACGAGCAGATCCAGGTCTCGCTGGGCACGGTCCCGCCCGGGGTCGCCCGTATCGTCTTCCCTGTGTCCATCTACGACGCCCACCAGCGCGGCCAGAGCTTCGGGCAGGTGCGCAACGCCTTCATCCGCGTGGTGAACCAGGCCGACGGCCGTGAGCTCGCCCGCTACGACCTCACCGAGGACGCCTCCACCGAGACGGCGATGGTCTTCGGCGAGCTCTACCGGCACGGCGCCGAGTGGAAGTTCCGGGCCATCGGCCAGGGTTACGCCTCGGGGCTGGCGGGCATCGCCTCGGACTTCGGCGTCAACGTCTGACGGACGGTTCCGACCGACAGTTCTGACGGACCGTTCTGACGGACCGTTCCGGCGGATGGTGAGGGCCCCTCGGGGCGGGTGAGGAGGCGGACGGCGCATGGCACCCCGGCGATCCCTACGGCGGCTCGCTGCGACGGTCGCGGTGACCGTCGCGGTGACCGTCGCGGCAGCCGGGTCCCTCGCGGCCTGCGGCGGCACGGGCGACCGCGCCGCGCCGCCGCCCGCCTCGGCGAGCCCCGGCGCGCCGAGCGCGTCGGGGCAGCCCGCGAACCAGGACCCCGCTCGCTTCGCACCCCAGGTCGTGAAATACGCGGGGCAGGCGAAGACCGACGCCCAGCTGCTGATGGCGATCCTCTACAACGAGTCGTACAAGCCGCACGACCCGGCGCTGGAGCGCGCCTGGCAGCGCATGAAGCCCGATTCGGCGTTCGGCATCGCGAACATGCACAAGGCGGCCTTCGGCGACACCAAACAGGGCCGCGACTTCGCGAACCGGTCGTGGGACGAGCTGCCCGACGACCCGGACCTGGCCGTCGAGGCCGCGGCGTGGTTCCTCCACGACCTGGCCACGGGCCTGCCGCGGAAACCGTCCGGTCCCTACACCAGGGACGAGCTGCTGGCCCTGGGCTACAACGCCGGCGCGGGCAACATGAGCGCGTTCGCCCGGGGCGCGAAGCCCGGCCCCCAGGCCCAGTCGTATCTGGACCGGCTGCGCGCCAACTGGGCGAAGGCCGGGGAGGCCGTCAAGCGATAGGGCTTCCGCGGGCCTTCAGCCGACCACCCGCAGGCCCAGCGCGGCGCACACGGCGGCGGCCTGCCCCGGTGAGATCACCGTGCCGCGCAGCCGGGACACCACGGCCTCGCCGATCTCGCCGAGGTCGGCGCCGCGCAGGTCGGCGCCGTCCAGCCTGGCCTCCCTCAGGTCCGCCTCGCGCAGCCGGCAGTCCTCGAAGACCGCGTCCCGCAGGTCGGCGCGGTACAGGTGTGCCTCGGTCAGGTCACAGCCGGTCAGGTGGATACCGCGCAGGGCCGTGTCACGCAGGTCGACGAGCTGCATCGCGCAGTTCCGCAGGGTCAGGGTGACGGCCAGGCCACGCAGCGCGGACAGGTCCGCGCCGGTCATCCGGCAGCCGGTGAAGGCGGCGTCGTCCAGCATGGCCCGTGCGAAGCGGGCGTTGGCGAGGTCGGTGCGCTCGAAGACGGCGTCGCCCAGGTCGGCGGCCTCGAAGTCCGCCGAGGCGAAGGAGCCGCCCGAGAAACGGGCCTGCGTCAGCACGGCCTCCGGGAGGCGGGCCTCGACGGCGACGCAGTCGTCGAACACGGCCTCGGTGAGATCGGCGCCGCGCAGATCGGCCCGGCTGAGGTCGCAGCGGCGCAGGGCCACGGGGGCCGTGCGACGGGCGAGGGCCGCGCGCAGGTCCAGGCCGGTGAGGTCGAGGCCGGTGAGCTCGTCCTGGGCGGCCAGTGCGTCGAGGGTGTCCTGAGGGGTGGGGTCGGCGGCGTTCACGCCCGCCAGCATAGGCAACCGGCGGGGTGGGTTCCGTCTGCCGCCCATCACGTCCCTCGGTGCCGCCCGGGCCACGGGACTTGAGCACACCGCACCGGCACCCGCGCCCGGACCGTACGGATCAGCTCCCGGCGCTCCGACGAGCCGCCACCCACGAGGGTGTCCCGGGCGGTTTCGGGGGCGATCGTTGGTCCGTACGGCCCGGCGGGCCGTGCCGCACACGGATCTCAGGGACAGGAGCACACGCCACCATGGCCATCATCGTCACGTTCCAGGTCGAGGGCGCCGCAGGTAAGAAGCTCTACGACGACTGCATCACGCGTATCACCGACGGCCGCGGCTTCACCTCGCCGGCCGACCTTCCCGTGCCCGGACTGCTCGCGCACATCGCGGGCCCGGTGGACGGCGGCTGGCGGGTCGTCGACGTCTGGGAGTCGTCCGAGGCGCTGGAGGCCTTCGCCAAGCACCTCGGCCCCATCCTGGCCGATCTGGGGTACGGCGACCTCCAGCCCGACGTCACCCCCGCCTACAACGTCGTCCTCCGCTGACGCGGAGCACTGCCGACCGGACCACATCCGACCGGACCACGGTCGGCGGGCCCGCGCCGCACTCCCCTGCGATGCGGCGTGGGCCCGCCGGCCGTGGCGTCACTCCCCACCCTGCCGTCCACCGCGCCCCGGGACATCCTTCCGGGGGCCGGTGCCCCTCCGCCGCACGGCGGAGGCGCCCTACGACCACGGGTCGTACCGTGGCGGCATGACACAGCTGAGCTTCGACCGTCTCCGCGCCGAAATCCTCACGCAGACCGAATTGTTGACGACGCATGTCAAGGGCGTGGACCTGAGTGCGCCCGTGCCCTCCTGCCCCGGCTGGAACCTCGGGCAGCTGCTGCGCCATCTGGGCTGGGCGCACCGCTGGGCGGAGACGATCGTGCGGACGCGGTCGTCGGAGGCCGTGTCCCACGCGCGGCTCGACGACGTCGCCGGGTACACCGACGAGGACCTGACCGTGGTCGGTCCGTGGCTGGCCGAGGGCGCGGAGCTGCTGGTGGCCGCGCTGCGGGACGCCGGGCCCGGGTCGCGGGTGTGGACGCCGGTGCCCGGGGAGGCCTCCCCGGCGTTCTGGGCCCGCAGGATGACGCACGAGACGGCCGTCCACCGCGCGGACGCGGCGCGGGCCGCCGGTGTGGAGTTCGCCGTCGCCGAGGACGTCGCCGCCGACGCGCTCGACGAGTGGATGTCCTTCGGCTCGGTGCCGGAAGCGTTCGCCCCGGGGCCCGGGGTGCCCGCACTGCTGGGCCCCGGCCGTACGCTCGCGTTCCGTGCCACCGGCACCGCGCCCGGGGCGCGGGCGCACTGGCGGGTGGACCTCACGGGCAACGTCCCGGTCTGGAACCGTGCCCTCGGGGAGGCCGCCGTCGTGGCGAGCGCCCCACTGGCCGACCTCCTGCTGTACGTCTACGGGCGGCCCACGGCGGGTGGCGGCCCGGAGGTCACGGGGGACGCGGCGCTGCTGGAGCAGTGGCGGGAGCGGACCGGCTTCTGGCTCCACGAGTGAGCGCACCGGGCGGTGGCCGGTGTGCGGTGATCCCGCCACGGCACCGATCGGATCACGTCGAAAAGTCGGGACACACCGGGATCCCCCGTCACCGGTGAGCGCGTCGTGCGGTTGTGTACGCGTACTCATGCACGTACACACCAGGAAAGGGACGCGACACTTCCATGACCCTCCACCGCACCGCTCTCCGGGCCGTCTCCTCGGCCGCGCTGGTCACAGCACTCGGCCTCGTCCCGGCCCCTGCGGCCACGGCGGCTCCGGCCGGGGACCGGCAGTCCCCGGCCGGGGTGTCGGCCGGGCTCCTGCCCGGCGCCCACGGCGACGTCTCCGGCAAGACCTTCAAGGGCGGCCCCGGCGACGGCGGGTGGCACGGCGACGGGCTGGAGCTCAACGCCGCCGACAACAAGAAGGTCGACGCCTTCCTCCTCCACGCCCGCACGGCGGAGCGGTCCATCAGCCCGCAGGTCAAGGCGGCGGCCGCGATCAGCCACGCCCAGGTGATCGGTTTCGACCACCGGCTGAAGTCCGCCGACTCGCTCAAGCGCAAGGTCGCCACCGCCGTCAAGGAGACCCCCGGCCGGACCGTGGACCAGGCGCTGGCGGGCATCAACGACTCCGTCCGCTACACCCTCCAGTGGCCCGACGGCCGGTACGCCTCGGGTGTCGCCCTGGCCTCGTGGGTCCTCGCGGGCCGGGGCGACGACAGCGTGAAGTGGTCCAACACCTGGAGCCGCCCGAAGGGCTACAAGGGCGTCAATTCCGCCTGGAAGGAGCCGCGTTCGGGGCACGTCTTCGAGGTGCAGTTCCACACCCCGGCGAGCAAGCGGGCACAGGAGGAGACCCACAAGCTCTACGAGGAGGAGCGGCTGCCCACGACCACGCCCGAGCGCCGGAAGGAGCTCCAGGAGCAGCAGGACGCGATCTTCGCCGCCGTACCCGTACCCGCGGGGGCACCGGAACTGACGGCGCCCGCGTCACGCCGCCACCCGGCTCACCCGGCTCACTCCGCGCGCCCGGCCGCCTGACTCAGGAGCGCGAACGCCTCCACCTCCAGGAGCAGCTCGGGGCGGAACAGCGCGGCCACCTGCACGGCCGTGCTGGCGGGTGGGCGCGCGGTGCCGACGTACGCGTCACGCGCCTCGCGGACGGCGGGGAGGTGGGCGATGTCGGTGACGTAGTAGGTGAGCTTGACGACGTCGTCGAACGTGGCGCCCGCCGCCACCAGGCAGCGCCGCAGGTTCTCGAAGACCTGCCGCGCCTGGGCGGCGGGGTCGCCCTCGCCGACCACCTCGCCCCGCTCGTCGAGGGCCACTTGTCCGGAGAGCGCGACAAAGCGGCCGGCACCCATGACGACATGGGTGTAGCCGTTGCCGGGGAGGACACCTTCCGGCGCCGGGACGTGGGTGAGTCGTGTGTCGGTCATGGCCGCATCCTGCCCCGTGGAAGATCGTTTCCGCCAGCCGCCCACCGCTCCTTACCGTGGGCGGGCTGACGGAACGAATCGGGTGGACGGAACGAGAACGACCGATACGACGGCGGCGACCCGTGCGCCGGGGCGTCGCCGTGACCCCGGGGCCGTGCTGGCGCCGTTCGCCGAGGCGGCGACCGGGCTGGGGGCGACCAGCCTGTGGTGGGCCCTGCCCGCGATGGCCGCGGCCTTGTCGGCGGGGCGTCTGCCGGGGCGGACCCGGCCGCTGGTGGTGGCGCCGACCGTGCTGGTGACGGCGGCGTCGATCGCGGCGGTGGCCGTGCCGGGGCTGCTGGTGCTCGGCAGCCGGTTCGTGGTCGTGGTGGTCGGTGCCGCGCTGCTGCCGTGACCGAACGGCATCGCCGACCCCTGACGATCGTCAGGGTTGCGATTGCGGCGAGGAGTGAGGTACGCCCCCGGCGGCCACGACAGCCGTGGCCATCCCGTCCGCCGCCGTTCCGTCCATCGGTGGGAGGAACGGGACGAGGGCGGCCAGGCTGTGTTCCACCGCCTCGGCTCCGTAGCGGAGCATCCGGCGCTCGTACGCGTCGACAGCGTCGGGCAGGGTGCGGCGGCCCGCGTGGGCGTCGAGGAGCAGGCTGCGCAGCAGATCGGCGTCCCTCAGTGCCGTGTTCGCGCCGTTGCCGCCACTGGGCGACGTGGCGTGGATGGCGTCCCCGAGGAGGGTCACCGGGCCCAGGGGCCATCTCGGGCCGGGCCGTACCACCCGGATCGAGAGCAGGGTGCTGTTGTCGGGATCGGCGGCCTCGACGACGGCCCGCAGCTCGGGGTGCCAGCCCTCCGTCCGGGCCAGTACGGTCTGTTGCGCCCCGTCGCGGCCGGGAGTCGGCTCCGGCGTCCGCCCCGGCGGCAGCAGCATGGCCCAGCGGAGGTAGTCGGCGGCGCCGGGCAGCGAGAGCCCCGGCGCCAGCTCGGCCGCCGCCTCGCGCGGCGACCGGCGGAAGCGCATCAGGCCGAGCAGCATGCTCACGTCCTCGGCGACGACGCGGGTGCCGAAGCCGGGGACGAGACCGGCGAAGCGGTCGGTGAGCGGCGTACGGCCGATGACGAACCGGACGCCGGTGTCGTGGGGCCGGACGGCCGGCGCCAACCGGGCCCGTACGGCAGAGTTGATCCCGTCGGCGCCGACCAGCAGATCGGCCGTGTCACTGGTCCCGTCCGCGAAACGGGCCTCCACCCGGCCGTCGGAACGCACGTGATAGGTCGTCAGCTCCTTGCCGAAGCGCAGAGCCTCGTCGTCGAGTCCCGCGAGCAGGATGTGGCGCAGGACGTGCCGGTCGGCGGCGGTGACCCCTGCCATCGGCTGCTCACTCAGCGGACGCAGCCACGGGTCGACGGCCCGCGCGGGGCCCGTGAGGTCGCCCAGGGTCGCCTCCACCAAGGGGCGGAGCTCCCCGGGCAGACAGCCGCGCAGCGCGGCGAGCCCCTGTTCGGCGAGCCCTATCCGGAAGCCCTGGAAGCGGGCCGTGACGCGGGCGTCCCTCTCGTAGACCACCACGTCGACTCCCGCCCGCCGGAGCCCCTGCGCCAGGCAGAGCCCTCCCAGTCCGGCGCCGATCACGATGACACGCATGTCGCCTCCCCCTTATTGAGCACTGCTCAATTGAACGGTGCTCAAGTTACTTGGTCGGTGTTCAAGTCGGCAAGGGGTTACGGGCATCATGGGACGGCGAAGGAACATGGGAGGTTCGCGATGCCGCTGGACAGGTCCATCGTGCTGAAAGCAGCACTGGAACAGCTCGACGAGGTGGGACTGGACGAGTTCTCCACCCGCAAACTGGCGGCCGCGCTGGGCGTCCGGGTCGGCGCCCTCTACTGGCACTACCCCAGCAAGCAGGCCCTGCTGGACGCGATCGCCGAACACATCGCCGCCGACGCGACGGCCGCACCGCTGCCCGACGGGGACTGGGCGGAGCGACTGGACGCGATCGCCCGGACGCTACGCGACGCCATGCTCGCGCACACCGACGGGGCACGGGTCATCGCCTGCATGAGCGCGCCGGGCCCCATGGCACACGCCTTCTTCGAGCGCCTCGTCGCGGTGCTCCGGGAGACGGGGCTGGACGCCGACACCGCGGCCTCCGCCGGCGACGTCCTGACCAGCTACGTCAACGGGTTCACCGTCGAGGAACAGGCCCGCGGGATCCGGCGGCAGAGCAGGGCCGAGCGCGACCGGCTCTTCGGCTTCGGCGTCTCCGTGGTGATCGGCGGGCTGCGCCCCCTGGTCGGGGGCTGAACCGGCGGCGGTCGGGTCAGCCGGCGGTGTGCGACGCGACGGGGCGGGGTTCGTCCTGTGCGGGAGTTCCCTTCCGGGGCGTCCCGCCGCGCGGGAGCAGGGACGCGGGAAGCAGGCCGAGGGCGGTGACCCCGGCCAGGACCAGGAGCGTCGGGCCCATCCGCGGGGCGGCGCCGGCGCCGGCCTGCGGATGGAGGAGCATCATGCCCGCGGCGACGGCTGTGCCGAAGGCCGGCCCGACGTTCATCGCCGTCTGCTTGAGGCCGCCGACGACCCCGGCGTAGCCGGGCGGGGCGTCGCCGACGACCGTCCCGGTGGCGGTGACCATCACGGTCGCGAACCCCGCGCCGAGCACCGCGAAGGCGGCCCCGGCGACCGTCCACGAGCTGTCCGCGTCGAGCCGGGAGAGCCCGGCGACGCCGAGGACGACGAGGAGCGAACCGGCGGTCGCGGTACGGCGCGGACCGTGGCGGCGCAGGGCAGCACCCGCGACGGGCGCGCCGAGCACCATGAGGGCCGTCAGCGGCAGCACGCGCAGACCGCAGTCGAGCGGGCCGAACCCGAGGACGTTCTGGAGGAAGAACGTCGTCACGAACAACGCGCCGAACATGCCCGCCGAGGTGACCAACAGCAGCGTCATCGACGCCGTCACCGGTACCGACCGGGCCACGGCGCGCGGCACGATCGGTCGCGCGGCGCGGCGTTCGTGCCCGACGAACGCCGTCGCGAGCCCCGCGACGGCCGCGAGGCCGAGGAGCGTGGGCGGGGCGGTCCAGCCGTGTTCCGGTACGCCGACGAGGGTGTGCACCAGGACCGCGAGCGCCGTCGTGAGCAGAGCGGCGCCGGGGAGATCGAGCCGCCGGGAGCCGTCGTGGGGCGGCGCGGGGACGCGGACGGCGAGGGTGACCGCGGCGCTCGCGAGGGCGACCGGCACGTTGATGACGAACACCGCCCGCCAGCCCAGCGGGCCGACGAGGGCGCCCCCGAGCACGGGTCCGGCCGCGGCCGCCACCCCGATCGCGCTCGTGCGGAGGGCGACGGCGCGGCCGAGCCGCTCCTCCGGGTACGCCGACCTCAGCAGGGCGAGGGTCGCGGGCTGGAGGAGCGCCCCGAACACGCCCTGGACGGCGCGCAGTCCGATCACCCAGCCGATGCCGGGCGCGAGCGCGATGCCGGCCGAGGCGGCCGCGAAGCCGAGCAGGCCGATGCGGAGCATCAGCGGGTGCCCGTACCGGTCGCCGAGGCGTCCGGCGACGACGAGGAGCGCGGCGACGGCCAGCAGATAGCTCGTGCTCGTCCACTGGACCTGGGCGAGGCCCGCGCCGAAGTCCCGTTGCAGGCTGGGCTGCGCCACGCTCAGCACCGTGCCGTCCAGCGCGACGATCATCGCGCCGGCCACGCTGACGAGCAGGACGAGGCGGGCGCGTGCGGACTCGGTCATGGGTTCACCGGGCCGAGGTGGGCGTCGAGGGCGGCCGTGACGAGCCGGTCGAGGATCTCCGGCGCGGGGCTGCCGAGGACGAGGGGCAGGCTCTCCGACGTCCAGAGCTGGGCGATGCCGTGGAGGTTGGCCCAGAGGGCGGCGGCCGCGACGTCCGGCGGCGTGGCCTCGTTCGCGCGGCAGTGGGCGACGAGTCCGGTGAAGAGGCCGAACATGGGGAGCGTCGACTCCCGGAGCCGGGCCCCGCCGCCGCCCCCGTCCGGCGCGTTCTTCTCGCTGTCCAGCAGGTCGTGCCGGAACATCAGCTCGAACATGCCGCGGCATTCCAGCGCGTATCCGACGTACGTCCGCGCCAGCGCGCCCAGCCGGGCGCGCGGCGTCATGGCCTGCTCCGTCGCGGCCTGCTCCGTCGTCGCCTGCTCCGTCGTGGCGGCGACGCGGGCCCCGAGGTCCGCGAAGCCTCGGCGGGCGATCGCGGAGAGGAGGGAGTGGTGCGTCGGGAAGTACCGGCGCGGGGCCCCGTGCGAGACGCCGGCGCGGCGGGCGATCTCGCGCAGGCCGAGCGCGGCGGTGCCTTCGGTCAGCACCAGCTCCACCCCGGCGTCGATCAGCCGTTCCCGGAGGGAGGTATCGGATTCCTGTGACATAGACACTGTCTACCAGAGGGTGGTAGACAGTGTCTACTCGCCTGGTCCCGGACATGAACCGCGTGCGACCGGGCAGGCGAACGGCAGGAGGTGGACGTCTTTTGGTTCCGATCCTTCTCGCCCTGCTCCTCGCCCTGCTCCTCTTCGGCGCGGGGTTCGCCGTCAAGGTGCTGTGGTGGGTGGCCGTGGCCGTGCTCGTGATCTGGCTGCTGGGCTTCCTGATGAGGTCCACCGGGCCCGGTGGCGGACGGGGGCGCTGGTACCGGTGGTGACCGAGCCCGAGCCGTTCCCGGCACAGGCCGCCAGGATGTGACATACCTTCAGTGGTGAGATCCATTCTGATCAGTCACCACTCCCGGCTCCCGGTCGACGAGGCGTGGCGACGGCTCACCGACTGGGAGCGGCACGGGGAGCACGTCCCGTTCACCCGCGTCGCGGTGACGACGCCGCCGCCGACGGGCGTGGGGACGCGGTTCACGGCCCGGACCGGTGTGGGCCGGGCGGCGTTCGAGGACGTCATGGAGGTCGTCCGCTGGCATCCGCCGGCCGGGGGCCGTCCGGGCCACTGCCGGCTGGAGAAGCGCGGCTCCTTCATGACCGGCTGGGCCGAGCTGGAGGCGGGCCCGTCGGGGTCCGGCTCCTGGATCGTCTGGCGAGAGGTCCTGCACATCGCGGGACTGCCGACGGCGTTCGACTCGGTGACGGCCCTGTGCGGCCACTGGGTCTTCGACCGGGTGGTCCGGCGGCTGATGGAGGCGTGACGCCGGGGTACGGATCGCACGGGCTCCGAAGGGGCAGGCGATTCCTCCCCCACCTTGAACGCCTCACCGCAGACGGTCGACCTCGGCGTCGGCGGCTTCGGCCGCCTCCCGGGCCGCGAGCCAGGCGCGTTCCGCCTCGCGGAGCCGGTCGCGCACCTCCCCCACCGTCTCCTCGGCGGTGCTCCGGCGGGCCCGGGCGGCGTCCAGTTCGACGGTCAGCTCGGCGAGGTGCTGCCCGGCCGTGCGCTCGTCCCGTTCCGCGCGGTCGGCGGCCTTCCGGACGCGGGCCAGTTCCGTCTCGCAGGCACGGACGTCGGCCGCCGCCCGCTCGGCGCGGCGGCGGGCGCGGTCGAGCTCCTCGCGCCGCCGCTCCCGCCGGCGCCGCTCGCGCGCCTCGGCCAGGTCGGCGACCTCGGCCCCCTCCGCGCCGCCGTCCCCGGCCCCGGCCTCCCCTCCGGGCGGGGCCGCCAGCCGGTCCGCCGGGCCGGGGAGCGTCCCGGGGAATCCGGGCACACCGGCCAGAGGCCGGGACAGCCGCCCGGCGGCCCACTCCTCCGCCGCCCGGGGATCCGCGAGAACGGCATACAGGGTCTCCTCGACCTCACGCGCCACGGCGTCACCGACCCGGTGCCCCGCCTCCTCCGCGAGACCGCGGGCCTCCCGGGACAGCGAGGCGACCAGGGCCCGCTGCCGACGGCCGAGCTCGCGCAACCGTCCGCCGTCCAGCGTCCGGTGGGCCTCGCGCAGCCCCTCGCCGAGGCGGACGAGCGCGCGGGCCTCGTCCGGCCGGTTCCGTACGAGGAGGTTGCACACCCAGGCCGCCGACGTGGGACGACGCAGGGCCTTCAGACTGCGGGCCAGCTCCGGGTCGCCGTCGCGGACGGCCCGGGCGGCGAGCCGGTCGCGGGCGGCGGTGAACTCTTCCGGCCGCAGCAGGAAGAGTTCGTCGGCGACGCTGTCGGCGTCCATGGCCGGTCGTGTGCGGAACGCCTCGCGCGCGGGCGGGCGGCGGCTACTTGTGCTTCTTCCTGAAGCCCTGCCGCGCCTTCTCCATGACGTCGCGGAGGTCGCCCCTGGCCCGCTCGTAGCGCCCCTGGGCCTCCATGCGCCGGTCGCCGGTCATCCGGCCGGCGGTCTCCTTGATCAGACCCTTCGTCTGCTCGGCCTTCGCCCTGACCTTGTCCTTGGCGCTCATCCGGAGCCCGCCTTTCGAAAGCGAGGTGCTGCGGTCGTCCCCGTGCACGAGTCTCCGGGGGCTCCGCCGCGGGCGCATGCCCCGTACGGCATATGGCTGAACCGGCCCCCGGACCCGAGAGCGTGCGCACCGCCGGAGCGGGTACCCGCCGGGCATGCGGAACACGGTGAGCGCATGGGACCGGGCCCTGTTCCAGCGGGTCGCGACCCACCACTGGCCGGCGGGCGACCGGGTGCTGCCGAGACTGTCGCGCGGCGCCGACCACGGGATGCTGTGGCTCGGCATGGCCGCCGGCGCGGCCCTGCTGGGCGGGCCGCCCGCCCGGCGCGCCGCGCTGCGGGGCGTGATGTCGCTGGCGGCCGCCTCGGCGACGGTGAACACGCTCGGCAAACGGACGGTACGGCGCGGCCGTCCGGTGCTGGACGCGGTGCCCGTGGTCCGCCGGCTGTCCCGGCAGCCGTTCACCACGTCCTTCCCGTCGGGGCACGCCGCCTCGGCCGTCGCCTTCACCACCGGCGTGGGCCTGGAGAACCCCGCCTGGGGCCTGGCCCTCGCCCCGCTCGCCTGGTCGGTGTGCTTCTCCCGCGTCTACACGGGGGTGCACTACCCCGCCGACGTCCTGGCCGGCGCCCTCCTCGGCGCGGGCGCCGCGCTCGCGGTGCGCGGCGTCCTGCCCCCGGACCACGACGCCGACCCGGCGTGAAAGAGCACCCCGAAACCTTGGTATTCTTTTCCACGTCGCCGCAGGGATTGCCCAGCAGCGACAAGCACCAGGTCCGGGTGGCGGAATGGCAGACGCGCTAGCTTGAGGTGCTAGTGCCCTTTATCGGGCGTGGGGGTTCAAGTCCCCCCTCGGACACCAGCAGGAACAGAGAAATCCCCGGCGCAGCTGGGGATTTCTGCTTTCCCGGACCCCGGCGTGACCAGTAGCGCGACCAGTAGGATCCGGGACTTCTCACGACCGGCGGCGCAACACACCACATGACCGGACCGGACGCGGATCTCGCTCGTACCGCCACCGCAGCATCCCTGGTCATCTGCCGCGCCGTCTTGAGCAGGGTTTCCGCCGGACATGGGACACCGCGGTTGCGGTAGGAGGGTCGTAGCAGGCGGACGTCGGGCATGGCACGACGAAAGACCGCGTGAAGCCTCCCGGGCCGGGCAGAATCTGTCGCAAGTCCCCTCCTACCAGGGGCTTCACGTGCTGCTCAGGGTCATGCGAGGCGAACGTCTCCGCCACCTCACTCGCTTGCCGAGAAAACCTCAGTGCGTGGTGACCCAGGTACGAACGACCTTGGGAGCGACGTCGAGCGGGATCGAATACGCATGCCCGATCCGCCCCGCGGTCTGCGGGATCGCATGTGTCCCTGATAATGAAAGGGGGAGCGCAGGCCGCAGGGTTTGGTCCAGCAGGCGTTCCACAGCGTTTCGATATCCCCCGGGCCACCCGTTCCTTCGGCATGGACGTCATCGGAGTGCGTCGGACGGCTCCCGCATCCGCGCGAAAAAGGGGGAGCCGACACCGGTCCGTCGCCGGTCGACCGGCGGAAGACGGGCAGCAAACATCACCTGATCTGCGACGGACGCGGCACCCCGTTCCAGGTCGGATCCTGCCGGTCATCTCCCGCAAGGGCGCCCCGAAAATCCAGGAACCGGGCAAACTCCGCTACGTCGTCGAGCAGACCTTCGCCCTGCGCCACCAGTTCAAACGACTCGCCGTCCACCGGGAACGCCGCACCGGACTCCACGACACCTTCGTCTCATTGGCCTGCGCCCTTATTTGCCGGAGACGCCTCAAGAAACACCGATCATGATCGTGTTACGAGCTCCGAAGACGCTCTCCTTGAATATCCGCATACCCGTCGCGCAGTGCCATCAGCACCGGGTGCTCATGCGGGAACCGCACGTCGTCGAGCGCGCTGACAGTACGGACACCGATGGACACGTTCGTGGCGAACGCCGCGGCCATGCCGGGAACGTCGGCGAGCCGTACCGGGGCGGTGATCTGCTTCGGGGTGTCGAGGCTCTGGAGCAGCAGCATCGTCGTGCCGGGGAGGGCTGGGGCGGTCGGCCAGATGACCGTGCCCTGCTGGTCGACGAAGCCGAGGTTCCAGGTGGCACCCTCGGATACGCGGCCGTCCGGTTCGACGAATACGGCGTCGTCGAAACCGGCGAGCTGGGCGTCGCGGCGGAGCTTGAGCTGTGGGTGGAGCCCGATGTGTTTCACCTCCGCGTTGTCGCGGGTGAAGGTGAAGGTCTTCGCTGTCAGTGGTGGTGGCGTCAGGGCGCCGGCCGGCCGTACGTTCACCAGGATGTGGGGGTTCTTGGCGGCGCTGGGGCGTGACAGGTCGAGGGTGGGGTCGAAGACGGTGACGCGGAGGCCGGCCACCCCGGTGACGCCGTCCGCGGCCTGGCGGATGTAGTTCAGGGTCCGTTGCCGGTCCAGGTCGACGCCGAAGACTATGCGGCAGTCCCGCACCAGGCGGTCCAGGTGGAGCGACAGCCCCCGTACCGTGCCGTCCTCCATCCGCATGGTCGTGAAGTGCCCGTAATTCGTGAGGGCGAGAGCCTGGACATCGTCGAGGGTGGCGGGATTTCCGTTGAGTTCGGCCATGTGGTCAGTCTCGCAGCCGTCCGGGCCGAGGGGTGCACCGATGGTGGTCGGGGCACCCCTTGGCGCGCCCTTACGAGGACGAGCCCGGGAGCTCCTCCCTCACCGTGCGGGCCGCCGTCACCAGATGCTCCAGGGAGGCACGGACCTCGGGCCAGCCTCGGGTCTTCAGGCCGCAGTCGGGGTTGACCCACAGCCGTTCGGCGGGGATGGCGGCAAGTCCCCGGCGCAGCAGGGCGGCCGCCTCGTCGGCGGCGGGGACGCGGGGCGAGTGGATGTCGTAGACGCCGGGGCCAACTTCGCGGGGATAGCCGGCGGCGGCGAGTTCGCCCGCGACCTGCATATGGGAGCGTGCCGCCTCCAGGCTGATGACGTCGGCGTCGAGGTCGTCGATGGCCTGGAGGATGTCGCCGAACTCGGCGTAGCACATGTGGGTGTGGATCTGGGTGTCCGGGCGGACGCCGCCGGTGGTCAGGCGGAAGGCCTCGGTGGCCCAGGACAAATAGGCGGGGCGGTCGGCGGTGCGCAGGGGCAGGGTTTCGCGGAGGGCGGGTTCGTCGACCTGGATCACGGCGGTGCCCGCCGCCTCCAGGTCGGCGACCTCGTCGCGCAGTGCGAGCGCGACCTGGCGGGCGGTCTCGGCGCGGGGCTGGTCGTCGCGGACGAAGGACCAGGCGAGCATGGTGACGGGGCCGGTGAGCATGCCCTTGACGGGCCGATTGGTGAGGGACTGGGCGTAAGACGTCCAGCGCACGGTCATCGGCTCGGGGCGGGAGACGTCGCCGGCCAGGACCGGTGGGCGGACGTAGCGGGTGCCGTAGGACTGGACCCAGCCGTGCCGGGTGGCGAGGTAGCCGGTGAGGCGTTCGGCGAAGTACTGGACCATGTCGTTGCGTTCGGCCTCGCCGTGGACCAGGACGTCCAGGCCGGTCTTCTCCTGGAAGGCGACGACCTCGCGGATCTCGGCCTCGATGCGCCGCTCGTAGGCGTCGGTGCCGATGCGTCCGGCGCGCAGGTCGGCGCGGGCGGTGCGTAGTTCGCCGGTCTGGGGGAAGGAGCCGATGGTGGTCGTGGGCAGCGGGGGCAGGCCCAGGCGGGCGCGCTGGGCGGTGGTCCGCTCGGCGTAGGGCAGCGAGCGGCGGGCGTCGTCGCCGGTGACGGCGGTGGTGCGGGCGCGGACGGCCGGGTCGTGGGTGAGGGCGGAGCCGGCGCGGGAGGCCAGGTCGGCGCGGTTGGCGGCGAGTTCGGCGGCGATGGCAGCGGTGCCGTGGCCGAGGCCGCGGGCGAGGGTGACGATCTCGGTGGTCTTCTGGCGGGCGAAGGCGAGCCAGCGGGCGATCCGCGGGTCGATGTCGCGTTCGGCGGTGGCGTCGAGGGGGACGTGGAGGAGGGAGCTGGAGGCGGCGACGTCCACGCGGCCGGCGAGGCCGAGGAGGGTGGCGAGGGTGGCCAGCGACGCCGTCAGGTCGTTGATCCAGACGTTGCGGCCGTCGACGACGCCCGCGACGAGTCGTTTGCCGGGCAGTCCGCCGGCGGCCGCGAGGTCGTCGAGGTTGGCGGCGGCGGGGCCGGTGAAGTCGAGGGCGAGGCCGTCGACGGGGGCCTTGGCCAGCATGGGCAGGGCCTCGCCCAGGCGGTCGAAGTAGGAGGCGACGAGGAGTTTCGGCCGGTCCGCCAGGGCCCCGAGGTCGCGGTAGGCGCGGGCTGCCGCGTTCAGTTCGGCCGGGGTGCGGTCCTGGACGAGGGCGGGCTCGTCCAGTTGGACCCACTCGGCCCCGGCGGCGCGCAGCGCGGTGAGCACCTCGGCGTAGACGGGCAGCAGCCGGTCCAGGAGGGTGAGCGGGTCGAAGCCGGCCGGGGCGCCGGGGGCGGGTTTGGCGAGCAGGAGGTAGGTGACCGGTCCGACGAGGACGGGGCGGGCGGCGAGGCCGAGGGCCAGGGCCTCCTGGAGTTCGCCGAGTTGTTTGGCGGGGTCGGCGGTGAAGACGGTGTCGGGACCGAGCTCCGGGACGAGGTAGTGGTAGTTGGTGTCGAACCACTTGGTCATCTCCAGGGGCGCCACGTCCTGGGTTCCGCGTGCCATGGCGAAGTAGCCGTCCAGGGGGTCGGCGGCGAAGGCCGGGCGGTGGCGGGCGGGGATCGCGCCGAGCATGACGCTGGTGTCGAGGACGTGGTCGTAGTACGAGAAGTCACCGGTGGGGACCTCGTGGAGGCCGGCGGCGTCGAGATCGCGCCATGTGGCGGCGCGCAGTCCGGCGGCGGTCCGGCGCAGGGCGTCGGCGGAGACGGCGCCCTTCCAGTAGCCTTCGACGGCCTTCTTCAGTTCCCGGTCCCGTCCCTGACGGGGGTAGCCGTACACGGTGGCCCGGGCTGCCGCGGCTGCGGACTTGCTGGTCACGGAACTCTCCTTCGCGAGCTCGTCTTCCGGGATCCCGGAGAGGCCGCGAGGGGTCGTGTCGGTGCGGGCGAGCCGCCGAGTGCTCGTCCGTGCGCGCCGACCCGCCCTCGGGGTCACCGGGATCTCCGCGCGCGATTCGTTCGCGCGCGGGCAGCGGGCAGGTCTTCGGACTCGCGGGCACGTCCACCCGAGGGCGGACACCTAATGGCCGTCGCTTCCCGGGCCCGCCGGGCCCAGTGCGTATGACGGCGGTCGTTCCCGCACACCGCTGCGGGGCAGTCCCGGATTCCCACCGGGTTCCCTCTTGCGACGCGTCTGCCTGGCGGGCAGGGCGAACCGGCTGCGTGGTCAGCGTAGGCACAGAAGTCACCCGCCGAACAGCCCTGTTCATATACCGGTCACACAGGGACGGCATACGGACGATATCCGGGCGCCGCGACGGTGTGGAGGGTGTGAAGGAGGCTCGCCCGCGGCGCACACCCAGGCCGTGCACGCCGGTTCATACGCCGGTGCGCATCCCCCCACCCCATGGCGCGACGTTGGCCTGAACGGTACGGTCGCGTGGACATGACGACGGGGTGACGGAAGCCGGTGGGAATCCGGCACGGTCGCGCCACTGTGAATCCGGCCGAACGCTCGCGGCAGCGCGGCGACGCCCGGGGAGTCAGACCCGCCTCCCGTCGTCCAAGAACCCCTAGTTCTGGGACGCGTGTTTCCCCAGGAGGTTTGATCATGGCCTATTCCGCCGTTCCCACGTCCGGCGCTCCCGTCTCCGGCTCCTCCGCCCGGCCGGAGGTCGCGCCGATATCCCTGAAGGCGATCGCCCCGTGGGCGGTCTTCTTCGGGCTTCTCATGCTGATCCTGCTGTACTTCGTCGGCGCCGAACAGGGCGCCACCTCGCTGCTTTCCGGCGAGGGCGTCCACGAGTGGGTCCACGACGGACGCCACCTGCTCGGCTTCCCGTGCCACTGACCGCCGGGGAGTCCGTCTCGTGAACACCGACCGTCCCGTGAACACCGTCTCCGTACGGTCGCTCCTGGTGCGCGGCATGCTCGCCGGGCTGGCGGCGGGGTGCCTCGCGCTGCTCGTGGCCTATCTGCTCGGTGAGCCGTCCGTGGACAAGGCCATCGGTTTCGAGGAGGCCCACAGCCACGGCGACCACGGTGTGGAGCTGGTCAGCCGCACCCTCCAGTCCACGGCCGGGCTGGCGACCGGCGTCCTGGTCTACGGCGTCGCGCTCGGCGGCATCGCGGCGCTGGCCTTCTGCGTGGCCCTGGGCCGGATCGGCCGGACCGGCCCGCGCGCCACGGCGGCCCTGCTCTCGCTGGGCGGGCTGCTGGTGGTCTATGTGGTGCCGTTCCTCAAGTACCCGGCCAATCCGCCGTCCGTCGGCGACCCCGACACCATCGGCAAGCGCACCGCGCTGTACTTCCTGATGATCGCGCTCAGCGTCCTGCTGGGCGTCGCCGCGATCTTCCTGGGCCGCGCGCTGGCCCCCCGGCTGGGCACCTGGTGGGCCGGCGTCGTCGCGGTGGCGGCGTTCGTGCTGATGGCAGGGGTGGCGTATGCCGTCCTGCCCGTGGTCGACGAGGTGCCCGCAGACTTCCCGGCCACCGTGCTGTGGCGGTTCCGCCTCGCGGCCCTGGCCATCCAGTGCGTCCTGTGGGCGGGCTTCGGGCTGCTCTTCGGGCACCTGGCCGAACGGCTGCTCGTCCACCGGGCCGGCCCCGACCGCTCGGCCCAGAGCCTGGCCGAACCCGTCTCCTGACCGATTCCGTTTCTCCCGTCCCCGGCGTGCGGGGCGGCCACCCGGCCGCCTCGCACGTTTTTTCGACTCTGGACTTAGTAGGACGTCCAACTATATGTTCGGGGGCACCACGAGGACGGACAGGACGGACCGCGCCCCACAAGGGCGCGCGCCCGCGGCCCCGCCGTGCCTGTCCCCGGATCTCACCTGATGAGAGCAGGCTTCCATGGTCCGTGAACTGACCCACTTCATCGGCGGAAAGCACACCCCCGGAACATCGGGGGTCTTCGGCGATGTGTACGACCCCAACACCGGCGAGGTCCAGGCCCGGGTGCCCCTGGCGAACCGGGCGGAGACCGAGGCGGCCATCGCCGACGCGGTCCGCGCCCAGCGCGAGTGGGGCGAGTGGAACCCCCAGCGCCGGGCCCGGGTCCTGCTGCGCTTCCTCCAGCTGGTCGAGGGCGAGAAGGACGCGCTGGCCCGACTGCTGTCCTCCGAGCACGGCAAGACCGTCCCCGACGCGCTCGGCGACATCCAGCGCGGCCTGGAGGTGGTGGAGTTCGCCGCGGGCATTCCGCATCTGCTCAAGGGCGAGTTCACGGACAACGCCGGCACCGGCATCGACGTGCACTCCCTGCGCCGCCCGATCGGCGTCGCCGCCGGCATCACCCCGTTCAACTTCCCCGCGATGATCCCGCTGTGGAAGGCCGCCCCCGCGATCGCCTGCGGCAACGCCTTCATCCTCAAGCCCTCCGAGCGCGACCCGTCCGTACCGCTGCGGCTCGCCGAGCTGTTCCTGGAGGCGGGCCTCCCGGCGGGCGTCCTCAACGTTCTCAACGGCGACAAGGAGAGCGTGGACGTCCTCCTTGAGGACCCGCGCGTCGGCGCCGTCGGCTTCGTCGGCTCCACCCCGATCGCCGCGCACATCTACGCCACCGCCGCCGCCCACGGCAAGCGCGCCCAGTGCTTCGGCGGCGCCAAGAACCACATGATCGTGATGCCCGACGCCGACCTCGACCAGGCCGTCGACGCGCTCATCGGCGCCGGCTACGGCTCCGCCGGGGAGCGCTGCATGGCCATCTCGGTGGCCGTGCCCGTCGGCGAGGAGACCGCCGACGCGCTCGTCGCCAAGCTCAAGGAGCGCATCGGCACGCTCCGCATCGGCCGCTCCGACGACCCCGAGGCGGACTTCGGCCCGCTCGTCGGCCGCGACGCCGTCGACCGGGTGCGCGGCTACGTCGACCTGGGCGTCGAGGAGGGCGCGGAACTGGTCGTCGACGGCCGGGACTTCGTCCTGCCGGGCCACGAGAACGGCTTCTTCGCCGGCGCCACCCTCTTCGACCGCGTCACCCCGGACATGCGGATCTACCAGGAGGAGATCTTCGGTCCCGTGCTGTCGGTGGTCCGCGCCGCCGACTACGAGGAGGCCCTGCGGCTGCCCAGCGAGCACCCCTTCGGCAACGGCGTCGCCCTCTTCACCCGCGACGGGGACACCGCCCGCGACTTCACCCGCCGCGTGGACACCGGCATGATCGGCGTCAACGTCCCGATCCCCGTGCCCGTCGCCTACCACACCTTCGGCGGCTGGAAGCGGTCCGGCTTCGGCGACCTCAACCAGCACGGCCCCGACGCCATCCGCTTCTACACCCGCACCAAGACCGTCACCTCGCGCTGGCCCTCGGGGGTCAAGGAGGGCGCGAGCTTCACGATCCCGACGATGGGCTGACCGCCATGACGACCACCTTCCTCACCGAGGACCAGCGCGCCATAGCCGAGACCACCCTCGACTTCGCCCGCGAGCACCTCGCCCCGAACGCCGTCGACTGGGACCGCGACAAGCACTTCCCCGTCGACGTCCTCCGCAAGGGCGCCGACCTCGGCCTCGGCGGCGTCTACGTCCGCGAGGAGTCCGGCGGCTCCGGCCTCACCCGCGCCGACGGCGTCCTCGTCTTCGAGAGCCTGGCCACGGGCTGCCCCTCCGTCGCCGGTTACTTCTCCATCCACAACATGGTCGCCTGGATGATCGACCACTACGGCGACGACGCCCAGCGCGCCCGTTATCTGCCCGGCCTGTGCTCGATGGAGACCCTCGGCAGCTACTGCCTCACCGAGCCGGGCGCCGGCTCCGACGCCGCCGCGCTGACCACCCGCGCCGACCGCGACGGCGACGAGTACGTCCTCGACGGCGTCAAGCAGTTCATCTCCGGCGCGGGCTCGACCGACGTCTACATCGTCATGGCCCGCACCGGTGGCCCCGGGGCGCGCGGCGTCTCCGCCTTCCTCGTCCACCGCGACGACCCCGGCCTGTCCTTCGGCCCCAACGAGAAGAAGATGGGCTGGAACGCCCAGCCCACCCGCCAGGTGATCCTCGACGGCGTCCGGATCCCCGCCGACCGGCTGCTCGGCGGCGAGGGCGAGGGCTTCCGCATCGCCATGAGCGGTCTCAACGGCGGCCGGCTCGGCATCGCCGCCTGCTCCCTCGGCGGCGCCCAGAGCGCCCTCGACCGCACCCTGGCCTACCTCACCGACCGGCAGGCATTCGGGGAGTCCCTCATCGACTCCCCGGCCCTGCGCTTCCGCCTCGCCGACATGGCCACCGAGCTGACCGCCGCCCGCGCCCTGGTCCGCCAGGCCGCCGAGGCGCTGGACCGCGGCGACGACCAGGCACCCCAGCTGTGCGCCATGGCGAAACGTTTCGCCACCGACACCGGGTACAACGTCGCCGACCAGGCGCTGCAACTCCACGGCGGCTACGGCTACCTCAACGAGTACGGCGTCGAGAAGATCGTCCGCGATCTCCGGGTCCACCGGATCCTGGAGGGAACGAACGAGATCATGCGCCTCATCGTGGCCCGCGGCCTGACGGGGGCCGGCCGATGAGCGACGACCGGCCGATGAGCGACGATCCCGTACTGTTCCGGGTCGAGGGCCGGGCCGCCCATATCGTTCTCAACCGGCCCAAGGCCCTCAACGCCCTCACCCACGCCATGGTCTCCCGCATCGACGAGGCCCTCACCGCCTGGGAGCACGACCCGGCCGTCGAGACCGTCGTCATCACCGGCGCGGGCGAGCGCGGGCTGTGCGCGGGCGGCGACATCCGCTCCATCCACGAGGACGCCCGCTCCGGTGGCACGGCCTCGGCGGACTTCTGGCGCGACGAGTACCGGCTCAACGCCCGGATCGCCCGCTACCCCAAGCCGTACGTGGCCGTCATGGACGGCATCGTCATGGGCGGCGGCGTCGGCGTCTCCGCCCACGGCGGCGTACGGATCGTCACCGAGCGCTCCCGGGTGGCCATGCCCGAGACCGGCATCGGCTTCGTCCCCGACGTCGGCGGCACCCACCTGCTGGCGAAGGCGCCCGGGGAGCTCGGCACCCATCTCGCCCTGACCGGCGAGGCGGTGGGCGCCGCCGACGCCCTGCTGTGCGGGCTCGCCGACCACTTCGTCCCCTCGGACCGGCTGCCCGCGCTCCTCGCGGAGCTCGCCGACGCCCCGGCCCACGAGGTCGTCGCCCGGCACACCGCCGAGGCGCCCGGTGGCGAACTGGCCGGTCACCGCGAGTGGATCGACGCCTGCTACGCCGCCGGCACCGTCGAGGAGATCGTCGAGCGCCTCCAGGGCCATGGCACCCCGGCCGCCAAGCAGGCCGCCGAGACGATCCTCGCCAAGTCCCCCACCGCGCTCAAGGTCACCCTCGCCGCGCTGCGCGCCGTCCCGGGGCTCGGCCCGCTGGAGCGGGTGCTGGAGCAGGAGTACCGCGTCTCGTGCGCGGCCCTGGCCGCGCCGGACCTGGTGGAGGGCATCCGTGCCCAGGTGATCGACAAGGACCGGAACCCGCGCTGGTCCCCCGCCACGCTCGCCGAGGTGGGCGAGGCGGACGTCGCCCGGTTCTTCGCACCGCTGGGCGAGAAGGAACTCACCCTGTCCCAGGAGGTGGCGTGATGAGCACCCGTACTCCCCTGACCGTCGGTTTCGTCGGCCTCGGCCACATGGGCGGCCCGATGGCCGCCAACCTCGTCAAGGCCGGGCACCGGGTGCGCGGCTACGACCTGGTGGCCGCCTCGTTGGAGACGGCCGCGGCCGCCGGCGTCGAGCCCGCGGCCTCGGCGGCGGACGCCGCCGCCGGCGCGGACGTGGTGATCACCATGCTCCCCGCCGGACGGCATGTCCTCGCCCTCTACCAGGACGAGGGGCTCCTCGCCGCCGCCGCGCCCGGCACGCTCTTCATCGACTGCTCCACCATCGACGTCGCCGACGCCCGCGCCGCCCACGAGGCCGCGGTCAAGGCCGGCCACCACGCCCTGGACGCGCCCGTCTCCGGCGGGGTGACCGGTGCCGAGGCCGCCGCCCTGACCTTTATGGCCGGTGGCGGCGAGGCCGAGTTCACCCGGGCCGAACCGCTGCTCGCCGCCATGGGGAAGAAGGCCGTCCACTGCGGCGGCCCGGGCGCCGGACAGGCCGCGAAGATCTGCAACAACATGATCCTCGGCATCTCGATGATCGCGGTCGGCGAGGCCTTCGTCCTGGGCGAGAGCCTCGGCCTGTCCCACCAGGCCCTCTTCGACGTGGCCTCCACGTCGTCCGGCCAGTGCTGGGCGCTGACCAGCAACTGCCCCGTGCCCGGCCCGGTCCCGGCCAGCCCGGCCAACCGCGACTACCGGCCCGGCTTCGCGGCCCCCCTGATGGCCAAGGACCTCGGCCTCGCCGCCGACGCGCTCCGCGCGAGCGGCATCGGCTCCGCCTTCGGGATCGAGGCGGCGAAGCGGTACGCGGAGTACGCCTCGGGCGCCGGGGCGGCGGAGGACTTCTCCGGGATCATCCGGACGATCCGGCAGCAGAACGAACGAAACGAGACGGCTTCCTGATGACCACCGCGTACGAGACCATCCTCGTCGAGCGCAAGGGCCGGGTCGCCCTTGTCACCCTCAACCGCCCCAAGGCCCTCAACGCCCTCAATCTGCAGGTCATGAACGAGGTCGTCGAGGCCACGGAAGCCCTCGACCGGGACCCGGACGTCGGCTGTATCGTCCTCACCGGCTCGGCGAAGGCGTTCGCCGCCGGTGCCGACATCAAGGAGATGCAGCCACAGGGGTACATGGACATGTACCTCAACGACTGGTTCACCGCCTGGGACCGGCTCGGCGCCCTCCGCACCCCGACCCTCGCGGCCGTCTCCGGCTACGCGCTGGGCGGCGGCTGCGAACTCGCCATGCTCTGCGACATCCTGCTCGCCGCCGACACCGCCGTCTTCGGGCAGCCGGAGATCAAGCTCGGGGTGATCCCCGGCATCGGCGGCTCGCAGCGGCTGACCCGGGCCGTCGGCAAGGCCAAGGCGATGGAGCTGTGCCTGACCGGGCGCACCATGGACGCGACCGAGGCCGAGCGGGCGGGCCTGGTCTCCCGGATCGTCCCGGCGGACGACCTCCTCGCGGAGGCCCTGTCCGTCGCCGAGACCGTGGCCGGGATGTCCGCGCCGGTCGCCATGATGGCGAAGGAGGCGGTGAACCGGGCGTTCGAGACGACGCTCGCGGAGGGCGTGCGCTTCGAACGGCGCGTCTTCCACGCGGTGTTCGCTGTCGCGGACCAGAAGGAAGGGATGGCGGCGTTCACGGAGAAGCGCGCGCCGGAGTTCCGGCACCGCTGACCCCACTTGCCGGGGGCGCCTCGTCACGGGGTGCCCCGTTAGGGGCGCGGGGAACTGCGCGATCAGCCCCCGCCGGCGCGCGGTCGAACGACTGCGGAGCCGACGTGCCGTCAGCCGACTGCGGGCCGTCGTGGCTTGTCGCGCAGTTCCCCGCGCCCCTTACGGGGCGCCCAGCACCGGATAAGGCACCCGCGTCCGTCGGTCGGGGTCGACGTCGAGTCGGCCACCGGCCGGCGGGCGCGCGCGTTGGGCGCAGTCGCGGCGCTCGCAGATGCGGCATCCGAGGCCGATGGGGGTGGCCGCCCGCGGGTCGTCCAGCGCCACCCCCTCCGCGTAGACCAGCCGCCCCGCGTGCCGGAGCTCGCAGCCCAGGGCGACGGCGAAGTCCGCCCGCGCGGCCCGGTGGCCGAAGCCGCCGCGCGTGACGGTCCGCGCTATCCAGAAGTACCGCTTGCCGTCGGGCATCTCCGCGACCTGTGTGAGGATCCGCCCGGGCGCGGAGAACGCCTCGTACACCGTCCACAGCGGGCAGGTCCCGCCCAGCCGGGAGAAGTGGAAGTCCGTCGCCGACTGCCGCTTGGAGATGTTCCCGGCCCGGTCCACCCGCAGGAATGAGAAGGGCACCCCGCGCCGGCCCGTCCGCTGGAGCGTGCTGAGGCGGTGGCAGACGGTCTCGAAGCCCACGCCGAAGCGGGAGCCGAGCAGTTCGACGTCGTAGCGCAGCTCCTCGGCCGCCGTGTGGAAGGCGGTGTACGGCATGAGCAGCGCGCCCGCGAAGTAGTCGGCCAGGCCGATGCGCGCCAGGGCGACGGAGTCCGGGGAGGACAGGGCCGCGTCGTCGGCGAGGGCGTCCAGCAGGGGGCCGTGCTCCAGGAAGGCCAGCTGGGTGGCCAGCTGGAAGGCGCGTTGGCCGTCGCTGAGCCAGGGGGACAGGAACACCAGCCGGGTGTCGGGGTCGAAGCGCCGGGCGTCGGCCGTCTGGGCCGGGGCCGCCTGGACGACCGTGACGCCGTGCCGTGCCGCGAGGCGGGCGGTGAGCGCCTCGGCGGAGCGGCCGGGCCGGATCCCCAGTTCGGCCGCGGTCCGTTCGGCGGCGGTGTCGAGCGGGCCGAAGTGGTTGTGGTGTTCGTAGAAGAAGTCCCGTACCTCGTCGTGGGGTTCGGCGGGCGGCAGGGCGGTGGTGTCGCCGGGGGCGGCCAGGGCGGCGGTCCGTTCCGCGGCGTCGCGGTAGCGGCGGTGGAGGGCGACGAGGGCGCGGGCCACCTCGGGGTGGTCGCGGGCGACTTCGGCGATCTCCTCGGTGGGCGGCGGGGCCCCGGAGCCGCATGCCTCGTCGCCGAGGGCGGCCCGGAGGTCGGTGGTGAGCCGTTCCTCGTCGGCCTCGGAGAAGAACTCGGCGTCGACGCCGAGCACCTGGGCGATCCGCAGCAGCACGGAGGCCGTGAGCGGCCGCTGGTTCTGCTCGATCTGGTTGAGATAGCTGGTGGAGATCCCCAGTTCGCGGGCGAGCTCCACCTGGTTGAGTCCGTGCTCGCGGCGGAGCCGCCGCAGTTTCGCGTGCGCGTAGATCTTCCGGCCCGCCGCTCGTGCCATGCCGCCCGTCCCCCTCGAAGTCCCCGATTCCTGGTCCCTACTGCGAAAGTAGCATCCGCATGTTTCGCAACTTTCGCGGATTCACAGCCCGGGGCTGTACGGATTCCGCAGGTTGGAGCCGTCGCGGACGGCGGACGGAGCGGGCAGGCTCGGTTCACGGAAGCCGGATCGTCCTCCGAGGAGCCCCGTTGATCGACCACCGGATACGCGTCCACCCCAGCGCCGCCCCGCTGCCCCGCGAGGACCAGCTCGCCTGGAAGCTCGCGGCCGTCGCCACCGCCACCCCGGCGGCCGCGGAACTCGACCCCGACGCCGCCGCGATGGCCGTCAACCGGGTCGTCGACAACACCGCCGTCGCCGTCGCCTCCCTGGCGCGCCGCCCGGTGGCCGTCGCCCGGTCGCAGGCCCTCCCCCACCACGCCCGCCCCGGCGCCTCCGTCCTCGGTGCCCCGGCCGGGGCGCGGGTCTCCCCGGAGTGGGCGGCCTGGGCCAATGGCACGGCCGTCCGGGAGCTGGACTTCCACGACACGTTCCTGGCCGCCGACTACTCCCACCCCGGCGACAACATCCCGCCCCTGCTCGCCGTCGCCCAGCACACCGGTCGCTCCGGCGCCGACCTGCTGCGCGGCATCGTCGCCGCGTACGAGGTGCACGTCGCCCTCGTCAAGGGCGTCTGCCTCCACGAGCACCGCGTCGACCACGTCGCCCACCTGGGCGCGGCCGCCGTCTGCGGCATCGGGGCGATGCTGCGGCTGCCCACGGAGACGGTGTACCAGGCCGTGCAGCAGGCGGTGCACACCACGACCGCCACCCGGCAGTCCCGCAAGGGCGAGATCTCCAGCTGGAAGGCGTTCGCGCCGGCGTTCGCCGGGAAGGCGGCGGTCGAGGCCGTGGACCGCGCGATGCGCGGCGAGGGCTCGCCGTCGCCGATCTACGAGGGCGAGGACGGCTTCCTGGCCTGGATGCTGGGCGGTCCGGACGCCGAGTACACCGTCGCGCTGCCGGAGCCCGGGGAGGCCCTGCGCGGCATCCTGGAGACGTACACCAAGGAGCACTCCGCCGAGTACCAGGCGCAGGCCGTCATCGACCTCGCCCGGCGGCTGGGCCCCCGGATCGGGCCGTCGGCGCGCGTCGAGCGGATCGTCCTCCACACCAGTCACCACACCCACCAGGTGATCGGCTCCGGGTCCGGCGACCCGCAGAAGTACGACCCCGGGGCCGCCCGGGAGACGCTGGACCACTCGGTGCCGTACATCTTCGCCGTCGCTCTGGAGGACGGTGTCTGGCACCACGAGCGCTCCTACGCGCCCGAGCGCGCCCGCCGGCCGGAGACCGTCGCGCTGTGGCGGAAGGTCTCGACGGTGGAGGACCCGGAGTGGACCCGCCGCTACCACGACCCGGCCCCGGGGCGCCGCGCGTTCGGCGGCCGCGCGGTGGTCACCCTCACCGACGGCACGGTGATCGAGGACGAGCTGGCCGTCGCCGACGCCCACCCCGCCGGTGCCCGGCCCTTCGGCCGCGCGGACTACGCCGCCAAGTTCCGCACCCTCGCCGAGGGCCGCGTCGAGCCGAAGGACCAGGACCGTTTCCTGGAGACCGCCGGACGGCTGGCCGAGCTGGACACGGCCGGCCTGGACGGGCTGTTCCCCTCCGTCGGCACCGCCACCCTCGCCGCGTACGACGCCGGGCTGCCCAAGGGGCTGTTCTGATGCTGCACACCCGCACCACCCCCGCCGAGCGGCGCCGCGCCTTCCGCGAGCGGCTCGCCTCCGGGCGGCTGCTGCGCGTACCGGGCGCGGTCAACCCGCTCTCGGCGCGCCTGATCCAGGAGACCGGCTTCGACGCCGTCTACCTCTCCGGGGCCGTGCTCTCCGCCGACCTCGGCCTGCCGGACATCGGGCTCACCACCGCGACCGAACTGGCCGTCCGCGCCCAGCAGATCTGCCGCGCCACCGACCTGCCCGCCCTCATCGACGCGGACACCGGCTTCGGCGGTCCGCTCAACGCCGCGCGGACCGTCCAGCTGATGGAGGACGCGGGCCTGGCCGGGCTCCACCTGGAGGACCAGGTGAACCCCAAGCGCTGCGGGCACCTCGACGGCAAGGCGGTCGTGTCCCGCGAGGACATGGCGCGACGGGTACGCGCCGCCGCCGACGCCCGCCGGGACCCGGACTTCCTGCTGATGGCCCGCACCGACGCCCGCGCCGTGGAGGGCCTGGCCGCGGCGATCGACCGCGCGAAGGCGTACGTGGACGCCGGCGCCGACGCCGTCTTCCCCGAGGCCCTCGCGGACGAGCGGGAGTTCGAGGCGTTCCGCGCGGCCGTGGACGTCCCCCTGCTCGCCAACATGACCGAGTTCGGCAAGGGCCGGCTGCTGGACGCCCATACGCTCCAGGACCTCGGCTACAACATCGCCCTCTACCCGGTCACCCTGCTGCGCCTGGCCATGGGCGCCGTCGAGGACGGTCTGCGCACGCTGGCCGCCGAGGGGTCCCAGGAGTCCCTGCTCCCCCGGATGCAGACCCGGTCGCGGCTGTACGAGCTCCTCGGCTACGAGGAGTACACGGCCTTCGACGCCTCGGTCTTCGACTTCACTCTCCCGCCCGGCGCCTGACCCGGCCTGACTTGACCCGACCATCGGAGGTTCCCATGACAATCGGCATCCACCGCGGGCTGGCCGGGGTCGTCGTCGACACCACCGCCATCTCCACGGTCATAGAGGAGAGCAACTCCCTGACGTACCGGGGCTATCCCGTCCAGGAACTGGCCGAACGCCGTTCGTTCGAGGAGGTCGCCCATCTGCTGTGGCACGGCGAGCTCCCCGACGCCGGGCAGCTGCGGGAGTTCCGGGCGCGCGAGCGCGCCCTGCGCCCGCCGGCCCGCACGACGGCGGAGCTACTGGCCCGGCTGCCCCGGACGTGCCACCCGATGGACGTCCTGCGGACCGCCGTCAGCCTGTTCGGCGCGGAGGACCCCGCCGAGGACGACGGCAGCCCGGCCGCCAACCGCGCCAAGTCCCTGGCGCTGCTGGCGAAACTGCCGGTGGTCGTCGCCGCCGACCACCGCAGGCGGCGCGGCCTCGACCCGATCCCGCCCGACCCCTCGCTGGGGCTCGCCGAGAACTTCTTCCACATGTGCTTCGGCGAGGTGCCGGACCCGGAGGTGGTGCGCTGCTTCGAGGTCTCGCTGATCCTGTACGCCGAGCACAGTTTCAACGCCTCGACGTTCACCGCGCGGGTGGTGACGTCCACGCTCTCCGACCTCTACAGCGCGGTGACGGCCGCGATCGGCGCGCTCAAGGGGCCGCTGCACGGCGGGGCCAACGAGGCGGTGATGCGGACGCTGGAGGAGATCGACGACCCGGCGCGGGCCGGCGAGTGGCTGGCGACGGCACTGGCCGCCAAGCGCAAGGTCATGGGCTTCGGCCACCGCGTCTACAAGCACGGGGACTCCCGCGTCCCGCTGATGCAGCAGGCCGCGGACCGGCTCGTCGCCCTGTCGGCCGACCCGGAGAGCGCCCGTCTGGCGGCCCTGCACACGGCCTTGCGCGAGGCGATGGCCGCCCGTACGGGCATCCACCCCAACCTCGACTACCCGGCGGGGCTCGCGTACCACCTGATGGGGTTCGACATCCCGTCCTTCACCCCCATCTTCGTGATGAGCCGTGTCACGGGCTGGACGGCGCACATCACCGAGCAGCTGGCCCACAACGCGCTGATCCGTCCGCTGGGCGCGTACAACGGTCCGGATCAGCGGGTGGTGCCCGCCGCCTGAGCGGCCTTGCCGAAGTCCGGTGCAGTACCGCGCCCCGTAAGGGGCGCGGGGAACTGCGCGACCAGCCCCCACCGGCCCGCGGCGACCGGATCGCGATTCCGGCGGAGCGCTTTGGCAGGGGGTTCCGATCCGGACAACTGGCGTGCGGGGTCGACGCAGTGGTCGGGGGCGGGTTACCCGAGGAAGGGGGTCCGTCAGAGGGGTTGGGGAAGGGCTGAAACCTATGGCCCTTCACATGCCGTTAACGGAGCGTATCCAGTCCACACTTGACCGTAGTCGACCGGCAGCGATTGACTTCTGCTCTCTTCCGTCCAGCAGCGTCGTCCCCTGGCCCGCCCGACGCGCGAGCACGTCCACGCCCCGTGATCCCGGAGACCCCGTGACCCCTGAAGTGACCCCCGAACCGCTCACGCCGCTCGACCTCGCCTTCTGGAACATCGAGTCCGCCGGTCATCCCCTGCACATGGGCGGGCTCGTCGTCCTCGACGCCGACACCCCGGACGCCGCCCGGCGTGCCGCCGGGCTGCTCGCGGGCCGCGCGGCCCGCGTACCGGGGCTGAACACCCGAATCCGCCCCGTCCTGTTCCCTTTCGGCGGCGCCGCCCGCCATGTCGCCCCCGGCTACGACCCGTCGGACCACGTCCATCTCACCGCGCCCGTACGGGACTTCTTCGCGGCCGCCGGGGCCCTGATGCAGCAGCCTCTGGAGCGGGAGCGGCCGCCGTGGGCCGCGCATGTGCTGCCGGGCGCGGACGGCACGTCCTTCGCCGTGCTGTTCACGTTCCACCACGCCCACGCGGACGGCATGCGCGCGGCGTCGTACGCCCTGTCGCTCCTGGACCCCGCCGCTGCCGACGGGGCGCCGATCGCGGCCAAGGCACCACGGACGGAGAAGTACGGCTCCGCTCTGCGCCTGCCCGATCCGCGCGAACTGCCCGGCCTGGTGCGCGGCGCCGTCACCGATGCCGGGCGGGCCCTGTCGATCGGCTCCGCCATGGCCCGTGCCGCGCTGGACGTGCGTTCCTCGCCCGCCCTGGCCTCCCGCGCCACCGGCGCTCGCCGCGCCGACGGCGCGACCGTCGACCTGCGCGACGTGAACCGCGTCCGCGAGGCCACGGGCGGCACGGTCAACGACGTCCTCCTCGCCGTGGTCGCGGGCGGCCTGCGGCGCTGGCTCGACAAGCGCGGCGACGGCAGCGACGGCGTACAGCCACGCGCCCTCGTCCCCGTGTCGCTGCGCGACCCGAGCGACCCGAGCGCCTCGGGCAACCGGCTCTCCGGCTATCTCGCCCGGCTCCCCGTCGACGAGGCCGAACCCCTCGCCCGCCTGCGCGCGGTGCGCAAGATCATGGACCGCAACAAGCAGGCCGGGCCCGCCAGCGGGCCGGGCGCCGCGGCGCTGCTCGCCGAGGCCATCCCGCCCCTCGGCCACCGTTTCGGCGGCGGTCTGATCGCCCGCTCGGGCCGCCTCTTCTACGACCTGCTGGTCTCCAGCGTCCCGTTGCGCGACGCCCATGGCCTCACGCTCGCGAACAGCCGCGTCCGCGAGGTCTATCCACTCGCCCCGCTCGCTCCCGGGCAGTCCCTCGCCGTGGGCATCACCACGTACGAGGACCGTGTCTGCTACGGCCTGCTCGCCGACGCCGTCGCCGTGCCCGATCTGGACCTGCTCGCCCGGTCGATCGGCGACGAGGCCGCCGGACTGATCGCCGCCTGCGGCGACTGAACCGCACGCGGAAAGGGCTGCTGCCCCCGTCGAGGAGACGGGGGCAGCAGCCCTTTCCGTGGAGGAACGCGCCTGTCAGTGCGGCGTGTTCATGAAGCCGATGACCACGGCGCCCCACCAGCAGATCTGGGAGATCATCGCGGTGGCCCCGCCCCAGGCCAGCAGGCGCGGCGACGGCTCGCCGGCGGGCTGTCGGGCCATGTGCTTGTTGAGCAGGCCCGCCTGGAGGCCGTTGAGGCTCAGGACGAGGACGAACGCCAGCTTGATCGCGGTGAGCGTGGCCGAGGGGTTGGGGTGGAGCAGGGTGCCGCTCACGACGAGTCCGGCGAGGCCGGCCCAGATGGGCAGGTGGAGCTTGCCCGCGCTGCCCAGAGCCTCGCTCAGGGTGCTGCGGCCGGTGATCCACAGCAGTCCGTAGTAGTCGGCGACGAGTACGGCGCCGAAGCCCAGGACGAGGCTGGCGAGGTGCACGAAGAGCGCGACCGTGTGCAGGGACGCGTCCGCCTGGAGGTGGATGGAGACCCACACGCTGGCGGCCCAGCCCGCGCACAGGGCGACGGCGGCACCGGCGACCGTCCACCAGGTGTCGTAGAGGCCCAGCGGCCGGGCGTGGCGGGCGCCGCCGGTGCGGGGTGCCGCCATCGCGACGGGCGGGCGGGACGGTCGGATGACGGACAGAGGCGGCTGTGACGACAGAGCGGACACGTGAATCTCCCAACGCGGACCCTTGGCGACAGGCACTGCTGGCCTGTCGCCGATCCTGGGCCGTACTGTGACCGGCCCTGGACGGCCGGTACGGAATATCAGTCGCTTCCTCGGCAGTGAGGACCGACACCATGTGCCAGAGGTCTCCCGGCCTGGTCTTCGGCCTCGGCGCGGCCGGTCGATCCGGCACGGGCGCTCCACACGGCCGGTCGATCCGGCACGGCGTGTCCACACCAGAACATCCCTTCGAGGAATCCGCAAGCCCGTGGGTCACAGTCAATGCCGTCCTTCGCGTCCCTTGTGTCCTAGCCTGAGCCCGCAGGACACGGCCTGGGCCACCGGAACGAGGCGGGTGGGGGCATGCGCGTCGCTGTCGTCCTTTTCACAGCCGATCTGCGGTTGCATGACAATCCCGCGCTGGGCGCGGCGCTGACCGCGGCCGAGTGCGTGGCGCCCCTGTTCGTGATCGACTCCGGCATCGCCGGTGCGGGCCTCGTCACACCGGCGCGCGCGGCCTTCCTCGCGGACTGCCTCGCCGATCTCGACGAGGGACTGCGGGCGCGGGGCGGCCGGCTGATCGTCCGGGCCGGGGACGTGGTGCGCGAGACGTGCCGCGTGGCCGCCGAGGCCGGTGCGACGGAGGTGCACGTCGCGAGCGGGGCCAGCGGCTACGCCCAGCGGCGCGAGGAGCGGCTGCGTTCGGCACTGATGGTGGACGGCCGGTCGCTGAGGGTGCACGACGCGGTGACCACGGCCGTGGCGCCGGGGGTGCTCGTGCCGTCGGGCAAGAGCCACTACGCGGTGTTCACCCCGTACCACCGCCGCTGGTCGGCCGAGCGGCTGCGGCCCGTCTCCCCCGCGCCCCGCCTCGTGGAGCTGCCCCGGGTGCGCTCGCTCCCGCTCCCCGGGGCCGGGGACCTGGCCCGTGGCACGGCCCCGGCGGGGCTGCCGAAGGGCGGCGAGACCGAGGGCCGGCGCCGGCTGGCGGCCTGGCTGCGCTCGGGCCTCGCGGGCTACGCGGAGACGCACGACGATCTGGCGGCGGACGCCACGTCCCGGCTCTCCTCTTATCTGCACTTCGGCTGTCTGTCACCTGTCGAGGTGATCTCCCGGGCCCGCCGGACCGCCTCGGAGGACGAGCGGCACGCGGACGAAGGCGCGGAGGCGTTCGTCCGCCAGCTGGCGTGGCGCGACTTCCACCACCAGGTCCTGGCCGCCGTCCCGGCGGCGGCGCACCGCGACTACCGTGCCCGGCACGACCGCTGGCGTACGGACCCCGACGAGCTCGCCGCGTGGCGGGCGGGCATGACGGGCTACCCGGTCGTGGACGCGGCCATGCGCCAGCTCGCCCACGAGGGGTGGATGCACAATCGCGCCCGGATGCTGGTGGCCTCCTTCCTGACCAAGTCGCTGTACCACGACTGGCGGGAGGGCGCCGGGCACTTCGAGGGCCTCCTCGTCGACGCGGACGTGGCGAACAACCGGCTGAACTGGCAGTGGATGGCGGGCACGGGCAACGACACCCGCCCCCACCGCGTCCTCAACCCCCTCGTCCAGGCCAGGCGCTTCGACCCCCGGGGCGACTACGTGCGCCGGTGGGTCCCGGAGCTGGCCGCGCTGCCGGGGGCGGCGATCCACACGCCCTGGCGGCTGGGCGGCGCCGAGCGGGCGGCGCTGCGCTACCCCGCGCCGGTCGTCGATCTCGACGAGGGCCTGGCCCGCTTCCGGCGGGCGAGGGGGCTGGACTGACCGGCGCCGGGCGCGTCAGCGCAGGTCGAAGACGTTCGGCCGGCCCGCGCGGTAGCGGGCCTCGTCCTGGCGCTGGAAGGGCTCCAGCTCGGGCGGCCGGTACAGGGTCCGGACCCGGCAGCGCGGGGCCGGGGAGCCGTCCGCGTCCAGCAGGGCGTTGACCGCGCGGCGGGCGGACTCGTTGGCGCCCTCCATGGTCGCGAGGTCCATGTCGGTGGCGACGTAGTCCCCGGCGAGGAAGAAGTTGGGTACGGCGGTGCGGCTCGCGGGGCGGTCGTACCAGCTGCCCGTGGGGTGGATGAGGAGCTGGTCGCGATTGACGGGGGACGGGCCGCCCAGGCCCGTGACCGCCGGGTCCATGAACCAGGAGTGGACGTCGGCGTCGGCCAGCACCTGCCGCCCGGTGTCGTTCAGCCCGGCCTTCAGCTGGGCCCACACCTCGCGGATCACTTCCTGCCGGGTGCACGCGATCGCGGGCTTGCCGTAGAGAATGCCGGGCGCGTCCCATTGCGAGACGCACACGGACAGGCAGTCGGCCACCTGGCCGTCGCCGTAGTCCGCGCGGAAGTCGCGGCCGGGCCAGAACTGCGCCTGGCTGATGGTGGTGAGCGCCCACGGGGAGTCCACGTGGTCGACGTGCCCGTGCACGACGGGGGTGCGGGTGCGGAGGTAGAACTGCACGCCCACCATCCAGTCGGTCTTCAGCCGGTCGCAGCGGGCGAGGCGGGGGTCGGCGGCCCGCAGGGCGCTCCCCCAGGTGGCGCGGGCGTGCTCGACGGGCATCGCGCTGAGGTAGTGGTCGGCGCTCGCGGCGCGGGGTACGCCGATCTCCCGGGACCGCAGCCGGACGTGGCTGACCCGGCCGCCCTTGTACACCACCTCCTCGACCTCGGTGCCGAGCTCGAAGCGGACGCCGAGGCGGCGCAGATGGGCGGCCCAGGGGTTGATCCACGCCTCGTTGGTGGGGGCGTTGAGCACCCGGTCCGGCTCCCCGTCGTTGCCCCGGCCGAGGCCGTTGTAGAGGAAGGCCTGGAAGACCCGGGCGACGGTCCGGGTGCTGGCGATCTCGGCCTTGGTGGCGATGATGTTCCGGGTGAGGCCGGTGCCGAGGAGGCGCTGGTAGTCGCGTGACATGCGGTCCGCGTCGATGAAGTCCCACCAGGGCACCCGCTCCCACTGGCCGTACCGGCGCCGGTCGCAGCTGGTGAGGTGGACGAGCACGCGGTGGGCGAAGTGGAGGAGCTCGTCGGCCGGCAGGCGCAGGGCCGTGTCCAGCGCGCCCGCGAGGGTGCCGGGGAGGGCGTCGGGGAGCAGTGCGGCGAGGCCGGGCGGGGCGAGGAGGGTGTGGAAGGGGATGCGGAGGTCCGGGCGGCCGCCGTCGCGGGCGAAGAGTTCCTCGGTGGCGTTCACCAGGTTGTCGTGGACGCTGTGCCGGCCGTCCGGCAGCGGGATCCTGCGCAGGGTGTCGGGGAGGTTGCGGTAGAAGCCGGGGAAGAAGCGGAAGCCGTGCTCTCCCGGGAGCGGGCGCCGTCCGTCCCGGGCCGTGCCGGGGACGTCCATGCTGCGGGCCTTGCCGCCGAGCGCGGTGTTGCGTTCGTACACGGTGACGCGGTAGCCGCGTTCGGCGAGCTCCTGCGCGGCGCTGAGCCCTGCCACTCCGCCGCCGAGCACCGCCACGCCGCGGCCCGTTCCGCCGTGCCGGGCGGCGGCCCCGGCGCGTCCGGCGGCCGTCAGGGCGGCCGCGCCGCCGGCGCCGCCCGCCGTCGCCAGGAACTCCCGTCGGGTGCGTCCGTTCCCCTGCCGTCTGCCCATGCCCGGGCCAACGACCGGGGGGCGCCCGGGGCACCGGAGGGCGGGGGGCGCGTGCCCCGCGCGAAGGAGCGAAGGCCGGTGCGAGGGATCAGACGGACAAACAGATCAGGCAACGGACAAACGGATCAGGCAGACGAACGGCTCAGGCGGACAAACGGAAATGCAGACTGCCGAAGGCGACCTGGTCGCCGGGGTGGACCCGTACGGCGCCTGCTATGCGCAGCCCGTTGACGTACGTTCCGTTGCGCGAGCCCAGGTCGGACAGGCGCCAGTGGTTGTCCACGTAGCGCAGCTCGGCGTGGCGGCGGGAGACCGTGTCGTGGTCGAAGCGCAGGTCGGACAGGGGTGAGCGGCCGATGCCGAGCGTGGCCTCGCCCGGCTCGGGCAGCCGGAGGCCGGGCAGCCGGGCGCCGCGCCAGGCGCCGCGCAGCCGGCCCGTGAACCCCGCCAGGCGAGTGACCGTGCGGACGAGGAACTCCGAGAAGCGGCCGTGGGTGCGCAGGTCGGCCATGGCGAGGTCGATCTCGGCGCGGGGGCGGGCGGTCAGGACGATGTTCATCCGGCGCATGAAGGTGTCGTGGGAGAGCCTGCCGTCGCCGGCACCGTCCCTCAGTACGACCAGGGCCTGGTTCCGTTCGGCCTCGGAGGGCCGGGTGAGGCGCGTACGGAAGTCGGGTGAGGTCATAAGGGTGATTCTCGGTCCGGCAGGCGCTCCCTGTCCACAGCTCAGGCCCCCGGGAGGCGACCGGCGTCCCACCGGCCCCTCCGGGGTGTCATCGGTCAGGCCGTGGCGGTGAGTTCCCCGATGCGTTCGGGGAAGTCGGGCTGGGGCAGGGGCAGATCGACCTCCTCGACGAAGCCGAGGGCGTCGGGGACGTAGGCGATGACGGCGCTCGCGGCGGGCGAGAAGCACTCCCCGTCGCGGAGGCTGTCGAGCATCTGGAGGGCGGCGTTGAGGTCGCCCCGGTCGATGTCCTCCGGGGTCTGCGGGATGAGCGCCTCCAGCCCGGCCTGACGGCGCCACAGCTCCGCTTCCCTGCGCTCGCCGAAGGCCATGTGGTGGAGGTAGAGGCAGCAGGCGGCGCCGGCGGCGTCCGCGCCGGCGGCGAACTGCCACCAGAACCGCGCGCTGTCCTCCCGGTCCGCGAGCTGGAGCACACAGCCGAGGACCAGCGCGCCGTCGGGCTCCAGCATCCGGTGGGCCAGGAAGGCCCCGAGCTTGTGGAGGTCCTGGGCGACGACCGTCTCGCACAGGCTCCGCAGCCGCCGCCGGAAGGCCCGGTGCGGCAGCGAGTTGCGCTCGGCGGCCCGTACGGCGGCGGCGCGGGCGGGCTCCATCTGGTCGTCGAAGTACAGCGCGCCGTGCCACATCCGCTCCGCCAGGCGGGCCCGCAGCCGGGCCTCGGCCTGATCGGTGTCGGCGATCGTGTAGGGCCGGGGTTCGAGGCGGGCTTTGGCCAGGGCGTGGTCGAGGGACCCGATCACCGGTGCTCCTCTTCTCTCTCCAGTCCGAGGGCGTCGTGGAGACGGTGTCTCGCGAAACGGGCGGTGGACCGTACCCCGCCCTGGGTGATGCCCATGATGTCTGCGGTCTCGCGGATGCTGTAGCCGAGGCAGTAGTGAAGGACGATGACGTCGTGCTGGCGCTCGGGCAGGGCGCAGATGGCCTTGTAGACCGACAGGCTCTCCTCGAGCTCGCCGATCGGGTCGACGGCGTGCCGCAGCGCGGACGTCTCGAAGGCGGCGGTGTCGATGACGGTGGGGCGCCGGCCCCGGGCGCGGGCGCAGTCGATCGTGCGGTGCCGGACGACGGACCAGGCGTAGGCGTTGGGCGACTCGGTCCTCAGGACCTCGCTCCAGGTGAAGCAGAGGTCCTCGAAGGCCTGGTCCACCGCTTCCTCGGCGTCGTGGCGGTTGCCGAGGTAGAGCTCGGCCCACTGCATGTAGCGGGGGCGGTAGAGCTGGTGGAACGCACGATAATCGGCAGGCAGTTCGGTCATGGGAAACGTACCCGCATGGCGGGAGAGCGTCACCGTTTCCCTCCCCGCCGCCGGCCCGTCGCCCCGTCGCCTGCATCGTGTGGGATCACGGAAGTACTGGTCCCTCCGGTTGTGGATGGTCATGGGCCGGGCGGGGCCCGTACAGGCCCCTGTGTCGCCGCACCCCGAGAGGGCGTCCTGGCCTGACCCTCTCCGCAAGTAATGGCGTTCGCGGGCGGGCGTTTGTGCATCGAGCGATCGTAAAGTCTTACGGAATGCTACATTCCGGTTGCGTTCCGCCACCCCGAGCGCCCCCTTCCTTGATCACGCTCCGCGCCTGGCCGAAAGCGGACACGCACCGTCGCCCGCCTCCTCGGGCTCTGCCACAGTCGGGCCGTCAGCAGTCGACGATCAAGGAGATTGCCGTGAGGGACGTCGTTCCCCCCACCCGAATACGTCTGCTGGCCGCGAGCGCGGCCGCTCTCGTCACCGCCGGAACGCTCTGGGCGGGCCCGGCCCACGCCGCCGAGGGGCCGGTACCGCGCGACCACGACGCGCCGCTGATCGACTCCGGGTCGGCCGACGGACAGCGGTTCCGGGCGTCGGGCCGGCTGGTCGGGGGCGGCGGTACGACGTGCACGGCGACCGTCGTGCACGCCACGGGGAAGCCGGATCCCGCGCGCAAGGCGCTGATCCTCAGCAACGGGCACTGCGCCGACGACACGATGCGGACCAATGACGTCGTCGTCGACCGGGCCGCGCCCGACGGCTGGAGCTTCACCCCCGCCTTCTTCCACGACAACACGGCGGAGCACAAGAGGTTCACCGTCGAGCGCGTCGTGTACGCGACCATGAAGGACATCGACGTCTCGCTGCTCCAGCTCTCGGCCACTTACGGGGAGCTCGCCGCGCTGAAGGTGACGCCCTGGACGCTCGCCGACCGTCCGGTCGCGGCGGGGACGCCGCTGCGGGCGGCCCACGCGCCGACCGACGGGGTCGAGGAGGGCAAGCGGTTCCTGCGCCTGTCCACGTGCCGGGCGACGGCCGCCTCCGTGAGCCTGCACGAATCCTCCTGGCTGTGGCGTGACTTCACCCGCACCGACTGCCTCGGCATCAGCGGCGGCTCGTCGGGCGGGGCCGTCACCACCGCCGACGGGACCCGGCTCGTCGGGCTGCTCAACACCGTGGCCACGCCCGGCTATCTGGGCTGCGGCCTCGGCCGGCCCTGCGAGGGCGGCCTGTCGGGGCTGGTCGTGCCCAAGGACGACACGGCCTACGCCACGCCCGTCGACGCCGTGGCCTCCTGCCTGGACGGGGCGGGTCTGCGGCTGCACCGGCCGGGCTGCCGGCTCGACCGGGGCGAGCAGGTGACCGTCGAATCGGCCGGACAGCACACGCAGTCGCACACGCCGCAGGGCCCGGCCCGCTGGGACGTGCGCGTCACCCCCGGCAAAGCGGGCCGGCACACGTACGTCGCCTTCAAGAGCGGCCCGTTCGGGGCCACCGACTGCACCCGGCCCGAGGGCTACGGCAGGCCCCAGCGGCTGACGACCGCGGGCGTGGACCACAAGGACCGGCTGCCGCGGCGGGAGGGCCTCCACGTCCTGTGCGTGGCCGGCGGGCCCGACGGCACCGCGCACGGCCCCGGCTGGGCCGCCTCCTTCGCCCACCCGTCGTACGCCTACGCCCGCGTCGACGACACCCCGCCCACCGTCGCCCCGACGGTCGACATCCGGAGCTTCGAGGGCGAGGGAGGCGGCAAGGACTTCTGGGTACGCCCGGTCTACGCGCCCTGGGAGATCACCTCATACAAGGTCAAGTACGGCCCGAAGGCCGGCACCGACTGCGCCGACCCCGAGGGCTACCGCTACTTCCTGGGTATCCCCACCACCCTCAAGGCGTCCGGGGGCCCCTGGACCTACTGCGCCATCGGCTACGACAACGCCGACAACGCCACCCCACCGGCGTCCTTCACCGTCGCCTAGCCCACTGTGGCTCCTGCCGCCCTCTGTTGGCCGGCGGTGCGCCACTGCACGATGGGACGCGTGGTGTCCGCCGGGCACCACGCGTTGCCGGGCTTGCGGACCTGAGGGGGTCTCATGCGGAGGATCGCCATCGTAGGAGCGGGACAGGCGGGATTACAGCTGGCGTTGGGGCTCCAGACCCACGCGTACGACGTCACGCTCGTGTCCGCCCGCACGGCCGGGGAGATCCGGGACGGGCATGTAATGTCCACCCAGGCGATGTTCGGGCCCGCGCAGGCGATCGAGCGGGAGGCCGGGCTGAACCTGTGGGACGACCGGGTGCCCGCGGTCCACGCGGTGCGGGCCACCATGATCGACCCGCCGGGAACCGTTTCGGCCGCCATCACCGGCAGGCTGAGGCATCCCCAGCGGTCGGTGGACCAGCGGGTCAAACTCTCCGGCTGGCTGGAGCTGTTCGAGCGGCGGGGCGGCCGGGTCGAGTACCGCTCGGTGGACCGGACCGGGCTCGGTGAGCTGGCCCGCAGGCACGAGCTGACGATCGTGGCGGCCGGGCGCGGCGGACTCTCCGGCCTCTTCCCGCGCGACCCCGCGCGCTCGCCCTACGACCGGCCCCAGCGCACCCTGTCCTGCCTCTATCTGCGCGGCGTGGCCGCTCCCCCGGACCCGGCGGAGACGCATGTGCGCATCCTGAGGGCGCCCGATGTCGGCGAGATCCTCTTCCAGCCGGCCCTGACGACGAGCGGTCCCTGCACCATCCTGCTGTGGGAGGCCGTGCCCGGCGGCCCGTTCGACTGCTGGCAGGACCGCCCCTCGCCGCACGACAACCTCAAGCGCTCCCTGGACCTGCTGCGCGAATTCGCCCCATGGGAGCACGAGTTGTGCGAGAAGGCGGAGCCGACGGACGCGACCGCCACCCTCTACGGCGCGGTCGACCCCGTCGTCCGCCGCCCTCTCGCCCGGCTCGACGACGGCGTGTCCGTCCTGGGCATGGGCGACAGCGTCGTCGTCAACGACCCGGTCACCGGGCAGGGCTCCAACAGCGCCGCCCGCTGCGCCGACGTCTACCGGCGTGCGATCCTCGCACGCGGCGAACGGCCCTTCGACGACGAGTGGATGCGCGAGACCTTCGAGGAGTTCTGGGCCTACGCCCGCCACGCGACGGCCTTCACCACCGCGATGCTCGGCCCGCTGTCCCCGCACATGGCCCGGGTGCTGGGGGCGGCGACCGTACGCGCGGAGGTCGCCGACCGCTTCGCCGAGCTGTACGCGGACCCGTCCGAGGCACGGTGGTTCCTCGACCCGGCGGAGGCCGACGCCTATCTGGACGCCATCGGCGCACCCTGAGCCGGGTCGCGGAACGGCCGTGCGCCCCCGCCCCCCCGGCCCCCCCCGCCAACCCCCCCCCACCCGCCCCCCCCCGGCCCGGCCCGCCCACCGGCCGCCCCCCCCCCCCCCCCGGCCCGGGAGGGCCGGTGGGCGGGGGCGTCGGCCGCCGTCGTACGGGAATCAGCTCCCGGCCACCGCCGCCGTCGGGGCCGGCAGGCGGTGGTTGCGGCTGATGTTCTTCTCCAGCAGGGCCAGGCACTCGGCGACGCCCACGCTCGACGGCGTGGTCTCGGGCAGCCGTCCGTCGTCGTCCTTGAGCCGCCGCAGCGCCTCGTCCATCGCGGACTGGGCGGCGAACAGGCACGGCGTGCTGTAGATCGCCACGTCCACGCCCAGCTCGGTCAGTTCGGACCGGCTGAGGCGCGGGGACTTGCCGCCCGCGATCTGGTTGAACAGCAGCGGCTTGTCGCCGATGACGCCGCGCACCTTGCGGATCCACTCGACGCTGCGCACACCGTCGACGAGGATCACATCGGCGTCGCTGGCGGCCAGCGCCTCCGCGCGGCGCAGGATCTCGTCCTCCTCGGTGGCGTCGGTCCGGGCGACGACGACGAGGTCGCGCCGGGCGGACAGGACGAGTTCGAGCTTCTCCAGGTACTCCTCCAGCGGCAGGATCTGCTTGCCGTCGACGTGCCCGCAGCGGCGCGGGCGCTTCTGGTCCTCCAGGATCACGCCCGAGGCGCCGATGGCCTCCAGGTGCTGCACAGTGTGGCAGGCGGTCTCGGGGTCGACATAGCCGTCGTCGATGTCGACGAGCAGATGGTGGGCGGGGAACGCCAGGCGCATCCGCTGGACGAAGGCGACGATGTCCGGCCAGGCGATGAAACCTATGTCCGGCAGGCCGTAGTGCGAGGCGGCGAAGCCGAACCCGGAGACGAACATGCCGTCGTAGTGCTGGGCGGCGACGGAGGCGGAGAACATGTCGAAGACACCGATGAGCGGCGTGGTGCCGTTCTCGGCGATGGCGGCACGTAGCCGGTCGGGGTGATTCACGGTACCCTCCGGGGAACAGGGGGCGCCGACGCGTGCATTTGACCGCTGCCCGCTAAAGCTCGCGGTCGGGTCGTCGGCGTCACGAGAAGGACAAGCGAAGAGTGGGGAAGCCCCGGGAGCTGTCGCGCGGTCAGGCGCGATACGACCCCGGGGTTTTCTGCGTCTGCGGTGCAGGCACAGGTGCGGGTGCAGGTGTGCTGGTACTGGTCCGGGCGCCCTCGGGGCCCCGGTCGACGCGACAGGACGTTAGTCAAGCTTTGGTCATGGAGCAATGTTGGCGAGGTAAAACCGACCGCGATGCGGTGCTTTCACGCCGCCCCGTCTCCCTCGCCAACCCGGCCTCCACAGGCCGTCCTTACCCCTCGGAGGCGTCCAGCAGGCCCTGGATGTCGATTTTCTTCATGCCCAGCATCGCCCGCATGGCCCGCTGGGACTTGACCGGATCGGGATCGCCCACCAGCTCCATGAGGACCCTCGGTACGATCTGCCACGAGACGCCGTACTTGTCCTTGAGCCAGCCGCAGGGGCCCTCGGCCCCGCCGTCGCCGCTGAGCCGGGCCCACAGCTCGTCCACCTCCTCCTGCGTCACGCAGTCCACCATCAGCGAGATCGCCTCGTTGAACGTGAAGTCCGGGCCGCCGTTGAGCGCGATGAACCGCTGCCCCGAGAGCTCGAACTCGACGGTCATCACCATCCCGGCCGGCCTGGGGCCCGTCTCCCCGTAGCGCCGGACGTCCACGATCCGGGAGCCGGGGAAGACGGACGTGTAGAACGTGGCCGCCTCCTCCGCCCGGTCGTCGAACCACAGACAGGGGGTGATCTTCTGCATGGTGCTCTCCCTCGCGCGGGGCGGCCCAGGACCGCCCGGCTTCACAGGACCCGGACGAACGCGACGCGGACGCCACCCGAATCCCTACCCGCGGCGGTAGGTTCTCCACGGACCTCTCCACGGAGGGGTGAGCCGCAGATACTGGGGGCAGCCTTGGTGTACCTCGATCTCAGCGCCACGCCCGGAGCCCGGTCCAAACTCTCACGGGGTCTCGCGCTGCTGGCCTGTTTCCGCGCGGGAGAGACGGAGCTGACCCTCTCCGAGCTGGCTCGCCGTACCCGTCTGCCGAAACCGACCGTCCACCGGCTGATCAAGGAGCTGGTCGACTGGGGATTACTCGAGCGCGGCCGGGGCGGCGTCCGGCTGGGACACGACCTCTTCCTGCTCGGCTCGCGCGCGCCCTGGCAGCGAAGACTGCGGGAAGTGGCGTCGCCCTTCCTCGAACGACTGCACGACGTGACGCGTCACAGCACCTATCTGTCCGTCCTCGACGGCACGAGCGTCGTCCATCTGGAGGGCATCCGCTCTCCCGCGCCGCCGGCCGACGGTCCGTGGCGCGCCGAGCAGGGCGAGCTCTGCGCCGGGGCCGCGGGCAAGGCGATGCTGGCCCATACCCCGGCCCTGCGGGAGGAACTGTCGGAGGTCGCCCGGCAGGGCTACGCCGTGGCCACGGGAAGGCTGCGGTCGGTGGCCGTCGCGGTGCCGGTGCTGCATCCCACGGGCCACGCCCTGGCGGGCATCACCGTGGTCGGCCCGCTGGACCGGGTGCGCCTGATGACCACGGTGCGCCACGCCCAGGGTGCCGCGGCCGCGACCGTGGCCCAGCTGGGGGCCGTCGAGGCCCGCTGACGGGCGGCTCCCGCTCGTCCTCCCGCTGGAGCAGGAACTGCCGTACGGCCGTGGTGGCGTAGCAGCCGGAGGGCAGGAAGAACGACAGCCGGCAGCGCCACCGGCCCGGGTGGAGCTCGTCGGGGGCCACACCGTCGATCCTGAGCTGGGTCTGTACGACGGCCGGCCGCGGTGCCCGGTCGTGCCGGATGGTCCCGGCGGCCCAGCGGTAGCGGTCGAGGTCCAGGACGGGGCACCGGGCGAGGACGGCGACGGCGACCTCGGCGGTGGTCGGGAAGGTGTACGGGATGCCGTCGTCCTCCTCGTCGACGGTCCGCCCGTCCGCCGCCCGCTCCACCTGGTCGCGCAGCCGGCCGTTCCACTGGTACGAGGCGTACGAGCAGCGGTAGAAGACGGGGACGCGGGGGTCGAGGCCGGCCAGGAAGCGGGCGGGGCTGCCCCGGTGGCCTTGTGCCAGGCGTCCTTCGGGGGAGCCGGATCGGCGCAGCAGGGCGAAGGCCCTGGCGTCGTCGCCGCGCAGCAGCGCCTCGCCCATCAGGTGGGCCTCCTTGGGGCCGCCGGGCACGCCGAAGCGCTGGGCGTCGTAGTAGTTGACGAAGAAGAGGGTGTGCCGGGCGGGGCCTTCCCGCAGGGTCTCGGCGGTCCCGGGGTCGAGGGCGCGGGCCACGACGCGGAAGCAGTTCCCGTCGAGGTCCCCGGCGCGCAGGGGTTCGGGGCCGTATCCGTGGGCGGTGAGGCGCAGCCAGTGGTGGTCGTCGCCGATGCCCGCGCTGAAGGCGCGCAGCCGGCCGTCGGAGACCGGGCCGCGCAGCGACAGGTACTGCTCGGTGACGCCGCCGTCGTCCTTGAGGCCGGCGGCCGCGACGGCGTCCGGGGGGACGCCCAGGTGGGCGGCGAGGGCGCTCATGGCCTCATGGGTGGTGTAGCCGCGTTTGCGCAGCAGCAGGTACTGGTAGTCGCGGTCGGCGGCCCTGCCGGTGGGCAGCCCCAGGCACTCGGTGACGGTGAAGTCCTCCGGGACCGCCTTGAGCACGCAGGATCGCATCCGGGCTCCCCTCCCTGGCTCCGTGGTCCGGGCTTCCGTGGCCGGCCTCCCGGCGGTGCGGTTGTCCGTGACCCTAGGCACCCGGGCGGCGGGACCGGGGAAGTGTTCCGCTCGCTGGAACGCGGAGGTCGAACGCGGAGGTGGGGCGGAGGTGAACCGGGCCGGGCGGCGCCGGCGGAGCCGCCCGGCCCCGGGGGTCAGTGCCCCGCGGGCTCGTCGAGCGAGCTCAGGTCGTGGGCGTAGATGCCGACCGCGTGCGCGATGACGCCGATGTTGAGGTCGAACGCCTTGCGGTCGATGTTGGCGAGGGTGTCGCCGGCGCCGTGGTAGTTGGGGTCGTAGGCGGCGCCCGCCGTGCCGCCGAACCGGGCCGCCTGCTCCTTGGTCTTGATGCCCTCGGCGCCGGTGAAGGTGCCGCCCGCCGGGATGCCCTTGGCGATGAACGGGCCGTAGTCGGAGCGGCCGTCGAAGTCGGTGCCCTCGTGCGGGGCGCCCTTGCGGTCGAGGTAGCCGTTGATCAGCTTCTCGATCTGCGCCGAGCCCTTGGGACCGGGGCCCGAGCCCGTGTGGTCGGAGTCGTCGCCGTCGTAGACGAACTCCACCGGGTTCGGCGATGCGATCATGTCGAAGTTGAGGTAGAGCGCGATCTGCTTGCGCTGCTTGTCGCTCAGCCGGTCCACGTAGTGGTCGGAGCCGAGGAGGCCGAGCTCCTCACCGGACCACCAGGCGAACCGCACCTTGTTGGTGGGCTGCTGGCCGTGGCCGCGGGTCTGCTGGGCGAGCTTGAGGGCGACCTCCAGCAGGCCGGCGGAGCCGGAGCCGTTGTCGTTGATGCCGGGGCCGGCGGGCACGGAGTCGAGGTGACTGCCGAGCGTCACCACGTGGTCGGCGCTGCCGCCCCTGGTCTCGGCGATCACATTGCGGGTGGGGCGCTTGATCGCCTCGGTGGCCACGTCGAGGCGGACCTTGGTCTCGCCCTTGGCGACCTGCGCGGCCAGTGCCTCGCCGTCGGCGAGGGAGACGCCCGCGGCCGGGATGTGGGCCTTGTCCGGGCTCCCGACGGTGCCCCGGACCGGCTCGGTGCCGGAGTGGTTGTAGAGGATCAGGCCGGCGGCGCCCGCCTTGGCGGCGATCTCCTCCTTCTGCTGGAGGGCGCAGCTGCCGCGCTTGACCAGCGCGATCTTCCCGGTGAAGTCCTGGCCTGCGTAGTCGTCCAGACCGCAGCCCGGGGTCTCGTCGACGCGGACCGCGGCCAGCGGGGCGACGAGGCCGCCCTCGGGCGTGGCCTTGCTGAACTTGTAGGCGAACGTACGGATCTCGCGCGGCTCGGGCGAGACGACGCTCAGCTTCTCGCGCAGCGCCTTGGACTCGTAGAAGTCGAAGTCCTGGTACGAGACGTCATAACCGGCCTTCTTGAGCAGGCTGTAGACGTACTCGGTGGACGCCACGTGGCCGGCCGTGCCGGCGGCGCGGTTGCCCCCGTTGGCGTCCGCGATCTTCTGGAGGGCCTGGAGGTGGCGGTAGGCGCTCTTCCCCGAGGAGGTCTTGACGAGCTTGCGGGCGAGCCGTTCGGCCTTCTCGTGCTGCCCGGCGGGCCGCGCCTCGGCGGGCGCCGCCACGGCGAGCAGCGCGGGGGTGGCGACGACGGTGGTGACGAGAGCCGATATCGCTCTTCGGCGGAGCTGTGCGCGCACGGAGGTCCTTTCGGTGCGGGCGGCCCCGGTGGCGGGGGCCCGGTCTGTGGTCGGTCGCGATCGACGACCGATCACAACCGACCGGACGGTATCGAGTCAACACTGGTCAGGGGAAGGGTCCCGGGTGGTTGACATGAGATCGCCACATGCCGGTCATGCCCGACCCGGGCGGCACCGGTACGTCCCCGTATGTGCGAGGCTGGGAGGGCATCACGGGAGAGCGGCGGGGGCGTGCCCGTCCTCCCTGCGGACACGGAGGAACAGGGACCGGAACATGCTCCAGCACAGAACCGTGGGCGACCTGATGACCCGCTCGGTCGTCCGGGTCCAGCGCGGCACGCTGTTCACCGAGATCGTGCACGTGCTTCAGGAGCACGACATCACCGCGGTCCCGGTGGTGGACGCCGAGGACCGGCCGGTGGGGGTGGTCTCCGAGGCGGATCTGCTGGCGAAGGCCTCGCGGCGGCCCGACCCCTACGGCGCTCCCGGCGCTCCCGGCGCCCAGGCGAACGCGACGATCGCGAACTCCTTCGGCGCGAAGCACGAGGCGACCACCGCCGAGGGGCTGATGACCAGTCCGGCCGTGTGCGCCCGGCCGGACTGGAGCGTGGTGGAGGCCGCCCGCACCATGGAGGAGCACCGCGTCAAGCGGCTGCCCGTGGTGGACGAGACGGGCCGGCTGGTGGGCCTGGTCAGCCGGGGCGATCTGCTGCGGGTCTTCCTCCGCACCGACCGGGCCATCCGCGAGGAGATCATCGAGGACGTCCTCGTCCGTACGCTGCGTCAGCCGCCGTCAGCCGTGGGCGTCGAGGTGAACCACGGTCAGGTGCGGCTCAGCGGCTCGGTGCGGCGCAGCAGTCTGGTGCCGGTCCTCGTCCAGCTGTGCCAGAGCGTCGACGGCGTGGTGAGCGTGGATCACCATCTGGCGGCGGAGACCGACGACACGGGGGACGAGCCCAGCGGGTCGTGATGGATCCGCGCGGCCGGCACCCCGAGCCCGCGCAGCGCGCGTACGGCGTCCTCGACCATCCCGGACGGTCCGCTGACGTAGGCGAGGCGGTCCGCCCATTCGCCGTGGCGCGCCACGGCGTCGGCGATCACGGACCGGCCGCCGGGCGTGGGCGCGTCGCCGAGGACGGGCAGCACGGTCAGCCAGGGGCGGCGGCGTTCGAGGTCGGCGAGCCACTCGCCGTCGTAGAGGTCGCCGCGGTCCCGGGCGGCGAGGAGGAGGTTGACGCGCCGGTCGCCGGTGCGGCGGCCGGCCAGTTCGTCGAGCAGGGCCTTGACGGGGGCGAGGCCGCTGCCGCCGGCCACCAGCAGCAGATCGCGGGAGAGTTCGTCGCCGAGGGTCATCGTGCCGGTGGCGGGGCCGAGCCGCAGGGTGTCGCCGGCGCGCGTCCGGTCCACCAGGGCCTCGCTCACCCCGTCCGGGCCGGTGCGCCGCACATGGAACTCGACGATGTTGTCGGCGCGCGGGGCGCAGGCCATCGAGTACTGCCGCCAGGCGTGCGGTAGTAAGGGCGACTCCAGCGCGCCGTACTGGCCGGCCCGGTAGGGGTAGGGCTCGTGGGTGCGCACGCGCAGCACCGCCAGGTCCGGGCGGCGCAGGTCGTGGCGGACCACCGTGGCGTGCCAGTAGGGCGGTTCGGTCAGCGCGGCGTCCGCCCCGGCGACCATGGCGTCGACGGCTGACCGCAGCATGCGCAGCCAGGCCCGTTCCAGTTCCACGCTCCAGCGTCGGCCCGCGCGCAGCCGCAGCGCCTCGCGCAGGGCGTCCTCGAACGTCGCGTAGTGGGCGCGGCGGACGCCGAGTTTGCGGTGGTCGCGGCCCAGCCGGGTGAAGGTGGCGACGACCTCCTCGGGCCGGTCCAGATGGTCCGTCAAGTACTGGAACATCTGGGCGAGATGGGCGCGCTGGAACGCCATCGACTCGGGGAACATCGAGCGCAGATAGGGGTGGCGGCGGAACATCACCTCGTACAGGGGCGTGATGAGCTCCTCGAACGGGGTGACCAGGTCCAGGTGACCGAGGATCAGCCGCCGGTCGGCCTCGTCGCAGTACGGCGTGGCCGGCGCGGGTCCGGCGTCGGCGGCGGGGGCCGGCGCCCCACCGGGCGCGAGCAGTTGCCGCCGCAACCGCATCGCGTCGTGCCGGGCCAGCAGCGCGTAATAGTCGTTGCCCTTGGGGGTGTTCACGGGCGGGTCTCCTGTACTCCGTCGTTCCGAGCGCAAAGCAGTATGGCAGTGCCGGAACGCACCCGATCGGCCCGGGATGACAGGGCCGTTCGGCCCTGTCGGCGGCCTCGGGGCACGGGGTAGAGGGACGGGCTACGGCCGGCCTTCGCCGGGGGCGGCTCTGTGTTCGCGCCAGCGGACCAGGACCTGCTGGAACTCCTTCTGCAGGAATTCGATGAACTCGGCGGTCTCCGTCACCCGCGCCCCGGCCGGGCTGCCGGGCCCCAGGGTCTTCGCGCCGTCGCGCAGGACGCCCTCCCAGCGGATCAGCAGCTGGTCGCGGCGCGTGAGGGCGTGGAACCAGACGTCGGCGTTGAGCCGGTAGCGGTCGCGCCGGGTGCCCGGCTCCCGCTCACGGGCGATCATGTCGACCTGGGTGAGATAGCGGACGGCGCCCGAGACCGCCGCCGGGCTGATCCGCAGCGAGTCGGCGAGCTCCGCCGAGGTCAGCACGCCCGAGTCGGAGGCCAGGAGCGCCGCGAAGACCCGGGAGGCCATGCGCGGCATGCCCGCGTCGGTGAGCTCGGAGGCGAAGCGCTCGACGAAGCGGGAGACCGCCTCCTCGTCGCGCTCCCGGTCGTGGCCGCCCGCTCCGGTCGTCTCGGTCATCGTCCCGCCCTCACTCCTGTTGATCCCACAGACTCCTGTGATCCCACAGGTCAATTTACACTCTTTCCAACCTTCACAAAATTCTGAAAGAAGCGTACGTTCGGAGGTATGACGAAGGCGATCCACGTGTCCGGCCTCGAGAAGTCCTTCGGCCGGACCCGTGCGCTGAACGGCCTCGATCTCAGCGTCGAGACCGGCGAGACGCACGGATTCCTCGGCCCCAACGGCGCGGGGAAGTCCACCACCATCCGCGTCCTCCTCGGACTGCTGCGCGCCGACGGCGGCTCCACGCGCATGCTCGGCAAGGACCCCTGGCACGACGCCGTGGAGCTCCACCGCCGCGTGGCGTACGTCCCCGGTGACGTCACCCTCTGGCGCAACCTCTCCGGCGGCGAGGTCATCGACCTGCTCGTCCGGCTGCGCGGCGGCGCCGACCGGGCCCGCCGCGCCGAGCTGCTGGAGCGCTTCGACCTCGACCCGACGAAGAAGGGCCGCGCCTACTCCAAGGGCAACCGCCAGAAGGTCGCCCTGGTGGCCGCCTTCGCCTCCGACGTCGACCTGCTCGTCCTCGACGAGCCGACCTCCGGCCTCGACCCGCTGATGGAAGAGGTCTTCCGCGCCTGCGTGGCCGAGGAGCGCGGGCGCGGCCGCACCGTCCTGCTCTCCAGCCACGTCCTCGGCGAGGTCGAGGCCCTGTGCGACCGGGTCAGCATCATCCGCGAGGGGACGACCGTGGAGACCGGCTCCCTCGCCGACCTGCGCCACCTCACCCGGACCTCCGTCACCGCCGAGCTCACGGGCGCGCCCAACGGGCTGGCGCGCCTGCCCGGCGTCCACGACCTCACCGTCCGCGAGCTCCACGGCGGCCGGGGACAGCAGGTGCGGCTCCAGGTGGACACCGACAAACTCGGGCCCGTTCTGCGGCAGTTGGGCGAGTCCGGCGTCCGCAGCCTGACCAGCACCCCGCCCACCCTGGAGGAGCTCTTCCTGCGCCACTACCAGCAGGACACCGCCGCCGGACCCGCCCGGACGGTGACCTCGTGAGCGCCCCCGCCGTCTCGCCCCGGCCGGCCTCGCCGCGCCTGGCCGGCACGGGCACGCTGGCCCGCCTCGCGCTGCGCCGCGACCGGGTGCTGCTGCCGGTGTGGGCCGTGGCCTTGGCCCTCGCCGTCGTCAGCGTCGCGAGCGCCTTCGAGTCGCTTTACGCCACGGCCGCCGACCGGGCCGGCGTGGCCCGGTCCACCAACGCCAACGCCTCGGTCCGCGCGCTGTACGGGCCGGTGTTCGGCGACTCCACCGGCGGTCTGGTCGCCTGGCGCATGGCCGCCCTCGGCGGTGTTCTCGCCGGGATCATGAGCCTGGTGATCGTGGTCCGGCACACCCGTGAGGAGGAGGAGACCGGCCGTCAGGAACTGCTGTCCGCCGCGGTCGTCGGCCGCCGGGCCCCGCTGACCGCCGCGCTGCTGACGGCCCTGGCCGCCAACGGCCTGGTCGCCGTCCTCATCACCGCCGGGCCGGCCCGCGCCGGGCTGCCGGCCGGCGGCGCGGCCGCCCTGGGCCTGGCCGTCGCCGGTACGGGGCTGTGCTTCGCGGGCGTCGCCGCCGTCACGGCCCAGCTCACCGACACCGCCCGGGCGGCACGGAGCCTCGCGGGCGCGACCGTGGGCCTGGCCTTCCTGCTGCGCGCGGCCGGTGACGCGGCGAGCGCCGACGCCTCCTCACCCCTGGTCTGGGTCTCCCCCGTCGGCTGGGCCGAGCAGACCCGGGCCTTCGCGGGCGAGCGCTGGTGGGTCCTCGCCCTGCCGTACGCGGCGGCGGCCCTCGCCTCCGCTGTCGCCTACGCCCTGGCCGGGCGCCGCGACATCGGCGCGGGCCTGCTGGCCGGACGCCCGGGCGCCGCGACGGCACCGCGCCACCTCACGGGCGCCACCGGCCTGGCGTGGCGGCTCCAGCGCGGCACGCTGCTGGGCTGGACGGCGGGCTTCGCCGTCGCGGGCACCGTCTTCGGCTCCCTGGTCAACGGCGTCTCCGGCCTCGTCGGCGACAACGAGAGCACCCGCGAGATCTTCGAACGGATGGGCGGTCACCAGGGCCTCACCGACTCCTTCCTGGCCGCCCTCACAGGCCTGCTCGGCATGGTCGCCGCGCTCTACGCGGTGGGCTGTGTGCTGCGGCTGCGCGCGGAGGAGACGAGCGGGCGCGCCGAGCCCGTACTGGCCGGGGCGACCGGCCGGCTCCGGTGGGCGGCCGGCCACCTCGCCTTCGCCGGGCTGGGAACAGCGGTCGTCCTCCTCGCCGGCGGCCTGGGCATGGGCCTCGCGTACGGCATCACGGCCGGGGACGTCGGGGGGCAGGTGCCGCGGGTGCTCGGCGCGGCGCTCGCCCAGTTGCCCGCCGCGTGGGTTCTGGCCTCGGTGGCCCTCCTCCTCTTCGGGGCGCTGCCCCGGGGGGCGGTGGCGGCTTGGGGGGTCGCCGGGGGGTGTCTGGCCATCGGGTGGCTGGGGCCGGTGCTGCGGCTGCCGGGGTGGGTGATGGATCTTTCGCCGTTCGGGCATTTGCCGAAGTTGCCGGGGACGGCGGCGGTGTCCGTGGCGCCGTTCGTCTGGCTGACGGGCCTTGCGGCCCTGCTCGCGGCGGTGGGGCTGGCGGCGTTCCGCCGCCGGGACGTGGGGTGAGGGGCCCCGGTCCCGCCCTTTCACCGTTTCCGAGCGGGGCTGCGCCCCCTCGAACCCCCGTTCCGCGCTGACGCGCGGTGTCCTCAAACGCCGGACGGCTGCTGTGCCTTGTCCTCAAGCGCCGGACGGGCTGATTTCAGCCCGTCCGGCGCTTGAGGACCGGGGTCCGGGGCGGAGTCCCGGGAAGCGGCTACCCCTCCGCCGTCAGCGGCGGTTCCACCGGTGACTGCGGTTCCGGGCCGAAGAGGACCGCCTTCGCGACCGGTGGTGCGAAGAGGGACGTGACCGGGGCGGTCAGTGAGAGCACCCGGCGGAAGGCCTCACCCACGACGGGGTCACCGGTGGCGCGCCGCTGCACTCGTGCGAGGTACCAGTCCCCGGGCCGGTCGACCGCCCGGCCCCGGGGGAGGTTGCCGGTCGCGCCGGGGACGTTCTTGTCCGCGCCGGAGGAGATGTCCCACGCCTGCCGGGCCGCTTCGACGAGGGCTCGCTGCACCCGGCCGGTCGTGGGGGTGCGGCGGGGGTCGGTGAGGGCGTCGCGGAGGGCTACGGCGCAGAGGGCGGCGACGGACATGCCCTGGCCGTAGACGGGGTTGAAGGCGCACAGGGCCTCGCCCGTCGCGAGGAAGCCGGCCGGGCGGCGGCCGGGGCTGTCGTAGCGGCGGCGGACGTTGCCGGTCTTGCGGAAGCCGTGGATGGGGGTGATGGGCTCCGCCTTGAGCAGCCAGTCGTGCAGGACGGGGTGCGGGAGCTTGGCTGCGAAGGCGAGGAAGCCGTCCTCGTCGGTGGGCGGTTCGTTGCCCCGCAGGCCGGAGAGGATCACGGACCAGCGGCCGCCGTCCAGGGGCATCAGGATCCCGCCGTAGCGCTGGGAAGGGTTGGGGATGACATAGACGCCCCGGAAGCCGGGGTCCTCCTGCCCGGCGGGGGTGCGGTAGAAGCGGGTGGCGTAGGCGAGGCCGGTCTCAAGGGCCTCCTCGTGGGGCGGCTCGGCGCCCAGGGCGGCCAGCCAGGAGGGGGCGCGGGAGGAGCGGCCGGAGGCGTCGACGACGATGTCGGCCTCCAGGGTGGTGCCCGCCGTGGCGGCGGGCAGGCCGCGCTCGCGCAGGCGGACGCCGCGTACGCGCGTGGCGTCGCCGAGCAGGCCGGTGACCTCTACGCCCTCGACGGTCTCGACGCGGGAGCCGCCCCCGAGGACGCGGCGGCGCACGACCCAGTCGGTCAGGGGCCGGGAGCCGGTGAGGACATGGGTGGTGGGGCGGGTCCGGCGGTACCAGTGACCCACCTGCCACTGCAGGATGTCGGTGGGCATCGCCACGCGCGGCGAGCCCTCGTCGATCAGCTCGCCCACGATGCCGGGCAGCAGCTTCTCCAGAGCGTTCTGGCCGCTCTCCAGCATGACGTGGGTGTGCTTGTCCTGGGGGACACCGGAGCGGTTGTCCGGGCCCTCCGGGAAGCGGTCGCGCTCGACGAGCGTCACCTTGTCGGCGTGGGCGGTGAGCACGTGCGCGGCGAGGAGGCCCGCGAGCCCGCCGCCGATGACGACGGCGTGCCGCCGGGCCCGTCCCTCGTCCTCACTCGCGCGCGGTCCGCCTTCGGCGCCCTCTGCTGTCACGTCGCCACCCCATTCGTTCCGTCGTCCGCACCGGAAAATGCTGCGATCACCGTACCGGCAGGACCCGTTGGGTGTGACCCGGAGCGATCCACCGCGCCTCAGTGACTTGCGGGGCTTTGGTTCGTTTTCGTGGTGTACGTCGTTCCGGTATCGAGAGAGGCTCTCATGCGTCTGCGCCACACCGTCACCCCGCTGCTGGCCGCCCTGTCGTTCGCCGTGGTCGCACCGGCGGAGGCGTCGGCGGCGCCCCCGAGCGCCGAGCAGCTGCCCGAGACGCTGTCGTTCCAGGCGGCGGCCGACCTCCCGAATCCGGGGGCGCTCGTCAAGAAGGAGCAGGCCGCCGCCATGGACCAGGTGCGGGAGGGTGCCCCGCAGTCCGGGCCGCAGGCGGCGCCCCAGGCCGCACCACAGGCCGCGCCGCAGGCGCAGCCCCAGGCGGCTCCGGCCGAGGGCGCGCCGGGTGGTAACGCGGGTAACGCGCTCGCGGGCCCGCTTCAGCCGCTCGTGGGGCCGCTCCAGCAGCAGTTGACGCGTCTGCCGGTGGTGGGGCAGCTCCTCTCGGGGCCCGGCGGAGGGCACTGAGCCGTTCAGCCCGGCCAGGGCTCCCCGAAGGCGTGCCGGGCCGCGCGGCGCCAGCGGTTGGCCGGGAGGCCCGGCCGTAGCGCCGCGTACGCCCCGCAGTACTTGGTGAAGACCGCCGGGCGTACGCCGCTGTCGTGCAGCAGCCGGTCCGCCTCCGTCAGATGACCGGCGGTCTTGGTCTCCACCAGGACGAGGCCGGGTGCGCAGCGCACGCTCCGGCCCGCCCGCAGGTCGTCGCAGACCAGTCCGACGTCGCAGGTGATGCGCTCGCCGTCGGCCACGAAGGTGGTGCGGACGTAGTCCGTGCTGAGGGACGGTCGCAGTACCGGGGGCGAGTCGATTCCGTAGGCGTCGCGCAGGGTGTCCGTGAGGAAGGCCTGGAAGGGCGCGTCGAGCGGGGTGTCCTCGCCGGTGAGGGGGCGGCGGTGCTTGACGGTGTCGCCCCGCCCGCCCTTGAGCTTGATCTCGAACTGCCGTTCACCGCTGTCCTGATAGACGCGTTCGCGGATCTTGAAGCGGAGGCGGCGGCCCTGCCGGTGATCGTGGAAGGAGCGGAGCTCCGGGGTGTCGTAGTACACCGAGTGATACCGGAAGGCGCGCCGTCCGTCGATGGCGAGGGCCCGGAAGGGGCCGCCGGGGCGCCGGGGGTCGGTGAGCCGTCGGGCCATCGCCAGGAAGGCGTCTGCGGGGACGAGATAGCTGCGGTCGAAGCGGGCCATCAGCTCGGCGCGCGCGTTGACCTCGGCCAGGGAGATCGGCCCGGCGGCGCCGGCCGCCTCGCCGACAGCCCGGACGGCCGCGGGGACCGGGGGTGCCGGCGTGGTGGTCACACGGTCTCCCAGGCGGGCGCGGCGCGGTGCGCGGTCCGGGACCGTTCGGCCTGGTGGGCGCCGCCCGGGACGGGTTCGCGGTAGCGGACGTCGACGACCATCAGGTCGCGGACGTAGTCCACTTCCATGACCGTCCAGTGGAAGGGTTCGCCGAGTCTGCGGGAGAGGTCGGCGCGGAGGGCGGCGGGGTCGGCGTGCACGGCGTCGAGGGTGACGACCGTACGGCGCGAGCGGGCGAACAGCCGGGGGTGGTCGGCGGCGTAGACGACGAGGAGCAGGACGGCGCTCAGGCCGGCGGCCGCGGTGAACGGGAGGTTCGGCAGCCCGCACAGCAGGCCGAGGACCAGCGTGGTGAAGTAGTAGGCGACTTCCTCGTGCTGGACGGCGTCGGAGCGGAGCCTGATGATCGAGAGCACTCCGAAGAGCCCGAAGCCCAGCGCCGCCCCACCGTTGCCGCCCACCTGGGCAAGGGCGGCGACAACGGTGAACAGGGCGACGTTCAGGGCGAGATAGGCCGGCACGAGGTCGCGGCGGCGGTGCCGGGGGTAGTAGATCGCGAACGTCAGCAGGCATATGGCGGCGAGGTCGAGCCCGAGGTGGGCGACGAGGTGCCGTGACGAGTCCATGGGTCGGCTCTCCTGGGATGTCGGGAGGAAGAGCTCAGACCCTAGGGAAACAGAGAGTGAACACGCAGCCGCTTTCCGGTGAACCATGCGCTTCCTTGATGGAAACGGACGATGAGTGTCCGGAACGGCATCACTCCTGTCGCGTTAGGCACCCTTGCCGCCGCACCCGGCTCACTTGACGAAGTCCTCCACCACCTTGGGCGGCCAGGTGCCGACCTTGAGCACGCCCATGGAGTAGGCCCGCGAGACCAGCGCGGCCCGGTTGGGCACCTTGAGCTTCCGCAGCAGGCAGGTCACGTGGTACTCGACGCCCTGCCGGCTGAGATAGAGGCGGGACGCCAGCGGGATGGTGGACACCCCGGCGGCTATGCCCTCCAGGATGCGCGCGTCCATCTCGGACAGGATCTTCTTGCGGCCGGCCACCACCCGGGCACCCTCGGCGCTCCGGGTCGCGGGCATCATCACCAGGATCGCGGTGGTGTCGGGGAGCCCGCCGCGCACCGAGACCGCCGTCAGGGGCACGGTGAAGGCGGAGTCGTCCGCGCCCACCGCGATGACCGGGGTGACGAAGCGCTGGTGCTTTCCCTCGATCAGGTGGGAGAACTGACGCATCAACGGCTGCCGGACGCTGGGGTGCACCACATCGCGGAAGCTTCTGCCGCACAGCTCCTCCGAGGAGCCGTCGAACTGCCGGAAGAACTCCTGGTTCGCCTGCTGGATGGTCAGGGACGTGTCGAGGCTCGCCATGCACAGCCCCGACTGGTCGGACTGCGTACGGGCGTCCGGGTACCCCGCCTGAGCCTCCGGGCCGTCCTGGGAGGCGACCCGAGCCGATTCGACCGAAGCGAGAACAGAATTCAACAAGAGATGGGACCCTTTCATGGCACTTCACACATGCGGAATCGCTATGCAATCGCGTTGTAACGCGGAATCCAGACCCTCGTCCCGAGGCCCGGCAGCCGAACTGGGCGAACTGATTGAAAGACTAGATACCCGCCGGTCAACGGTCAACGACAGTCCTGCCGCTCGTCCTAAACCTGCGGTCGGCCGCAGGAAAGGTACGGTCTGCCCTTCGGTCTTCGGTGGGCCGAATTCCCCAGCGCCGGACCACGACCCCACAACCACATGTGACCTGGGCTTTCCCTGATGGTTGACATCTCGTCACCCAGGTGCACCACCATGCGCGTACGGCGCGCCCGGACATCCGGGCGCGCCGTACCGACGGTTTATTGGAAGCCGCACACAACAAGCGCGGACAAACGATTCAGCCGGTCATCCCCAATGCCGGTTCCCATTGTCCTGACGCCAACTCGGCACGTCCTGTGATCCCCAATTTTCGATAGGAATTCGTAAGATGTTTCTCGACGGCCCGGGAGCTCACCCCGAGCTCCCGGGCGATGTGCTGGTTGGTGAGGCCGCGGCCGACGAGCGCGGCCACCCGGCGTTCGGCGGGGGTGAGCACCGCCGACGGCGCCCCCGGGGCGCCGAGCTCCTCGCGCCCGGCCCGTTGCACCAGCCGGGGAACGCCACAGGCCACGGCGAGCTCCCCGGCCTCCCGCAGCGCCGCCTCCGCCCGGGGCCCACCGCCGATCCGTCTGCCCAACTCCTGTAGGACACGGGCGAGTTCCAGCCGGTTGGCCGAACCCCGGAGCACGGTGACCGCCTCGCTCAGCAGCGCCTCGCCCCGGCCGCCCCCGTACAACCGGCCCTTCAGCCGCAGGGCGCGGCCGAGCACGGCGGGCGCGCCCCACTTCTCGGCCCGTGCGTGCTCCTCGTCGGCGAGGGCGCGTGCCGCGCCGGAGTCGCCGAGCCGGTGGTGAAGGCTGACGGCCCAGGGCCGCCACGGGAACAGCGCCGAGTTGTCCCAGCCCGACGCCGTCAGCTGCCGGCCGCAGGACAGGACGGTCTCCAGGGCACCCGCCCAGTCGCCGCGCCCCGCCTCCAGCGATGCCTCCAGCAGCCTGAGCATGGACGTGGTGACCAGCCCCGGCGCCCGGCACCGGCCGCCCAGGACCAGTACGCGCTCGCTGAACGCCGGGTCGCGCACCTCCAGCGCGACTGCGGCGAGCACCACGGCGAAGGCGGCGCTCCCCTCGCCGCTCCCCTCGCCCTCCCGCTCCCCCGGCCGGTCGACGACGCGCTCGGCGTGCTCGCGCGCCTGCGTCAGCCGCCCCTGGGCCAGGAGCGTCAGCGCCCGTTCCGCGTGGTCGACGGCGCCCGCCGCCGGGATCTCCGGGTTCCTCAGCCGGTGCCCGGCCGACAGCCAGGAGGCGACGGCGTCCACCGAGTCGGCGCCGCACAGCGCGAGCACCACGAGGGGCAGCGCCGAGTGGGTACGGTCGGGGGTGGCCGGCTCGTGCTCCAGGATCCGGTGGCCCAGGCGGGCCACCTCGGCCGCTGTCAGGGCGCCGGAGACCGCCGCCGCGTGGAGCAGGACGGCCGCGAGCTCCCGTTCGCCCGCCGAGCGCAGCGCGGGCTCCTCCCCCATGCGCCGCAGCCGCAGCACCGCCGCGCCCAGCTCCGCCGGGTCCTCGCGGCCCGCGTGGCGCAGCCGCGCCTCCAGGCGCAGGGCTGCCTCGCGGGCCGTGCCCTTCAGCAGCGCGGCGGGGCCCAGCTCCCCGGATGTGCGGCGGAGCAGGGCGATGGCGGGGGCGGGCAGCGCGCCCAGGAAGGCCGGAGGTATCCGCAGGGCGGCCAGGGCCCGTTCGGTCGGATCGGTCAGCAGGGAGACGGCCTGGGTGACGTGGCGCTCGCAGGCGGTGGCGTCGGTGTCGCGGACGGCCGCGGCGAGGTCGGCCAGCAACCTGGCGCGTTCCGGGCCGGGTTCAGGGCGGTCCTGGAGCGCTCTGCGCAGGGCGCGGGCGGCCGTCTCCGGGTCGCCGGCGCGCAGCGCGGTCTCGGCGGCCTCGCGGAGGATCGCGGCCGCCCAGGGCCGGGGGGCGGTGGCGGACTCCATGAGCCGTTCGGCGATCAGGGCGGCGGGGGCGCCGTGCCGGTGGAGCAGGTCCACCGCGGCCTCGTGCCGCTCGCGGCGCTCGTCCGGGGTGGACGAGGCCGCCACCGCGTCCTGGACCGCGTGGTGGACGAAGCGCGGCTCGCCGGGCCCGGTCAGCAGGCCCAGCCGGTGGAGGTCGCCCAGCGCGCCGTCGGCCTCCCAGGGGTCCAGGCCGGCCAGTTCGGCGGCGACGCGGGGCCCGGCGTGCCCGCCGAGGGCGGCGAGTGCCCCGGCCAGGTGCCGTACGGGGCGGGACTGCGCGCGCAGGCAGTCGGCGAGCCGTTCGGTCAGTCGCGGGGGCCGCAGCGCGTAGGCCTGGGCGGCGCGGGCGGCCGTCGGCTCGTCGCCGTCGGCCGCCATCCGGTCGAGCAGGGCGGTCAGGAGGAGCGGGTTGCCGCCGGTGGCGTCGTGGCAGGCGGCCGTGAACTCCTCGTCGCCCGGGGTGCCGAAGCGCTCGTGGACCAGCGTCCGGGTGGCACCGGGCGTCAGGGCGGCCGGGCGCAGCACGCGCGGGGCCGTGTCCAGCAGGTCGAGGACGGCGGGGCGGCGGCCGCCCGGGTCGCCGTCGCGCAGCGTGCCCACGACGGCCGCGCGGAGCCCGTGCGGGCGGGCGGCGAGGTGGGCGAGCCAGCGCAGCGAGGGGGTGTCGGCCCACTGGAGGTCGTCCACGAGGATCAGCAGCGGGGCCCGCTCGCCGACGTCGGCGAGCAGTGAGCGCAGCCCTTCGAGGACCGCCCACTCCTCCGCCGCGTCACCAGTGGTCTCCTCGGCGTGGTCCGTCGCGGTGAGCCGGGGGTCGGCCTGCCGTCCTTCGCTCTCTTCGGGGGGCTCCTGGGTCCGTAGGCTGTCGAACAGCTGATGTGCCACTCCGAAGGCGAAGTCCTGTTCCATGGGGGCGGCGTGGGCGCGCAGGACGCGTACGCCCTCTCCGGCGGCCGGGCCGGGCAGCGCCCGCAGCAGCGCGGACCGGCCGATGCCCACCGGGCCGGTCAGCAGCAGACACGACGCCCTTCCTCCGACGGCGGCGGCGCGCAGGGCGTCCTGGGCCGCGGTGAACTCGGTACCTCGTTCGAGCAGCATGTGTTCAGTTACTCTCCATTCCCCGGACGAGGGCGCGCAGTTCGCCGCGCCCGCTGACGCCGAGCTTCTTGTAGACGCTGCTCAGCCGCAGTTCCACGGTGCGCCGGGAGACCGAGAGCAGCTCGGCGATGGCCCGGTTGGCGTGGCCCTGGCCGGCGAGCGTCGCGGTGTGCGTCTCGGCCTGGGAGAGGGTGGCCCACTCCCGGAGCCGGCGGACATCGGTCGGGGACGGCGCGGGCCCGTGGTCCCCGGCGAGCCGGCGCACGGTGTCCGCCAGTCTGCTGCTCGGGTGGGCGGTGATGAGCGCGGAGAGGTCGCTCGCCCAGGGGGCGGCGGCGGGCGGCTCGTTGCCCGTGCGCAGTTCGAGGGCGGCGAGGTCGGCGAGCGCCCAGGCGTGGGCCAGGCCGGCGGGTGTGTCGCGCAGGACGTCCACGGCGCGGCACACCTTGGCGGGCCGTTGCTCGCCGGTGGGCAGGGCGGCGTTCAGCTCGGCCCAGCCGATGGTGCCGGCGGCTCCCCAGCGGCGGGCCAGCGCCAGCTCCTGTGCGCTCAGGCGCCGGGCCTCGGCGTGCTCGCCGAGCGCGAGGGCGGTGCGGGCCGCGAGGGAACGCCAGGGCAGCAGCGCGGGGTTGACGTACTGGCGGCGCAGCAGGATCCGGCCGGTCTCGCGGAAGAGTGCCATGGCCTCGGGCAGGTCGTCGTCGGCGACGGCGACCAGGGCCCGGGCGAAGAGCAGATACGCCCAGGGGGCGCTGTCCTCGGCGCCGGCGGGGGCCGGTACGAAGGCGCGGGCGCGGGCCGTGTCCCGGTCGCCGTTCTCCAGGGCGACGGCGGTGCGGACGGCCGTCAGATAGGGCGCGGTGGCGGGGTGCCAGCTGTGGGGCGGCAGGGAGCTCTCGGCTTCGGCCACGTACCGTTCGGCGTCGGAGAGCAGGCCCCGGCGCAGGCTCATCTCGGCGCGGACGGTGAGCACCCGGGCGACGCCGGCCCGCAGCCCGTCGCGGCGGACGTCGGCGAGCAGGGCGGTGATGCCGGCGTCGGCGGTCTCGTAGTCGTCGGCGAGGTAGAGGGCGCGGCAGGCGGCGAGGCGGGGCAGCAGGAGGGCGTCCCGGCCGGCCGGGGGGACGAGCGCCGCGCGGGCCAGCCGGAGCGTGCCGGTCAGGTCCTCGCCGTCGCGGGCCAGTTGCCAGGCCCGGACGCCGGCCTGGGCCGGGGTGCGGGGGACGCGGGGCAGGCCGGGGACCCGCGGGGCGCCGGGGTCCGTCTCCTCGCGCCAGCCGTGGTGGGCGGCCCAGTACAGGGCGACGAGGTCGTCGTGCTCGGCGCCTTCGGCGCGGGCCAGGGCGTCGGCCAGCGCGTGGCCCACTCCGTGGGTGTAGCCGCGCAGGAGGCCGTGGTCGACGGCGCGCACGCGCCAGGCGGCGAGGGCGGGGTCCGGGGTGCGGGCGAGCGCGCCGAGCCGGCGGTCGGCGGCCTCGGGGGTGGTCAGGGCCTCGGTGGCGGCCAGTTCCAGCTCCAGCCGGGCGCGTTCGGCGGGGGCCAGGGGTTCGGCGAGGGCGCGGCGGAGGCAGGCGGCCGCGTGGGCGTGGTCGTCCCGGCGCACGGCCGCCGTGTGGGCGTGGCGCAGGGCGGGCACGACCCAGTCGCGGCCGGCCGGCGGGGTGTCCAGGAGGAGGCCGGCGAGGTGCTCGCCGGTCGTTCCGGCGTGGTGGGCCAGTTCGGCGGCGCGCTCGTACAGGGCGGCCCGTTCGCGGGCGGGCATGTCCGCGAGGACGCGGGTCGCGGTGGCCGGGTCGACGCCGGGCAGCGGCCGGCCGGGGGTGACGAGCCCGGTCGCCTCCAGGGCGGTCCACAGGGCGGGTTCGTCCTCGGGCCGGGTGCCGGTGAGCCGGCGGAGGGCGGGGAGGTCCAGTACGCCGCCGGCGGCGGCGAGGGCGCGCAGGACGGTGCGTTCGGCGGGGTGGAGGGTGCGCAGGACGCGTGCGACGTGGTCGGTGGCCGCCGCGGCGGCCAGCTCCCGTATCCGGGGGATGTGCGCGGCGACGGGCGGGTGTCCGCGCTGGGCCAGGCGGCGCAGCGCGTCCTCCAGTATCGCGGGGTTGCCCCCGGTGGCCTCGGCGGCGGCCAGGGCGAACCGGTCGTCGGCGGGTGTGCCGCCGCAGACGGCGGCCCCCCAGGGGGCGGCGCCCGCCGCGGCCCACCCCGGGTGGGCGGCCGGGGTGGGCACCCCCGCCAAGCCGCGCCTGCGCCAGGCGCCCCACACCACCACCCCGCGCCCGGCGGTGGGGCGGGGGGGGCGCGCGCCGG
>NZ_JBEZUS010000003.1:615668-722374 GCF_040636475.1 Streptomyces sp. NPDC037389
GCACCGGGGGGGTGCCCCGGGGGCCCTCGGCGGCGCCCTGGGCGACCGGGTGGTCGGCGGGGGCGCCGCCGCAGCGGCGGGCCCCCACGGCGCCCGCGCCGCGCTCGTCCACCGCGGGGAGGACGAGCTCGGTGGCACCGCCGCCCCCGCCCATCCGGGCGAGCGCGCCGGGGAGCCGGGGCGGGGTGCCGTGGGTGCTCATCAGTACCACCACGGGACCTCGCGGCCGGTCGGCGAGGGCGGCCAGCAGGCGCGCGGAGTCCGGGTCGGCGTGGCGTGCGTCCTCGACGACGACGAGGGTGGGACGCGCGTGGAGAGCGGCCGCCAGCAGCTCGTCCGGGCCGCCACCGGGGGCGGACAGCGACTCGTCCCGGCCGTTGCCCGGGAGCGGCATCGGCTCGTCCCAGCCCTCGCCGCGAACCGGCATCGGCTGGTCCGCGCCACCACCGGGAACCGGCATCGGCGCGCCAAGGCCGTCGGCCGCGGTCGTCCGGCTCGCCAGGAGCGCGCCGGTGAGGGCGTGCGGCACGGTGGCGGCGGCCGGGGTGGCGCGGGCGGTCAGCACCTGGAGGCCGCGGCGCTCGGCGGCGTCGGCAGCCCAGTGCAGCAGGGCGTGCTGGCCGTGGCCCGGGGGCCCGGTCACGACGACGACGGCGGAGCCGCCGCGTTCCAGCCGTGTCAGCGCCGAGGTCACTCGTCCCCGGGCCCGGCCGCAGTGCGCCAGGAGGGGATCAACGAGCGGCACGGACGGGCCTCCCGTACGCCACCGTGGGCATTCCGGCGGGGGGGTCCGGCGGGCCGTCGGGGGGCAGCGCGGAGGCGAGGGCGGCCCGGTCGCCGACCCCGAGTTTGCGGTACACGCCGGTGAGGTGCATCTCCACGGTCCGCACGGTGACGAACAGCGCTTCGGCTATCTCGCGGTTGCTCGCCCCGGCGCGGGCGAGGGCGGCGACCTTGCGTTCGGTGCGGGTGAGGAGGTCGGTGCGGGACCCGGTGGCCTTGCGCATGCGTCCGCCGGCGGTGACGAGGCCGCCGCGGGCGGCCTCGGCGAGCGCGAGGGCCCCGCACTGCCGGGCCAGGCCGACGGCGGTGCGCAGGTGCTCGCGTGCGGCGGGCTGGTCTCCGGCCGCGAGCAGGGCCCGGCCCAGGTAGTACTCGGCGCGGGCGTGTTCGGCGCGGGCGGGGGAGCCGGCCAGCCACTCCACGGCCTCGGTGTGGAGGACGACGCCTTCGGGACCGGGGGTGGTCAAGGCCAGGGCGTGGGCGGCGAGTCCGAGGGCGCGCGGGGTGCCCCAGGCCCGGGCGGGGCCGGTCCAGCGCTCGGCGAGCTCGCGGGCCTCGCCGGTGCGGCCCAGGGCGGACAGCTGGCGGACGGCGTGCACCCACCAGGGGTGGAAGACGGCGTTGGCGACGCCCGTCGCCGCCAGGGCGTCCCCGCAGGCGGCCAGGAGCGCGACGGCGCCCTCCCGGTCGCCGAGCCCCCGCCGGGCGCGGGCGCGGGCCATCAGGTAGGCGGGCTGCTCCAGCACATGGCCGTCCAGGTCCCGCGGCTCGATCCGGGCGAGGGCCTCCTCGGCCCGCCGGGGCTCGGCGTGGTCGACCAGGGCGGTGGCCAGCACGATATGGGGCATCGTCAGCCCGGCGCACTGGGGATCCTCCGCCGTCAGGCCCATGGCGGTGCGGGCGTCGGCGAGCGCGTCGGGGATCGCGCCGATGCCGTGCAGCACGAGCGAGCGGGCGGTCAGGGCGAGGGTGTACACGCGGGCCTCGCCGTATTCCTGACCCTGGGTCAGGACCTGGTCCAGGGCGGTGAGCGCGTCGTCGACCTCGTCGGCGAGGGCGAGCGGGAAGGCCGCGGCGAAGGCGGCCCAGCCGCCGGGCTCGACGCCCGGGGAGCGCAGGGCCCGGCGGGCCTGGACGACCGTCCGCTCCGCCGAGCGGCCGTCGAGGGCGGTCAGGATGCTCATCATGGCCGCCTTCTGCCGCTGGGCGGGGGTGTCGCCGTGGGGCAGCGTCATGCGCGCGGCGCGGTCGCGGACGGCGGCGATCGTCTCCCGCCGGACGATCCCGGCGAGCAGCAGGACCGATTCCAGGAGCGCGGCCAGCTCGCGGTCGGCGGGGCCGGTGCGGGGCCCGGCCCCGGCGGTGAAGGCGGCCAGGGCCTCGTCGAGGACGCGGACGGCGGCGGTGAACCGGCGCAGGGCCACGCAGGTCAGCCCGTACTGGGCGGCGACGGCTGCCTTCGTGCGCGGGTCGGTGGGCAGAGCGAGCGCTTCCTCCAGAAGCGGGAGGGCCTCCTCGGGGTTGATCTCGGCGAGCGCCCGGGCCAGTTCGGTGCGGGCGGACAGGTCGTCCGGCTCCGCGCGGAGCACGGCGTGGAGGTAGCGGGCCGCCGTCTTGTGGCCGCCCCGGGCGGCGGCGCGTGCGGCGGCGTCCCGCAGGGCGGAGGCCATCCAGGGCGGTACGGGGCCGGGCAGCCGTAACACGTGTTCGGCGATCTCCTCGGCGGGGCGGCCGGCGTCGCTCAGCAGCAGGACGGCCCGGGTGCGCAGCGCGGTCAGCTCCGGGTCGGTGAGCGGGGCGAGGACGGCGGCGCGGGTGGCGGCGTCGATGAGGCCGGCGCGGCCGGGGGCGGCGAGGCCGGCGCGGCGCAGTGCGGTCAGGGCGTCCTCGACGAGGGCGGTGGTCACTCCGGCGAGGGCGGCGACGCGCTGCGGTTCGTCCTCGCCGAGCACGGCGAGGGCCGTGGCGACGTCGCGGACCCAGCCGGGCTGGTGGTCGAGCCGCCGGTGGGTGGTCGTGGCGGTCATGGCGGCGCAGAGTTCGGCGGCGCGGCGCGCGCCGTGCTCGTCGGGCGCGGTGCCTTCGGCGCGCAGGGTGCGCAGGGCGTGGGTGAGGGTGCGGGGGTTGCCGCCGGAGGCCGCCGTGAGGTGTCCGGCGAAGGCGGGACCGACGGGGGTGCCGAGGATCCGCCGGGCGAGCTCGGCCGATTCCGTTTCGGTCAGCGGGCCGAGCGGGAGGACGGTGGTGCGGTGGGGTGCGCCGACGGCGGCCAGGACGTCCCCGGCGGCGGGTTCCGCTTCGGGGCGGTGGGCGAGGACGACCAGCAGCGGCAGGTGGTGCTCGGCGCGGCGCAGCAGGAAGTCGAGCCAGCGCAGGGAGTGTTCGTCGGCGTGGTGGGCGTCGTCCAGGACGAGGGTGAGCGGACGGTCGGTCATCAGGTTGCCGGTGAGGCGGTACAGGCCGTGGAGGACCTGGTGCGCGGGCGGGGCGGTCGTCGTCGCGCGGGGTGTCAGGGCGGGCAGGGCGTGGTGGGCGCCGCCCCGGAGGAGGGGGGAGGGGCCGCCGGTGAGCCCCAGGGGACCGAACAGGGCGCGCACGGCGCCGTAGGGGGCCGTGGTGACGCCCTCGGGTATCTCGGGCAGGCCGTCGTAGGCGGTCGGGGCCCGGTGCGCGGCGGGTTCCCGGCCGCAGGCCGCGTAGAGGGTCCGGGTACCGCGGGCCGCCTGGTCGTCGAGGAAGGCGCGCAGCAGGCGGGTCTTGCCGATGCCGGAGGGGCCACTGAGCAGGACCGCCTGGGCGTGGCCTGCGTGGGCGGAGGCGGCGCGGGCGACGAGCGCCGCCAGCTCCCCGCCGCGACCGGTCGGCGACTCCTGTAAGCCGCCGGCGCGCGGGCGGTGCAGCACGGTAGTTCTCCTCACGCCCCTGGGGGGATTCGGCGCTCAGACATCGCATTCCGCTCAAGTCCCGCCAAGGTGGATCTTGCGGCACCTCGTCAGGTCTCTTGTCACTCTAGAGTGTTTTGTATGACTAGGGGTTCCACTTGTTCGAACTCCTGGACATTAGAACCTCTTCCCGTCTTGGCGTGGTAAGGGAAGATGCCCGGCGCGTCGTGCCCGGAAGGAGTCTAAGGATTTCCCGGGACGTGGCATGAGATCACAGTGCGGGGAGGCCGTCCGGCCAGCCCGGGGCGCCCCGCGCCCCGCCCCTGCGGCCACCACTGAAAGGGATGCCATGGACTCCGCGCGACGGCCGATCCTGTTCGTCAGCCTTCCGGAGAGCGGGCTGCTCAATCCGCTGCTCGTGCTGGCGGGCGAACTCTCCCGGCAGGGCGTGGAGGACCTGTGGTTCGCCACCGACGAACCGCGCCGCGAGGACGTGGCGCGGATCGTCGAGCGCTCCCCGGTGGAGTTCGCCTCGCTCGGCGAGGTGATCCCGGAGCTGTCCGCCGTGACCTGGGACGACGAGGTCTACCGGGAGGTGACGCAGTCCTCCCGCTTCCGGGCGCACCGGGCCGTCATCCGGCAGTCCTACAAACCGGCCCTCCAGGCGGGGAAGTTCCGCAAGCTGGAGGCCGTCGTCGACAAGGTCCGGCCGGCGCTGATGGTCGTCGACTGCATGGCGGGCTTCGCCGTCGACCTGGCCATCGCCCGGGACATCCCGTTCGTCCTGAGCGTCCCGTTCCTTCCGAGCAACGTCCTCACCTCGCTCAACCCCTTCGCCAAGGGCCACACCCCCAAGGACTTCCCGGTCCCCCACTCCGGGCTGCCGCGGAAGATGACCCCGGCGCAGCGCCTGAGCAACGAGCTGTTCAAGTACCGGACCCTGGCGATGTTCTTCAACCCGGCCATGGGCAAGGTGCTCCAGGAGGACACGCGGATCCGCAAGGAGCTGCGCATCCCGCCGCCCAACCCGATGACCAGGATCGACAAGGCCGAGCTGGTCCTGTGCAACTCCATCGCCGAGCTGGACTACCCCTTCCCGGTGCCGGAGAAGATGCGGCTGGTGGGCGCGATGATGCCGCCCCTGCCGGAGACCCCGGACGACAAGGGCGTCCGCACGTGGCTCGACGAGCAGTCGTCGGTCGTCTACATGGGCTTCGGCACCATCACCCGGCTGACCAAGGACCAGGTCGGCGCGCTGGTGGAGGTGGCCCGCCGGCTGGAGGGCGAGCACCAGGTGCTGTGGAAGCTGCCCAAGGAGCAGCAGCACCTCCTGCCGCCGGCGGACTCCCTTCCGGCCAACCTCCGCATCGAGAGCTGGGTCCCCTCCCAGCTCGACGTCCTCGCCCACCCCAACGTCAAGGTGTTCTTCACCCACGGCGGCGGCAACGGCTTCCACGAGGGCATCTACTTCGGCAAGCCCCTGGTGGTGCGCCCCCTGTGGGTGGACTGCTTCGACCAGGCCGTACGCGGCCAGGACTTCGGCATCAGCCTGACCCTCGACCGGCCCCAGACCGTCGCGGTCGACGACGTCGTCGACAAGCTCACCCGGGTGCTCGGCGACCCCTCGTTCCGCGAGAAGGCGGAGCGGCTGGGCGCCCTCCAGCGCGCGGCGGGCGGTCGTGAGACGGCCGCCGGACTGGTCCTCGGTCTCCCCGCGCTGGCCTGATCAGAGAGGAACCCATGTCGTTCAAGTACCCTGTCTCCCGCCCCACGCTCGACGGCAAGGAGCTCGAGTACGTCACCGCCACCATCGGCGATGGCTGGATATCGTCCCAGAGCCCCGTCATCCAGCGGTTCGAGCAGGCCTTCGCGGACTGGAACTCGGTCGCCCACGGCGTGGCCTGCTCCTCCGGGACGGCCGCCCTCACCCTCGCCCTGCGGGCCCTGGGCGTAGGCCCCGGTGACGAGGTGATCGTCCCCGAGTTCACCATGATCGCCTCGGCGTGGGCGGTCACCTACACCGGTGCCACCCCCGTCTTCGTCGACTGCGCCGACGACCTCAACATGGACGTCACCCGCATCGAGGAGAAGATCACCCCCCGGACCAAGGCAATCATGCCGGTGCACATCTACGGCCGGCGCTGCGACATGGACGCGATCATGGACATCGCGTTCCAGTACAACCTCCGGGTCGTCGAGGACTCCGCCGAGGCCCACGGCGTCCGCCCGGTGGGCGACATCGCCTGCTACTCCCTCTTCGCCAACAAGATCATCACGGCGGGCGAGGGCGGCATCTGCCTCACCGACGACCCCCGGCTCGCCGGCCAGCTGGCCCATCTGCGCGCCATGGCCTTCACCCGGGACCACAGCTTCCTCCACAAGAAGCTCGCCTACAACTTCCGGATGACCGGGATGCAGGCCGCCGTCGCCCTCGCCCAGGTCGAGCGGCTGGACGAGATCCTCGCGACCCGCCGGGAGCTGGAGAGGCGCTACGACGAGGGCCTCGCCGGCATCCCCGGCATCACCCTGATGCCGTCGCGCGACGTGCTGTGGATGTACGACCTCCGTGCCGAGCGCCGCGAGGAGTTGCGCGCCTTCCTCGCCGAAGCGGGCATCGAGACGCGGCTGTTCTTCAAGCCCATGAGCCGCCAGCCCGGCTACCTCCACCCCGACTGGCCCTCGCTCAATGCCAACCGGTTCGCGGAGGACGGCTTCTACCTGCCCACCCACACCGGGCTGACCGCCGCCGACCAGGACTTCATCACGGGCCGGGTCCGCGAGTTCTACGACGCCGGGTGACCGGCCCCGCCGGCCCGCCACGAGGGAATGAGTTTCCGACATGACCCACGCCGACCCGATGGTGGTCGACTTCCCGCTGCGCAAGCCCGGTGAGGCCTTCCCGCCTCCCCGGTACTCGACCTACCGCGAGCAGGAGGGGCTGGTCCTCTCCTATCTGCCCAACGGCAACAAGTGCTGGCTGGTCACCCGGCACGAGGACGTCCGCGGCGTCTTCACCAACCCGAAGATCAGCTCCAACCCGGACCACAAGGGCTTCCCCAACATCAGCGAGACCATGGGCGTGCCCCGCCAGGAGCAGATCCCGGGCTGGTTCGTGGGGATGGACTCCCCCGAGCACGACCGCTTCCGCAAGGCGCTCATCCCGGAGTTCACCGTGCGACGGGTCCGGGCCATGCGCCCGGCGATCGAGGAGACCGTCGACAAGCTCATCGACGAGCTGCTCGCCTCCGGGAACTCCGCGGACCTCGTCGCCGACTTCGCGCTCCCCGTACCCTCCCTGGTGATCTCCGCCCTCCTCGGCGTGCCCCCGGTGGACCGCGACTTCTTCGAGTCCCGCACCCGCACCCTGGTCGCCATCCGCTCCTCCACCGACCAGCAGCGCGACACCGCCACCAAGGAACTCCTGCGCTACATCAACCGGCTCATCGACATCAAGTCGAAGTGGCCCGGGGACGACCTGGTCAGCAGGCTGCTCGCCACCGGTACCATCGCCCCCCACGAGCTGTCGGGCGTCCTGCTGCTCCTGCTGATCGCCGGCCACGAGACCACGGCCAACAACATCGCGCTGGGCGTGATGACCCTCCTCCAGAACCCCCAGTGGATCGGCGACGACCGGGTGGTCGAGGAGACGCTGCGCTTCCACTCGGTCGCCGACATCGTCTCCCTGCGGGTGGCCGTCGAGGACGTCGAGATCGCCGGGCAGCTCGTCCGGGCCGGCGAGGGCATCATCCCGCTGGTGGCCGCCGCCAACCACGACGAGCAGGTCTTCTCCTGCCCCCACGCCTTCGACCCCTCCCGCACCGACCGCCACCACGTGGCCTTCGGCTACGGCATGCACCAGTGCCTCGGGCAGAACCTGGTGCGCGTCGAGATGGAGATCGCCTACCGCAGGCTCTTCGAGCGCATCCCCACCCTGCGGCTGGCCGTCCCCGTGGAGGAACTCGCCTTCAAGCACGACGTCGTACTCTTCGGGCTGCACGAGATGCCCGTCCAGTGGGAGAGCTCCTGATGCGTATCACCGCCGACAACGAGCGCTGCATCGGCGCCGGCCAGTGCGTGCTGACGGCCCCGGCCGTCTTCGACCAGGACGACGACGGCCTGGTCACCGTCCTGGCCATCGAACCCGGCGCCCAACTGACCGACGCCGTACGGCGGGCGGGCGACCTCTGCCCGTCCCGGGCCATCACCGTGCACGAGGACTGACGCACTCGACGCCCGGCCGCCGTGCCCTCCCACCCCCACCGAGAAAGGACCCGAGCCCTTGAACAGCGCGGACAACGACCTGGCCCTGTGGGCCCGGCGCTACCACCCGGCCACGACCGCCACCACCCGGCTGGTCTGCTTCCCCCACGCGGGCGGTTCGGCCAGCTTCTTCCACCCCGTCTCGGCCCGGTTCGCCCCCGGCGTCGACGTCATCGCCCTTCAGTACCCCGGCCGTCAGGACCGCCGTCACGAGCCCTGCGTCACCGACATCGCCACCCTCGCCGACCGGATCACCGACCGGCTCCTGGAGCTGGACGACAAGCCCACCGTCTACTTCGGCCACAGCATGGGGGCGGTCCTCGCCTTCGAGGTGGCCTGGCGGCTGGAGCGGAAGGGCGCGGCGTCCGCCCCCAGGGCCGTCATCGCCTCCGGCCGCCGGGCCCCCTCCACCTCCCGCCCCGAGACCGTGCACCAGCGCGACGACGACGGCGTCATCGCCGAGCTCAAGATCCTCAACGGCACGGACGCCGGTGTCCTCGGCGACGAGGAGATCCTGCGGATGGCCCTGCCCGCGATCCGGGGCGACTACACGGCGATCGAGACCTACCGCTGCCCCGAGGACCGCGTCATCGGCTGCCCCGTGACCGTCCTCACCGGCGACGCGGATCCCCGCACCTCCCTGGACGAAGCCAAGGCCTGGGAGCGGCACACCGAAGGGGACTTCCGGCTCGAGGTGTTCCCCGGCGGCCACTTCTTCCTCACCGGCAATCACGTGGCCGTGAACGCCGAGATAGCCCGCGAACTCGGGAAACTCTGATGCGCACGCTCCTCGTCGACAACTACGACTCCTTCACCTACAACCTCTTCCACTACCTGTCCGAGGTCAACGGCGAAGAGCCCGAGGTCATCCACAACGACGACCCGGCGTGGCGCCCGGAGCTGCTCGGCGCCTTCGACAACGTCGTCCTCTCCCCCGGCCCCGGAACCCCCCACCGGCCCGCCGACTTCGGGTTCTGCGCGGAGATCGCCGCCGAGGGCCGGATACCCGTCCTCGGCGTCTGCCTGGGCCACCAGGGCATGGCCCTGGCCCACGGCGCCCGTGTCGGCCGGGCGCCCGAGCCCCGCCACGGCCGGGTCTCCCCCGTCCGGCACGACGGCACCGGCCTCTTCGAGGGGCTCCCCTCCCCCCTCGACGTCGTCCGCTACCACTCGCTCGCCGTCACCGACCTCTCCCCCGACCTCGAACCCACCGCCTGGTCGCCGGACGGCGTGGTCATGGCCCTGCGCCACCGCACCCTCCCGCTGTGGGGCGTGCAGTTCCACCCCGAGTCCATCAGCACCCAGGGCGGCCACCGCGTCCTGGAGAACTTCCGAAAGCTGACGGAACTCCACCAGCGCGCCACGAACACCCCCCGCGCCGCCACGAGAACGCCGAGAACCGCCCCCGCCCCGGCCGGCCACGCCCCCACCCGGCGGCTGCGCGTGCTGACCGAGAGCCTCCCCACCCACTGGGACCCCGAGGTCGTCTACGACCGGCTCTTCCGCACCGGGAACCACCCCTTCTGGCTCGACAGCAGCCGCTCCGGCGGCCCCCTCGGCGAACTCTCCGTCATGGGCGACGCCTCCGGCCCCCTCGCCCGCGTCGCCACCGCCGACGTCGCCCGCGGCACCGTCACCGTGACCGCCACGACGGAACCCGCCCGGACCGTGCCCGGCGACTTCCTGACCTGGCTGGAGGAGGACCTGCGCGCGGCCCGCGCCGAAACCCCCGGCCTGCCCTTCGACTTCGCCCTCGGCTGGGTCGGCTACCTCGGCTACGAGCTCAAGGCCGACTGCGAGGGGAACGCGGCGCACCGGCCCGCCGAACCCGACGCCGTGATGGTCTTCGCCGACCGCGCCGTCGTCTTCGACCACCGCACGGACACCACCCATTTGCTGGCCCTCGCCGAGGACACCGACGAGGCCCCCGCCCGCGCCTGGCTGCGGACCACCGCCGACCTCCTCGCCGGGACCGCCGGCCACGCCCCCGGCCCCTGCGACCCGCCCGTAGAGCCCGGCACCACCGGGATCCGGCTGCGGCACGACCGCGACACCTACCTCAAGCTCATCGCCGCGTGCCAGGAGGAGATCAAGGCCGGCGAGACCTACGAGGTCTGCCTCACCAACATGATCGAGGCGGAGGCCGACCTCGACCCCTGGCAGGCGTACCGCTTCCTGCGCCGCACCAGCCCCGCCCCCTTCGCCGCCTTCCTGGACTTCGCGGACCTGTCCGTCCTCAGCACCTCCCCGGAGCGCTTCCTGCGCATCGACCGGAACGGGCTGATGGAGTCCAAGCCCATCAAGGGCACCCGGCCGCGCGGCGGTTGCGCCGAGGAGGACGCGGCCCTCGTCGCGGAGCTGGCGTCCTGCGAGAAGGACCGCGCCGAGAACCTGATGATCGTCGACCTGGTCCGCCACGACCTGGGCCGGTGCGCCGAGATCGGGTCCGTCACGGCGTCCCCCGTCTTCCAGGTGGAGTCCTACGCCACCGTCCACCAGTTGGTGAGCACGGTCCGGGCCAGGCTCCGGGAGGACGGCTGCGCGGTCACGGGCGTACGGTCCGCGTTCCCCGGCGGCTCGATGACGGGCGCGCCGAAGATCCGCACCATGCAGATCATCGACCGGCTGGAGGACGGCCCCCGCGGCGTCTACTCCGGGGCCATCGGCTACTTCTCGCTGACCGGCGCGGCCGACCTGAGCATCGTCATCCGCACCGTGGTGCTCAGCGGCGGCAACCTCCGCTACGGCGTGGGCGGCGCGATCATCGCGCTGTCGGACCCGGAGGCGGAGTTCGAGGAGACCGCGGTGAAGGCCACGCCGCTGCTCAAGCTGCTCGGCGCCGAATTCCCCGGGCGCGCGCCCGTGACCCCCATGACCGCCGTGCCGGCCCCGGCCGGGGACCCCGGCGCCCTCATCTGAACCTCCGGGAGTGACGATGCCCGTCCGCACCACCGACTACACGATCGACCCGCCGGCCGGTTCCCCCGGCGCCCTGGGCGGCTTCACACTCCCGGACGTGTTCCAGGCCGCCGTGAACGCCGCCCCCGACGCGGTGGCCCTCGTCGACGGGGACCGCTCCCGGACCTGGCGGCAGTGGCACGCCGACGTCGACGCCCTGGCGAGAGGCCTCCAGGAGCTCGGGATCGCCCCCGGCGACGTGGTGGCGGCACACCTGCCCAACAGCTGGGAGTTCCCCACCCTCCACCTGGCCGTCGCCGCCGTCGGCGCCGTACTGCTGCCCGTCCATCAGGGCAACGGCCCCAAGGACGTCCACGCCCTGCTCAGCCGGGTGGAGCCCGCGCTCGCCGTCCTCCCCGCCGCCACCCAGAACGGCGGCGAGCACGAACTGACCGTCCGTCACCTCCTGCGGACCGTGCCCTCGCTGGGGACCGTCCTGCTCACCGGGGCGGCCGGCGAGGCGGAGGACGAGCCCGGCACGGCCCGGCTGGACACCCTGCTGGCCACCTGGTCGGGCAGCGCCCCCCACCCCGTGGCCGTCACCCCGGACATGCCGTTCGTGCTCATCCCCTCCTCCGGCACCACCTCCGCCCGGCCGAAGATCTGCCTCCACAGCCACGACGGACTGCTGTCGAACACCTCGGCCGTCACCGCCGAGGCCCCGGAGGCGTTCGCCCGCGCGGTCCTCACGGCCTGCCCGCTCACCCACCTCTTCGGCCTCCAGTCCCTCCACTCGGCGCTGTTCGCCGCCTGCCGGCAGGTGCTGCTGAGGTCCTGGGACCCCGACCGCTTCCTCGCCCTGGCCCGGGAGGCCGGCCCGAGCGTCGTCTTCGCCGTCCCCGCGCAGCTCCACGACGTCGTCACCCGCCTCGCGGAGACCGGCGAACCGGCCGGCTTCCGGCCCCACGAGGTACGGACCGCGGGCGCGGCCGTACCGGGCGCGCTCGTCACGGGCGTACGGGCCGCGCTCGACTGCGCGCTCGTCGTCGTCTGGGGGATGTCCGAACTGGGCACCGGCACCCGCACCGGCGCCGACGACCCCGCCGACGTCGCCACCCGCAGCGTGGGCCTGCCCACGAGCGGCGCCGAGGTCCGCGTCGTCGACGAGGACGGCCGCGACCGCCCCCCGGGCACGGTCGGCGAACTGCGCTACCGCGGCCCCGGGATGTTCCGCGGCTACTACCGCGATCCGGAGCTCACCCGGGCCGCCGTCACCGACGACGGCTGGCTGCGCACCGGCGACCTGGCCGTCCTCGGCGGCGACGGGCGGGTCGCCTTCCACGGCCGGTCGGCCGAGATCGTCAACGTGGGCGGCCGGAAGTTCAACGCCACGGAGGTCCAGGGCCTGCTCGCGGACCTCCCCGGCGTGGGCCCCCTCGCCGTCCTGGGCGTACCGGACCCCCGCCTCGGCGAATACCCCTGCCTGGTCGTCACCGAGAAGGCCGACCCCTCGGTCGGCCTCGCGGAGGTGACGGACTTCCTGCGGCGGCGCGGCGTGGCCGACTACAAGATCCCGCTGGAACTGGTCACGGTGCCGGAGCTCCCGCTCACCCCCGCCGGCAAGCTCCACCGCCGGGCGCTGGAGAAGGCGCTCGCCTCGGGCGAGATCGCCCGCGGCCCGGTCTGCGACGGCCCGGACCGGCGGCCGTGCACCGTCGAGGAGGCCCTGGACCTCGTCCGCACGTGCGTGGCCGACGTGCTCGCGCACGTACCGGCGGACACCGTCCCGGCCGGGGCGACCTTCCGCGACCTGGGCCTCGACTCGGTCCTCGCCATCCGGCTGCGCAATCTGCTCCAGGAGGCGACGGGCCTGCCCCTGCCCACCACCCTCGCCTTCGACTTCCCCACACCGCTCGCCGTGGCACGCGCCCTGACCGGCCGCCCCGACGAGGAGGCGGCACGGCAGGCCGTCCCCGCACGGGGCGCGGACCCGGAGGAACCCATCGCCGTCATCGGCATGGCCTGCCGGCTGCCGGGCGGGGCGCACTCCCCCGAGGAGCTGTGGGCCCTCCTCGCCGACGGCACCGACGCGGTCTCCGGCTTCCCCACGGGCCGCGGCTGGGACCTCGACCGGCTCTTCGACGCCGACCCCGAGCACCCGGGCACCTCCTACGCGCGCGAAGGCGGCTTCCTCCACGACGCGGGCCACTTCGACGCGGGCTTCTTCGGCCTCTCCGACCGGGAGGCCCTGGCCACCGACCCCCAGCAGCGACTGCTGCTGGAGACCTCCTGGGAGGCCCTGGAACGGGCGGGCATCGACCCGACGACCCTCAAGGGCACCCGCACGGGCGTCTTCACCGGAGCCATGTACCACGACTACGCCACCGACCGGACGGGCGCGGCGGCCGGGCTGGAAGGGCTGCTGGGCATCGGTACGGCCGCGAGCGCGCTGTCCGGGCGCGTCGCGTACACCTACGGCTTCGAGGGCCCGGCCCTGACGGTCGACACGGCCTGCTCGTCCTCGCTCGTCGCCCTGCACCTGGCGTGCCAGTCCCTGCGGTCCGGCGAGTCCTCCCTGGCCCTGGCGGGCGGTGTGGCCGTCATGGCGACGCCGGCGTCCTTCGTGGAGTTCTCCCGGCTGCGCGGCCTGTCCCCCGACGGGCGCTGCAAGTCCTTCGCGGACGCCGCCGACGGCACGGCCTGGTCCGAGGGCGCGGGACTGCTCCTGCTGGAGCGGCTGACCGACGCGCGCCGCAACGGCCACCCGGTCCTGGCCGTCGTCCGGGGCTCGGCCGTCAACCAGGACGGCGCCTCCAACGGCATCACCGCCCCCAATGGACCCGCCCAGCAGCGCGTCATCCGCCAGGCGCTCGCCAACGCCGGGCTCTCGGCCCGGGACGTCGACACCGTGGAGGGCCACGGCACCGGCACGGCCCTCGGCGACCCCATCGAGGCGCAGGCGCTGCTGGCGACGTACGGCAGGGACCGGGACGCGGACCGGCCGCTGTGGCTCGGGTCCGTCAAGTCGAACCTCGGGCACGGGCAGGCGGCCGCCGGCGCCGTCGGCGTCATCAAGACCGTGCTGGCACTGCGCCACGGCGTCCTGCCGAAGACACTCCACCTCGACGAGCCGTCCTCCCACGTGGACTGGTCGACGGGCGCGGTGGAGCTGCTGACGGAGGCGCGGGCCTGGCCCCGGGAGGACGGGCGGACACGCCGGGCGGGAGTCTCCTCGTTCGGGATCAGCGGCACCAACGCGCACGTGATCCTGGAGGAACCACCGGCGGACGCCGTAATGCCCACGGAACCTTCCGGTGCGGACGGGCCGGCCGCCCCCTGGGTCCTGTCCGCCCGTACGGACGCGGCCCTGCGCGCCCAGGCGCTGCGGCTGGCCGAGTACGCGCGGGCGAACCCCGCCCTGCCGGCCCGGGACATCGGCTACTCCCTGGCCACCACCAGGGCCCTGCACGGCCTGCGGGCCGTCGTCACAGGCTCCTCGCGCGAGGAACTGCTCGCCGCCGTCGCCGCGTTCGCGAGCGGCGAGCGCGCGCCCGGCGCCGTGCGCGACGAGAGCGCGCCCGGCGACCTGGCGTTCGTCTTCACCGGTCAGGGCAGCCAGCGCCTCGGCATGGGCCGCCGGGCCGCCGCGGCCTTCCCCGTCTTCGGCGCGGCGCTGCGCGAGGTCTGCGCCGCCCTCGACCCGCTGCTGGAGCAGCCGCTCACCTCGGTGATGTGGGCGGCCCCCGACTCCGAGGAGGCCGGGCTCCTCGACGACACCGCGTACGCCCAGCCGGCGCTGTTCGCCGTCGAGGTCGCGCTCCACCGGCTGTTCACCTCGTGGGGGGTGGTCCCGGACCATCTGGTGGGCCACTCGGTCGGCGAGATCACCGCCGCCCATGTGGCGGGGGTCCTCGGTCTGCGGGACGCCTGTGCTCTGGTCGCGGCCCGGGGCAGGCTGATGGGGGCGCTGCCCCCGGGCGGCACGATGGTGGCGGTCCGCATCGCCGAGGACGAGCTGACGCCGTGGCTGGCCGGGCTCGCCGGCACCGTGTCCGTCGCCGCGGTCAACGGCCCGCGCTCGGTGGTGCTGTCGGGAGCGGAGGGCCCGCTCACCGGGCTCGCCGACCGGCTCGCCGCCGCCGGGCACAAGACCCGGCAGCTCGTGGTGAGCCACGGTTTCCACTCGCCGCTGATGGAGCCGATGCTGGCGGAGTTCCGGGAGGTCGTCGAGGGCCTGTCCTTCACCGCGCCGTCCGTCCCGGTCGTCTCCGCCCTCACCGGCCGCCTCCTGACCGCCGAGGAGGCCCGCGACCCCGGCCACTGGGTGCGGCACGTACGGGAACCCGTACGGTTCAAGGACGCCGTGGACCGGCTGCGGAGCGGGCCGGCCGCGACGACGTGCTTCCTGGAGCTGGGCCCGGACCCGGCACTCACGCCGATGATCGACGAGTGCGTCCAGGCCACGGCCGTCCGGCCGGGGGCCGTCACGATCGTCCCGACGCTGACGACCGGTCAGGACGAGGCGCGGGCCGCGCTCACCGCCGCGGCCCGGCTGCACGCCCACGGCGCGTCCGTCGACTGGCGGGCCGTGCTGCCGGCCGCCGTGCCGGTGGCCCTGCCGACGTACGCCTTCCAGCGCCGCGAGTACTGGGTGACCTCGGCGACGGCGACCACCGCTCCCACGATGCCGGCCGTGGCGCCCTCGGTGCCTTCCGTCGACGACGGGGGTGCTTCGCCGTTGCGGGACCGGCTGGCCGGGCTCGACGGGCCCGAGCGGGACGAGCTGCTCCGGGACCTGGTCCTGGCCGAGGTGACCGCCGTGCTCGGCGGGCGCGGGCCGTGGGGCGAGGAGGCCGATGCGCAGCCCTTCACGGAGATGGGCGTCACGTCCGTGAACGCGATCGAGCTGCGCGGACGGATCACCGAGGCGACCGGCGTCCGTCTCCCGGCGACGCTGGTCTTCGACCACCCCACCCCGGACGCCGTCGTCGCCCTGCTGCGGGAACGCCTGGAGGAGGCCGCGACCCGGTCCCCGCGCGGGGTGGCCGGCCTGGTGGACGAGCTGGAGTACCTGCTCTCCACGGGTGTCACGGTCAACGCCGAGACGGCGGCCCGGCTGCGGGCCCTCGCGACCCGCTGGGGCCCGGAGGACGTGCCCGAGGCCGACGCGCCGGAGAGCGGGCTGGACCTGGACTCGGCCAGCGACGAAGAGCTGTTCCGGCTGATGGACGGGGGGTGACGGGCGCCCCGACGTTCGGGGCGGTGGGTGCCGTGGGCGACCGGAAGGGCCGCCGGCTCCGAGGCCGTGCGCCGGCACCCGTTCCCGGGGCCGGCGCACCCTCACCCGGCTATGCGCCTGCCCGCCGGGCCATGGAGTACAGGGGCCAGCCGTCGTGGTCGGCACTGCTGGACACGTCCGCGAACCGGCCGCCCGCCCGCAGCAGTTCGGGCACGGACTCGCCGTGGACGTGCCCGTGCTCCACGACGAACCCGCCGCCGGGCCGCAGCAGCCGCTCGGCCGCGGCCACGACGTGCCGGATGACCCGCAGCCCGTCCGGCCCGCCGAAGATCGCCTGCCGGGGCTGGTGGGTACCGAACTCCGGGGGCACCTCCGCCCCGTCCGGCATGAACGGCGGGTTCGCCACCACCAGGTCCACCCGTCCGGTCAGCTCCTCCAGGAGCCCGGGGCGGGTGACGTCCGCCTCGTGCAGGACGATCGGGGTGTCGCCCAGCCCGATGCGGCGCTCGCGGTTGCGACGGGCGAAGTCCAGCGCCAGCGGGTCGAAGTCGACGGCGTGCACGGTGGCGTCGGGCCGCCGGTGGGCCAGGGCCAGCGCGATCGCGCCCGAGCCGGTGCACAGGTCGGCCACGAGCGGCGCGGGGACGTCCGCGACGGCCTCCAGCCCGCTCGCGAGCACCAGCTCGCTGTGCGGTCGGGGGACGAACACCCCGGGTCCCACGGCCACTTCGATGCCTCCGAGCTCGGCGAGGCCGGTCAGGTGGCCCATCGGCGCCCCGTCGGCCCGGCGCCCCACCAGCCTGCGGAACTTCGCGGCGACCCGGTCGTGCGGCTCGAAGTCCGCGGCCAGCTCGCCCACCTTTCCGCCGAGCACATGGGCGGCGATCTCCTCGACCTCGCCCCGCGGGGACGGATGCCCCGTACGGCGCATGATCGCCACCGCCTCGTCCAACAACACCTCGAGGTTCTCTCGTGCCATGGCTCCTCCATCTGCCCGGCCAACACTCGACGTACGCCGAAGCAGCAACCATGCACCCGACAGCCCTAGGTGAGACCCGAGACTTTTCGTGTTACGGCCGGTGGCCGGTCAACTCCCGGGTCCCGCATGCTCGCTGTCGAAATAGCGGCGTTTTTCGCCACCTCACCCACCTGCGGGAGATCAGCCATGAGTGGGCTCACCGTACCTGTCGACGCCCCGATGGCCGGGGACGACATCATGATCGAGACCGAGGACGTCGGCAAGGTCTTCGGCTCCGTACGCGCGCTGGACTCGGTGAACATCGCCGCCCGGCGTGGCACCGTCCTCGCACTGCTCGGACACAACGGCGCGGGCAAGACGACCCTCGTCAACATCCTCGCGGCCGCCGTGCCGCCCAGCTCGGGCCGGGCCAGAGTGGCCGGTTTCGACGTCACGCGCGAACCCCGGGAGGTCCGCCGACGCGTCGGCCTCACCGGCCAGTTCGCGTCGGTCGACGCCCAGCTCAGCGGACGGGAGAACCTCGTTCTCATCGCCCGGCTGCTCGGCGCCGACCGCAGGTCCGCCCGGGCCAGGGCCGACGAACTGCTGGAGCTCTTCGGGCTCCAGGACTTCGCCACCCGACGGCCGGGCACCTACTCCGGCGGCCTGCGCCGGCGCCTCGACCTCGCCGCGAGCCTCGTCGGCCAACCGGACGTCATCTTCCTCGACGAGCCCACCACCGGGCTCGACCCGTCCAGCCGGCTGCGGCTGTGGGAGATCGTGGAGGGGCTCGTCGCCCGGGGCACCACGGTCCTGCTCACCACCCAGTACCTCGACGAGGCGGACCGGCTGGCGGACTCCATCGCGGTGCTCTCCGCCGGCTCCGTCATCGCCGGCGGCACGGCCGCCGAGCTCAAGGCCACCGTCGGCCAGCGCACCGTCACCGTCACCCCCGACCCGGTCAGCGGCCCGGACGCCGCCGCGGCGGCCCTGCGCCGGGCCGGGCTGGAACCGGTGCCGGACCGGGAGAACGGCACGGTCGTCGTCGCCATCGAGGCGTCGAAGGACATCGCGGCCGTCATCAGGGCCCTCGACCAGGAGGGCATCGAGGCGACGGAACTGTCCTTCGGCGAACCCAGCCTCGACGACGTGTACCTGGCCCTGGCCGACCAGCAGACACGCCCACGGACGACGGCACCGGCCGCCCTGTAACACCCCCTCACACAGCCCATATCCCTTACGTACATGCTCATGTTCACCGTGGAGACTCCATGACCGCACCGCTCACCCGGACCCCGGAGGACCGCGAGGCGACGCCGAGCGCCACCGCTCCCGGGCCGCCGGGCCCCACCGCCTGGTCCGGCAGTTCCATGCTCGGCCAGGTACGGGTGCTCACCGGCAGATCCCTCCGGGCGATGGCGACCGACCCCGGCACGGTCCTGTTCGGCCTGATCCAGCCCGTGATCATCCTCTTCGTCCTCACCCAGGTCTTCAGCAAGATGGGCCACCCGCCCCACTTCCCCAAGGGCGTCAGCTACCTCGACTTCGTCCTGCCGGCCGTCCTCGTGGACAACGCGGTCCAGTCCGCCATGCAGAGCGGCGTGGGCCTCGTCGACGACCTCAAGAACGGCATCGTCGCCCGGCTGCGCTCCCTCCCCATCCACCCCAGCTCGCTGCTCATCGCCCGCAGCATCTCCAGCCTCGTGCGCAGCGCGATCCAGGTCGTCATCATCCTGGTGCTGGGCATCACCGTGCTCGGCTACTCCCCCAAGGGCGGCGCGGGCGAACTCGCCGCCTCCGCCGGGCTGACGCTCTTCATCAGCTGGACGCTGGGCTGGGCGTTCATCGCGGCCGGCGCCTGGCTGCGGCGCGCCGAACCCATGCAGAACCTCGCGATCATCGCCATCTTCCCCCTGATGTTCGCCTCCAGCGCCTACGTGCCCGTCGACGACCTGCCCGCCTGGCTCCGGGTGGTCGCCGAGGTCAACCCGCTGACCTACGCCATCGACGCCACGCGCGCCCTGGCCCTCGACGTGCCGGGCGCGGATGCCGCGCTGCCCGCGGTGCTCATCAGCGGCTGCGTCGCCGCCGCGGGCGCCGTGGCCGCGGTGCTGGGCTTCCGGCGCCCGCTCTGACGCGTAGCCCCTTCCCTCGTATACGGCGCTGCCCGTACCGGATTCCGGTACGGGCAGCGCCGTTTGGGGTGAGGGGCCGGTTCCCCCGAGCCGGCTTGCCGGCCGACTCGGGGAAACCGGTGTCAGATCTCGTCGGAGAGGCCGAGCTCGTTGTCGAGGAGGTCGAAGACGTCCTCGTCGGAGGCGGAGTCGAAGTCGAACTCCGCGTCCTCCTCGGAGCCGGTCGCGGCGCCGGCGCCGGCCACCTTGCCGCCGTCGCGCAGGGCGCCCCACTTGGACCTGATCACCTCCAGACGGCCGGCGATCCGCTCGAACACCTCCTCGCTGACCTCCAGGCCGAGGAAGGCCTTCTCGAGCTTGTCGAGCTCGCCCAGGACCGCCTCCGGACCGGAGGGCGAACTCGCCGGGGCCACCTTGGCGTACAGGTGGTCCACGAGCTCTCCGGCCGTCGGGTAGTCGAAGAGCAGCGTCGCCGGCAGCCGGACGCCCGTGAGCGCGCTGAGCCGGTTCCGCAGCTCGACGGCGGTGAGGGAGTCGAAGCCGAGGTCCCGGAACGCCTTGGCCGGGTCCACTTCCCCGCCACCGGCGTGCCCGAGGACCACGGCGATCTGCCCCCGGACGGCGTCCAGCAGGACCTCACGCCCCTCCGCCGCCGACAGCCCGGACAGCCGCTGGGCGAGATCGGCGGCGGCAGCGCCGCCACCGGCCCCTGCGGAGGCCGTCCGGCGGCCCGGCGTCCGGATCAGGCCGCGCAGCAACGGCGGCACCTCGCCCCGCGCACGCAGCGCCGCGAGGTCCAGCCGCACCGGAAGCGTCACGGGCTCGTCCGCCAGGGACAACGCCCTGTCGAACAGCGCCACGCCCTCCTCCGCGGAGAGCTCCGGCATGCCCGTACGGGCGATCCGCTGGACGTCCGCCTCGGTCAACGTGCCCGTCATGCCGCTGTCCTGGGCCCACGGGCCCCAGGCGAGCGACGCGCCGACGAGTCCCTCGGCCCGGCGGTGCCGGGCCAGGGCGTCGAGGAACGCGTTGCCTGCCGCGTAGTTCGCCTGGCCGGGGGTACCGAAGGTGCCCGCGGCGGAGGAGAAGACGGCGAAGGCGTCGAGGTCGAGGTGCTTGGTGGCCTCGTGGAGGTTCCAGACAGCGTCGACCTTCGGCCGGAGGACGGTGGAAATGCGATCCGGGGTGAGGGAGGCGATGATTCCGTCGTCCAGTACGCCGGCGGTGTGCACCACGGCCGTGATGCGGTGCCGGGAGACGAGCCCGGCCACGGCGGCGTGGTCGGTCACGTCGCACGCTTCCACGAGCGCCTCGACGCCGTGGACGGCCAGCTCCGCCACCAGCTCCTGGGCGCCCTCGGCGGCGGGACCGCTGCGGCTGACCAGAAGGAGATTGCGTACCCCGTGGTGGGTGGCCAGATGCCGGGCGACGATACGGCCCAGACCGCCCGTACCACCCGTGACCAGGACCGTACCGTCGGAGCGCCAGGAGACCTCAGCCGTCGGCTCGGCAGTCACGCGGGCGAGTCGGGCGGCGAGGAACTCGCCGTCACGGAGCAGCAACTGCGGCTCGTCCAGGGCGAGTGCCTGCGGCAGGACGGACGCGGTGGTGTCGCCGTCGCCGTCGAGGTCCACCAGGCCGAAGCGACCCGGGTTCTCCGACTGCGCCGAACGAACCATTCCCCACACCGCCGCACCGGCCAGATCACGGCCCGTGGCGGCACCTCGCGTGACGAACGTCAGACGCGACTCCTCGAACCGCTCCTCCACCAGCCACGACTGAAGCAGACCCAGAACACGAGCGGTGAGCTCGTGCGTCGAAGCCACCACATCAGCCTCTCCGCCGACCTCGACCACAACTGATGCGGGAACAGCATCCGCCTCGGTCAGCGAGTCGAGATCCACGTACGAGACGGCTTCGGCGTCCGTGGCGGCCTGGACCGGAGTCCAGTCGAGCGCGAAGAGGGAGTCGCGGTCGGCGGTGTTGAGCTGGTCGGTCGAGATCGGCCGGACCACGAGCGAGTCGACGGAGGCGACGGGCGCACCCGTCGTATCGGCGATCGCGATCGAAATCCCGCCGCCACCGGCGGCCGTACGGATACGGACCCGGACAGCGGAAGCGCCCGTGGCGTGGAGCGAAACACCAGTCCACGAGAACGGCACACCGCCCTGACCCTCACCCTCGCCACCGCTGAACGCGGCAGCGTGCAGGCTCGCGTCGAACAGCGCCGGGTGCAGGCCGAACGCCCCACCATCAGTGCCCTCCGGCAGCACCACATCGGCGAACACGTCGTCACCCAGCTTCCACGCCGCCCGCAGGCCCTGGAACACCGGACCGTACGCGAAGCCGGCGTCCGCGAACCGCTCGTAGGCGCCCACGACATCCACCGCTTCCGCTCCGGCCGGCGGCCATGCCGAGGCAGCGAATTCCTGCGCCTGCGCGTCGCCCGTAGCGAGGTATCCGCTGGCGTGCAGCGTCCACGGTTCCTCTCCCGTACGGGAGTGGATCGTCACGGCGCGGCGGCCCGCCTCGTCGGGCTCGCCGACCCAGACCTGCACCTGGACGCTGCCCTGCCCGGGCAGGACGAGCGGCGCGGCCAGCGTCAGCTCCTCCAGCAGGCCGCAACCCGCCTCGTCACCGGCCCGCAGCGCCAGCTCCACCAGCGCCGTACCCGGCACCAGCACCGACCCCAGCACCACGTGGTCGCCGAGCCAGGGGTGGGACTGGACGGACAGCCTGCCCGTGAAGAGGAAGCCATCGGTGTTGACCAGTTCCACCGCCGCACCCAGCAGCGGGTGCTCGGCGGAGCCGAGGCCCGCGAACCGGACGTCCCCGGCGCGTACGGCCGTGCCCGTGGGCCAGAACCGCTGGTGCTGGAACGCGTACGTCGGCAGGTCCACGCGGCGCACGCCCGTACCCGCGAAGAACGCTGTCCAGTCCACCTTCGCACCGTGGACGTGCAGTTCGGCGAGTGCGCCGACGATCGCCGTCTCCTCGCCCCGGTTCCTGCGGAGCGCGGGGACGAGGGTGGCCGGTTCGGTCAGCGACTCCTCGGCCATGGCGGTCAGGACGCCGTCGGGGCCGAGCTCCAGGAAGCGGGTCACACCCTCGGTCTGAAGGGTGCGCATCCCGTCGGAGAAGCGGACCGCCTCACGGACGTGCCGCACCCAGTAGTCGACGGAGGCCAGTTCCTCGGGCTTGGCGAGGTCACCGGTGAGGTTGGAGACGACCGGGACGGCCGGGGTTCCGAAGGAAATGCCCTCCAGAGCCTCCCGGAACTCCGCCAGCATCGGCTCCATCAACGGCGAGTGGAAAGCGTGCGAGACACGCAGACGGCTCGTCTTACGACCCTCGGACTCGAAGCGGGAAGCGATAGCCAGAACGGCTTCTTCCGCACCCGAGACCACGACCGACGACGGGCCATTGACGGCCGCGATCGAGACACCGTCCGTCAGCAACGGCAGGACCTCGTCCTCCGTCGCCCGGACGGCGACCATCGCCCCGCCCGAGGGCAGGGCCTGCATCAGGCGGCCACGAGCGGCGACGAGCCGGCAGGCATCGGCCAGTGAGAGGACGCCGGCAACGTGTGCCGCCGCGACCTCGCCGATCGAATGACCGGCCACATACTCCGGCCGCACACCCCACGACTCCACCAACCGGAACAACGCCACCTCGACCGCGAACAGCCCGGCCTGGGTGTAGACGGTCTGATTGATCAGCTCCTCGTCCTCACCCCAGACGACACCCCGCAGCGAACGCTCCAGATACTCGTCCAGCCCCGCACACACCACGTCGAACGCCTCGGCGAACACCGGGAACCGGGAGTACAACTCCCCACCCATCCCCAGCCGCTGCGACCCCTGACCCGAGAACAGCACCGCCGTCCTACCAGAGCCCACCGAACCCTCGACCACGCCGGCTGCGGGCTCGCCCGACGCCAGCGCGGCGAGCGCCCCCGTCAGCGACTCCGCGTCGGCGGCCAGTACCACCGCACGATGCGCGAAGCTCGACCGGCTCGACACCAGCGAGAAACCGATATCCGTGGGCCGACGGCCGCCGACGTGCGTCAGCAGGCGCACGGCCTGTTCCCGCAGAGCGGCCTCGGTCTTGCCGGACAGCACCCAGGGCACGACCGCGCCCGACTCCGGGGCTTCCACAAGCTCCGGCTCCGGCTCGGCCTGCTCCAGGATCACGTGCGCGTTCGTCCCGCTGATGCCGAACGACGACACACCCGCCCTGCGCGGTCCTTCACCCTCAGGCCAGGCCGTCTGCTCCGTCAGCAGTTCCACGGCGCCCGCGGACCAGTCCACGTGCGACGACGGCCGGTCGACGTGCAGCGTCTGCGGAAGGACTCCGTGTCGCATCGCCATGACCATCTTGATGACACCCGCGACACCGGCCGCCGCCTGCGTGTGGCCGAGGTTCGACTTGACCGAGCCGAGCAGCAACGGCCGGTCCTCCGACCGCCCCTGGCCGTATGTAGCCAGCAGCGCCTGCGCCTCGATCGGGTCACCCAGAGTGGTGCCCGTGCCGTGCGCCTCGACCGCGTCGACGTCCGCGGTGGACAGCCCGCCGCTGGCGAGCGCCTGGCGGATCACCCGCTGCTGCGACGGGCCGTTCGGGGCCGTCAGACCGTTGGACGCGCCGTCCTGGTTGACCGCCGAGCCCCGGACCACGGCGAGTACGCGGTGGCCGTTGCGACGGGCGTCCGACATGCGCTCCAGGACCAGCATGCCCACACCCTCGCCCCAGCCGACACCGTCGGCCGCGTCCGCGAACGCCTTGCTCCGGCCGTCCGGGGAGAGTCCGCGCTGACGCGAGAACTCGATGTACGTGGTCGGGGTCGACATCACCGTCACACCACCGGCCAGCGCCAGCGAGCACTCACCCGAACGCAGCGCCTGAGCCGCCAGATGCAGCGCGACCAGCGACGACGAGCACGCCGTGTCCACCGTCACCGCCGGGCCCTCGAAGCCGAAGGTGTACGACACCCGGCCCGACGCCACACTGCCCGCGCTCCCGCTGCCCTGGTATCCCTCGAACTCGGGCCCGGCGAGAAGGTTGGCGTAGTCGTTGTACATCACGCCGGCGAAGACGCCCGTCTGGCTGCCGCGGAGCGACACCGGGTCGACGCCGGCCCTTTCGATCGCCTCCCACGTCGCCTCCAGCAGCAGCCGCTGCTGCGAGTCCGTCGCCAGGGCCTCACGGGGGCTCATGCCGAAGAACGCGGGATCGAACTCCGCCGCCTCCCGCAGGAAGCCGCCCTCACGGGTGTAGACGGTCCCCATGTGGTCGGGGTCGGGGTTGTAGAGCGCGTCGAGGTCCCAGCCGCGGTCGGCCGGGAAGCCGGAGACCGCGTCCACGCCGTCCGACACCAGCCGCCACAGGTCCTCGGGCGACGAGACGCCGCCCGGGAACCGGCAGCTCATCCCGACGATCACCACCGGGTCGTCCGCGACCGGCGGCAGCACCCGCACCGGAACGACAGCCTCGGCCTCGGTGTCCCCGCCGAACAGCTCCTCCAGCAGGAAGCCCACCAGGGCCCCTGCTGTCGGGTAGTCGAACACCACCGTCGCCGGCAGCCGGAGACCGGTCACCGAACCCAGCCGGTTGCGGAGTTCGACGGCCGTCAGGGAGTCGAAGCCGAGGTCCTGGAAGGCCCGCGTCGGGTCCACTTCGGCGGAGCCGGCGTGGCCCAGGACCGTGGCGATCTGCCCGCGCACGACGTCGAGCAGAGCCTCGTGCCGCTCCGGCGCGGGCAGCCCGCCCAGGCGCTGGACCAGCCCGGAGGCCGCGGCCGCGCCCGCGCGGCGCGTGGCCCGCGTACGGATCAGTCCGCGCAGCAGCGGCGGGACTTCGCCCTGGTTCCGGAGCGCCGGCAGGTCGAGGCGGACGGGCAGCACCGCCGCCTCACCGCCGGCGGCGGCGCCGGCCAGCGCCGCGTCGAACAGCGCCAGTCCCTGCTCGGGCGACAGCGGCGGCATGCCCGCACGCGTCATCCGCTCGGCCTCGGCCTCGCTCAGCGCGCCGGTCATACCGCTGTCCTGCGTCCACGGTCCCCAGGCGAGCGACAGGGCCGTCGTTCCCCTGCCCTCGGCGCGCTGCTTCAGCGCGAGTGCGTCGAGGAAGGCGTTGCCTGCCGCGTAGTTCGCCTGGCCGGGGCTGCCGAAGGTACCGGCGACGGAGGAGAAGGTGACGAAGGTGTCGAGGTCGAGGTGCTCGGTGGCCTCGTGGAGGTTCCAGACAGCGTCGACCTTCGGCCGCAGGACGGTGGAAATGCGATCCGGGGTGAGGGAGGCGATCGTTCCGTCGTCCAGTACGCCGGCGGTGTGCACCACGGCCGTGATGCGGTGCCGCGAGACGAGCCCGGCCACGGCGGCCGGGTCAGCTACGTCGCACGCTTCCACGGCCACATCGACGCCCTCGGCGATCAGCTCGGCGACCAGTTCCTGGGCGCCCTCGGCGGCGGGACCGCTGCGGCTGACCAGAAGGAGGTCGCGTACGCCGTGGTGGGAGGCCAGGTGCCGGGCGACGATACGGCCCAGACCGCCCGTACCACCCGTGACCAGGACCGTACCGTCGGAGCGCCAGGAGACCTCCGCCGTCGGCTGCTTCTCCACACGTGCCAGCCGGGGAGCCAGGAACTCACCGTCCCGGGCCAGCAGCTGCGGCTCGTCCACGGCCAGCGCCCGGGACAGGACGGAGGTGTCGTCGCCGTCGAGGTCCACCAGGCCGAAGCGGCCCGGGTTCTCCGACTGCGCCGAACGAACCATTCCCCACACCGCCGCACCGGCCAGATCACGGCCCGTGGCGGCACCGCGCGTGACGAACGTCAGACGCGACTCCTCGAACCGCTCCTCCACCAGCCACGACTGAAGCAGACCCAGGACACGAGCGGTGAGCTCGTGCGTCGACCCCACGACGTCGGCCTCTCCGCCGACCTCGACCACAACTGCCGCAGGTACGACATCCGTCTCGGTCAGCGACTCGAGATCCACGTACGGCACGTCTTCGCCGTCCGTGGCCTGGACCGGGGTCCAGGCGAGCCGGAACAGCGAGTCCCGGTCCACTGTGCTGAGCTGGTCGGCCGCGATCGGCCGGACCACTAGCGAGTCGACGGAAGCGACGGGCGCACCCGCCGCGTCAGCGATCGCGATCGACATTCCACCACCGTCGGCGGCCGTACGGATACGGACCCGGACGGCGGAAGCGCCCATGGCGTGGAGCGAGACACCCGTCCACGAGAACGGAACTCCGCCCTGGCCTTCACCCTCGCCGCCACTGAAGGCAGCGGCGTGCAGGCTCGCGTCGAAGAGCGCCGGGTGGAGGCCGAACGCCCCACCGTCGACGTCGTCGGGCAGCGCCACCTCGGCGAACACGTCATCGCCGAGCTTCCACGCCGCCCGCAGACCCTGGAACACCGGACCATATGCGAAACCGGCCTCCGCGAACCGCTCGTAGCCGCCTGCCACATCGATGGCCTGGGCGCCTTCCGGCGGCCATACCGTCGCGTCGAAGGCAGCGGCGGAGCCGACACCGTCGGCCAGTGTGCCCTGCGCGTGGAGGGTCCACGGCTGGTCCTGACCGTCGTCGGGTCGCGAGTGGACGGTCACGGCGCGGCGGCCCGACTCGTCGGGCTCGCCCACCCGGACCTGCACCTGGACGCCGCCCTGCCCGGGCAGGACGAGCGGCGCGGCGAGCGTCAGCTCCTCCAGCAGGCCGCAACCCGCCTCGTCGCCGGCCCGCAGCGCCAGCTCCACCAGCGCCGTACCCGGCACCAGCACCGAACCCAGGACGGCGTGATCGGCCAGCCAAGCATGGGTCTGGAGCGACAGGCGTCCCGTGAAGAGGAAGCCGTCGGAGCCCGCCAGCTCCACCGCCGCACCCAGCAGCGGGTGTCCCGCCTCGGACGAGATGCCGAGGGGCGTCATCACCGCCGGCCAGAAGCGCTGGTGCTGGAAGGCATAGGTGGGAAGGTCGATGCGACGGGCACCGGTACCGGTGAAGAACGCCGCCCAGTCCACCTGCTCACCGGAAGTGTGCAGCCGGGACAGCGCATCCACGACAGCGGTTTCCTCGGCCTGGTTCCTGCGCAGAGCGGGAATCAAGCCGGCTTCGCCGGTGAGTGAGGTCTCGGCCATGGCGGTCAGGACGCCGTCGGGGCCGAGCTCCAGGAAACGGGTCACACCTTCCGTCTCCAGGGTGCGTATCCCGTCGGAGAAGCGCACCGCCTCACGGACGTGCCGCACCCAGTACTCGGCGGACCCGATCTCCTCGGCCGTCGCGAGCGCGCCGGTGAGGTTGGAGACGACCGGGATGGCGGGAACACCGAAGGTCAGGCCCTCCACGACCTCCCGGAACTCCGCCAGCATCGGCTCCATCAACGGCGAGTGGAAAGCGTGCGAGACGCGCAGACGGCTCGTCTTCCGGCCCTCGGACTCGAAGTGCTCGGCGATCCTTACGACCGCCTCCTCCGCACCCGAGACCACGACCGACGACGGACCATTGACGGCCGCGATCGAAACACCGTCCGTCAGCAGCGGCAGGACCTCGTCCTCCGTCGCCCGGACCGCCACCATCGCACCACCCGAAGGCAACCCCTGCATCAAACGACCACGAGCCGCGACGAGCCGGCAGGCGTCGGCCAGCGAGAAGACCCCGGCCACATGCGCCGCCGCCAACTCACCGATCGAATGACCGGCCACATACTCCGCGCGAACACCCCACGACTCCACCAACCGGAACAACGCCACCTCGACCGCGAACAGCCCGGCCTGGGTGTAGACGGTCTGATTGATCAGCTCCTCGTCCTCGCCCCAGACGACATCCTGAAGCGGACGCTCCAGGTGCTCGTCCAGGCCCGCGCAGACCGCGTCAAACGCCTCGGCGAACACCGGGAACCGGGCATACAACTCCCGTCCCATGCCCAACCGCTGCGACCCCTGACCCGAGAACAGCACGGCCAGCAGCCCCTCGGCCCGGGGGCCGTTCGCCGCCTCGCCGCGCGCCAGGGCGCGCAGGCCGGCGACGAGCTCGTCCGACTCCGTGCCGACGATCGCCGCGCGGTGGTCGAGGGCGGCCCTGGTCGTGGCGAGCGAGAACGCCACGTCGAGCGGGCCGTGCTCGGCCCCGGCATCCAGCAGGGTCAGCAGGCGCTCGGCCTGTGCCCGCAGCGCGTTCTCGTCACGGGCGGACAGCAGCCACGGCACCACGACCGGCGCCTCGTCCCTCTCTCCCTCGTCCTCCATCGGCGGTGCTTGCTCGACCAGGACGTGTGCGTTCGTACCGCTGATGCCGAAGGATGAGATACCGGCCCGGCGCGGACGGCCGGTCGTACCCCATTCCCTGGTATCCGTCAGCAGGCGCACGCTTCCCTCGGACCAGTCGACGTTGGACGACGGCTCGTCCACGTGGAGGGTGGAGGGCAGGACGCCGTGCCGCATCGCCATGACCATCTTGATGACGCCCGCGACACCGGCGGCGGCCTGCGTGTGCCCGATGTTGGACTTCACCGAGCCCAGCCACAGCGGTTGGTCCTCCGGCCGGTCCTGACCGTACGTGGCCAGCAGCGCCTGCGCCTCGATCGGGTCACCCAGAGTGGTGCCCGTGCCGTGCGCCTCGACCGCGTCGATCTGGTCGGCGGCGAGGCGGGCGTTGGCGAGGGCCTGGCGGATGACCCGGCGCTGGGACGGGCCGTTGGGCGCCGTCAGGCCGTTGGACGCGCCGTCCTGGTTGACGGCGGAGCCACGGACCACGGCGAGCACGGGGTGGCCGTTGCGGAGGGCGTCCGACAGCCGTTCCACGACGAGGAAGCCGGCGCCTTCGGAGAAGCCCGTGCCGTCGGCGGCCGAGGCGAAGGACTTGCAGCGGCCGTCCGCCGCGAGCGCGCCCTGACGGCCGAACTCCGCGAACACGCCCGGAGTCGACAGCACGGTGACACCGCCGGTCACGGCGAGGGAGCAGTCGCCCTGCCGCAGGGACTGCACGGCGAGGTGCAGCGCGACCAGGGAGGACGAGCACGCGGTGTCCACGGACACGGCGGGCCCCTCCAGGCCGAGCTTGTAGGAGACCCGGCCGGACACCACGCTGCCGTTGCCGTCGCTGCCCGGGTAGTCGTGGTACATCACACCGGCGAAGACACCGGTCCGGGTGCCCTTGAGCGAGGTCGGGTCGATGCCCGCCCGCTCCAGGGCCTCCCAGGACAGCTCCAGGGTGAGCCGCTGCTGGGGATCCATGGCGAGGGCCTCGCGCGGGGAGATCCCGAAGAACGCGGGGTCGAAGCCTGCTACCTCGTCGAGGAACCCGCCCAGGCGGGGGTACTGGCCCGCGTCCTGGAACCCCTCCCAGCCGCGGTCCTCCGGGAACGCGGAGATCGCGTCACCACCGGACGTCACCAGCCGCCACAGGTCCTCGGGGCTGGTCACACCGCCCGGGTAGCGGCAGGCCATGCCGACGATGGCGATGGGCTCGTGCCGGGCCGCGGAGAGCTCGCGGTTGTGCTTCCGGAGCCGGGCGGTCTCCCTGCGGGCGGCCAGCAGCGCATCGCCGTCGGATTCGTCGGCTTCGTCGACGCTGATGCCGGTGGCTTCCTCCGCATCCGGGCCGACCGGCAGGCCTCGTACCTCCGCGAGTTCGAGGAGGCTGTCCATCAGGCCCGCGTCGCGCAGCCGGTTCGTCGGGATCGTCCGGAGCGCCTGACGGATGTCGTCCTCGACGCTGCCGGCGCCGTGTCCGTCCGTCATCGGGGCCAGCTGGGCCTCGATGTGGTCGGTGACGGCGCGAGAGTTGGGGTGGTCGAAGACGAGCGTGGCGGGAAGGCGGAGACCGGTGATGCGATTGAGCTGGTTCCGCAGCTCGGTCGCAGCCAGGGAGTCGAAACCGAGCTCCTGGAACGCCCGGTCCGGCCCGATCGCCTCAGCCGACCCATGCCCCAGAACAGCCGCGACCTGACCACGCACGATCTGAAGCACCGCACGGTTTCGCTCGTTGGCCGACAGTCCCGCGAGCCGCTGTTCGAAGCCGGCCGGTTCGCCCGCTGCCACGCCGTCCCCGGCGGCAGCCGATCGGCGTACCGCGGGGGCGAAGCCACGCAGGAGGGCGGGGATCTCGTCGGTGCGGGTGCGCAGGGCGGCCGTGTCGACGTGGATGGGGACGACCGTGGGCCGCTGGGAGCGCAGGCTGGCCGCGAACAGTTCCAGACCGGCCTCGTACGAGAGTGCCGGGACGCCCTGGTTGGCCATGCGCTTGCGGTCGATGTCACTGAGGTACTGGCCGAGCCCGGCGCCGACCTCCCAGAGGCCGTACGCCATCGCGGTGGCCGGCAGCCCCTCGGCGTGGCGCTGCTGCGCCAGGGCGTCGAGGAAGACGTTGGCCGCCGCGTAGTTGCCCTGCCCGGCGGTCAGCACGAGGCCGCCTGCGGACGAGAACAGTACGAACGCCGCCAGGTCCATCTCACGGGTCAGCTCGTGCAGCCACCAGGCCGCGTCCGCCTTCGGCGCGAGCACGGAGTGCACCTGCTCGGCCGTGAGGGCGTCGACCAGCGCGCTGTCGCCGATTCCGGCAGCGTGGATCACAGCGGTGAGCGGCCGGTCGGTGGTGATTCCGTCCACCACAGCGGCCAGCGCCGCACGATCGGACACATCACAGGCGACGACGCGTACGTCCGCACCCATAGCAGTCAGCTCCGCTACGAGCTCCGACGCACCCGGGGCCTCCAGGCCCCGACGACTGGTCAGCGTCAGGTACCGGACACCGCGCTCGGCGACCAGATACCGGGCCACGACGGCACCCAGACCACCCGTACCACCGGTAATCAGCACCCCACCCTCGACATCGAGGGAGACATCCGCTGCCGGAGCGGTCACACGCACCAGGCGCGGCACCAACACCTCGCCACCACGCACCGCCACCTCCGGCTCACCCGAAGCCAGCGCCGCGACCAGCGCCTCCCCCGGCTCACCGTCGGCATCCACCAGGACGAACCGCCCCGGGTTCTCCGCCTGCGCCGAACGCACCAGACCCCACACCGGAGCCTGCACCACATCCAACACCACACCATCAGCCACAGCCACCGCGTTGCGGGTCACCACAGCCAACCGCGAACCTACGAAACGCTCGTCGGACAGCCAGCGCCGAATCGCGTCCAGTGCGTGATGCAATACGGTCCGTACGCCGTCGGGCACGTCGCCCTCCGGCACCGTCGTGCCGCAGTCCAGCACCACCACATCGGGCACAGCGCCGGGTTCCGCGTCCACGGCCTCGTCCCACGACGCCCACGACACCATGGCACCGCCCGCCACCACCGCACCGGACCACTCGATCCCGTACAGCGACTCGCCCGAGCCGTCGCCCGCGTCGAGCTGCTCGGCCGACACCGGTCGGCCGACCATCGAGCCCACGGACAGGACCGGTCGCCCGGTCGTATCGGCGACAGCCAGCGCCAGCCCGCCGCCGTCGAGCTGCGACAGGCGCACCCGGACCGCCGAAGCGCCTACAGCGTGCAGCGCCACATCGGTCCACGCGAAGGGAATCCTGGTCTCGCCGTCGCCCGCGCCGGTGAGGATCGCGGCGTGCATCGCCGCGTCCAGCAACGCCGGGTGCAGACCGAACGACCCACCATCGACGCCTTCCGGCAACGCCACCTCGGCGAACAACTCATCGCCCACCCGCCACGCGGCCCGCAGGCCCTGGAACACCGGGCCATAGCCGTAGCCGTGCTCGCGCAGCGTCTCGTAGGCGCCGTCGAGCCGCACCGGTTCCGCACCGGCCGGCGGCCAGGCGCCCAGGTCGAACGCCGCCGCATTCTGAGCATGAGCCGTGAGGAAACCGGAGGCGTGGCGGACCCACGCGCGGTCGCCCGCGTCCTCCCGCCGCGAGTACACGGCCACCGGGCGACGCCCGGCCTCGTCCGTGCCCACGACGACCTGGACCTGTATCGCGCCGCGCTCGGGCAGCACCATCGGCGCGGCGAGCGTCAGCTCCTCCAGCACGTCGCAGCCGACCTCGTCACCCGCCCGGACGGCGAGCTCCAGCAGCCCGGTGCCCGGCACGAGTACCGTGCCCCGCACCGCGTGATCGGCGAGCCACGGGTGCGACGACACCGACAGCCTGCCCGTGAGGACCACGCCGTCCGAGTCGGGCAGCCGCAGGACCGCGCCCAGCATCGGGTGCGTCACCGTGTCCACACCGGTGGCGCTCAGGTCGCCCGTGCCGGTCGTGGCGTTCACCCAGTACCGCTCGCGCTGGAAGGCGTAGGTGGGCAGGTCGAGACGGCGGGTGGTCCGGCCGGCGAAGTACGCGTGCCAGTCCACGGCGGCGCCGTGCACGTGCAGATGGCCGAGAGCGGTCACGAGGTTCGCGACGTCGTCCCTGCCCTTGCGGAGGGCGGACACCGTCAGGGCGCCGTCGTCCGTGGTGTCACCGAGGGTGTCCTTGACCATCCCGGTGAGCACGGCGTCGGGGCCGAGCTCCAGGAAGCGGGTCACGCCCTCTGTCTGAAGGGTGCGTATCCCGTCGGAGAAGCGGACCGCCTCGCGGACGTGCCGCACCCAGTACTCGGCGGACCCGATCTCCTCGGCCGTCGCGAGCGCGCCGGTGAGGTTGGAGACGACCGGGATGGCGGGAACACCGAAGGTCAGGCCCTCCACGACCTCCCGGAACTCCGCCAGCATCGGCTCCATCAACGGCGAGTGGAAAGCGTGCGAGACACGCAGACGGCTCGTCTTACGACCCTCGGACTCGAAGTGGGAAGCGATCTCCAGAACGGCTTCTTCTTCGCCCGAGACCACGACCGACGACGGGCCGTTGACGGCAGCGATCGAGACGCCGTCCGTCAGCAGCGGCAGGACCTCGTCCTCCGTCGCCCGGACCGCCACCATCGCACCACCCGCAGGCAACCCCTGCATCAGGCGACCACGAGCCGCCACCAGCGCACACGCATCCGCCAGCGAGAAGACCCCGGCCACATGCGCCGCCGCCAACTCACCGATCGAATGACCGGCCACATACTCCGGCCGCACACCCCACGACTCCACCAACCGGAACAACGCCACCTCGACCGCGAACAAACCGGCCTGGGCATACGCCGTCTGGTTGATCAGCTCCTCGTCCCTGCCCCAGACTACGCCCCGAAGCGGACGCTCCAAGTGCTCGTCCAGGCCCGCGCACACCGCGTCAAACGCATCCGCGAACGCAGGGAATCGGGAGTACAACTCCCGGCCCATCCCCAGCCGCTGCGACCCCTGACCCGAGAACAGCACGGCCGTCGAGTCGTTGCTCCGCGCGGAGGCAGTGAAGGCGGCGGGTACGGACTCGCCGCGTGCGAGGGCCTCCAGGCCGTCGAGCAGCTCGGAGCGGTCCGTGCCGACGACGACCGCACGGCACTCCAGGGCCGACCTGGTCGTGGCCAGCGAGTGCGCCACCTCGAAGGGAGTGAGCTCCGGGCGGGCGGCGACGAACGACCGGAGTCGGTCGGCCTGGTCCCGCAGCGCCTCCGGCGTGGCGGCGTGGACCAGCCACGGCACGGTGCCGGCGGAGTCGCCGTCCGGTTCGGGGGTCTCCGGCCGCGGTCCCTGTTCCAGGACCACATGCGCGTTCGTGCCGCTGATGCCGAAGGCCGAGACGCTCGCGCGCCGCGGGTGTCCGGTCTCGGGCCACGCGGTCGGCTCGGTCAGCAGTGCCACGGCACCGGCCGACCAGTCGACGTGCGGCGAGGGCTCGTCCACGTGCAAGGTCTTCGGCAGCAGGCCGTTCCGCATCGCCATGACCATCTTCATGACGCCCGCGACACCGGCGGCGGCCTGCGCGTGACCGATGTTGGACTTCACCGAGCCCAGCCACAGCGGCCGGTCCTCCGGCCGGTCCTGGCCGTACGTGGCCAGCAGCGCCTGCGCCTCGATCGGGTCACCCAGAGTGGTGCCCGTGCCGTGTGCCTCGACCGCGTCGACGTCGGTGGGCGCGAGGCCGGAGTTCTCCAGGGCCTGGCGGATCACCCGCTGCTGCGAGGGGCCGTTGGGGGCGGAGAAGCCGTTGCTGGCCCCGTCCTGGTTCACCGCCGTGCCCCGTACCACCGCGAGCACCTCGTGGCCGTTGCGCACGGCGTCGGAGAGCCGCTCGACGAGGAGGACGCCCGCGCCCTCGGACCAGCCGACGCCGTCGGCCGCACCGGCGAACGCTTTGCAGCGGCCGTCGGCGGAGAGCCCGCGCTGACGGCTGAACTCGATGAACATGCCCGGCGTCGACATCACCGTCGCACCGCCGGCCAGCGCCAGCGAGCACTCGCCCGAGCGCAGCGCCTGCACCGCCAGGTGCAGCGCGACCAGCGACGACGAGCACGCCGTGTCCACCGTCACCGCCGGGCCCTCGAACCCGTAGGTGTAGGACACGCGGCCGGATACGACGCTGCCTCCGCTGGTGCCCGAGGGCGACACGTTCAGGGCGTAATCGTGGTACATGACACCGGCGAACACACCGGTCCTGCTGCCCTTGAGCGTGGCCGGGTCGATGCCGGCGCGTTCCATCGCCTCCCAGGAGACCTCGAGGAGGAGTCGCTGCTGCGGGTCCATGTAGGTGGCCTCGCGGGGCGAGATGCCGAAGAACCCGGGGTCGAAGTCGGCCGCGTCGTGGAGGAAGCTGCCGCGGCGCGTGTAGCTCCTGCCCTCCTTGCCCGGCTCGGGGTCGTAGAGGTCCTCGACGTTCCAGCCGCGGTCCACGGGCAGGTCGGAGACGGTGTCGACGCCGTCGACGACCAGCCGCCACAGGTCCTCGGGGGACGCGACGCCACCGGGGTAACGGCAGGCCATGCCGACGATGGCGATCGGTTCGTCGTCCAGGGGACGTCGGCCGTCGCCCCGGGCCGCGCCGCCCGCCAAGGTCACCTCACCGGTCGTCGTCCCCACCTGGTCGGCGACCAGGGTGAGGATGTGGTCGGTGACGGCGCGGGAGTTGGGGTGGTCGAAGACGAGGGTGGCGGGGAGTCGGAGACCGGTGATGCGGTTGAGCTGGTTGCGCAGCTCGGTCGCAGCCAGGGAGTCGAAACCGAGCTCCTGGAACGCCCGGTCCGGCCCGATCGCCTCAGCCGACCCATGTCCGAGGACGGCCGCGACCTGACCGCGCACGATCTGAAGCACCGCACGGTTTCGCTCGCCGTCGGTGAGTCCGGCCAGGCGTGCCCGCAGGCCGGTTGCCGTGACGGTGGTCGCGTCGGCGGCCGTGGCACGCCGGACCCCGGGGGCGAGGCCGCGCAGCAGGGCGGGGATCTCGTCGGTACGGGTGCGCAGGGCGGCGGCGTCGACGTGGATGGGGACGACCGTGGGCCGCGGCGACCTCAGTCCGGCCGCGAACAGCTCCAGACCGGCCTCGTGCGACAGCACGGGCACGCCCTGGGTGGCCATGCGCTTGCGGTCGATGTCGCTCAGGAACTGACCGAGCCCGGCGCCCACGTCCCACAGCCCGAAGGCCATCGACGTCGCGGGCAGCCCCTCGGCGTGGCGCTGCTGCGCCAGGGCGTCGAGGAAGACGTTCGCGGCCGCGTAGTTGCCCTGCCCTGCGGCGAGGACGAGCCCGCCGGCCGAGGAGAAGGTGACGAAGGCCGTCAGGTCCATCTCACGGGTCAGCTCGTGCAGCCACCAGGCGGCATCGGCCTTTGGCGCGAGCACGCTGTCGACGCGCTCGGGGGTGAGCGCTCCGACGAGGCCGTTGTCGCCGATTCCGGCAGCGTGGATCACAGCGGTGAGCGGCCGGTCGGTGGTGATTCCGTCCACCACAGCGGCCAGCGCCGCACGATCGGACACATCACAGGCGACGACGCTTACGTCAGCACCCATAGCAGTCAGCTCCGCTACGAGCTCCGACGCACCCGGGGCCTCCAGGCCCCGACGGCTCGTCAGCGTCAGGTACCGGACACCGCGCTCGGCGACCAGGTAACGGGCCACGACGGCACCCAGACCACCCGTACCACCGGTAATCAGCACCCCACCCTCGACATCGAGGGAGACATCCGCTGCCTCAAGCGCAGGCACCAGACGCACCAGGCGCGGCACCAACACCTCGCCACCACGCACCGCCACCTCCGGCTCACCCGAAGCCAGCGCCGCCATCGGCACTTCCTCAAGCCCGCCATCGGCATCCACCAGGACGAACCGCCCCGGGTTCTCCGCCTGCGCCGAACGCACCAGACCCCACACCGGAGCCTGCACCACATCCAACACCACACCATCAGCCACAGCCACCGCGTTCCGCGTGACCACAGCAAGACGCGAACCCACGAAACGCTCATCGGACAGCCACGCCTGCGCTGCGTCCAGCACACGGCGCAGCACCGTCCGTACACCGTCGGGCACATCGCCCTCCGGCACCGTCGTGCCGCAGTCCAGCACCACCACATCGGGCACGGCGCCAGGTTCCGCGTCCATGGCCTCGTCCCACGACGCCCACGACACCGTGGCACCGTCCGCCACCACCGCACCGGACCACTCGATCCCGTACAGCGGCCGGCCCGTACGTCCTCCGGCGTCCAACTGCTCCGCCGAGACCGGTCGGCCCGCCACGGAGCCCACCGTGAGCACCGGTCGGCCCGTCACGTCGGAGACCGTCAGCGACAGCGCGCCGTCGCCCTCGCGGGACAGGCGCACCCGGACCGCCGAGGCGCCCACAGCGTGCAGCGCCACATCGGTCCACGCGAAGGGGATCATCGTCCCGCCCTCGCCGTCAGCGGCGAGGATCGCGACGTGCATGGCCGCGTCCAGCAGCGCCGGGTGCAGACCGAACGCCCCACCATCGACGCCTTCCGGCAACGCCACCTCGGCGAACAACTCATCGCCCACCCGCCACGCGGCCCGCAGCCCCTGGAACACCGGACCGTACGCGTAGCCGTACTCCGCGAACGTCTCGTACGCGCCCTCGACGGGCAGCGGCTCGGCGCCCGGCGGGGGCCAGGCGGCCGACGTGTCGGTGTCGGTTTCGGGGGTCACGGCTCCCGGGGCGAGCACGCCGGTGGCGTGCTGGGTCCAGGGGTCGAGCGCCCTGCCCTCCGGCCGGGAGTGGACGCCGAGGCTGCGGCGCCCCGTCGCGTCCTGTGCGCCGACGCGCACCTGGATCTGTACCGCCCCGCCCTGATCGGGCAGCAGCAGGGGCGCGGTGAGCGTGAGTTCCTCGACGAGGTCGCAGCCGACCTCGTCACCGGCCCGGATGGCCAGTTCGAGCAGGCCGGTGCCGGGGACGAGTACCGCGCCCTGGACGACGTGGTCCGCGAGCCACGGCTGCGACTGCACGGACAGCCGGCCGGTGAGCAGGTAGCCGTCGGCGTCGGCGAGTTCGAGGGCGGCGCCCAGCATCGGGTGTCCCGCCGCGCCCAGGCCCGCGAAGCGCACGTCGCCGGCGCGGGCCTGCACGCCCGTGGGCCAGAACCGCTCGCGCTGGAACGCGTACGTCGGCAGGTCGACGCGACGTGCCCCGGTACCGGCGAAGAGCGCGGACCAGTCGGTGTCCGCGCCGAGAACGTAGAGGCGGGCGACGGCGTCGAGGAGCGCCCGCTCCTCGTCCCGGCCCTTGCGCAGTGCGGGGGCGAAAGCGGCCTCGTCGTCGGCCGGCTCCACGATCGACTCCGCCGCCAGGGCGGACAGGGAGCCGTCCGGTCCGAGCTCCAGGAACGACCGCACGCCCGCCGCCCACAGCGTCCGCACGCCGTCGGCGAAGCGGACCGCCTCCCGGACGTGCCGCACCCAGTACTCCGGGGAGCGGAGCTGCTCGTCGGTGGCGGGTTCGCCGGTCAGGTTCGACACGACGGGGATGGCCGGGGTGCCGTACGTCAGGCTCTCGGCGACGGCGCGGAAGTCCGCGAGCATCGGCTCCATGAGCGGCGAGTGGAAAGCGTGCGAGACGCGGAGCGGGGTGGTCTTGCGGCCCTGCTCCTCAAGGCGGGCGCGGACCGTCTCGACGGCCTGCGCGGCTCCGGAGATCACCACCGACGACGGTCCGTTGACCGCCGCGACGGCGACCTCGTCCGTCAGCAGCGGCCTGACCTCGTCCTCGGTGGCCCGTACGGCCACCATGGCGCCGCCCGACGGCAGGGCCTGCATCAGCCGGCCGCGGGCCGCGACGAGCCGACAGGCGTCGGCCAGCGAGAAGACACCCGCGACGTGCGCGGCCGCGATCTCGCCGATGGAGTGGCCGAGCAACTGGTCCGGGCGTACGCCCCAGGACTCCAGCAGCCGGAAGAGCGCGACCTCGACGGCGAAGAGTCCCGTCTGGGCGTGCACGGTCCGGTTCAGCGCCTCCGGGTCGTCGCCCCAGACGACGTCGCGGAGCGGCAGGTCCAGGCCCAGGTGCTCGTCCAGCCCGGCGCACACCGCGTCCAGCGCCTCCGCGAACACGGGGAAGCGCGCGTACAGCTCCCGGCCCATGCCGAGCCGCTGGGAGCCCTGGCCGGAGAAGAGGAAGGCGACCTTGCCGGAGCGCGTCGTTCCCTCCGCGTGCTCCTCCGGCCGGCCGTCCGCGAGCGCCGACAGGGAACGCAGGACGTCGTCGCGGTCCGCGCTCAGCAGCACGGCCCGGTGGGGGAAGACCGCCCGGCTCGTCACCAGCGAGTGCGCGGCATCGGTGAGCCGCAGCTCCGGCTGGTCCTGGAGGTGGGTCAGCAGTCGCGCCGCCTGATCCCGCAGGGCCGCCTCGGTCCTGCCGGACAGCAGCCAGGGCAGTACGGCACCCGACTCCTGGGTGTCACCATCGTGCTCCGGCTCCGGCTCGGCCTGCTCCAGGATCACGTGCGCGTTCGTACCGCTGATGCCGAACGACGACACACCCGCCCTGCGCGGCCCCGCGCCCTCAGGCCAGACCGTCTGCTCCGTCAGCAGCTCCACAGCACCCGCGGACCAGTCCACGTGCGACGACGGCTCGTCGACATGCAGCGTGCGCGGCAGGACGCCATGACGCATCGCCATGACCATCTTGATGATCCCGGCGACACCCGCCGCCGCCTGCGTGTGACCGAGGTTCGACTTCACCGAGCCGAGCAGCAGCGGCCGGTCCTCCGGCCGCCCCTGGCCATACGTGGCCAGCAGCGCCTGTGCCTCGATCGGGTCACCCAGCGTCGTACCCGTGCCATGGGCCTCGACGACATCGACATCGCCGGTGGACAGTCCGCCGCTGGCGAGTGCCTGGCGGATCACCCGCTGCTGCGACGGGCCGTTCGGGGCCGTCAGACCGTTCGACGCGCCGTCCTGGTTGACCGCCGAGCCCCGCACGGTCGCCAGGATCCGGTGACCGTTGCGACGGGCGTCCGACAGCCGCTCCAGCACGAGGATGCCGGCGCCTTCGCCCCAGCCGACGCCGTCGGCGCCGTCCGCGAAGGACTTGCACCGGCCGTCGGCGGAGAGCCCGCCCTGGCGGGAGAACTCGACGAAGGTCAGCGGCGTCGACATCACCGTCACGCCACCGGCCAGCGCCAGCGAGCACTCACCCGAACGCAGCGCCTGCGCCGCCAGATGCAGGGCGACGAGCGAGGACGAGCAGGCCGTGTCGACGGTCACCGCCGGGCCCTCGAAGCCGAAGGTGTACGACACCCGGCCCGACGCCACACTGCCCGCGCTGCCGCTGCCCTGATAGCCCTCGAACTCACGCCCGGCCAGGAGCTGGGCGTAGTCGTGGTACATCACGCCGGCGAAGACACCGGTCCTGCTGCCGCGCAGCGTGGCCGGGTCCATTCCGGCCCGCTCCAGGGCCTCCCACGTCGTCTCCAGCAGCAGCCGCTGCTGGGCGTCGGTGGTCAGGGCCTCGCGGGGGCTCATGCCGAAGAACTCGGGGTCGAAGTCGCCCGCGTCGTGCAGGAATCCACCGGACCGGGTGGCGACGGCGCTCTCACGGTCCGGGTCGTCGAGGTCCCAGCCGCGGTCCGTCGGGAAGCCGGAGACCGCGTCCACGCCCTCCGACACCAGCCGCCACAGCTCCTCCGGGGACGAGACCCCGCCCGGGAAGCGGCAGCTCATCCCGACGATCACCACCGGATCGTCGACGAGCGACGGCAGCGCGCCGACGGCCTGGAGCGAAGCCTCCGGCTCCGCCCCGAAGAGCCCGTCGTACAGGTGACCCACCAGGGCCCGGGCGGTGGGGTAGTCGAACACCGCCGTCGCGGGGAGCCGCAGGCCCGTCGTCCTGCCGAGCCGGTTGCGGAGCTCGATGGCGGTCAGGGAGTCGAAGCCGAGGTCCTGGAAGGCCCGGGACGGATCGACCGTGCCCGCGTCCGCGTGGCCCAGCACGACGGCGATCTGCGTACGGACGAGGTCCAGCAGCGCGTCGCGCCGCTCGGCCTCGGGGACCGCCGCCAGCCGCCGTACCAGCCCGGAGGCGACAGCGGTGCCCGTGCCGGCCGTACGCCGGGCGCGGGTGCGGACGAGGCCACGCAGCAGCGCGGGCACCTCGCCCCGCGCCCGCAGGGCCGCGAGATCCAGGCGTACGGGCAGCAGCGCCGGCCGCGACGCGGCCGTCGGCAGGGCGGCGTCGAACAGCGCGAGGCCCTGCTCGACGGACAGCACCGGCATACCGGAACGCGCGATCCGCTGGACGTCGGCGTCGGTCAGCGTGCCGGTCATGCCGCTGTCCTGGGCCCACGGTCCCCAGGCGAGCGAAGCGCCGGCCAGCCCCTCGGCATGACGACGCATGACGAGAGCGTCGAGGAAGGCATTGCCTGCCGCGTAGTTCGCCTGTCCCGCGCTGCCGAAGGTACCGGCGACGGAGGAGAAGGCGACGAAGGCGTCGAGGTCGAGATCCTTGGTCGCTTCGTGGAGGTTCCAGACAGCGTCGACCTTGGGCCGCAGGACGGCGGAGAGACGATCCGGGGTGAGGGAAGCGATGATTCCGTCGTCGAGTACACCGGCGGTGTGCACGATGGCCGTGATGCGGTGCCGTGAGACGAGATCCGCCACCGCCGCGCGGTCCGCGACGTCGCACGCTTCCACGGCCACGTCGACACCCTCGGCGGTCAGCTCCGCCACCAGCTCCTGGGCGCCCTCGGCGGCGAGTCCGCTGCGGCTGACCAGCAGGAGACCGCGCACCCCGTGGTGGGAGGCCAGGTGCCGGGCGACGATACGGCCGAGACCGCCCGTACCGCCCGTGACCAGGACCGTACCGTCGGCCCGCCAGGAAACCCCGTCCGCCGGCACCGCCGTGACGCGGGCCAGCCGGGGAGCCAGCACCTCGCCGCCACGGATCAGCAGCTGCGGCTCGTCCACGGCCAGCGCCCGGGAGAGGACAGAGGTGTCGTCGCCGTCGAGATCCACCAGGCCGAACCGGCCCGGGCTCTCCAGCTGCGCCGACCGGACCAGCCCCCAAACAGCGGCACCCGCCAGATCGTCGCCCGCGACGGCCCCATGGGTGGTGAACACCAGACGCGAGGACGCGAACCGCTCCTCACCGAGCCACGACTGGACGAGCTCAAGAGCGCGTGCGGTCGCGGTGTGGACCGAGTCCGCCACGTCACCGGAGTCGACCACCGCCGTCACCGAGGCCACGACAACGGCCGGAACGGCATCGTCGTCGGTCAGCGTCGCGAGGTCCGCGTACGGCACGGCTTCGGCGTCCATGGCCTGGACCGGGGTCCAGTCGAGGGCGAAGAGCGAGTCGCGGTCGGCGGTGCGGAGCTGGTCGGCCGAGACCGGCCGGACCACCAGCGACTCCACGGACGCGACCGGGACACCGGCCGTGTCCGTCACAGCGATGGACAGCCCGCCGTCGGCGGCGGCGCGGATACGGGCCCGTACCGCGGACGCTCCCGTGGCGTGCAGCGCGACCCCGGTCCACGAGAACGGGACGCCGCGGCGGTCCTCGGAGCCGGTGAGCGCGGAGGCGTGCAGGACGGCGTCGAAGAGCGCCGGGTGCAGACCGTACGCGCCACCGTCCACGTCCTCGGGCAGCGCCACCTCGGCGAACACGTCGTCACCGAGCTTCCAGGCCGCCCGCAGGCCCTGGAACACCGGGCCGTAGTCGAAGCCCGCCTCCGCGAACTCCTCATAGCTGTTCGCGACATCGACCGGCTCGGCACCCGCCGGCGGCCACGCCACGGCATCGAAAATCTGCGGTTCGGCGTCCTCAGCGGTGAGGAAACCGTCGGCATGCAGCGTCCACGGCTCGTCGCCCTCGCGCGAGTGGACGGTCACGGCGCGGCGGCCCGACTCGTCGGGCTCGCCCACCCGGACCTGCACCTGGACGCCGCCCTGCCCGGGCAGGACGAGCGGCGCGGCGAGCGTCAGCTCCTCCAGTCCCGCGCAGCCGACCTCGTCACCGGCCCGCAGCGCCAGCTCCACCAGCGCCGTACCCGGCACCAGCACCGAACCCAGGACGGCGTGATCGGCCAGCCAAGCGTGGGTCTGGAGCGACAGGCGTCCCGTGAAGAGGAAGCCGTCGGAGCCCGCGAGCTCCACCGTCGCGCCCAGCAGCGGGTGGTCGGCGGAACCCAGGCCCGCGAAGCGGACGTCCCCGGCGCGTGCGATCGTGCCCGTGGGCCAGAACCGCTGGTGCTGGAACGCGTACGTCGGCAGGTCCACGCGTCGCGCGCCCGTCCCGGCGTACACGGCGGCCCAGTCCACGTCGGCACCGGAGACGTGGAGGTGTGCCAGGGCGGTGAGTGCCGTCAGTTCCTCGGGCCGGTCCTTGCGCAGGACGGGCACGAGCACGGCGGCCTCGTCGGTCAGCGACTCGCGGGCCATGGCGGTCAGCACACCGTCCGGGCCCAGCTCCAGGAAGCGGGTCACGCCCGCGGCGTGGAGGGTGCGGATCCCGTCGGCGAAGCGGACGGCCTCGCGGACGTGGCGGACCCAGTAGGCGGCGGAGGCCAGTTCCCCGGGCTCGGCGAGGTCACCGGTGAGGTTGGAGACGACCGGGACGGCCGGCGTGCCGAAGGACAGGCCCTCCACGACCTCCAGGAACCGCCCGAGCATCGGTGCCATCAGCGGCGAGTGGAAGGCGTGCGAGACGCGCAGACGGCTCGTCTTCCGGCCCTCGGCCTCGAAGTGCCCGGCGATCCTTGCGACCGCTTCCTCCGCGCCCGAGACCACCACGGACGAGGGGCCGTTTATGGCCGCGATCGTGACATCGTCCGCGACCAGCGGCAGGACCTCGTCCTCCGTGGCCTGGACCGCCACCATCGCACCGCCGGCGGGCAGCTCCTGCATCAGACGGCCACGGGCCGCCACCAGCGCACACGCGTCCGCCAGGGAGAAGACCCCGGCGACGTGCGCCGCCGCGACCTCACCGATCGAATGACCGGCCACATACTCCGGCCGCACACCCCACGACTCCACCAGCCGGAACAACGCCACCTCGACCGCGAACAGCCCGGCCTGGGTGTAGACGGTCTGGTTGGCCAGGTCCTCGTCCTCGCCCCAGATCACCTCGCGCAGAGGCCGGTCCAAGTGCTCGTCGAGGCCCGCGCAGACCGCGTCGAACGCGTCGGTGAACACCGGGAAGCGCCCGTACAACTCACGGCCCATGCCCAGCCGCTGGGAGCCCTGGCCGGAGAACAGCACCGCCGTCCTGCCCGAGTCCCCCGCCGAGCCCTCGACCACACCGGCAGCGGGCTCACCCGACGCCAGCGCCGCGAGCGCCCCCGTCAGCGACTCCGCGTCCGCGCCCAGCACCACCGCGCGATGCGCGAAGCCCGACCGGCTCGACACCAGCGAGAAACCCACATCCACGGGACGCTGCCCGTCGAAATGTGCCAGGAGACGCGACGCCTGATCCCGCAGGGCCTCCTCGGTCCTGCCGGACAGCACCCAGGGCACGACCGCGCCCGGCTCCGGGGCTTCCACAAGCTCCGGCTCCGGCTCGGCCTGCTCCAGGATCACGTGCGCGTTCGTCCCGCTGACGCCGAACGACGAGACGCCCGCCCGTCGTCGGCCGCCTTCCGCGGCCGTCCACTCGACAGGTGCCGTCAGAAGCTCCACCGCGCCCGCCGACCAGTCCACGTGCGTGGACGGCTCGTCGATGTGCAGGGTGTGCGGCAGGACTCCGTGCCGCATCGCCATGACCATCTTGATGATTCCGGCGACACCGGCGGCGGCCTGCGTGTGCCCGATGTTGGACTTCACGGAACCCAGCCACAGCGGCCGGTCCTCCGCCCGGTCCTGACCGTACGTGGCCAGCAGCGCCTGCGCCTCGATCGGGTCACCCAGGGTGGTGCCCGTACCGTGCGCCTCCACCGCGTCGACGTCAGCCGTCGACAGCCCGGCGCTCGCCAGCGCCTGGCGGATCACCCGCTGCTGCGACGGGCCGTTCGGGGCCGTCAGACCGTTCGAAGCGCCGTCCTGGTTGACCGCCGAACCGCGCAGGACGGCCAGCACCCGGTGCCCGTTGCGACGGGCGTCCGACAGGCGCTCCAGGACCAGCATGCCGACGCCCTCCGCCCAGCCGACGCCGTCGGCGGCGTCCGCGAAGGCCTTGCTGCGGCCGTCCGCCGCGAGTCCGCGCTGGCGGGAGAACTCCACGAACGTCGTCGGCGTCGACATCACCGTCACACCGCCGGCCAGCGCCAGCGAGCACTCGCCCGAGCGCAGCGCCTGGGCCGCCCAGTGCAGGGCGACCAGCGACGACGAGCAGGCCGTGTCGACCGTGACGGCCGGGCCCTCCAGGCCGAAGGTGTACGAGACCCGGCCCGAGGCGATGCTGGCGGCGCTGCCGTTGCCCCGGAAGCCTTCGAACTGGTCGCCGACCAGCATGTTCGCGTAGTCGTTGTACATCACGCCGGCGAAGACACCGGTCCTGCTGCCGCGCAGGGTCAGCGGGTCGATGCCCGTGCGCTCGATCGCCTCCCACGTCGCCTCCAGCAGCAGCCGCTGCTGGGAGTCCGTCGCCAGGGCCTCACGAGGGCTCATCCCGAAGAACTCCGGGTCGAACTCGCCCGCTTCGTGGAGGAAGCCGCCGGAGCGGGTGTAGGAGGTGCCGGGCACCTCGGGGTCGGGGTTGTAGAGGGCCTCGACGTCCCAGCCGCGGTCGGCCGGGAAGTCGGAGACCGCGTCCACGCCCTCCGACACCAGCCGCCACAGGTCCTCCGGGGACGACACGCCACCCGGGTAACGGCAGCTCATCCCGACGATCACCACCGGGTCGTCGGCCACCGCCGGCAGCGTGCCGACGGCCGCTCGGGGCGACTCCTCCGGCTCCGTGCCGCCGAACAGTTCGTCCAGCAGGAAGCCGACCAGGGCCTCCGGGGTCGGGTAGTCGAAGACCACGGTGGCCGGGAGACGCAGGCCCGTGGCCGCGTTCAGGCGGTTGCGGAGTTCGACGGCCGTCAGCGAGTCGAAGCCGAGGTCCTGGAAGGCGCGTGACGCCTTCACCGTGTCCGCGTCCGCGTGGCCGAGGACCACCGCGATCTGGCCGCGGACCAGGTCCTGGAGCACCTCTCGGCGCTCGACCGGGCCCAGCCCGCTCAGGCGGCCGACGAGTCCGGCGGCCGCCGCCGCCGAGCGGCGGGCGCGGCCGCGGACCCGGCCGCGCAGGAGCGCGGGGGCGTCGCCCCGGGCCCGCAGGGCGGGGAGGTCGAAGCGGACGGGCAGGACGACGGCGTCGTCGACCGTCAGCGCGGCGTCGAACAGGGCGACGCCTTCGGCGGGGGTGAGTTCGGGCATGCCCGAGCGGGCGATGCGCCGGATGTCGACGTCCGACAGGGTGCCGGTCATGCCGCCGTCCTGGGTCCACGGACCCCACGGCATGGAGACGGCGGTGCGGCCGGTGGCCCGCCGGTGCTGGGCGAGCGCGTCGAGGAAGGCGTTGCCTGCCGCGTAGTTGGCCTGGCCCGGGCCGCCGAAGACGCCGGAGACGGAGGAGAAGGTGATGAAGGCGTCGAGGTCGAGGTCCCTGGTCGCCTCGTGGAGGTGCCAGGCCGCGTCGGCCTTCGGGCGGAGGACGGTGGCGAGCCGCTCCGGCGTCAGGGATTCCACGACGCCGTCGTCGAGGACGCCCGCGGTGTGGACGACGGCCGTGACGCGGTGCCGTGCCACCAGGTCGTCCACCGCCGCCCGGTCCGTGACGTCGCAGGCTTCGACGGTGATGTCGGCGCCCTGGTCGGTCAGTTCGCGGGCCAGTTCCCCGGCGCCGTCGGCGGCGGGGCCGCTGCGGCTGACGAGAAGGAGGTTCCGTACGCCGTGCGCGGTCACCAGGTGGCGGGCCACGGCGCGGCCGAGGCCGCCCGTGCCGCCGGTGACGAGGACGGTGCCGTCCGGGTTCCAGGGGGAGCCCGCGGTCTCCTGGGGTGTGGCACGGGTCAGTCGCGCGGCGAGGATCTCGCCGTCGCGGAGGAGCAGTTGCGGCTCGTCGGGGGTCAGGGCGAGGGCCTGCGGGAGGGCGGTGAGGCAGGCCGCCTGGTCGCCCTCCAGGTCCAGCAGGCCGAAGCGGTCCGGGTGCTCGGAGCGTGCCGAGCGCACCAGGCCCCACGCCGCCGCCGCGGCGAGGTCGTTGCCTGCCGTGGCGCCCCGGGTCGTGAACACCAGCCGCGACCCGGCGAACCGCTCGTCCGCCAGCCAATCCTGGACGAGTTCCAGCACCCGGGCCGTCACCGTGTGGACGGAGTCCACGACGGCGTCCGGATAGCCGTCGCCCGCCACGGGGACGAGGACGGTGCCGGGTACGTCGCCGGCCTCGGCCAGTGCCGCCAGGTCCGTTCGGTGGACGTAGCGGTCGGCGGGGAGAGCAGTGGATGCCTCCGTGCCCACGACCGCGATCGGGTCCCGGTCGGCGCCCGGCCGGGTCACGCGCTGGGGCGCGGGTGTCCAGCGCAGCTGGAACAGGGAGTCCCGGCCGACCGTGCCCGTGGCGCCCGCGCCCGCGCCCGTCAGCCGGTCGGCGCGGTCGGCCGAGACCGCCCGCAGGACGAGCGTGTCGACCGAGGCGACGGGGCCGCCCTCGGCGTCGGCGACGGTCACGGAGACCGAGTCGTCGCCCGTGCGGACGACGCGGACGCGGATCGCGGAGGCGCCGGACGCGTGGAGGGTGACGCCCTCCCAGGAGAAGGGCAGGACGCCCCGCTCCATGCCGTTGAACGCGGTGACGTGGAGGGCGGCGTCGAGCAGCGCGGGGTGGATGCCGTAGGCCGCGGCGTCGCCCTCGCCGGTCGTGGGCAGGGACACCTCGGCGTACATCTCGTCGCCGCGCCGCCAGGCGCAGCGCAGGCCCTGGAAGAGCGGGCCGTAGTCGAAGCCGCCGACGGCCATCCGGTCGTAGAGGCCGGCCAGTTCGACGGGCTCGGCGCCGGTGGGCGGCCAGACGGTGGTGTCGAGGGCCGCGGCCCCGGCCGGCTGCTCCTCCTCCCCGGTGCCGCTGAGCACGCCGGTGGCGTGGCGGGTCCAGGGGCGTTCGCCGTCGCCTTCGGGGCGTGAGCGGGCGGTGAGGGTGCGGCGGCCGGCGTCGTCGGCGGGGCCGATGTGCAATTGCAGCTGGACGCCGCCGCCGTCCTCGGGGAGGACGAGGGGCGCGGCGAGGGTCAGGTCCTCGATGCGATCGCAGCCGACCTCGTCGGCGGCGCGGATGGCGAGTTCGACGAAGGCGGTGCCGGGCAGGAGGACGGAGCCCAGGACCATGTGGTCGGCGAGCCAGGGGTGGGTGCGTACCGACAGGCGGGTGGTGAGCAGCAGGCCGTCGCCGCCGTCGGGGAGTTCCACGGAGGCGGCGGCGCTCAGCAGCGGGTGGTCGGTCGCTTCGAGGCCGGCGGTGCCGACGTCGCCGGTGGCGGGGGCGGGCTCGGGCCAGTAGCGCCGGTGCTGGAAGGCGTAGGTGGGGAGGTCGGTGTCGCGGGCTCCGGTGCCGGTGAAGAAGGCGGTCCAGTCGACGTCCGTGCCCTGGGTGGAGAGGTGGGCGAGGGCGGTGAGGAGGGCCGGTTCCTCCGGGCGGTCCTTGCGGAGGGCGGGGACGGCGAGCGTCTCGTCGGGGAGGGATTCCCGGGCCATGGCGGAGAGGGTGCCGTCGGGGCCGAGTTCCAGGAGGCGGGTGACGCCTTCCGCGTGGAGGGTGCGGATGCCGTCGGCGAAGCGGACGGCCTCGCGGACGTGGCAGACCCAGTAGTCCGGGGAGCGCAGTTGGTCGTCGTCGGCGAGGCCGCCGGTGACGTTGGAGACGACGGTCAGGTCCGGGCGGGCGAAGGTCAGGGCGGCGACGGTGGTGCGGAAGTCGTCCAGCATCGGTTCCATCAGCGGGGAGTGGAACGCGTGGGAGACCCGCAGCCGGCTGGTCTTGCGGCCTTCGGCGGTGAAGTGGGCGCGTATGCGGTCGACGGCGTCCTGGCGGCCGGAGATCACGACGGAGGACGGGCCGTTGACGGCGGCGATCGACACGTCGTCCGTCAGCAGCGGCAGGACTTCGTCCTCGGTGGCGCGGAGGGCGGCCATGGCCCCGCCCCGCGGCAGGGCCTGCATCAGCCGGCCCCGGGCGGCGACGAGGGCGCACGCGTCGGCCAGCGGGAGGACGCCCGCGACGTGGGCGGCGGTGATCTCGCCGAGCGAGTGCCCGGCGACGTATTCGGGGCGGACGCCCCAGGACTCCACGAGCCGGAACAGGGCGACCTCGACGGCGAAGAGCCCGGCCTGGGCGTACACGGTCTGGTCGAGCAGGTCCTGCTGCTCGCCCCAGACGATGTCGCGGAGGGAGCGGCCCAGGTGCTCGTCCAGTGCGGCGCACGCGGCGTCGAAGGCTTCGGCGAACGCCGGGAAGCGGCCGTGGAGTTCGCGACCCATGCCCAGTCGCTGGGAGCCCTGGCCGGAGAAGAGGAAGGCCGTCCTGCCCGGGGCGGCCGCGCCTTGGACGAGGCCGGCGTCGGGCTCGCCGGAGGCGAGTGCGGTCAGGGCCCGGGTGAGGGTTTCGGAGCCGTCGCCGAGGACGACCGCGCGCTGCGGGAGGCCCGCCCGGGTGGCCACGAGGGAGTGGCCGACGTCCAGGGGGTGTCCGGCGTCGTGGTCCAGCAGGCGGGCGGCCTGGGCGCGCAGGGCCTCCTCCGTCTTGCCGGTGAGCACCCAGGGCACCACGCCGGGGGTCACGGCGGGTTCCCGCTCCTCGGCGGCGGGCTCCGCCTCGGCCTGCTCCAGGATCACGTGGGCGTTGGTGCCGCTGATGCCGAAGGCGGAGACGGCGGCGCGGCGCGGGCGGCCGGTGGCGGGCCAGTCGAGGCGCTCGGTGAGCAGTTCGACGGCGCCCGCCGACCAGTCCACGTGCGAGGTGGGCTCGTCGACGTGGAGGGTGGGCGGCAGGACGCCCTGCCGCATGGCCATGATCATCTTGATGACGCCGGCGACGCCGGCCGCCGCCTGGGCGTGGCCGATGTTGGACTTGATGCCGCCGAGGCGCAGCGGCTGCCCGGCGGGCCGGTCCTGGCCGTAGGTGGCGAGCAGTGCCTGGGCCTCGATCGGGTCGCCGAGCGTCGTACCCGTGCCGTGGGCCTCGACGGCGTCGACCTGGTCGGGGGTGAGCTGGGCGTTGGCGAGGGCGGCGCGGATGACGCGCTGCTGGGAGGGGCCGTTGGGGGCGGTGAGGCGGCTGCTGGCGCCGTCCTGGTTGACGGCGGTGCCGCGGACGACGGCGAGGACGCGGTGGCCGTTGCGGCGGGCGTCGGAGAGACGTTCGACGAGGAGGACGCCGACGCCCTCGCTCCAGCCGGTGCCGTCGGCGGCGTCGGCGAAGGGCTTGCAGCGGCCGTCGGGGGCGAGTCCGCGCTGGCGGGAGAACTCGGTGAAGAGGCTGGTGGTGGGCATCACGGCAACGCCGCCCGCCAGGGCGAGGGAGCACTCGCCGGAGCGCAGGGCGCGGACGGCGAGGTGGAGGGCGACGAGGGAGGAGGAGCAGGCCGTGTCCACGGTGACGGCCGGGCCTTCGAGGCCGAGGGTGTAGGCGATGCGGCCGGACAGGACGCTGGTGGCGCCGCCGGTGAGCAGGTGGCCCTCGGTCTCGTCGGTGCGGGAGGCGAGCGAGCCGTAGTTGGTGTCGGCGCCGCCGACGAAGACGCCGGTGTCGCTGCCGCGCAGGGAGGCGGGGTTGATGCGGGCGCGTTCGACGGCCTCCCAGGCCGATTCGAGCAGCAGCCGCTGCTGCGGGTCCATGGCCAGCGCCTCGCGGGGGGCGATGCCGAAGAGCTCCGCGTCGAAGTCGGCCGCCCCGGTGAGGAAGCCACCCTGGCGCACATAGCTCTTCCCCGGCTTGCCGGGCTCGGGGTCGTAGAGGGCGTCGAAGTCCCAGCCGCGGTCGGTGGGGATGTCGCCGACCGCGTCGACTCCGCCGTCGACGAGCCGCCACAGGTCCTCGGGGGAAGCGACGCCGCCGGGGAAGCGGCAGGCCATGCCGACGACGGCGATGGGCTCGCTGTCCTTGGCCTCGACGGTCTCCAGCCGCTGCTTCGCTCGCCGCAGGTCCGCGGTGACGCGCTTGAGATAGTCCCGGAGCTTGTCTTCGGTGCTGCTGGTCATGGTGCTTGCTTCCTCCCAGTCCGGAAAATGATGTTTTTCGACTGACTGGGCTTGTCAGGCGAGGCCGAGTTCTTTGTCGATGAGGTCGAAGATCTCGTCGTCGGTCTCGGCGGCTTCGAGGTCGGAGGCGGCGGGGTCGTCGGCCGTGGCGTCCTCGGCCGTCGTGCCGTCGTCGGTGGCGTCGAGCTTCCACTGGAGTGACTTGAGTCGCTGGAGGAGCCGGGTGCGGGCCTCGCCGTCCAGTTCGCTCGCGGCCACCGCGGCTTCCAGGAGGCCGAGTTCCGCGAAGACGGACGCGGCCTCTCCCGCGTCGTCGGCTCCAGTGGTGAGGTCGAGCCGTTCGCGGAGGTGGCGGACCAGGCCGAGCGGGGTCGGGTGGTCGAAGATCGCCGTGGTGGGCAGGCGCAGCCCGGTCTCGGCGTTGAGCCGGTTGCGCAGTTCGACGGCGGTGAGCGAGGTCATCCCCAGGTCGAGGAAGCCGCGTTCGGCGTCGACGGCCTCGGCCGAGCCGTGGCCGAGGACGGTGGCGACGTGCCCGGCGACGAGCCGCAGCAGCAGGGCTTCCTGCTTCGGCGCGCTGAGCCCGGCCAGCCGCTCGGCGATCCCCGCCTCGCGGGCGCCGTCCCCGCTGCCGGTCGCGGCGCGCCGTACGGGCGTACGGACGAGGGTGCGCAGCAGCGGGGGGACGCCGGCGGGGGCGGAGGCGGCCAGGGCGCGCGGGTCGAGCCGGACGGGCACGAGGAGGGCACTGTCGACGCCGGAGGCGGCGTCGAGCAGGGCCAGTCCCTGGCCGGTCGGCATCGGCAGCATGCCGGAGCGGGTGAAGCGGTCGAGGTCCACGTCGTCCAGAGTGGCCGTCATTCCACTCGATTCTTCCCAGTATCCCCACGCGAGGGACACGGCGGGCAGGTCCTGGGCGCGGCGGTGGTGGGCGAGGGCGTCGAGGAAGGCGTTGGCGGCGGCGTAGTTCGCCTGGGCCATGCCGCCGGCGACGCCGGCGAAGGAGGAGAAGAGGACGAAGGCGGAGAGCCCGGCCTCGCGGGTGAGCTCGTGGAGGTGCCACGCGGCGTCGGCCTTGGGCCGCAGTACGTGCTCGGCCTGATCGGCGGTCAGGTTCTCCAGGAGTCCGTCGTCGAGGACGCCCGCGGCGTGGACGACGGCGGTCAGCGGGTGCGCGGCCGGGATCCCGGCGAGCGCGCGGGCGAGGTCGGTGCGGTCGGCGGCGTCGCAGGCGACGACGGTGGCCTCCGCGCCCAGGGCGGCCAGTTCCTCGCACAGCTCCCGGGCGCCCGGGGCGTCGGGGCCCCGGCGGCCGGTGAGGAGCAGGTGGCGGACGCCGTGGTGGGTGGCGAGGTGCCGGGCGAGGAGGCCGCCGAGCGTTCCCGTGCCACCGGTGATCAGCACGGTGCCCTCGCCGGTGGGGTTCCACTCCCACACGGGGGCGTCCGCGAGGTCGGCCGGGTCCGTGCGGACCAGGCGCGGGACGGTCACCGTGCCGCCGCGGACGGCCAGCTGGGTCTCCCCCGCCGCTTCGGCCGCGGCGAGGGCCGGGGCCAGGGCGGCGGTGGAGCGGTCGTCGCCGTCGAGGTCGGCGAGGACGAAGCGCCCGGGGTGCTCGGTCTGCGCGGAGCGGACCAGGCCCCACAGGGCGGCCCCGGCCGGGGCGGGCACCGCGTCGTCGGGCCCGGTGGCGACGGCGCCTTCGGTGACGAGGGCGAGCCGGGAGCCGGCGAACCGCTCGTCGCCGAGCCAGGCCTGGACGAGGGCGAGGCCGTCCCGGACCGCGCGGTGGGCGGCCTCGGGCACGTCCCCGGCGTCTCCCGGGGCTCCGGCGGCGAGCCGCAGCAGCACGGTGCGGGGGGCCCGCTCCCCCGCGTCGAGGGCCGTGCCGAGGGCGGTGAGGTCGGTGTACGCGCGGACGGGCACTCCGTTCAGCGAAGCCGCGTCGCCGAGGACGGCGAAGTCCGCTGCCTCCGACGGGCCTTCCAGGGCGAGCGGGGTCCAGCTCACCCGGTGGAGCGCGTCGTGCCGCGCGCCGCCGACGGTGGTGAGCCGGTCGGCGGTCAGCTCCCGCGTCGTCACGGCGTCGACGACGGCCACGGGCGTGCCCGTGGTGTCCCACGCGGTCAGCGAGACGGTGTCGTCGCCCGCCGGGGCGAGCCGTACCCGGAGGCGGTCGGCGCCGGTGGCGAGGAGCGTGGCGTCCCGCCAGGCCGTCGGGAGCGCGGGCGTGCCCTCGGGGTCGCGCAGGGTCAGGAGCGCCTGGAGCAGGGCCGGGTGAAGGCGGAAGCCGGCGGCGCCCGCCCGGTCCTCGTCGGCCAGGGCGACCTCGGCGTACAGCTCCCCGTCGCCCTGCCGGAGCGCGCGGACCGTGCGGAACGCCGGCCCGTGGTCGTGGCCGTGGGCGGTGAGCGTGTCGAGGAGTGCGTCCGGCTCGACCGGGCGCGCGCCCGTGGGCGGCCAGGTGACGGGCATCGGGGCGGCGGGGGCGGCCGGTCCGGCGGTCAGGGTGCCGGTGGCGTTCCGCGTCCACGGCGCGTCCGTGCCGGCCGGGCGGGTGTGCACGGTGACCGGGCGCAGCCCGTCGCCGTCCGTCGCGCCGACGGCCACCTGGACGTCGACGGCTCCCCGCTCCGGCAGGGCGACCGGCAGGTGTTCGGTGAGCTCGTGGACCGTCGCGCAGCCGGCCTCGTCGCCGGCGCGCACGGCCCATTCGAGCAGGAGCGTGCCGGGGACGACGACGGAGCCGTGGACCGTGTGACCGGCCAGCCAGGGGTGGGTGGCGAGGCCGATGGTGCCGGTGAGGACGGCGCCGTCGTCGGCGAGGGCCACGGCCGTGCCCAGGCCCGCCGGGTCGGCGGAGCCCGACGCCTCCAGCCAGAAGCGCTCGCGCTGGAAGGCGTACGTGGGCAGTTCGGCGGGGCGGCCGCCCGCGACGGCGCCGGTCCAGTCGACGGGCACGCCGTGGACGTGCGCCTCGGCCAGGGAGGTCAGCATGCGCTCGGCCCCGCCGTCGTCGCGGCGCAGCGAGCCGATGGAGACGGCGTCGGCCTCGGCGTCGGCGACGGTGTCCTCGATGCCCACGGTCAGGACGGGGTGCGGGCTGCACTCGACGAACACGTCGTGGCCCTGGGCGAGGAGCGCCCGCAGCGCGTCCTCCAGCCGTACGGTGCGGCGCAGGTTCCGGTACCAGTAGGCGGCGTCCAGGGGCTCGTCGCCGCCGAGCCAGTCGCCGGTGACGGTCGAGAAGAACGGCACGTCGCCGGGGACGGGCGCGAGGCCGTCGAGGTCGGCGAGGAGGGTGTCGTGGATCCGTTCGACCTGGGCGGAGTGGGAGGCGTAGTCGACGGGGATCCGCTTGGCGCGGACGCCGTCGGCCGCGCATTCGGCGAGGAGTTCGTCGAGGGCCGTGTCGTCGCCGGAGACGACGACGGTGGAGGGACCGTTGACGGCGGCGACGGACAGCTTGTCGCCCCAGCGCGCGAGACGGTCGGTGACGTCGGCGTGCGAGGTGGTCACGGACACCATGCCGCCGTGGCCGGAGAGCTCCACGGCGATGGCCTGGCTGCGCAGGGCGACGACCTTGGCCCCGTCCTCCAGGGACAGCGCCCCGGCGACGCAGGCCGCGGCGATCTCGCCCTGGGAGTGGCCGAGGACGGCGGCGGGGCGGACGCCGTGGGCGCGCCACACCTCCGCGAGGGAGACCATGACCGCCCACAGCGCGGGCTGGGCCACGTCCACCCGGTCGAGCCCCGGCGCGTCCGCGTCGCCGCGCAGGACATCGGTCAGGGACCAGTCGACGTACGGGGCGAGGGCGCGCTCGCACGCGGCGATCCGGTCCGCGAAGGCGGTGGAGGTGGCGAGGAGTTCGGTGCCCATGCCGGCCCACTGGGAGCCCTGGCCGGGGAAGACGAAGACGGCCTTGCGCTCGCGGGAGCCGGTGAAGCCGCCGTGGACGGTGCCGGTGGCGGGCTCGCCCTCGGCGAGGGCGCGCAGCCGCTCGGTGAGCGCCTCGCGCCCGGCGCCGACGACCACGGCCCGGTGTTCGAGCGTGGAGCGCCGGGTGGCGAGGGAGTACGCCAGGTCGAGCGGGGCCGCGTCGGGGTGCCGCTCCAGGTGGGCGAGCAGGGCGCGGGCCTGGCCGCGCAGTCCGCGCTCGCTGCGGGCCGACAGCAGCCAGGGCACCGTGGCGGCGGGGGGCTCCGGCGTGTTCTCCGCCGGTGCTTCCGCGTCGGCGGGGGCCTGTTCGAGGATGACGTGGACGTTGGTGCCGCTGATGCCGAAGGAGGACACGCCGGCCCGGCGGGGGCGGTCGTTCTCGGGCCAGTCGACGGCCCGGTCCAGCAGGCTCACCGCGCCCGCGCTCCAGTCGACGTGCGGGGAGGGCTCGTCGATGTGGAGGCTCTGGGGCAGGGTGGCGTTGCGGATCGCGAGGACCATCTTCATGACGCCCGCGACACCGGCGGCGGCCTGCGTGTGACCGATGTTGGATTTCACCGAACCCAGCCACAGCGGCCGGTCCTCCGCCCGGTCCTGACCGTACGTGGCCAGCAGCGCCTGCGCCTCGATCGGGTCACCCAGGGTGGTACCCGTACCGTGCGCCTCCACCGCGTCCACATCGGCGGACTTGAGGCCCGCGTTGGCCAGCGCCTGGCGGATGACGCGCTGCTGCGACGGGCCGTTCGGAGCGCTCAGACCGTTCGACGCACCGTCCTGGTTGACGGCCGAGCCCCGTACGACAGCCAGCACCGGATGACCGTTGCGCCGCGCGTCCGACAGCCGCTCCACCAGCAGCAGGCCGACGCCCTCGGCGAATCCGGTGCCGTCGGCGCTCGCGGCGAAGGGCTTGCAACGGCCGTCACCGGCGAGGCCGCGCTGGCGGGCGAAGTCGGTGAACAGGCGCGGCGAGGACATGACGGTCACACCGCCGGCCAGGGCGAGCGTGCACTCGCCCTGCCGCAGCGACTGCGCGGCCATGTGCAGGGCGACCAGCGACGACGAGCACGCCGTGTCCACGGTCACCGCCGGGCCCTCCAGGCCCAGGGCGTAGGCGACTCGGCCGGAGACGACGCTCATGGCGTTGCCGTTGTTCACGTACCCGGCGAGTTCCTCGGGGATCTCGGGGACGCGGGTCATGTAGTCGCTGGAGGACAGTCCGGCGAAGACGCCGGTGCGGCTGCCGCGTACGGACCGGGGGTCGATGCCCGCGCGTTCGAAGGTCTCCCACGCGGTCTCCAGCAGCAGCCGCTGCTGCGGGTCCATGGCCAGGGCCTCGCGCGGCGAGATGCCGAAGAATCCCGCGTCGAACTCGGCGGCGTCGTAGAGGAAGCCGCCCTCGCGGGTGCGGGAGGAGCCGGTTCCGTCGGGCACGGAGGCGTAGACGGTGTCGGGGTCCCAGCCGCGGTCCTCGGGGAAGCCGGCGATGGCGTCGGTGCCGGAGGCCAGCAGCTCCCACAGGTCCTGGGGCGAGCGGACGCCGCCGGGCAGCCGGCCGGCCATGCCCACGATGGCGATCGGCTCGTCGGCGGCGGACGCGACAGTCGTGTCGTCGGCGGCGGAGCTGTCGGAGAGGCCGTCGGAAAGCTCGCCGTCGAGGTAGGCGGCGAGGGCCGCGGGGGCCGGGTAGTCGAAGGCGAGGGTGGCCGGGAGGCGCAGGCCGGTGGCGGTGCCGAGCCGGTTGCGGAGCTCTACGGAGGTGAGCGAGTTGAAGCCCAGGTCGCGGAAGGCCCGTTCGGCGGGGACGAGGCTGGTGTCCGTGTGGCCCAGGACGGCCGCGACGCAGCCGCTGACCAGCTCCAGCAGGTGGGCGCGGCGGTCGGTGGCGGGCAGGCCCGCGAGCCGCTGCCGGAGCGCGTCGGCACCCGAGGCGGGGCGTTCCGCGCCGGCCGCGCGCCGTGCGGTGCTACCCCGGTACAGGCCACGCAGCAGGGCGGGGAGTTCGGCCGGGCGGCGGGTGCGCAGGACGGCGCCGTCCAGGCGGACGGGGACGAGCAGGGGCCTGCGGGCGGCGAGGGCGGCGTCGAAGAGGGCGAGGCCGTCGGTCGTGGAGAGGGTGAGCGCGCCGGACTGGCGGGCCCGGGCCCGGTCGCCGTCGTCGAGGTGGGCGGTCATCTCGCTGGCCTGTGCCCACAGTCCCCAGGCGAGGGAGGTGGCGGGCCGGCCCTGGACGCGGCGGTGCTGGGCGAGGGCGTCGAGGTAGGCGTTGGCGGCGGCGTAGTTGCCCTGACCGGCGGAGCCGAAGACGCCGGCGGCCGAGGAGAACAGCACGAACCCGGCGGGGTCGTGGGGTGCGGTGAGCTCGTGGAGGTGGCGGGCCGCGTCGGCCTTGGCGCGCAGGACTCCGGTGAGCCGGTCGGGGGTCAGGGAGGTGATGACGCCGTCGTCGAGGACGCCGGCGGCGTGTACGACGGCCGTCAGCGGGTGCTCGGCGGGGATGCCGGCCAGTAGCGCGGTGAGCGCGTCGCGGTCGGCGGTGTCGCAGGCGGCGACGGTGACGTGGGCGCCCAGGGCGGCCAGTTCGTCGCGGAGTTCGGGGGCGCCGGGGGCGGTCGTGCCGCGCCGGCTGGTGAGGAGCAGGTTCCGGGTGCCGTGGTGGGTGACGAGGTAGCGGGCCAGCAGGCCGCCGAGCTCGCCGGTGCCGCCGGTGATCAGCACGGTGCCGTCGGGGTCCCAGGGGCGGGGCACGGTGAGGACGACCTTGCCGACGTGGCGGGCCTCGGACACGAAGCGGAAGGCCTCGCGGGCGTGCTGGACGTCCCAGGTGGTGACCGGCAGCGGCCGCAGTGTCCCGTCCTCGAACAGGGCGACGAGCTCGGCGAGCATCTCGTGGATGCGCTCGGGCCCGGCCTCGATCAGGTCGAACGCCCGGTAGGTGACGCCCTCGTGGTCCCGGGCGACCTCGTCGGCGTCGCGGATGTCGGTCTTGCCCATCTCGATCAGCCGGCCGCCGGGGGGCAGCAGGCGCAGCGAGGCGTCGACGAAGTCCCGGGCGAGGGAGTTGAGGACGACGTCCACGCCCCGGCCTCCGGTGGTCCCGCGGAAGTGGTCCTCGAAGTCGAGGGTACGGGAGGAGGCCAGCTTGTCGGCGGGCCAGCCCTCGGCGCGCAGCAGCTCCTGCTTGTACGTACTGGCGGTGCCGAGGACGTCGGCGCCCCAGTGGCGGGCCAGTTGGGCTGCGGCCATGCCGACGCCGCCGGCGGCGGCGTGGATGAGGACGGTCTCCCCGGCGGTGAGGCCGGCGAGGTCGCGCAGGGCGTAGTAGGCGGTGAGGAACACCACGGGGACGGCGGCGGCCTGCTCGAAGGACATGCCGCGCGGTACGGGCGCGAGGACGCGGTGGTCGGCGACGGCCAGCGGGCCGAAGCCGCCGGGCACCATGCCCATGACGCGGTCGCCGACGGCGAGCCCCGTCACGCCGGGTCCGGTCTCGACGACGACGCCGGCGGCCTCGGAGCCGAGGTATTCGGCGCCGCCGGGGTACATGCCGAGGGAGTTGAGGACGTCGCGGAAGTTCAGGCCGGCGGCGCGGACGGCGATGCGGACCTGGCCGGGCTCCAGGGGGCCGGCGGCCTCCGGGCAGGGCGTCAGCGCGAGGTTGTCGACGGTGCCCTTCTCCGGGATGTCCAGCCGCCACGGTGCCTCGCCGTCGGGGACGGGCAGGGGCGCGTGAGTGTGGGTGCGTACGAGGCGGGGCGCGTACGCGGTGCCCTGGCGGAGCGCCAGCTGGGGTTCGTCGGCGGTGACGAGGGCGGGCAGCGGCAGCCAGGAGCCGGCGTGCGCGTCGACGTCGGCGAGGACGATCCGGCCGGGGTGCTCCGACTGCGCCGAGCGCAGCAGGCCGCGTACGGCGGCGGCCGGCAGGTCCCGGACGTCCTCGCCGGTGTGGGTGGCGACGGCGTTCCGGGTGACGACGACGAGGCGGGTGCCGGTGAACCGTTCGTCGGCGAGCCACGTCTGGACGAGGGCCAGGGCGCGTCCGAGCGCGGCGTCCGGCTCGTCGCCGGGACGGCCGTCGGTGGTGAGGGTCGCGATCACGTCGGGCACGGGCTCGGTGGAGGCGGCCAGGGCGGCGAGGTCGTCCCACACGGTCACGGTGACCCCGGTGGCGGCGAAGGCGCTCCGGGACAGGCCGTCCGGGTCGGGGCCGACGAGGGCCCAGGTGGTGGTGCCGGTGGGCTCGGCGGCGGGCAGCGGCGTCCACTCCAGATGGAACAGCGCCTCGCGGGCGGCGTGGGCGGCCGGGTCGAGGAGCGCGGCCGGTACGGGGCGTACGGTCAGCCGCTCGACGGTGGCGACCGGGCGGCCGGTGCCGTCGGCCATGGTCACGGTGACGGCGTCCGGTCCGGCGGGCGCGATCCGTACGCGCAGCAGGGTGGCGCCGGTGGCGTGGAGGGTGACGCCGGACCAGGAGAACGGCATGCCGGGGCGGCCGTCCTCGGGGGTGAGCGGGCCGAGTCCGGCCGGGTGGAGGGCGGCGTCCAGCAGGGCGGGGTGGAGGCCGAAGCGGGCCGCGTCGGTGCGGGCGCGTTCGGGCAGCTCCACCTCGGCGTACACGGCCGTGCCGTGCCGCCAGGCGGCCCGTACACCCTGGAAGACCGGCCCGTAGCCGTAGCCCTGCTCGGCGAGCGTGGCGTAGAAGCCGTCCACGGCGAGCGCCTCGGCGCCCTGCGGGGGCCAGGCGGTGAGCTCCTGCGGCGTCGTCGGGGCGGCGGGGGCGAGGGTGCCGGTGGCGTGTTCGGTCCAGGTGCCCTCGGCGGTGTCGGCGCCGGGGTCGAGGGTGCGGGCGTGGAGGGTCACGGGGCGGTGCCCGGACTCCTCGGGGGCGCCGATGGCGATCTGCACCCGGACCTCGCCGCGCTCGGGCAGGACGACGGGGGCGTGGAGGGTCAGTTCGTCGACGTGGCCGCAGCCGAGCTCGTCACCGGCGCGGATCACGGCCTCGACGAGGGCGGCGCCGGGTACGACGACGGTGCCCGACACGGCGTGGTCGGCGAGCCAGGGGTGGGTGCGCGCGGACCAGCGCGCGGTGACCATCAGCCCGTCGCCGCCCGCGAGTTCCACGGACGCGCCCAGCATCGGGTGCTCGGGCGACTCCAGCCCGGCGGAGGCGACGTTGCCCGCGCCCTCGACGACGCGCGGCCAGAACCGCTGCCGCTGGAACGCGTACGTGGGCAGCTCGGCGCGCGGGGTGCCCGCGCCGGTGAACAGCGTGGACCGGTCCACGGGCACGCCGTGCGTCCAGGCGTCGGCGAGCGCGGCCCGGAAGCGGGCGGGCCCGCCGTCCTCGCGGCGCAGGGTGCCCGTCGCGGCGGCGGTCACGCCGCTGTCGGCGGCGGTCTCCTGCACTCCGGCGATGACCACCGGGTGCGGGCTGACCTCGATGAAGGACTTGTGCCCGGCGTTCAGCAGCGCCCGCGTGGCCGCCTCGAACTCCACCGTCCGCCGCAGGTTGCGGTACCAGTAGGCGGCGTCGAGCGTCGTGGTGTCGACGGGCTCGCCGGTCACCGTCGAGTAGAAGGGGATCTCGGCGGGGCGCGGCGCGACGGGGGCCAGGAGGGTTAGCAGTTCGTCGTGGATCCGCTCGACCTGGGCGGAGTGGGAGGCGTAGTCGACGGGGACGCGCCGGGCGCGGACGCCGTCGCGCTCGCAGCCGGCGAGGAGTTCGTCGAGGGCGTCGGGGGCACCGGAGACGACCACGGAGGCCGGGCCGTTGACGGCGGCGACGGAAACCCGCTCGCCCCACGCGCGGATGCGCGTCCGCACGGCGCCGGCGGGCTGGGCGACGGACACCATGCCGCCGTCGCCGGAGAGGGCGCGGGCGATGGCCTGGCTGCGCAGGGCGACGACGCGGGCCGCGTCGTCCAGGGTGAGGGCGCCGGCCACGCAGGCGGCGGCGATCTCGCCCTGCGAGTGGCCGAGGACGGCGGCGGGCTCGACGCCGTGCGCGCGCCACAGCGCGGCAAGCGACACCATCACGGCGAACAGCGCGGGCTGGACGACGTCCACCCGGTCGAGGGACGGCGCGTCGGGGGCGCCGCGCAGGACGTCCGGCAGCGACCAGTCGACGTACTGGGACAGCGCGGCGCCGCATTCGGCGAGGCGTTCGGCGAAGGCCGGGGAGGTATCGAGGAGTTCGAGGGCCATGCCGGCCCACTGGGAGCCCTGGCCGGGGAAGACGAACACCGGTCCCCGGTCGCCGTCGGCGGTGCCGTCCAGGACGTGCGGCGAGGGCAGCCCGGCGGCCAGCGCGTCGAGCGCGGCGAGGAGTTCGCCGGCGTCGGCGCCGCCGGTGACGACGGCGGCCCGGTGCTCCAGGGCGGCGCGGCCGGTCGCCAGCGCGTGCGCGATGCCGGCGGCGTCGGGTGCCCCGGCGGCACGGACGTACTCGGCCAGCAGGCGGGCCTGGTCGCGGAGGGCGTCGCCGGTCCGGGCGGAGAGCAGCCACGGCCCGGTGGCGGTGGGGACCTCGGTCACGGGCTCGTCGGCGGGGGCCTGTTCGAGGATGATGTGGGCGTTGGTGCCGCTGATGCCGAAGGAGGACACGCCGGCCCGGCGCGGCCGGTCGCCGCCGGTCCACTCGGTGGGTTCGGCGAGCAGGGCGACGGCGCCGTCGGTCCACTCGACGTGCGGGGTGGGCTCGTCGATGTGGAGGCTCTTCGGCAGGACGCCATGGCGCATGGCCAGGACCATCTTCATCACGCCCGCGACACCGGCGGCGGCCTGGGTGTGACCGATGTTGGATTTCACCGAGCCCAGCCACAGCGGCCGGTCCTCGGCCCTGTCCTGCCCATAGGTGGCCAGCAGCGCCTGCGCCTCGATCGGGTCACCCAGGGTGGTACCCGTACCGTGCGCCTCCACCGCGTCCACATCGGCGGGCTTCAGACCCGCGTTGGCGAGGGCCTGACGGATGACGCGCTGCTGCGACGGGCCGTTCGGAGCGCTCAGACCGTTCGACGCGCCGTCCTGGTTGACGGCCGAGCCGCGTACGACCGCCAGCACGGGGTGACCGTTGCGGCGCGCGTCCGACAGCCGCTCCACGAGCAGCAGGCCGACGCCCTCGCTCCAGCCCGTGCCGTCGGCGGCGGCCGCGAAGGGCTTGCACCGGCCGTCGGCGGCGAGCCCGCGCTGCCGGGAGAACTCCACGAAGGAGTACGGGGTGGACATGACCGTCACACCGCCCGCGACCGCGAGCGTGCACTCGCCCTGGCGCAGCGACTGCGCGGCCATGTGCAGGGCGACCAGCGACGACGAGCACGCCGTGTCGACGGTGACGGCCGGGCCCTCGAAGCCGAAGGTGTAGGCGACGCGGCCGGAGACGACGCTCATGGCGTTGCCGGTCAGCAGGTGGCCGGCGACCTCGTCGCGGGTGCCGTCGAGGATGGTCTGGTAGTCCTGCGAGTTGGTGCCGGCGAACACGCCGGTGCGGCTGCCGCGCAGGGAGTCCGGGTCGATCCCGGCCCGTTCCAGGACCTCCCAGGTGGTCTCCAGGAGGAGCCGCTGCTGGGGGTCCATGGCCAGGGCCTCGCGCGGCGAGATCCCGAAGAACCCGGCGTCGAACCCGGCCGCGTCCGTGAGGAAGCCGCCCTCGCGGACGTAGCTGGTGCCCTGGTGGTCGGGGTCGGGGTGGTGGAGGCCCTCGGTGTCCCAGCCGCGGTCCTCGGGGAAGGGGGCGATGCCGTCGGCGCCCTCGGCGAGGAGCCGCCAGAAGTCCTCCGGGGAGTTGGCGCCGCCGGGGAAGCGGCAGGCCATGCCGACGATCGCCACGGGCTCGTCCGGGGCGGCGGCCACGGCGGTCTGTTCGAGGGAGGAGTCCGTCGCGCCCAGCACTTCGGTGCGCAGGAGCGCGGCCACGGCGGCGGCCGTGGGGTGGTCGAAGAGCAGGGTGGCGGGCAGCCGCACCCCCGTCGCGGCGGAGAGCCGGTTGCGCAGCTCGACGGCCGTCAGGGAGTCGAAGCCCAGGTCGCGGAAGGCCCGCCCCGCGTCGATGCCGTCGGGGGAGGCGTGGCCGAGGACCTTGGCGATCTCCTCGCGGACCACGTCGACGAGCACGCGCTCCTGTTCGGCGGCCGGGCGGCCCGCGAGGCGGTCGCGCAGCGGCGACCCGCCGGGCGCCGCGCCCGGGGCGCGGCCGGCCTCGCCGGCCCGGCGGGCCTCGGGCACGCCGTCGATCAGGGGGCAGGGGCGGGTGGCGGTGAGGGTGGTGGCGTAGGGGGCCCAGTCGATGTCGGCGACGGTGGTGTGGGCCGTGCCCCGGGCGACGGCCCGGCGCAGGGCGGCGAGGGCCGGGGCGGGGGCCATGGGCCGCAGTCCGTCGCGGGACATGCGTCCGGCGAGGGCGTCGTCGGTGGCCATGCCGTCGCCCGCCCAGGGGCCCCAGGCCACGGAGGTGGCGGCCAGGCCCTGGTGGCGGCGCTGTTCGGCGAGGGCGTCGAGGAACGCGTTGGCTGCGGCGTAGTTGGCCTGGCCGGCGTTGCCGATGACGCCGGTGATCGAGGAGAACAGTACGAACATGCCCAGGTCCTGGTCCTGGGTCAGGTCGTGGAGGTGGCGGGCGGCGTCGGCCTTGGGGCGCAGGACGCTCGCGAAGCGCTCGGGGGTGAGGGTGGCGAGGACGCCGTCGTCCAGGACGCCGGCGGCGTGGACGACGCCCGTGAGGGGGGTGTCGTCGGGGATGTCCGCGAGGAGGGCCGCGAGCGCGTCGCGGTCGGCGGCGTCGCAGGCGGCGAGGGTGACGCGGGTGCCCTGGGCGGTGAGTTCGGCGGCCAGTTCGCGGGCGCCGGGGGCGTCCGCGCCGCGCCGGCCGGTGAGCAGCAGGTGCTCGGCCCCGGCGTCGGCGAGGGTACGGGCGACCCGGGCGCCCAGCGCGCCCGTGCCGCCGGTGATCAGGACCGTGCCGTGGACGGGCCAGGCGGCGTCCGTGTCGTCGGCGCCGGCCGGGACGCGCTCCAGGCGGCGGGCGAGGGTTCCGGCGGGCCGGATGGCGACCTGGTCCTCGCGGCCGTCGGCGAGCACGCCGAGGAGGGCGGAGACGGCCCGCGCGTCGGCGTCCCGCGGCAGGTCGATCAGTCCGCCCCAGGCGCCGGGGTGTTCGAGGGCGGCCACGCGGCCGAGTCCCCACAGCTGTGCCTGGGCGAGGCTCGTCGGCGCCTCGGTGACGTCGGCGGCCACGGCGCCCCGGGTGGCGCACCACAGCGGCGCGGCGGCGTCGGCGGCTTCCAGGGCGTTCAGGAGCGTGGTGGTCGTGGTGAGGGCGAGCGGTACGGACGGGTACCGCGGGTGGGAGCGCTCGTCGAGGGCGAGCAGGGACAGCACTCCGGCCACGGGCCCTTCGGCCAGGGCGGCGGCGATCGTGTCCCGGTCGGCGGCGTCGTCGCCGGTCAGGGTCAGCTTGTCGGCGCGCAGGCCGCCCGGGCCGGTGAGCGCGTCGGTCCAGTCGGCTGCTTCCTCGCCGGTGGTGCCGGGTACGGCGAGGAGCCAGCGGCCGGCGGGTGTGCGGTCGGTGCCGGTGGTGACCTGGGTCCAGGTGGTGCGGTAGCTCCAGCCGTCGACGGTGGCGCGGGTGGTGCGGCGGCGGCGCCAGGTGGCGAGGGCGGGCAGGATGCCGCCGAGGGTGGTGGCGGCCTCGTCGGCGTCGAGCGCGAGGACGTCGGAGAGGGTACGGGTGTCCTCGCGTTCGACCGCCGCCCAGAAGTCGGCGTCGACGGCGTCGGCCGGGGTGGGTGCCGTGTCGGTCCCGCCGGGGGCGTCGGAGTTGTCCAGCCAGTACCACTGCCGCTGGAAGGCGTAGGTGGGCAGTTCGACGCGGGTGGCGCCGACGCCGGCGAGGGAGGCGGCCCAGTCCACGCGGACGCCGCGCGCCGAGGCCGCCGCGAGGCCCTCGGCGAGGGCGCGGGTCTCGGGGCGGTCGCCGCGCAGCAGGGGTACGGCCACGGCCGTGCCGTCGGCGGTGAGGCAGCCCTCGATCAGGGGGGTGAGCACCCCGCCCGGGCCGATCTCGACGAAGGCCGTCACGCCCGCGGCCTCCAGGGCGCGTACGGCATCGGCGAAGCGGACGGTCGCGCGGACCTGGCGCACCCAGTACTCGGGGGAGGTCAGCTCGTCCGCGCCGGCGAGCGCGCCCGTGACGGTGGAGACGACGGGGACGCGCGGGGCGTGGTAGGTGAGGCTCTCGGCGACGCGCCGGAAGTCCTCCAGCATGGCGTCCATGCGCGGCGAGTGGAAGGCGTGGCTGACCCGCAGCCGTTTGGTGCGGCGGCCTTCGGCCTCCCAGTGGGCGGCGACGCCGGTGACGGTCTCCTCGTCGCCGGAGACGACGACGGAGCGCGGCCCGTTGACGGCGGCTATGGAGACCCGGTCCTCGAGGCCGGTGAGCGATGCGCGGATCTCGTCCTCGCCGGCCTCGACGGCCGCCATCGCCCCGCCCTCGGGAAGCGCCTCCATCAGGCCGGCGCGGGCGGCCACGAGCCGGGCGGCGTCGGCGAGGGAGAGGACGCCCGCCACGTGGGCGGCGGACAGCTCGCCGATGGAGTGGCCGCCGACGAACTGCGGGGTCACGCCCCAGGATTCGACGAGCCGGTGGAGGGCGACCTCGACGGCGAACAGGGCGGTCTGGGTCCAGCCGGTGCGGTCCAGCAGCGCGGCCTCGGGCGTGCCCTCCCCGGCGAAGACGATCTCGCGCAGCGGGCGGTCCAGCAGCGGGTCGAGTTCGGCGCACACCGCGTCGAAGGCCGCCGCGAACACCGGGTGGGTGCTGTGGAGTTCACGGCCCATGCCGACGCGCTGCGAGCCCTGCCCGGCGAAGAGGAACGCCGTGGGGGTCTTGGCGGCGGTGCCGGTGACGAGGCCGTTCGCGGTCCGGCCATCGGCGAGGGCGTCGAGCCCGGCGAGGGCCTCCTCGCGGCCGTCGGCCACGACGAACGCCCGGTGCTCCATCAGGGGCCGGCCGGTCGCGAGGGAGTGGGCCACGTCGGCGGGGTCGAGCCCGGGGTGGGCGCGCAGCTGCCGGGCGAGGCGGACGGCCTGGGCCCGCAGGGCCTCTTCGGAGCGGGCGGACAGGGCCCAGGGCAGCGCGGCGGGCCGTACGGCGGGTTCGGCGGGGGTGGTGTCGTCTTCGGCTTCGGCCGGTTCCGGCGCCGGGGCCTGTTCGATGATGACGTGGGCGTTGGTGCCGCTGACGCCGAACGACGAGACGGCGGCCCGGCGCGGCCGGCCGGTCTCCGGCCAGGTCTCCTGGCCGGTCAGCAACCGGGCGTGGCCGGACGTCCAGTCGACGTGCGGGGTGGGCTCGTCTAGGTGGAGGGTCCGCGGGAGGAGGCCGTGGCGCATGGCCAGGACCATCTTCATCACCCCGGCCACACCGGCGGCGGCCTGTGTGTGCCCGATGTTGGACTTGAGCGAGCCGAGGAGGACGGGCCGGTCGGCGGGGCGCTGCTGGCCGTAGGTGGCGAGCAGGGCGTGGGCCTCGATGGGGTCGCCGAGGGTGGTGCCCGTGCCGTGGGCCTCGACCGCGTCGATCTCGGGGGCGGTGAGCTCGGCGTTGGCGAGGGCCTGGCGGATGACGCGCTGCTGGGAGGGCCCGTTGGGGGCGGTCAGGCCGTTGGACGCGCCGTCCTGGTTGACGGCGCTGCCACGGATGACCGCCAGCACGGGGTGGCCGTTGCGGCGCGCGTCCGACAGCCGCTCCACGAGCAGCAGGCCGACGCCCTCGCTCCAGCCCGTGCCGTCGGCGGCGGCGGAGAAGGGCTTGCACCGGCCGTCGGGGGCGAGCCCGCGCTGCCGGGAGAACTCGACGAACATCTGCGGCGTGGACATCACGGTGGCGCCGCCCACGAGGGCCATCGTGCACTCGCCCTGGCGCAGCGAGTGCACCGCGAGGTGGAGGGCGACCAAGGAGGAGGAGCAGGCGGTGTCGACGGTGAGGGCGGGGCCTTCGAGGCCGAGGACGTAGGAGATGCGGCCGGAGGCGACGCTGATGGCGTTGCCGGTCAGCAGGTGGCCGCCGACCTCGTCGGTGCGGTGGACCGGGCCGAGGGAGACCGTGCCGGGGTCGTAGCCGCCGGGGCCGGTGCCAACGAAGACGCCGGTGCGGGTGCCGGCCAGGGACGCCGGGTCGATGCCGGCGCGTTCGACGACCTCCCAGGCGGTCTCCAGCAGGAGCCGCTGCTGGGGGTCCATGGCCGTCGCCTCGCGGGGCGAGATGCCGAAGAAGGAGGGGTCGAACTCGCCCGCGTCGTGGAGGAAACCGCCTTCGCGGGCGTAGCTGGTGCCCTGGTGGGAGGGGTCGGGGTCGTAGAGGCCGTCGAGGTCCCAGCCGCGGTTGGCGGGGAAGGCGGTGACGGCGTCGACGCCGCCCTCGACCAGCTCCCACAGCTCCTCGGGCGTGCGGACGCCACCGGGGTAGCGGCAGCCCATGGCGACGATGGCGATGGGTTCGCGCTGCCGCCGCCGGGTCTCGCCGAGCTCCTCGCGGGTCTCGTGAAGGTCGGCGATGGCACGCTTGAGGTACTCGCGGAGCTTGCCCTCATTCGACATCAGGATGTCAACCCCTCGCTGATCTGCCGGTCTCGGGGAGCGGACTGCCGACTGCCGACACTCACGTCTGACCCGTTTCAAGGCCATCCTGATCGAGGTCGACTGCGGGTTTCCCTAGATGCGGGCGCGAGGGGGTGTGAGAGGTGTTGGGGGACGCGCCACGGCGGGCGGCCCGGAGGCCGCCCGCCGTGGTCGTGCGTCAGGCGCCGGTGATCGTCCCCAGCCAGTCCTCCATGATCGCGGCCGTGGTGGCGGAGTCCTCCCGGACCATGGACAGGTGGTCGGCGTCGACCATGCGGACGTGCGCCGACGGGATCAGCGGCTCCTGCTGCCCGCCGGTCTCCCCGCCGGTGCCGAGCGCCTCCGACTCCGTGCCCAGCAGCTGCCGGTCGCACTGGATCATCAGGACGGGCGCGGTGGTCGGCCGGACTTCCAGCCGGTTCAGCAGGACCATCCAGCGGCCCATCGCCGAGAGCCGGGAGTTCGTCATCCGCACCGGGGAGGCGTCGCGGCCCGCGAAGTTGAGCCGCATCATGCCCGCGTAGTCGACGCCCTCGTCGCTGTTGTGCTGGATGCTGAGGGTGTCCAGCAGGACCACGGCCTCCGGCCGGATGCCCCAGGTGCTCTCCAGCAGCCCGGCGGCCGCGTAGGCGAACGAGCCTCCGGAGGAGTGGCCGACCAGGACGAACGGAGCACCGTCGCTCGCGCGCAGCGCGCTCTCCGCGATCACCCGCGTGGCGCTCTCGGGCGTCGCGGGCAGCCGCTCACCGGTGGCGAAGCCGATCAGCGGCAGCGCCGACACGTCCCGCCGGCCCCGGAAGTGCGCGGCGAGCCGGGCGTACTGGTGGACGCCGCCGTTGGCGGTGGGCGCGCTCACACAGATCAGCTTCGGCCCGTCCGGGCCCTCGGCGAGGGTCGCCGGCAGCGGCAGGTCCTCGAGCTCGGCCGTCGCCTCGAACGTCGGGCGCAGCGCCGCGACGGTCGCCAGCATCTTCTGGGCCTCCGGCATCTTGCCGTTGGTCATCGCGTCGAGGAACAGCCGCTCCAGCGAGTCGATCTCCGGCTCGCCGGACGGGATCCGCAGCCCCTCCCCCTCCGTGGTGCCGTCCGGGCCGGGCTGCGAGGCGAGCTCGCTGCGCAGCCAGGCTGCCAGGTCGGCGGGGGTCTTGCTGTCGAAGACGAGGGTCGCGGGCAGCCGCAGTCCGGTGGCGGCCGCGAGCCGGTTGCGGAGCTCCACCGAGGTCAGGGAGTCGAAGCCCAGCTCGTAGAAGTCGCGCCGCTCGCCGATCTCCTCGACGGAGGCGTGGCCGAGGACGGCCGCCGCCTCGGTGCGGACGACGTCGACGACGTGCCGTACGCGGTCGGCCTCCGGCATCTCCAGCAGTCGCCGGGTGAACGAGGCGGGGGTGCCGGAGCCGCCCGCGGCGGTCGCGGCGGCGCGCCGGCCGCCCTTGACCAGGCCGCGGAAGAGCGGCGGCACGTCGCCCACGGGCCGCATGGTCCCGGCGGCCAGGCCCAGCGGCACCACCAGCGACTCGTCGGAGCCGAGGGAGGAGAAGAACAGGTGGAGGCCCTGTTCGACCGTCAGGGGCGGCATGCCGCCGCTCTGCATCCGCTGGACGTCGGCCTCGCTGAGCTTGCTGGTCATACCGGCGTCCTGGGCCCATGGTCCCCACGCCAGCGACATCCCGGCGAGGCCCTGGTCCCGGCGGTGCCGGGCGAGGAGGTCCAGGAAGACGTTGGCGGCGGCGTAGTTGCCCTGGCCGGGGCTGCCCATGGTGCCCGCGACGGACGAGAAGGTGATGAAGGCGGCGAGGTCGACGCCCAGCTCCCGGGTGACCTCGTGGAGGTTCCACGCGGCGTCGACCTTCGGGCGCAGGACGCCCGAGAGCCGGTCGGGGGTGAGGGAGGTGATCACACCGTCGTCGAGGACACCGGCCGTGTGGATCACGGCGGTCAGCGGATGGGCGGCGGGGATCGATCCGATCAGCTCGCGGGTCGCGGCACGGTCCGCGGTGTCACAGGCGGCGACGGTGGGCTCCGCGCCCAGTGCCCGCAGTTCCTCGGCCAGTTCGGCGGCGCCGGGCGCGGCGGGGCCGCGCCGGCTGGTCAGCAGCAGGTGCCGTACGCCGGAGGCGGCGAGCCGCCGGGCGAGATGCCCGCCCAGGGCGCCCGTACCACCGGTGATGAGCACGGTCCCGTCGGCGGGCCAGGGCGACTCGCCGACGGCCGGGGCCGGGTTCGCGGTGGCGGGCAGCTGGGCCAGCCGGCCCACCCGCGTCTCGCCGCCGCGCACCACGAACTGGGCGTCGCCGCTGGCCAGCAGGCCCGGCAGGACCGGGAGCAGCGAGGACAGGTCGGCGTCGGCGTCGAGGTCCACCAGCACGAACCGGTCGGGGTGTTCCGCGTGCGCCGAGCGCACCAGGCCCCAGACCGTACCGGCGGCCAGGTCCGCGACGGCGTCGCCCGCTCCGGCGGCCACGGCGCCACGGGTGACGAAGACGAGCCGGGAGGCGGCGTACCGGTCGTCGGCCAGCCACTGCTGGAGGAGCTGGAGGACACGGCCGGTCAGGGCGTGCACGGCGGCGGGGACGTCGCCGGGCGCGTCGTCGCCGTCGGCGGTGCCGGAGAGGTGAACGAGGACCAGGTCCTCGTCGCCCTCGACGCCCGCCAGGGACACGGCCCCGTCGGCGCCGGTGCCGAGCGTCACCGACCGTACGCTCCGGTCGGCGCGTACCTCGGGTGCCGGGATCCAGTCCACCCGGAACAGCGGATCGCGTCCTCGGGCAGCGGTGATCTCCGCCGAAGGAGCGCTCAGCGTCAGGGATTCCGCCGAGAGAACGGGCGCGCCATCGGCGTCGACCGCCGCGAGGGACACGGTGTCCTCGCCGGTACGGGCGATCCGAGCGCGCAGCACGGAGGCGCCGGCGGCGTGCAGGGAGACCCCGCTCCACTCGGCGGCCTGCGGGATCACGTCCTCGTCCGCGCCGCCCGCGAACCCGGCGGCGTGGGTGACCGCGTCGAGCAGCGCCGGGTGGAGCCCGAAGTACCGGGCGTCGTCGGCGGAGTCACCGGGCAGCCCGGCCTCGACGAACGCCTCGTCACCGCGGACCCACACCGCCCGCAGGCCCTGGAAGGCCGGGCCGTAGTGCGTGGCGTCGTAGAAGCCGTCCAGGTCGACGGCCGTGGCGCCGGTGGGCGGCCAGGTGGAGACGTCCAGGTCCGCGACCCGCTCGCCGGAGGCGAGGAGGCCGGTGGCGTGCTCGGTCCACGGCTGGTCGAGGGCGTCCTCGGGCCGGGAGTGGACCCGGATCGGGCGGGCCCCCGCCTCGTCCGGCGCGCCGATCCACACCTGGAGGGCGAGCGCGGAGGCACCGGTGAGGGCGAGCGGCTTGGTCACGGTCAGCGTCTCGACCCGGTCGCAGCCGACCTGGTCGCCCGCGCGCACCGCGAGTTCGACGAACCCGGCGGTGGGCATGACGACCGCCTCGCCCACCGTGTGGTCGGTGAGCCAGCCGTGCACCAGCAGCGAGAGCCGGCTGGTGAACAGCACCCCGCCGGCTTCCGCGAGCGACACCGCGGCGCCGAGGAGGGGGTGGTCGGCGGGCACCAGACCCGCCGACGTCACATCACCGCTGAGCGCGGCGGGGCGGGGCCAGAAGCGCTCGTGCTGGAACGCGTACGTGGGCAGGTCGACGCGCCGGGCGGACGTACCGACGTACCAGGCCGCCCAGTCGACCTCGACACCGGAGACGTGGAGCTGGGCGAGAGCGGTGAGGAGAGCGGTCTCCTCAGGGCGGTCCTTGCGCAGGGCCGGGAGGGAAAGCAGATCCCGATCGGCGTCGAGGGTGTGCTGGGCGAGGGCGGTGAGAACACCGTCGGGGCCGAGCTCAAAGAAGGCGGTAGCGCCTGCCTCGCTCAACGCACGGACACCGTCGGCGAAACGGACGGCCTCACGGACGTGACGGACCCAGTACTCGGGGGTGGCGACAAGCTCGGCCGTGGCCGACTCACCCGTCACGTTCGAGATAAGGGGGATCGTGGGGGCCTGGAACGACAGCCCCTCGATGGCCCGGCGGAAGTCCTCCAGCATCGGGTCCATGAGCGGCGAGTGGAAGGCGTGGCTGACGGAGAGCCGCTGGGTCTTGCGGCCCTCGGCGGCCAGACCCTCCGCGATCCGCAGAACAGCCGACTCCTCACCCGCGATGACAACGGCGTCCGGGCCATTGACAGCGGCGATCGAGACATCAGCGGTGAGACGAGGCGTGACCTCGTCCTCGGACGCCTGCACAGCCACCATCGCACCACCGGAAGGCAGCGCACTCATCAACCGCGCACGCGCCGCCACGAGGACACACGCATCCTCAAGAGAGAAGACACCCGCGACATGCGCAGCAGCGATCTCACCAATCGAATGACCAGCGACAAAGTCCGGACGCACTCCCCACGACTCCACCAGCCTGAACAAAGCCACTTCAAGCGCGAAAAGCGCAGGCTGAGTGAAACCCGTCCCGTTCAGCGCCTCGGCGTCGACACCGAACATCACCTCGCGCAGCGGACGTTCCAGCTCCGCGTCCAGCAGTGCCGCCGCCGCGTCGAAGGCCTCCGCGAAGGCGGGGAACCGCTCGTACAGCTCCCGGCCCATGCCCGCGCGCTGCGAGCCCTGGCCCGAGAAGAGCACCGCGAGCGACCGGTCCACGGCAGCCCCGCGGGCCACCTCGGACACATCGCCATCAGCGCCCGCCAGCAGCACCGCGCGGTGGTCGAAGACCGACCGCCCCTCCGCCAGCGAGAATCCCACGTCCCCCGCATCGCCGTCCGCCGAGGACGTCAGGCGCTCCACCTGCTCCGCCAGCGCTCCCTCCGACTTGGCCGACACCACCCACGGCACCGGCCCACCCGACGAAGCACCACGCTCGGCAACGGACTCGGGAGCCTGCTCCACGATCACATGCGCGTTCGTGCCGCTGATGCCGAACGACGACACACCCGCACGCCACGGACGCCCCACCTCCGGCCACGCCCGAGCCTCCGACAGCAACTCCACCGCACCCGCCGACCAGTCCACGTGGGAGGACGGCTCGTCGAGGTGGAGTGTCTTCGGCAGGACGCCGTGGCGCAGTGCCAGCACGGTCTTGATGACGCCGGCGACGCCGGCCGCGGCCTGCGCGTGGCCGATGTTGGACTTGAGCGAGCCGAGCAGCAGCGGCCGGTCGGCCGGGCGCTCCTGGCCGTAGGTGGCGAGGAGGGCCTGGGCCTCGATGGGGTCGCCGAGCGGGGTGCCCGTGCCGTGACCCTCGACGGCGTCGACGTCCGCGGCGTTCAGGCCCGCGGCGGCCAGGGCCTGGCGGATGACGCGCTGCTGGGAGGGGCCGTTGGGGGCGGTGATGCCGTTGGAGGCGCCGTCCTGGTTGACGGCGGAGCCCCGGACGACGGCCAGCACCGGGTGGCCGTTGCGGCGGGCGTCGGAGAGCCGTTCCAGGACGAGCATGCCGACGCCCTCGGACCAGGCGGTGCCGTCGGCGGCGTCCGAGTAGGCCTTGCAGCGGCCGTCGGGGGCCAGGCCGCCCTGGACGGTGAAGCCGGCGAAGCTCGCCGGGGTCGTCATCACGGTGACACCGCCGGCCAGGGCCAGCGAGCACTCGCCGTCGCGCAGGGCCTGCGCGGCCCAGTGCAGGGCCACCAGGGAGGACGAGCACGCGGTGTCGAGCGTGGCGGCGGGGCCCTCCAGGCCGAAGGTGTAGGAGATCCGGCCGGAGATCACGCTGCTGGCGAGGCCGGTGCCGGTGTGGCCGGCGACGTCCTCGCGGGAGTTCAGCACCAGCTGGGCGTAGTCCAGGCCGTTGGTGCCGACGTAGACGCCGGTCCGGCTGCCGTGGAGGCTCTCGGGGGCGATCCCGGCGCGCTCGAACGCCTCCCAGGACGTCTCCAGCAGGAGCCGCTGCTGCGGGTCCATCGCCAGGGCCTCGCGCGGCGAGATCCCGAAGAACCCGGCGTCGAAGCCGGCGACCCCGTCGAGGAAGCCGCCTTCCAGCGTGGCGCTGCGGCCCCGGCCGCCGGGGCCGCCGGTGCGCAGGGTCTCCAGGTCCCAGCCGCGGTCGGCGGGGAAGGGGCTGATGCCGTCGCGTCCTTCGGAGACCAGTCGCCACAGGTCCTCCGGCGAGGCCACGCCTCCGGGCAGACGGCAGGCCATGCCGACGATCGCTACGGGATCGTCGGCGAGGGAGAACTCCTCCGACAGGCCACCACCATCTGCGGTGCCGAGCTCGCCCTCTCCACCGCTTCCGTCGGACAGCCGGTCGAGGAGGTGTTCGGCGAGCGCCGTGGACGTGGGGTAGTCGAAGACGGTGGTGGCCGACAGGTGGAGGCCGGTGGCCAGGTTGATCCGGTTGGGCAGTTCGATCGCGGTCAGCGAGTCGAAGCCGAGGTCGCGGAACTTCCGGTCGGATTCGACGGCCGCCGCGTCGGCGTGGCCGAGGACGGCCGCCACGTGCGTCCGGACCATGGCGACCAGCGGTTCGAGCCGCTCGTGCGCGGGCAGTCGCCGCAGCCGCTGCCGCAGGGCGGAGCCGGCCGAGTCGCTCTCCTCACGGGAAGCGGTGGTCTCCGTACGGGTGGTGCGGATGCCCGGCAGGTCCTTGAGCAGGGCGCTGTCCCGTACGCCGAGGAGGGTGTCGAGGACGCGCGGCTGCTGGAGGTCGAGGAGGACGAGACCGGACTCGGGACGGGTGACGGCCTGCCGTACGGCGGCGATCGCCAGATCCGGGTGGACGGCGGGGTACGGCTGCTGGGGGTTCCCGAGCGGCTGTCCGTCGCCCGACGGTTCGTCACCGATCCAGGCGCCCCAGGCCAGGGAGGTCGCGGTGAAGCCCTCGGCGCGGCGCCGGGCGGCCAGGGCGTCGAGGACCGCGTTGGCGGCGGCCAGGGTCGCGCGGCCCGCGCTGCCGACGGTGCCCGCGACGGACGAGAACAGGACGAAGGCCGCGAGGTCGTGGTCGCGCGTCAGCTCGTCCAGGTGGAGGGCGGCGGTGACCTTCGCGCGGTGGACGGCGGCGAACCGTTCGGGGGTGAGGTCGGCCAGTACGCCGTCGTCGACGACGCCAGCCGCGTGCACCACGGCGGTCAGCGGCGCGTCCTCGGGGACGGCGGCGAGCACGGCCGCGAGCGCGTCGCGGTCGGCCGCGTCGCAGGCGGCGACGGTGACCTTCGCCCCCAGCTCGCGCAGCTCCGCCGCGAGTCCGGCGGCGCCGGGCGCCTCCTCGCCCCGGCGGCCGACGAGCACGAGGTGGTGCGCACCCGCCTCGGCCAGCCAGCGGGCGATCCGCCCGCCGCGGCCGCCCGTACCGCCGGTGATCAGTACGGTGCCCTTGGGCTCCCAGCCGTCGTCCGGCGCGCCCGCGGGGGTCTGCGCCAGCCGGCGGCCGTACACGGCGGAGGAGCGCACGGCGACCTGGTCCTCGCCGTCGGAGCCGGTCAGGACGCCCGCCAGGCGGTGGGCGGTCCGGTCGTCGAGGTCCTCGGGGAGGTCGACGAGGCCGCCCCACTCCGCCGGGTACTCCAGGGCGGCCACCCGGCCCAGGCCCCAGACGCCCGCTTGTTCGGGGGCGGTGAGCCGGTCCGAGCGGCCGATGGAGACCGCGCCGCGCGTCACGCACCACAGCGGTGCCGTGACGTCCGCGTCGCGCAGGGCCTGGAGGAGGACGGCGGTCGAGGCGACCGCGCCGTCCGTGAACGGCGCGAGCAGGGAGACCACGCCCGCGAAGTCCGTGCCGGCGGTGGCGAGTTCACGCAGCCGCTCCGCCAGGGCCTCCCGGTCCGGGGCGGTGGCCCCGGGGGCGGGATCGACGTCGAGGCGGATCGTGTCGGTCCCGACGGCCTCGGTCACGGCCGTCGTCCACGCCTCGTCGGCGGGGGTGAGGGCGGTGCGGGCCGGGGCGACGACGAGCCAGGTGCCCGCCGGGCGGCGGCCGGGCGTACCGCCGGACAGCGGCTTCCACGCCTCGCGGAAGCGTATGGCGTCCAGCATGGCCTGGCCTCGGCGGTGGCGGCGCCAGGTGGACAGGGCGGGCAGGACGGCGCCGAGGGCCTCGGCGCTGACGTCGAGGTCGGCGGCGAGGCTGTCGACGTCGAGGTCCTCGCCCTCGACGACGGCCCAGAACCGCTGGTCGACCGGGTCGCCGGCGGAGTCCACCGGGCCGGCCGCCGCGGGCCGGGGCCAGAAGCGCCGGCCCTGGAAGGCGTACGTGGGCAGCTCGACGCGCCGGGTGCCCGTACCGTCGAACAGCGCGGCCCAGTCGACGTCGACGCCCGCCGCGTACAGTTCGGCGACCGCGGTGACGAGCGTGGTCTCCTCGGGGCGGCCCTTGCGCAGGGCGGGTACGGAGACGACGGCCCCGGTCCCGTCGAGGCTGTGCCGGGCGAGGGCGGTGAGGACACCGTCGGGGCCCAGCTCCAGGAACGCGGTGGCGCCGTCGGCCGCCAGCGCCCGTACGCCGTCGGCGAAGCGGACGGTCTCGCGGACGTGGCTCACCCAGTAGTCCGCCGAGCGCGGCAGGCCCGGCGCGGCCACGGCGCCCGTGACGTTGGAGATCAGGGGGATACGGGGTTCGCCGAACGTCAGGTCCTCGACGATCTGGTGGAAGTCCTCCAGCATCGGGTCCATCAGCGGCGAGTGGAACGCGTGGCTGACGGAGAGCCGCTGGGTCTTGCGGCCCTCGGCGGCCAGGCCCTCGGCGATCCGCAGAACGGCCGCTTCCGCACCGGCGATGACGACGGCGTCGGGGCCGTTGACGGCGGCGATCGACACACCGGCGGTCAGCAGGGCCTCGGCCTCGTCCTCGGACGCCTGGACGGCGACCATCGCACCGCCGGCGGGCAGTTCGCCCATCAGCCGGGCGCGGGCCGCGACGAGCTTGCAGGCGTCCTCCAGCGAGAACACACCCGCGACATGCGCCGCCGTGATCTCGCCGACGGAGTGACCGGCGACGAGGTCCGGCCGTACTCCCCACGACTCCACCAGCCGGAACAGCGCCACTTCGAGTGCGAAGAGCGCGGGCTGGGCGAAACCGGTCCCGTCCAGCAGGGCCGCGTCGCCCTCGAACATCACCTCGCGCAGCGGACGCTCCAGCTCCGCGTCCAGCAGCGCCGTCACCGCGTCCAGCGCCTCCGCGAAGACCGGGAAGCGGGCGTACAGCTCCCGTCCCATCCCGACCCGCTGCGAGCCCTGGCCCGAGAACACCACGGCCAGCGACCCGCCCGAGGCGGCGCTACCGCGTGCCGCCTCGGCCGTCCGGCCGTCGGCGTCCGTCAGCAGCACCGCGCGGTGGTCGAAGGCCGACCGGCCTGCCGCCAGCGAGAAGCCGACCTCGGCGGGGGTCAGTTCCGGCCGCTCGGCCACCCAGGAGCGCAGTCGCTCCAGCTGGGCGTCCAGCGCGTCGGCCGACTTGGCCGAGACGGGCCACGCGACGGCCGTCATGGCGTCGGACCGGCCGTCCCGCTCCGTCGCCCCGTCCTTCGGCTCGGGCGCCGGGGCCTGCTCCAGGATCGTGTGCGCGTTGGTGCCGCTGATGCCGAACGCCGACACGGCCGCCCGGCGGGGCCGGCCCGTCTCGGGCCAGGCCTGCTCCTCCGTGAGCAGCCGGACGTCACCGGCCGTCCAGTCGACGTGCGAGGACGGCGCGTCGATGTGCAGGGACTTCGGGAGAGTCCCGTGGCGCATCGCCATGACCATCTTGATGACGCCGGCGACACCGGCGGCCGACTGGGTGTGGCCGATGTTGGACTTCACCGAGCCCAGCAGCAGTGGCTGTCCTTCGGCGCGGCCCTGGCCGTAGGTGGCCAGCACGGCCTGGGCCTCGATCGGGTCGCCCAGCGTCGTGCCCGTGCCGTGCGCCTCCACGGCGTCGACGTCGGCCGTCGACAGTCCGGCGCTCGCGAGGGCCTGGCGGATGACGCGCTGCTGGGAGGGGCCGTTGGGGGCGGTGAGGCCGTTGGAGGCGCCGTCCTGGTTGATGGCCGAGCCGCGCAGGACGGCCAGCACCTCGTGGCCGTTACGGCGGGCGTCGGAGAGCCGCTCCACGACGAGCATGCCGACGCCCTCCGACCAGCCCGTGCCGTCGGCCGTGTCGGAGAAGGCCTTGCAGCGGCCGTCCGCGGCGAGCCCACCCTGGCGGGTGAAGCCCGGGAAGCCGACGGAGGTGGACATGATGGTGACACCGCCGGCCAGCGCCAGCGAGCACTCGCCCGAGCGCAGGGCCTGCGCGGCCCAGTGCAGGGCCACCAGCGAGGACGAGCACGCGGTGTCGAGGGTGACGGCCGGGCCCTCCAGGCCGAAGGTGTACGAGACGCGGCCGGAGACGACGCTCGCGGCGAGGCCGGTGCTGGTGTGGCCCTCGACGTCGTCGTCGGAGTTCATCACCAGCATCGTGTAGTCCTGGCCGCCGGTGCCGACGAAGACGCCGGTGCGGCTGCCGCGCAGGCTCTCGGGGGCGATCCCGGCCCTTTCGAAGGCCTCCCACGAGGTCTGGAGGAGGAGCCGCTGCTGCGGGTCCATGGCGAGGGCCTCGCGCGGGGAGATCCCGAAGAAGTCGGCGTCGAAGTCGGCGATGCCGTGGAGGAAGCCGCCCCGCGAGGTGGCGCTGCGGCCCCGGCCGCCGTCCCGGTCGTCGCCGCCCAGCAGGGTGTCGAGGTCCCAGTCGCGGTCGGTGGGGAAGTCGGAGATGCCCTCGCCGCCCTGGGCGACGAGCCGCCACAGGTCCTCCGGCGAGTTCACGCCGCCCGGCAGCCGGCACGCCATGCCGACGATGACGATCGGGTCGTCGGCGACGTCGACGGCCGAGGCGCCGGAGTGCGCGGGCGTGTCGGCGTTGTCGTGCTCGTCCAGCAGCAGGGCCAGCAGGTGTTCGCCGAGCGCGGTGGGCGTGGGGTAGTCGAAGACCAGGGTCGCGGAGAGGCGCAGGCCGGTGGCGGTGCTGAGCCGGTTGCGGAGCTCGACGGCGGTCAGCGAGTCGAAGCCCAGGTCGTGGAATTCACGCCGGTCGCCGACGGCCTTGGCGGAGGCGTGACCGAGGACGGCGGCCGCCTCGGCCCGTACGAGGTCCACGACGAAGCGGAGACGCTCGTCCTCGCGCAGCTCCCCCAGCCGGCGGGTGAGCACGGCGGCCGTGCCCGCGCCGGCGGCGGTGGTCGCGGCGGCACGCCGGGTGGTCTTCACCAGGCCGCGCAGGACGGGCGGGACCGGTCCGGCCACCCGGACGGGGCCGGAGACGGCGCCGATGGCGACGAGGTGGGCGGCGTCGCAGATCCCGGCGGCGTCGAAGAACGCCAGGCCCTGCTCGACGGTCAGCGGCGGCACCCCGGACGAGGCGATGCGCTTCATGTCGGCCTCGGACAGCGTGCCCGTCATACCGGTCGACTGCGTCCAGGCGCCCCACGACAGGGACTGGGCGGCGAGACCCAGGGCCGTACGGTGCCGGGCCAGCGTGTCGAGGAAGACGTTGCCGGCGGCGTAGTTGCCCTGTCCGGCGGCGCCGGTGACTCCGGCGATCGACGAGAAGAGGACGAAGGCGGCGAGGTCGAGGTCCTTGGTGAGGTCGTGGAGGTGCCAGGCCGCGTCCACCTTCGGGGACATGACGGAGGAGAGCCGTTCCGGGGTCAGCCAGGCGACGACGCCGTCGTCGAGGATGCCCGCCGTGTGGATCACCGCTGTCAGCGGGTGGGCGGCCGGGATCCCGGCCAGCACGGCGGCGAGCGCGTCGCGGTCGGCCACGTCGCAGGCGGCGACGGTGACCTCGGCTCCCTTGGCGGTCAGCTCGTCGCGGAGCTGCGTCGCGCCCGGGGCCTCCGGGCCTCCGCGGCTGACCAGCAGCAGGTGTTTGACGCCGCGTTCGGCGACGAGGTGGCGGGCCAGTACGCCACCGAGGCCGCCGGTGCCGCCGGTGATGAGGACGGTGCCCTCGGGGTCCCAGGCGCGGGGCATGGTGAGGACGATCTTGCCGATGTGGCGGGCCTGGCTCATGTGGCGGAAGGCCTCGCGCGCCCGGCGGACGTCCCAGGTGGCGACGGGCAGCGGCCGCAGCGCGTCCTCGGCGAACAGCGCGAGCAGCTCGGACAGCATCCCCTGGATCCGGTCCGGGCCGGCCTCGGCGAGGTCGAAGGCCCGGTACCGCACCTCGGCACCGTCGATCCCGGTCACGGACCGGGGGTCGCGAATATCGGTCTTGCCCATCTCCAGGAAGTGGCCCCCGGGAGCCACGAGGCGGAGGGAAGCGTCCACGAACTCGCCGGCCAGGGCGTTGAGGACGACGTCGACGCCGCGTCCGCCCGTGGCCGCGAGGAACCGCTGCTCGAAGTCGGTGGTCCGGGAGGAGGCGATGTGGTCGTCGGGGACGCCCAGTTCACGGAGGGTGTCCCACTTGGCCTCACTGGCGGTGGCGAACACCTCGGCGCCCAGGTGCCGGGCCAGCTGGATCGCGGCCATGCCGACGCCGCCGGCGCCCGCGTGGACCAGGATCGACTGCCCGGCCCGCAGCCCGGCCAGGTCCTTCAGCGCGTAGAGGGCGGTGAGGAACACCAGCGGCACCGACGCCGCCTCCTCCGCCGTCCACTCCTCCGGCACCCGCGCCAGGAACCGCTCGTCGACGACGGCCATGGTGCCGAAGCCACCGGGCACCATGCCCATGACCCGGTCGCCCACCCGCACACCGGTGACCTCGGGCCCGGTCTCGACGACGACACCGGCGGCCTCGGCGCCCAGCAGCCCCGCCTCGCCCGGGTACATGCCCAGGGCGTTCAGCACGTCACGGAAGTTCACACCGGCGGCCTCGACCCCGACCCGGACCTGTCCGGGCGCGAGGGGCGCCAGCGTCTCGGGGCACGGAGTGAGCACCAGCCCGTCCAGGCTGCCCTTGGCGGCCGTGTCCAGCCGCCACGGCACTCCGGCGGGTGGCAGCAGACCGGCGGCCGCGCTCAGGTGGTCGAGCCGGCCCACGCGGACGAGGCCGTCGCGTACGACGAACTGGGCGTCGTCCGTGGCGAGCAGAGCCGGCAGGACGGGCAGCAGCGGGGCGAGGTCGGCGGCCTCGTCGAGGTCGAGGAGGACGAGCCGCCCGGGGTGCTCCGACTGCGCGGAGCGCACCAGGCCCCACACGGCGCTCGCGGCGATGTCCCCCACGGCCTCGCCGTCGTCGGCCGACACGGCGTTACGGGTGACGAAGACGAGACGGGAGCGTTCGGAGTGGCGCTGGGTGAGCCAGTCGTGGAGCAGGTGGAGGACACGGGTCGTCAGCTCGTGCGCGGCGGCAGGGACGTCGCCGGGCGTGGCGGCGCCGTCGGAGGTGCCGGAGACGTGGACAAGGACCAGGTCCTCGTCGCCCTCCAGGTCGGCCAGGCCGGCGACGGTCGCGTCGACACCCGGCCCGTCGGCACCCAGCCACACCGCCTTCACGGCCTCGGCCGCGGCCACGTCCGGGGCGGGGATCCAGTCGAGCGACAGGAGCGCGTCGTGCTCGGCGCTACGAGCGGCGGCGGCAGGGGACACAGCGGCGGACCGGGCGCGGAAGGCGAGGGTCTCCACCGAAAGCACCGGGGCGCCCTCGACGTCGACGACCGCGATGGACACCGACTCGTCGCCGGCCCGCGCCAGCCGGGCCCGCACCACGGACGCCCCGCCGGCGTGCAGCGACACACCGCTCCAGCCGAAGGGCATCAGCAGGTGGTGCTCGTCACCCACACCGGCGAAGCCGTGGGCGTGCAGCACCGCGTCCAGCAGGGCCGGGTGAAGACCGAAGGCACCGGCGTCCCCGGCGGCGTCGGCGGGCAGCGCGGCCTCGACGAACACCTCGCCCTCGCGCAGCCACACCGACCGCAGCCCCTGGAAGACGGGCCCGTACTCGGTCCGCCCGTAGAACTCCTCAAGGTCGACGACCACCGCGTTCTGCGGCGGCCAGACCGTCGCGTCGAAGGCGGAGACGCGCTCGCCCGCCGTCAGCGTGCCGGTGGCGTGCTCGGTCCACGGGCGGCCGGGGGCATCGTCCGGACGGGAGTGGACGGTCAGGGCACGGGTGCCCGACTCGCCGGGCGCGCCGACCAGCACCTGGATCAGGACCGCGCCCTCCTCGGGCAGCACCAGCGGGGCGAGGAGCGCGAACTCCTCCACCCGGTCGCAACCGACCTGGTCCCCGGCGCGCAGGGCCAGCTCCAGGAACCCGGTGCCGGGGAACAGCGCGGAGTCGCCCAGGACGTGATCGGCCAGCCACGGGTGGGTGCGCAGCGACAGCTTGCCGGTGAACAGCACCTCCTCGGAGTCCGCGAGGGCGAGCGTGGCACCGAGGAGGGGGTGCCCGGCGGGCATCAGCCCGGCACCGGTGACGTCGCCGGTGAGGGCGGCGGGGCGGGGCCAGAAACGCTCGTGCTGGAAGGCGTAGGTGGGCAGGTCTACGTGGCGGGCGGACGTACCGGCGTACCAGGCCGCCCAGTCGACCTCGACGCCCGACACGTGGAGCCGGGCGAGGGCGGTCAGGAGAGCGGTCTCTTCCGGGCGGTCCTTGCGCAGGGCCGGGACGGAGAGCAGATCCTTGTCGGGGTCGAGGGTGTGCTGGGCGAGGGCGGTGAGGACACCGTCGGGGCCGAGCTCAAAGAAGGCGGTGGCGCCTGCCTCGCTCAGCGCACGGACGCCGTCGGCGAAACGGACAGCCTCGCGGACGTGCCGCACCCAGTAGCCGGGGGTGGCGACGAGCTCGGCCGAGGCGACCTCACCCGTCACGTTGGAGATCAGCGGGATCGTGGGGGCCTGGAACGACAGCCCCTCGATGGCCCGGCGGAAGTCCTCCAGCATCGGATCCATCAACGGCGAATGGAACGCGTGACTCACCGACAGCCGCTGGGTCTTACGACCCTCGGCGGCGAAACCTGCGGCGATGGCCAGGACCGCGGCCTCGTCACCGGCGATGACGACAGCCGCCGGACCGTTGACAGCGGCGATCGACACACCGGCGGTGAGACGACCAACCACCTCGTCCTCGGACGCCTGCACAGCCACCATCGCACCACCAGAAGGCAGCGCACTCATCAACCGCGCACGCGCCGCCACAAGGACACACGCATCCTCAAGAGAGAAGACCCCCGCGACATGCGCGGCAGCGATCTCACCGATGGAGTGACCCGCGACGAAGTCCGGACGCACCCCCCACGACTCCACCAGCCTGAACAAAGCCACTTCAAGCGCGAAAAGCGCAGGCTGAGTGAAACCCGTCCCGTTCAGCGCGTCGGCGTCGACACCGAACATGACGTCCCGCAACCCGTCGAAACGAGCCGTCACCTCGTCCAGCGCCCCCGCGAACACCGGGAACCGGGCATACAACTCCCGCCCCATCCCCAGCCGCTGCGACCCCTGACCCGAGAACAGGAACGCCGGCTTGCCCTCGACGTCCCCGGTGACACCACGCGCGACCTCATGGGCCTCGTCGCCGCCCGCCAGCAGCACGGCGCGGTGGGTGAGGTGGGAACGGCCGGTGGCCAGCGAGTGGCCGATATCCGCCGGCGAGTCCGTGCCCACCAGGGCCGTGATCCGCTCCAGTTGCGCCGCCAGAGCGGCCTCGGTCTTGCCGGACACCAGCCAGGGCACCACGGTCGGCGACGGGGCCGCCGGGGCCGACGCCGGCTCTTCGGTGGGCTCGTCCGCCGGGGCCTGCTCGACGATGACGTGCGCGTTCGTGCCGCTGATGCCGAACGACGACACACCCGCGCGCCACGGCCGGTCCACCTCCGGCCACGCCCGCGGCTCCGTCAGCAACTCCACCGCACCCGCCGACCAGTCGACGTGGGTGGAGGGCTGGTCGACGTGCAGCGTCTTCGGCAGGACGCCGTGCCGCATCGCCATGACCATCTTGATGATCCCGGCGACACCAGCCGCAGCCTGCGTATGACCGATGTTGGACTTCACCGAGCCAAGCCACAACGGCCGGTCCGCGTCCCGCTCACGACCGTACGTCGCCAGCAGCGCCTGCGCCTCGATCGGGTCACCCAGCGTCGTACCCGTACCGTGCGCCTCCACCGCGTCCACATCGGCCATCGACAGGCCCGCGCTCGCCAGCGCCTGGCGGATCACCCGCTGCTGCGACGGGCCGTTCGGCGCCGTCAGACCGCTCGACGCACCGTCCTGGTTCACCGCGGACCCGCGTATCACGCCCAGGATCCGGTGCCCGTTGCGCTTGGCGTCCGACAGCCGCTCCAGGACGAGCACGCCGACGCCCTCCGACCAGCCCGTGCCGTCGGCGGCGTCCGCGAACGCCTTGCAGCGGCCGTCCGCCGCCAGACCGCCCTGGCGGCTGAAGCCCGCGAAGCCCATCGGCGTCGACAGGACCGTCACACCGCCGGCGAGCGCCAGCGAGCACTCTTCGTTGCGCAGCGCGTGGGCGGCGAGGTGGAGGGCGACGAGGGACGACGAGCACGCCGTGTCGACCGTCACCGCCGGGCCCTCCAGCCCGAAGGTGTACGAGACGCGTCCGGAGAGGACGCTGCCGGCGAGGCTGGTGCCGCCGTGACCCTCCACGTCCTCCTGCGAGTTCATCACGACGCCCGCGTAGTCCACGCCGTTGGTGCCGACGAAGACGCCCGTCTTGCTGCCCTGGAGGGAGGCCGGGGCGATGCCCGCGCGCTCGAGCGCCTCCCAGGAGCTCTCCAGCAGCAGCCGCTGCTGCGGGTCCATCGTCACGGCCTCGCGCGGCGATATGCCGAAGAAGTCGGCGTCGAAGCCGGCCGCGTCGACGAAGCCGCCCTCGGCGGTGGCGCTGGCACCCTCACTGCCATCGCCGCCGTCGCCCGTCAGGGCGTCGAGGTTCCAGCCACGGTCGGTCGGGAACGCCGTGATGCCGTCACGTCCCTCGTGCAGCATCCGCCACAGGTCCTCCGGGGACCGCACCCCGCCCGGCAGCCGGCAGGACATGCCCACAATGGCGATGGGCTCCTGCTTTCCGGCCTCGACTTCCAGCAGCCGTTGGCGGGTCTGGTGCAGATCTGCCGTGACCCACTTGAGGTAGTCAACGAGCTTGCTGTCGTTCGACATTGCGTGGAACCTTCCGTGTGAAGAATGAGGCCGGATCAGCGATCGCCCAGACGGCCGAGCTCGTTGTCGATGAAGTCGAAGATCTCGTCCTCACTGGCGGAGCCGATCCGCTCGGCCACCTCGGTGCCGGCGGTCTCGGCCTCGCTCCCCCGCCACTTCTCCAGCATCGTCAGCAGCCGGTTGGAGACGGCCGCCCTGGTGAGCGCGTCGGGTTCCGTGGAAGCAAGGGCGGAGTCGAGGCGGTCGAGCTCCGCGAGGAGGGAGGAGGAGGTGTCGGGGCCGTCCTCGCCCACGAGCTGCGAGACGAGGTGTTCGGCCAGGGAGACGGGGGTGGGGTAGTCGAAGGTCAGGGTGGCGGGCAGCCTCAGGCCGGTCGTGGCCGTCAGCCGGTTGCGGAGCTCGACGGCGGTCAGGGAGTCGAAGCCGAGGTCCTGGAACCCCTTCTTCGCCCCGATCGCCTCGGGCGAGGCGTGCCCGAGCACTCGCGCCGCCTCAGCCCTGACGAGCTCCACGGCGAAACGTACGCGCTCTTCTTCCCGTATTTCCCTCAACTGTCGCGCGAGTCCGGCGGCCGTCGCGGCACTGTCCCCGGCGGCCGCGGCCACCCGCCGGCCGCCCTTCACCAGGCCGCGCAGCAGCGGCGGCACCTCGCCCTGAGCGCGCCGGGCCCCGGAGGCCGGGCCGATCGGGACGACGTACGCCTCGTCGAGCGCGACGGCCGCGTCGAACAGCGCCAGGCCCTGCGCGACCGTCAGCGGCGGCACTCCGGAGGCCGCGATCCGCTGCATGTCGGCCTGCGACAGCGCGCCCGTCATACCGCTCCCCTGCGCCCACGCCCCCCACGCCAGGGACTGGGCGGGCAGACCGAGAAGGCGGCGGTGGTGGGCAAGGGCGTCCAGGAAGACGTTGCCGGCGGCGTAGTTGGCCTGTCCGGCGCTGCCCATCACGCCGGAGATGGAGGAGTAGAGGACGAAGGCGGCGAGGTCGAGGTCCTTGGTGAGCTCGTGGAGGTGCCAGGCCGCGTCGGCCTTCGGGCGCAGGACGGCCGAGAGCCGGTCGGGGGTGAGGGAGGTGATCACACCGTCGTCGAGGACACCGGCCGTGTGGATCACGGCGGTCAGCGGACGACCGGCCGGGACACCGGCCAGCAGACCCTCCACCTCGGCACGGTCGGCCGTGTCGCAGGCGACGACCGTCGTCTCGGCGCCCAGGGCGGCCAGTTCGCCGACCAGCTCCACCGCCCCCGGCGCCTCCGGGCCACGACGGCTCACCAGCAGCAGATGCCGCACGCCGTGCTCGGCCACTAGGTGCCGGGCCAGTACGCCGCCCAGGCCACCTGTGCCACCGGTGATCAGCACCGTACCGGCCGGATTCCAGGTGGATACCGCTGCCGGAGCGTCCGGCTCCGGCGGGGCGACGCGGGCCAGCCGTCCCACGCGCACCGCACCGTCGCGTACGACGAACTGCGCGTCGCCGCCCGCCAGCAGGTCCGGCAGGCTCGGCAGGCTCCGGAGCAGGGCGGTCGGGTCGGCGTCGACAGCTCCGTCGAGGTCGAGGAGGACGAACCGTCCGGGGTGCTCCGACTGTGCCGAGCGCACCAGGCCCCACACCGCTGCGGCCGCCGGGTCGTGAACGGCATCCGCCGCGTCGGCGGAGACGGCGTCCCGGGTGACGAAGAGGAGGCGGGAAGCGGCGTGCCGGTTGTCGGCGAGCCAGTCCTGAACGAGCCGGAGGGCGTGGGCGGTCAGCTGGTGCACGGCGGCGGGTACGTCCTCGTCCCCGGTGACGGCGACCGGGACCACGACAAGGTCGGTGCCGGCCGGTACGTCGGCCAGGGACGCGGTCCCGTCGCTGCCGAGCGTCACGTACCGGGGCGCCTGGGCGGTGGCGGTGGCCCTGGCAGGGATGGGCGCCGGGATCCACTCCAGGCGCAGCAGGGCGCCCTGCTCCGCACCGGTCCCGGTGGGGGCGTCGGCGACCGGCCGGGGGCGGAGCGTCAGCGTCTCCACCGACAGCACGGGAGCGCCGGTGGCGTCCACCGCCGCGACCGACACCGAGTCCCCGGCGGTCCGCGCGAGGCGGGCCCGCACGGCCGAGGCACCGCCCGCGTGCAGCGAGACCCCCGACCAGGACAGCGGGGACAGCTCTTCCTCGCCGTCCAGGCCTGCGAATTCCGCTGCCTGAGCGAGGGTCTCCAGCAGGGTGGGGTGCATGCCGTAGTAGGGGGCGTCGGACGCGGCCTCGCCGGTCAGCTTCGTCTCGACGTAGACCTCGTCGCCACGGGTCCAGAGGGTGGTGGATTCGTCGCCCGTTTCGACGGGGACGGCGACGGCTTCGGTGGGCGGCCAGGTGGACGCGTCGAAGGGCACGGTCTGCTCGCCGGAGTCGAGGACACCGGAGGCGTGCTCGGTCCACGGCTCGTCGAGGGCGTCCCCGGGCCGGGAGTAGACGCGTAGGGCACGGGCGCCTGTCGCGTCCGCCGCGCCCGCCCACACCTGGAGGGCGAGAGGAGATCCGCCGGTGAGGGCCAGGGGCGTGTGGACGGTCAGAGAGGTGACGCGGTCGCAGTCCACTTCGTCACCGGCGCGAACGGCCAGCTCCAGGAAGGCCGATACGGGGAAGTCGGTGGTCTCCGGGGAGAGCCGGCTCGTGAACAGCATCCCGTCGGAGTCGGCCAGCGGCACGGCGGCGCCCAGGAGCGGATGCCGTGCGGGCACCAGACCGACGGACGAGACGTCGCCGGTAAGCGCGGCGGGCCGGGGCCAGAAGCGCTCGTGCTGGAAGGCGTAGGTGGGCAGGTCTACGTGGCGGGCGCCGGTGCCCGCGAACAGCTCGGCCCACGCGACGTCGACGCCGGAGACGTGGAGCCGGGCGAGGGCGGTCAGGAGAGCGGTCTCTTCCGGGCGGTCCTTGCGGAGGGCCGGGACGGAGAGCAGATCCTTGTCGGGGTCGAGGGTGTGCTGGGCGAGGGCGGTGAGGACACCGTCGGGACCGAGCTCAAAGAAGGCGGTGGCGCCTGCCTCGCTCAGCGCACGGACACCATCGGCGAAACGCACGGCCTCACGGACGTGCCGCACCCAGTAGCCGGGGGTGGCGACGAGCTCGGCCGCAGCGACCTCACCCGTCACGTTCGAGATCAGGGGGATCGTGGGGGCCTGGAACGACAGCCCCTCGATGGCCCGGCGGAAGTCCTCCAGCATCGGGTCCATCAACGGCGAATGGAACGCGTGACTCACCGACAGCCGCTGGGTCTTACGACCCTCGGCGGCCAGACCCTCGGCGATCCGCAGAACAGCCGACTCCTCACCAGCGATGACGACAGCGTCAGGGCCATTGACAGCGGCGATCGACACACCGGCGGTCAGCTGAGGCACCACCTCGTCCTCGGACGCCTGCACCGCCACCATCGCACCACCAGAAGGCAGCGCACTCATCAACCGCGCACGCGCCGCGACGAGGGAACACGCATCCTCAAGGGAGAAGACCCCCGCGACATGCGCGGCGGCGATCTCACCGATGGAGTGACCGGCAACGAAGCCCGGACGCACCCCCCACGACTCCACCAGCCTGAACAACGCCACTTCAAGCGCGAAAAGCGCAGGCTGAGTAAAGCCCGTCCCGTTCAGCGCCTCGGCGTCGTCGCCGAACATGACGTCCCGCAACCCGTCGAAACGAGCCGTCACCTCGTCCAGCGCCCCCGCGAACACCGGGAACCGGGCATACAACTCCCGCCCCATCCCCAGCCGCTGCGACCCCTGACCCGAGAACAGGAACGCCAGGGACCGGTCCACAGCGACCCCGCGAGCCATCTCGTCCCCTGCCAGCAGAACCGCACGGTGGTCGAGGACCGACCGCCCAGTCGCCAGCGAGAAGCCCACATCAGCGGCATCGCCATCAGCCGAGGACGTCAGCCGCTCCACCTGCTCCGCCAGCGCCTCCTCCGACTTGGCCGACACCACCCACGGCACCGGCCCATCCGACGAAGCGCCACGCTCGGCAACGGACTCAGGGGCCTGCTCCACGATGACGTGCGCGTTCGTGCCGCTGAGACCGAACGACGACACACCCGCACGCCACGGACGCCCCACCTCCGGCCACGCCCGAGCCTCCGACAGCAACTCCACCGCACCCGCCGACCAGTCCACATGCGACGACGGCTCGTCGATGTGCAGACTCTTCGGCAGGACGCCGTGCCGCATCGCCATGACCATCTTGATGATCCCGGCGACACCAGCCGCAGCCTGTGTATGACCGATGTTCGACTTCACCGAGCCAAGCCACAACGGCCGGTCCGCGTCCCGCTCACGACCGTACGTCGCCAGCAGCGCCTGCGCCTCGATCGGGTCACCCAGCGTCGTACCCGTACCGTGCGCCTCCACCGCGTCCACATCGGCGGCCTTCAGACCCGCGCTCGCCAACGCCTGGCGGATGACGCGCTGCTGCGACGGGCCGTTCGGCGCCGTCAGACCGTTCGACGCACCGTCCTGGTTCACCGCCGAACCCCGCACCACGGCCAGCACCCGGTGACCGAGACGCTTCGCGTCCGACAGCCGCTCCAGCACCAGCACACCCGCGCCCTCGGACCAACCAGTACCGTCGGCAGAGTCCGCGAACGCCTTGCAGTAGCCGTCCGCCGCCAGGCCGCCCTGGCGGCTGAAGCCCGCGAAGGTCATCGGCGTCGACAGGACCGTCACACCGCCGGCGAGCGCGAGCGAGCTCTCGCCGCTGCGGAGGGACTGGGCGGCGAGGTGGAGGGCGACGAGCGAGGACGAGCACGCCGTGTCGACCGTCACCGCCGGGCCCTCCAGCCCGAAGGTGTAAGAGATCCGGCCGGAGATGACGCTGGTGGCGAGGCCGGTGCTGGCGTGGCCTTCGACGTCCTCGCGGGAGTTCATCACGAGTGTGGCGTAGTCCTGGCCCGTGGTGCCGACGAAGACGCCCGTCCGGCTGCCGCGCAGGGCCGTCGCGTCGATCCCGGCGCGCTCGAACGCCTCCCAGGACGTCTCCAGCAGGAGCCGCTGCTGCGGGTCCATCGCCAGGGCCTCACGCGGGGAGATCCCGAAGAACCCGGCGTCGAAGTCGGCGACGTCCTGGAGGAATCCGCCGCGCCGGGTCGCGCTGCCGCCCCGGTTCTCCGGGTCCGTGCCGAAGAGCGCCTTGAGGTCCCAGCCACGGTCGGTGGGGAAGCCGGCGATGCCGTCGCGGCCTTCGGCGAGCATCCGCCACAAGTCCTCCGGCGACCGTACGCCGCCGGGCATCCGGCAGGCCATGCCGACGATGGCGATGGGGTCGTCGGAGACGGCGGAGGCCGTCACGATCGGGTCCCCCGCGTCCTCGCCGGCCAGCTCGGCCATGAGTTGGCTCGCGAGGGCGGCAGGGGTGGGGTAGTCGAAGATCAGGGTCGCGGTGAGCCGCAGGCCGGTGGCGGTGGTGAGCCGGTTGCGGAGCTCCACCGCCGTCAGCGAGTCGAAGCCGAGCTCGCGGAACTCCCGGCCCGCCTCGACCTGCCGCGCCGAGGCGTGCCCGAGGACGGCGGCCGCCTCGGTCCGTACGAGGTCGGTCATCGAGCGGAGCGCGTCCTCCTCCCCCAGCCCGGACAGCCGGAGGCTGAGCGCGGCCGCCGTACCGGCGCCGCCCGCCGCCGTGGCGGCCGTTCGCCGGCCGCCACGGATCAGGCCGCGCAGCAGCGGGGGTACGACGCCCGGGGCGCGTCCGCCGCGCCGGGCGGGGCCGATCGGGACGAGGTACGGCTCGTCGAGGCCGGTGGCCGCGTCGAACAGGGCAAGGCCCTGCTCGGCCGTCAGCGGCGGCACTCCGGAGGCCGCGATGCGCTGCATGTCGGCCTGCGACAGCGTGCCCGTCATACCGCTCGACTGCGCCCACGCGCCCCACGCGAGGGACTGGGCGGGCAGGCCGATAAGGCGGCGATGGTGGGCGAGGGCGTCCAGGAAGACGTTTCCTGCCGCGTAGTTGGCCTGTCCGGCGCCGCCCATCACGCCGGAGACCGACGAGAAGAGGACGAACGCGGCGAGGTCGAGGTCCTTGGTGAGCTCGTGGAGGTGCCAGGCGGCGTCGGCCTTCGGGCGCAGCACGGCCGCCAGGCGGTCCAGGGTCAGGGACGTCACCACACCGTCGTCGAGGACACCGGCCGTGTGGATCACGGCGGTCAGCGGACGATCGGCCGGGACACCGGCCAGCAGGCGCTCGACGGCGTCCCGGTCCGTCGTGTCGCACGACTCGACGGTCACTTCCGCGCCGAGGCCGGTCAGTTCGTCGACCAGTTCCGCCGCACCGGGCGCCTCCGGGCCACGACGGCTCACCAGCAGCAGATGCCGCACGCCGTGCTCGGCCACCAGGTGACGGGCCAGCAGGCCGCCCAGGCCGCCTGTGCCACCGGAGATCAGCACCGTGCCCGCCGTGTCCCAGGCGCGTACCGCTGCCGGAGTATCAGCCTCCGCAGCGACCCGCGCCAGCCGGCCCACGCTCACCGCACCGTCGCGCACCACGAACTGGTCGTCGCCCGCCGCCAGCAGCCCCGGCAGCTGGGGCAGTACAACAGCGAGCTCGGTGTCGGCGTCGAGGTCGACCAGGGCGAAGCGGTCGGGGTGTTCCGTCTGTGCCGAGCGCACCAGGCCCCAGGCGGCGGCAGCGGCGAGATCGTTGCCGTCCGTCGCGCCGCGCGTCACGAACACCAGCCGTGCGGCGGTGAACCGCTCCTCCGCCAGCCACTCCCCCACCAGGCCGAGCGCCCGGGCCGTCAGCTCGTGGGCCGCGCCGGGGACGTCGGTCCCGTCGCCCGCGGTCAGCGGGGCCAGCACCAGGTCCGTGCCGTCCGGCACGTCGGCCAGGGCCGTGACCGTCCCGGCGCCCAGCGTCGCATGGGTGAGCTCCCGGCCCTCGGCTCCCTCCTCGGGTGCCGGTGCCGGGACCCAGTCCAGCCGCAGCAGGGATCCGTGGTCCGTGGCGCTGCCCCTGCGGTCCGCGGTCCCGGCCCGGTCGTGCAGCACCAGCGTGCTCGCCGACAGGACCGGTGCGCCCTCGGTGTCGACGACGGCCACGGAGGCGGTGTCCTCGGCGGTCCGCGTGACGCGTATCCGTACCGCCGACGCGCCCCCCGCGTGCAGGGACACCCCGGACCACGAGAGGGGCTCGGGCTCGTTCGCTCCACCGTCCGGCGCCGTGATCGCGAGGGCCTGGGTGACGGCGGTCAGCAGCGCGGGGTGGAGTCCGAACGCTCCGGCGTCGTCCGCGGCGTCGGCGGGGAGGGCGGCTTCCACGAAGGTGTCGGCGTCCCGCGTCCAGATCGCGCGGACGGCCCGGAGGGCGGGGGCGTGTCCGGCCTTGTCGTAGAACCCCGCCACGGCATCGGCGTCGACGGCGGTGGCGTCGCGCGGGGGCCACTCGTCGGTGCCGAAGTCCGCGACGCGCTCGCCGGGGCTCAGGACGCCGTGCGCGTGCTCCGTCCAGGTCTGGTCGGGGGCGTCGGCGAGCTGGGAGTAGACGGACACCTTCCGGGCGCCCGCCGGGTCGGGGGCGCCGACCCAGACCTGGAGGAGGGCGGCGTGCTCGTCGTCCAGGGCGAGCGGTTCGGTCAGGGTGAGTTCGTCGACGCGGCCGTAGCCGACCTGGTCGCCCGCGCGGATGGCGAGCTCCACGTACGCGGCGGCCGGGAACGTGGCGCCGTCGGCGAGCCAGGGGTGGGTGCGGGCGGAGAGCCTGCTGGTGAACAGGACACCGTCGAGGCCGGCCAGGGACACGGCCGCGCCGAGCAGCGGGTGGCCGGCCGGGGTGAGGCCGGCGGCGGACACGTCGCCGGCGACGGCGGCGGGCTTGGGCCAGAACCGCTGGTGCCGGAAGGCGTACGTGGGGACGTCCACGCGGCCGGCGCCCGTGCCGTCGAACCACGCGGTCCAGTCCACCGCGACGCCCGCCACGTGCAGCCGGGCGAGCGCGGTGAGCAGGGAGCGCTCCTCGGCCCGGTTCCGGCGCAGGGCGGTGAGGGCGACCAGGCTCCCGGCGTCGTCGAGGCTGTGCTGGGCCATGGCCGTCAGCACACCGTCGGGGCCGAGTTCGAGGAAGGCGGTGGCGCCTTCGGCGGCCAGCGTCCGGACGCCGTCGGCGAAGCGGACGGTCTCCCGGACGTGCCGGACCCAGTACTCGGGCGTGCAGAGCAGTTCCGCCGTCGCTATGCGGCCCGTCACGTTCGAGACGACCGGGATCCGCGGCGCCTGGAAGGACAGTCCGGCCAGGGCCTGCCGGAAGTCCTCCAGCATGGGGTCCATGAGCGGCGAGTGGAAGGCGTGGCTCACCGACAGCCGCTGGGTCTTGCGGCCCTCGGCGGCGAACTTCTCGGCGATGCGGGGCACCGCCGTCTCGTCGCCCGCGATGACGACGGCGTCCGGGCCGTTGACGGCCGCGATGGACACCCCGTCGACCAGACGTGCCGCGACCTCGTCCTCGGAGGCCTGGACGGCGACCATCGCGCCGCCCGCGGGCAGGGCCGCCATCAGCCGGGCCCGGGCCGCCACCAGCGCGCACGCGTCGTCGAGGGACAGCACGCCCGCGACGTGCGCGGCTGCGACCTCGCCGATCGAGTGGCCCGTGACGTAGTCGGGGCGCACCCCCCAGGACTCGACCAGCCGGTAGAGGGCCACTTCGAGTGCGAAGAGCGCGGGCTGGGCGAAACCGGTGCCGTCCAGTACGGCCGCGTCGCCGTCGAACATGGCCTCCCGCAGCGGGCGCTCCAGTTCGCCGTCGAGGCGGGCGGCCACCGCGTCCAGGGCCTCGGAGAAGGCGGGGAAGCGGGCGTACAGTTCGCGGCCCATGCCCACCCGTTGCGATCCCTGGCCCGTGAAGAGCACCGCCAGGGGGCGGCCGCCGGCTGCCGCGCGGCCGCGCGCGGCCTCGGACAGCGAGCCGTCCGGGCAGGCCAGGAGGACCGCGCGGTGGTCGAAGGCCGACCGGCCCGTGGCCAGCGAGTAGCCGACGTCCACGGGCTCGGCGGTGCCCGCGAGGGCGGTCGCCCGCTCCAGCTGCGCGGCCAGCGCCTCCTCGGACTTGGCGGACACCGGCCACGGCACCACACCGGGCCGGACCGTGGGCGCGTCCGGCTCCCCGGCGGGCTCCCCTGTGGACTCGGTGGCCTGTTCCAGGATCACGTGCGCGTTCGTTCCGCTGATGCCGAAGGAGGACACGCCCGCGCGCCATGGCCTGTCGACCTCGGGCCAGGGCCTCGCGTCCTTGAGGAGTTCCACCGCTCCCACAGCCCAATCCACGTGTGTCGAGGGCCGTTCCGCGTGGAGGGTGCGTGGCAGCACGCCCCGGCGCATGGCCATGACCATCTTGATGACGCCGGCGACGCCCGCCGCCGCCTGCGCGTGGCCGATGTTCGACTTCACCGAGCCCAGGAGCAGCGGCCGTTCGGTGTCCCGGCCCTGGCCGTAGGTGGCGAGGAGGGCCTGGGCCTCGATGGGGTCGCCGAGCGGGGTGCCCGTGCCGTGGCCCTCGACGGCGTCGACCTCGCCGGCCGTCAGGCCCGCGTTGGCCAGGGCGCGGCGGATGACGCGCTGCTGGGCGGGGCCGCTGGGGGCGGTGAAGCCGTTGGAAGCGCCGTCCTGGTTGACGGCCGAGCCCCGGACGACCGCCAGCACCGGGTGACCGTTGCGGCGGGCGTCGGAGAGGCGTTCGACGAGGAGCATGCCGACGCCCTCGGACCAGCCGGTGCCGTCGGCGGTGTCCGCGTAGGCCTTGCAGCGGCCGTCGCCGGCGAGGCCGCCCTGGCGGCTGAACTCCATCAGGGAGCCCGGTGACGACATGACGTTGACGCCGCCGACGAGGGCCAGTGAGCACTCACCGGCCCGGAGGGCGTGGATGGCGGAGTGGAGGGCCACGAGGGAGGAGGAGCAGGCCGTGTCGACGGTGACGGCCGGTCCTTCGAGGCCGAGGGTGTAGGAGAGCCGCCCGGAGGTGGCGCTGGCGGCGATGCCGGTGCCGATGTCGCCGGTGGCGTCGGCGAGGGACCGTACGAGGAGGTAGGCGTAGTCCTGGCCGTTGGTGCCGACGAACACGCCGGTGCGGCTGCCGCGCAGGGTGGCCGGGTCGATGCCGGCGCGCTCGATCGCCTCCCAGGACGTCTCCAGCAGCAGGCGCTGCTGGGGGTCCATGGTGACGGCCTCACGCGGCGAGATGCCGAAGAAGTCGGCGTCGAAGTCGGCCGCGCAGTCGAGGAAGCCGCCTTCCTGGCTGACGCTGTTGCCGCGCTTGTCGACTCCGGCGTCGCGCAGGGCCGCCAGGTCCCAGCCCCGGTCGGTGGGGAAGCCGGAGATGGCGTCCCCACCGGCGGCGACGAGGTCCCAGAGGTCCTCCGGGGAGCGCACGCCGCCCGGGTAGCGGCAGCTCATCGCGACGATGGCGACGGGCTCGGTGGCGGCGGCCACCAGGGCGCGGTTCTGCCGGCGCAGGTGCTCGGTCTCCTTGAGGGAGGCCCGGAGAGCTTCGACTACTTTTTCGCTGGGCGTGGTCATGTTCCGCTCTCTCAGCCTTCGGTCCGTGAGGTCCGTGAGTCCGGCGTGTCGTCGTCGTTGGATCCCGTGTCGTCGGATCCTGTGTCGTCGGATCCCGTGGTGCCGTCCAGCGCCGCCCGGACGAGGGCGTCGACGTCCATCTCGTCGATCGATTCCGCGTAGCCGTCCGGTTCCGTCGCCCCGGTGGGACCGTCGTCGGCCGCGGCCGTGGTGGCGGCGAGCCTCAGCAGGGGTTCCAGCACGCCGATCTCGCGCAGCTGGGCCACGGAGACGGAGGCGAGCAGGGCCCGGATGCCGGCCTGGTCGAGGTCGTCGGTCCCGCCGTCCGCCGTGCCGTCGCCGTGGCCGGCGTCGGGCAGCAGCTCGCGCAGGACGTGGGCGGCCAGGTCGACGGGGGTGGGGTGGTCGAAGACGAGCGTGGCGGCCAGGGTCAGTCCGGTCGCGGCCGTGAGCTGGTTGCGCAGTTCGACGGCGGCGAGCGAGTCGAAGCCGAGGTCCCGGAAGGCCCGGTCGGCGCCGACGGCGTCGGCGTCGGTGTGGCCGAGGACTGCGGCGGCCCGGGTCCGTACGACGTTCAGGACGGTCTCGGTGCGCTGTGCCGCGCTCTGGCCCGCGAGTTTCTCCCGCAGTGCGGCGCCGTCCGCCCCCGGTGCGGCGGCGTCCCCGTCGGTCCCGGCCGGGGCCTGGTCGGCGGCGGGGGCGAGCTCCGCGAGGAGGGGGCTGGGCCGTACGGCGGTGAAGGCCCGTACGAACCGGGCGGGTTCGACCTCGGCGACGACCTCCGTCGGCCCGTTCTCCATGACCGCCCGGCGCAGCGCGGCGACCGCGAGGCGCGGGTCCAGCGGCCGGATGCCGGTGCGCTGGGCGGCGGCGGCCGCGCGGGCGTCGGCGGCCATGCCGCCGCCGGCCCAGGCGCCCCAGGAGATGGAGGTGGCGGCCAAGCCCTCGGCGCGGCGCCGCTCGGCGAGGGCGTCGAGGAGGGCGTTGGCGGCGGCGTAGTTGGCCTGGCCGGGGTTGCCGACGGTGGCGGACGCCGAGGAGAACAGGGCGAACACCGTGAGGCCGAGGTCCCGGGTCAGGTCGTGGAGGGCCAGGGCCGAGGCGGCCTTGGCGCGGTGGACGGCCGCGAACCGCTCGGGGGTCAGGCCGTCGATGACGCCGTCGTCGAGGACGCCCGCCGCGTGGACGACGCCGGTCAGCGGGGCGCTGTCCGGGACGCCGGCGAGCAGGCCGGTGAGCGCGTCGCGGTCGGCGACGTCGCAGGCGGCGAGGGTGACCTCGGCGCCCAGCGCGGCGAGTTCGGCCCGCAGGTCCTCGGCGCCGGGCGCCTCGGCGCCCCGGCGGCTGACGAGCAGCAGGTGGGCGGCGCCCGCCTCGGCGAGGCCGCGTGCCACGTGGGCGCCGAGGGCGCCGGTGCCGCCGGTGATCAGGACGGTGCCGGTGGGCTGCCACTCCTTTACGGGCCCGTCGGCCGGTACGGGCACGAGCCGGCGGCCGAAGACGGTGGAGGGCCGGACGGCGAGCTGGTCCTCGCCGCCGGAGTCGGCGAGGAGTCCGGCGAACCGGTCCGCCGACCGCTCGTCGAGGGTCTCCGGCAGGTCGATCAGGCCGCCCCAGCGGCGCGGGTGCTCCAGTGCGGCGACCCGTCCCAGTCCCCAGACGCCGGCCTGGGCGAGACCCGGTACCGGCTCGGCGGGCGAGACGGCGACCGCGCCGCGGGTGACGCACCACAGGGGCGCGTCGATCCCGGCGTCGCCGAGGGCCTGGACGAGGGCGGCGGTGAGCAGGGTGCCCTCGGGGACACCATCGGTGTCGCCCGGAGCGGCGAGGGCGAGCAGGGAGAGGACTCCCGTGAGCTCCCGCCCGGTGGCGGCCTGTTCCTTCAGCAGGGCGGCCAGGGCGTCCCGGTCGGTGCCGGTGACGTCCAGGCGTACGGCCCCGTCGCCGAGGCGGGCGAGGACGTCGGCGGCCCACGGCTCGTCGGCCTGCCCGGCGGGCACGACGGCGAGCCAGGTCCCGGCCGGGCGACGCGAAGACGCGGCAGCGGTCAGGGGCTTCCAGACGACGCGCTGGCGCCAGCCGTCCACGGTGGACCGCTCGGCCCGGCGGCGGCGCCAGTCGGCGAGCGCGGGCAGGACCTTGGCGAGGGCGTCGCCGTCGACGTCCAGCTCCGACTCCAGCGCGGCGAAGTCCTCGCCGCGCACGGCGGACCAGAACGCCTCGTCCTCGCCCCGGGCCGTGCCGGTCGCGCCGGAGGCTTCGGCGGGCCGGTGGTCGGGCCAGAACCGCTGGTGCTGGAAGGGGTAGGTGGGCAGGTCCACGCGTCGTGCCGGGTCGCCCGCGCCGAGGACGGACGTCCAGCGCGGGACCGTGCCGTCGGCGTGGAGCCGGGCCAGGGCGGTGAGCAGGGACGCCTCCTCGTCGCGGCCCTTGCGCAGCGCCGGTACGGTCAGTGCCTTGGCCGACACGGCGTCCAGGGTGTCCTGGGCCATGGCGCAGAGCACACCGTCCGGGCCGATCTCCAGGAAGCGGGTGACGCCGCGCCCGGTCAGGGCGCCGACGCCGTCGCCGAACCGTACGGCCTCGCGGACGTGCCGCACCCAGTACTCGGGCGAGCTCAGCTCTTCGCCGGTCGCCAGGTCGCCGGTGAGGCAGGACACGAGCGGGAGCGCCGGCGGCGCGTACGTCACGCGGCGGGCGGCCCGTCGGAAGTCCTCGAGTACGGCGTCCATGTGCAGGGAGTGAAACGCATGGCTGACCAGCAAACGCCTAGTCTTGCGGCCGTCGGCGGTGAACTTCCCGGCGGCGGCGAGCACGGCGGCCTCATCGCCCGACAGGACGACCGCCTCCGGCCCGTTGACGGCGGCGACGGACACTCCGTCGACCCCGGTCAGGTGTGCGGCCACCTCGTCCTCGGTCGCCTGGACGGCGACCATGGCGCCGCCCGTGGGCAGGGCGGCCATCAGCCGGGCCCGGGCCGCGACCAGGGCGCAGGCGTCCTCCAGGGAGAACACGCCGGCGATGTGCGCCGCCGCGATCTCGCCGATCGAGTGGCCGGCGACGAGGTCGGGGCGGATGCCCCAGGACTCCACCAGCCGGAACAGCGCCACTTCGAGGGCGAAGAGCGCGGGCTGGGTGAAGCCCGTGTCGTTCAGCGCGTCGCCGTCCTCGTCGAACATCACGTCGCGCAGCGGCCGGTCCAGTTCGCCGTCGAAGTGGGCGGTCACCGCGTCCAGCGCCTCGGCGAAGACGGGGAACCGCCCGTACAGCTCGCGGCCCATGCCCGCGCGCTGCGAGCCCTGGCCGGAGAAGAGGAAGGCGAGCTTTCCGGCGCGTCCCGCCGTGCGGCCCTGGACGACGCGCGGGCCGGCCTGGCCGTCGGCGAGGGCCGCCAGGCCCTCCAGCAGCTCGTCGCGGCTCGCGGCCAGGACCGTGGCCCGGTGCTCGAAGGACGACCGGGTCGTGGCCAGGGCCCGTGCCAGGTCGGCGACGGTCAGCTCCGGGCGGGCCGTCAGATACGCGCCCAGGCGGGCGGCCTGGGCCTTGAGGGCCTCCGGGGCCGCAGCCGAGACGGGTACGGGCAGCGGGCCCGTCCCGTCCTCGGACGCGGCGACAACGACAGGCTCGGAGGCCGGCTCCGGCTGTTCGATGATGACGTGCGAGTTGGTGCCGCTGGCGCCGAAGGCCGAGATGCCGGCCCGGCGTACGCGTCCCGTCTCCGGCCAGTCGGCGCGCTCGGTGAGCAGCTCGACCGCGCCGGCCGACCAGTCCACGTGGGTGGAGGGCTCGTCGATGTGGAGGGTGCGGGGCAGGACGCCGTGGCGCATGGCCATGACCATCTTGATGACGCCCGCGACACCGGCGGCGGCCTGGGTGTGGCCGATGTTGGACTTCACCGAGCCGAGCAGCAGCGGCTGGTCCTCCGGCCGGTCCGTGCCGTAGGTCGCGAGCAGCGCCTGGGCCTCGATGGGGTCGCCGAGGGTGGTGCCCGTGCCGTGGGCCTCCACCGCGTCCACGTCGGCGGCCGTCAGCCCGGCGTTGGCCAGGGCACGGCGGATGACGCGGCGCTGGGAGGGGCCGTTGGGGGCGGTGAGGCCGTTGGAGGCGCCGTCCTGGTTGATGGCCGAGCCGCGCAGGACGGCCAGCACCTCGTGGCCGTTGCGGCGGGCGTCGGAGAGCCGCTCCAGGACGAGGACGCCCACGCCCTCCGACCAGCCGGTGCCGCCGGCGGACGCCGCGAAGGCGCGGCAGCGGCCGTCGGCCGACAGGGCGCCCATCTCGCCGAACTCGATGAAGTTCACCGGGGTGGACATGACCGTCACACCGCCCGCGAGGGCGAGCGGGCACTCGCCGTTGCGCAGCGACTGGGCGGCCAGGTGCAGCGCGACCAGGGACGAGGAGCAGGCCGTGTCGACGCTGACCGACGGGCCCTCCAGGCCGAAGGTGTAGGACAGCCGACCGGAGAGCAGGCTGGCCGACTGGGCGGTCTGCGCGTGGCCGAGCTGGCCCGCCTCGGGGCGGTAGTCGCCGGTGCCGCCGCCGATGAAGACGCCGGTGTCGCCGCCGCGCAGCGCGGCCGGGTCGATGCCGGTGCGCTCCAGGGCCTCCCAGGCGGCCTCCAGCACGATGCGCTGCTGCGGGTCCATGACCATGGCCTCGCGCGGCGAGATGCCGAAGAAGCCGGGGTCGAAGTCCGCGACGTCGTAGAGGAAGCCTCCCTCGCGGGTGACGCTGCGGCCCCGGCCGTCCCGGTCGCCGTGGACCATGCGGTCCAGGTCCCAGCCGCGGTCGTCGGGGAAGCCGCCGATGGCGTCCACCTCCCCGGAGACGAGCTTCCACAGGTCCTCGGGCGAGCGGACGCCGCCCGGGTAGCGGCAGCTCATGCCGACGATCACGATGGGGTCGTCGGCGCCGGCGGACACGGCCGGTACGGCGGCGCGGCGCTCGTCCTCGTCGTGCCCGCCGAGGAGTTCGGCGAGCAGGTGGGTGGCGAGGGCGTCGGCCGTCGGGTAGTCGAAGACCAGGGTGGCGGGCAGGGTGAGCCCGGTGGCCGTGGCGAGCTGGTTGCGGAGGTCGACGGCGGTCAGCGAGTCGAAGCCCAGGTCCCGGAAGGCCTGCGCGGACGGTACGTCCGCCGGGTCGGCGAAGCCGAGCACCGCGGCGACCTCGACGCGGACCAGGGAGAGCAGCGCCTCGGCCCGGTCGCCCTCGGCGAGGGCGGCCAGTTCGGCGCGCAGGGCGGACGCGGCGCCCGCCGTGCCCCGGCCGGTGTCCCCGGAGTCCGTCAGGGCCTCGCGGGCCTCGGGCAGTTCGGTGAAGAGGGCGGTGGGCCGGGTGCGGCCGAAGGCCGGGGCGAACCGGTCCCAGGCCACATCCGCGACCGTCACCGCGGCGTCCTCGCCGTTCATGGACAGGGCGAGCGCGGCGAGCGCGCGGCCCGGGTCCATGGCGGGCAGGCCGTTGGCGCGCAGGTGGGCGGCCAGGCCGTCCGGTGTGGTGTCGGCCCAGGCGCCCCAGGACACCGACAGGCCGTGGAGACCACTCGCCCGGCGGCGGTGGGCCACGGTGTCGAGGAAGGCGCTCGCGGCGGCACCGGCACCCTGGCCGCTGACGCCCCAGACGCCGGCGATGGAGGCGAAGAGGACGAACGCCACGTCCGCCGCGCCGTCACCGGCGGCCGCGTCGACGGCGGCCTCCAGGCCCGCGACGTCCGCGCGGAGCGCAGCGAGGTACGCGGCCGGGTCCGGGTCGGGTCCGGTGTCCCGGCCCGTGTGGACGACGGCGGTCAGCGGCTGGTCGGCGGGCGCTGAAGCGAGTGCCGCCAGCAGGGTCTCGTCGTCGGCGAGGGAGCCGGTCGTGACCGTCAGCCCGGCGCCCAGCCCGGCGAGTTCGGCCTCCAGGGCCGTCACGGCGGAGGCGTCCGGTGCGGTGGCGCCGACGAGCAGCACGTGCCGGGCCCCGCGCTCGGCGAGCCGGCGGGCGGTGTGGCCGCCGAAGCCGGCCGGGCCGCCGGTGACCAGCGCCGTGCCCGAGGGCCGCCACGCGTCGGGGGCGGTGTGGGCCGCGACGCGCACGAGCCGCCGGCCGAGGAGGCCGGAGGAACGCAGCGCCAGCTGGTCCTCGCCGTCCGCACCGGAGAGGGCGGCGCGGAAGCGGTCCGCGCCGCGCCCGTCGAGGACGTCCGCGACGTCGATGAGGCCGCCCCAGCGCTCGGGCTGCTCCAGGCCCATGACCCGGCCGAGCCCCCACACCGCCGCCCGGGCGTCGTCGGCGACCGCCTCGGAGCGGCCGGTCGCGACGGCGCCCCGGGTGACGCACCACAGGGGGGCGTCGACACCGGCGTCCGCGAGGACGCGCAGGAGTTCGTCGGGCCGGGCCAGGCCCTCGGGCGTGGTGCCGGGCTCGGTGCCGGGCGCGGTCGTCGCGAGCAGGGAGACCACACCGGTGACGACCGTGCCGTCGCCGGCGAGCACGGCGAGGCGCTCGGCCAGCGCGGCGTGCTCGTCCGTGCCGGTCTCGACGCGCACGGCGTTCTCGCCGAGCGCGCCCACCAGCGCGGCGGTGTAGGCGTCGTCGGTGTGGCCGGTCGGGACCAGCGCCAGCCAGGTGCCGTTGCCGGTCAGGGCGCTCACGCCCGGGACCGTCAGCGGGCGCCAGGTCACGCGGTACCGCAGGCCGTCGACGGCCGACCGCTCGGCGCGCTTGCGGCGCCAGGACGACAGGGCCGGTACGAGGGCCGACAGCGCGGCGTCGTCCAGCTCCAGCTCGGCCGACAGCGACGACAGGTCCTCGCGCTCCACGGCCGACCAGAAGGCGGCGTCCACGGGATCCCGGTCGCCCGCTTCGGCGGATCCGGCGGGGGCGCGCTCCGGCCAGTACCACTGGCGCTGGAAGGCGTACGTCGGCAGCGGCGTCCGGCGGGCGTCCGTGCCCGCGAACCAGGCCGCCCAGTCCACGGGGACCCCGGCGACGTACAGCCGGGCCAGGGCGGTGAGGAGAGCGGTCTCCTCGGGGCGGTCCTTGCGGAGCGCGGACGCGGCGACCAGGAACCCGGTGCCGTCGAGGCTCTGCTGGGCGAGGGCGGTGAGTACACCGTCGGGGCCGAGCTCCAGGAAGGCCGTCGCGCCTTCGGCGGCGAGCGTACGGACGCCGTCGGCGAAGCGGACGGTCTCCCGGACGTGCCGCACCCAGTAGTCGGCGGTGCACAGCAGCTCCGCCGTCGCGATCCCACCGGTCACGTTGGACACGACGGGAACGCTGGGCGCCTGGTACGACAGACCCGCAGCGATCCGGCGGAAGTCCTCCAGCATCGGGTCCATCAACGGCGAATGGAACGCATGGCTGACGGAGAGCCGCTGGGTCTTACGACCCTCGGCGGCGAAACCTTCGGCAATGGCCAGGACCGCGGCCTCGTCACCGGCGATGACGACGGCGGTCGGGCCGTTGACAGCGGCGATCGAGATACCGGCGGTGAGACGAGACGCGACCTCGTCCTCGGACGCCTGCACAGCCACCATCGCACCACCGGAAGGCAGCGCACTCATCAACCGCGCACGCGCCGCCACAAGGACACACGCATCCTCAAGAGAGAACACACCCGCGACATGCGCGGCAGCGATCTCACCGATGGAGTGACCCGCGACGAAGTCCGGACGCACCCCCCACGACTCCACCAGCCTGAACAAAGCCACTTCAAGCGCGAAAAGCGCAGGCTGAGTGAAACCCGTCCCGTTCAGCGCCTCGGCGTCGTCACCGAACATGACGTCCCGCAGCGGACGCTCCAGTTCGCGGTCGAAGTACGCCGCCACCTCGTCCAGCGCCTCGGCGAAGACGGGGAAGCGCCCGTACAGCTCCCGGCCCATGCCCGCGTGCTGCGAGCCCTGGCCCGAGAACAGGAACGCCTGCTTGCCCGTCACGTCCCCGGCGGCGCCGCGCGCGGCCTCCCGGGCGCTCTCGCCGTCGGCGAGCAGCACGGCGCGGTGGGCGAAGACCGCCCGGCCCGTGGCCAGCGTGAAGCCGATGTCCGTCACGTCCGGGCCCGTGCCGGCGAGGGCGGTGATCCGCTCGGTCTGCGCGGCCAGCGCGGTCTCGGACCGGGCCGAGACCACCCACGGCACGAGGCCGGGAGCCCGCTCCGCCGACGGCTCCTCGGCGGCCGTCGCCTCCGGCGCCTGCTCGACGATGACGTGCGCGTTGGTGCCACTGACGCCGAAGGCGGAGACACCCGCCCGGCGCGGCCGGCCGGTCTCCGGCCAGTGCCGGTGCTCGGTCACCAGCGACACGGTCCCGTCCGACCAGTCGACGTGCGAGGACGGGGTGCCGACGTGCAGCGTGCGCGGCAGTTCGCCGTGGCGCATCGCGAGGACCATCTTGATGACGCCCGCGACGCCGGCCGCCGCCTGGGTGTGGCCCAGGTTGGACTTGACGGCGCCGAGCAGCAGCGGCTGCTCCGGGGCGCGGTCGCGGCCGTAGGCGGCGATGAGGGCGTGCGCCTCGATGGGGTCGCCGAGGGTGGTGCCGGTGCCGTGGGCCTCCACGGCGTCGACGTCGGCCGGGGCGAGGCCGCCGTCGGTGAGGGCCTGGCGGATGACGCGCTGCTGGGCGCGGCCGTTGGGGGCGGTCAGGCCGTTGGAGGCGCCGTCCTGGTTGACGGCGGAGCCGCTGACGACCGCGAGGACGTCGTGCCCGTTGCGGCGGGCGTCGGAGAGCCGCTCCAGGACGAGGACGCCCACGCCCTCGGACCAGCTGGTGCCGTCGGCCCCGTCGGAGAAGGCCTTGCAGCGGCCGTCGGGGGCGAGCCCGCCCTGCGCGGTGAACTCGGCGAAGGCGTCCGGGCTGGACATGACCGACACGCCGCCGGCCAGCGCCAGCGTGCTCTCCCCCTGCCGCAGCGAGCGCGCGGCCATGTGGAGGGCGACGAGCGAGGAGGAGCAGGCGGTGTCGACGGTGACGGCCGGGCCCTCCAGGCCGAGGGCGTAGGAGAGGCGGCCGGACATGACGCTGGCGGTGTTGCCGGTGGCGACGTGGCCCCGGACGTCGGCGGTGCCGGCGCGCAGCACGTTGACGTAGTCCTGGCCGTTGGTGCCGACGAAGACGCCGGTCTGACTGCCGCGCAGGGACGTCGGGTCGATGCCGGCCCGTTCGAAGGCCTCCCAGGTGGTCTCCAGCAGCAGGCGCTGCTGCGGGTCCATCGCCAGGGCCTCGCGCGGCGAGATGCCGAAGAACGCGGCGTCGAAGAGGCCGACGCCGTCGAGGAAGCCGCCTTCGAGGGTGGCGGAGCCGCCCCGGGACAGGTGCTCCAGGTCCCAGCCGCGGTCGGCCGGGAAGCCGGAGATGGCGTCCGACCCGTCGGACAGGAGCCGCCACAGGTCCTCGGGGGAGGCGATCCCGCCGGGGAAGCGGCAGTTCATGCCGACGATGACGATCGGGTCGTCGTCGACGGCCGCCCGGGTCGCCGGGAGCGCGCCGCCCTCGGATCCCTCGGGCAGGGTGCCGAGGAGCTCGGTGAGCAGGAACCCGGCCAGTTCCTGCGGGGTGGGGTAGTCGTAGACGAGGGTGGCGGGCAGGCGCAGCCCGGTGGTGGCCGACAGGGCGTTGCGCAGTTCGACGATGGTCAGGGAGTCGAAGCCGAGGTCGGCGAAGGCCTGGTCGGCGGCGATGCTGTCGGCTCCGGCGTGGCCGAGGACGGCGGCGACGTGGCCGCGCAGCAGGTCCAGGACGAAGCGGGGGCGCGCGGACTCGGCGAGTGCGGCGAGTCGTTGCCGGAGGTCCTCCTCGCCCGTGCCGCCCGCGAGGAGCGCGGTGCCCTGGGGCGCGGCGGTCACGACGGTGGCGGCGCGGAGCTCGGGGAGGTCGCCGATGAGGGCGCTGTGGCGGAACGCGGTGGTGTAGCGGTCCCAGTCGATGTCCGCGACGGTCACGGCGGTGTCGTCGTGTTCGACGGCGTGCCGGAGGGCGGTGAGGGCGGAGGCGGGGGCCATGGGCGTGAAGCCGCCGCGGCGGACGCGGCCGTCGACGAGCGTTCCGTCGCCGGCCATGCCGGCTCCGGCCCAGGGGCCCCAGGCGATGGAGGTCGCGGGCAGGCCCTGGGCGCGGCGGAGGGCGGCGAAGGCGTCGAGGTAGGCGTTGGCGGCGGCGTAGTTGCCCTGTCCGGCCGCGCCGAGGGTGCCGGCGGTGGAGGAGAACAGGACGAAGGCGGCCAGGTCCAGGTCGCGGGTGAGCTCGTGGAGGTGGTTCGTGGCGGTGGCCTTGGCGTTCAGGACGGCCGTGAACTTCTCGGGGGTGAGCGTGTCGACGACGCCGTCGTCGACCACTCCGGCGGTGTGGAACACCGCCGTGAGCGGGTGCTCGGCCGGGACGTCCGCGAGCAGCGCGGCGAGCGCGTCGCGGTCGGCCGTGTCGCAGGCGGCGAGGGTGACCTCGGCGCCCAGCGCGGCGAGTTCGGCCCGCAGGTCCTCGGAGCCGGGCGCGTCGGCGCCCCGGCGGCTGACGAGCAGCAGGTGGGGCGCGCCCGCTTCGGCGAGCATGCGGGCGACGTGGCCGCCCAGCGCTCCGGTGCCGCCGGTGACCAGGACGGTGCCGGTGGGGGTGTACGGGCGGGGGGCGGGGGTGTCGCCGACGGGGTGGTGTGCCAGGCGGCGGGCGTAGGTGGCGGTGGGGCGTACGGCGAGCTGGTCCTCGTGCCCGGCGCCGGAGAGGGCGCCCGCCAGGCGGCGCAGCGTGGCCTCGTCGAGGGTTTCGGGCAGGTCGACGAGGCCGCCCCAGCGCTCCGGGTGTTCGAGGGCGACGATGCGGCCGAGGCCCCAGAGGGCGGCCTGCGCGGGGTCGCCCGCGGGTTCGGTGCGGGCGACGGCGACGGCGGTGCGGGTGAGGCACCACAGGGGGGCGTCGATCCGGGCGTCGCCGAGTGCCTGGACGGCCGTCGCGGTGAGCGGCAGCCCGGCGAGTCCGTCGGGGGCGAGGGCGAGCAGGGACAGGACGCCCGTGAACCCGTCGCCGTCGGCGGCGAGTTCCCGCAGGTGTTCGGCGAGCTCGGCGCGGTCGGGGGTGGTGACGTCGAGGCGTACGGTCTCGGCGCCGAGGCCGTTCGCGAGCGCGTCGGCCCAGGCCCGGTCGGCGTCGGACATGCCGGCCCCGGGCGTGTCGCCGGGGGTGAGCAGCAGCCAGGTGCCCGTCGGGTGTGTCGTGGGGGCCTTGGTGAGGGGCTTCCAGGTGGCGCGGTAGCGCCAGCCGTCGACCGTGGAGTGCTCGCGGCGCTTGCGGCGCCAGGTGGACAGGGCGGGCACGACGGCGGTGAGGGTGGCGTCGTCGAGTTCCAGGGAGGAGCCCAGGGCGCTCAGGTCGGCGCGCTCGACGGCCGACCAGAACTCGGCGTCCACCGCGTCGGGCGTGCCCGCCGGGGCGGGAACGGCCGGCAGGGCGGTGGTGTCGGGCCAGTAGCGCTGCCGCTGGAAGGCGTAGGTGGGCAGGTCGACGCGCCGGGCGGGGGCGTCGAGGAAGGCCGCCCAGTCGGGGCGTACGCCGTGGACGTGGAGCCGGGCGAGGGCCGTGGTCAGGGCGTGGGTCTCGGCGTGGTCGCGGCGCAGCGCGGGCACGGCGAGGGCGGGTGAGGCGGCGTCGAGGGTCTCGCGGACGGCGCCGGAGAGGACGCCGTCGGGGCCGAGTTCGAGGTAGGCGGTCACGCCCGCGGCGTCGAGGCGGCGTACGGCGTCGGCGAAGCGGACGGTGCGGCGGACCTGCCCGGCCCAGTAGGCGGGCGAGGCGGCCTCGTCGGCGGTGAGGAGTTCGCCGGTGACGGTGGAGACGAGGGGGATGGCGGGCGGCTGGAAGTCGAGTCCGGCCGCGACGCGCGTGAACTCGTCCAGCATCGCGTCCATGCGGGGCGAGTGGAAGGCGTGGCTGACGCGCAGGCGCTCCGATCACCACGACCACCGGCCGACCGGCCGTCACCACGCTCGGACGCCAGGAACGGGACGTTCTCTACGCGGTCGGCTGCGGCCTGCGGGACGA
>NZ_JBEZUS010000004.1:0-56037 GCF_040636475.1 Streptomyces sp. NPDC037389
CCTCCGGGCTTCCCTTCGGTGTTTCCAACCTTACCAGATCCGTTTTCCGTTCCTTCCGCTTCTCAATCGAAGCAGTCGGTTCGAATTCCGTTTCCGGCCCCCTGTCGGAGCGGGGTTTCTCGCCTTTGCCTTGCGGCTTCCGGCGTGATCACTACTTTAGCGGATTTCCCCCGCGGCGCCTAATCGGCGCCCGATCCGAATTTCGGACACGCCGAAATTCATCCCGTTCAAGGGTCATGCAAAGAGGTGATCGCCGCCGATGCGGCTCGAGTGGCTGTCCCGGAACCGTACCGGCCCCGTGACAACTCGGAGAACACTACGGATCCGGCGGACCCGTGTCAACCGGCCCCGTGGGCCTCGGTCGAGGGCCTCAGTCGAGGTCGTTGAGCCGTCCCCCGGAGTCCGGCTGGGCGCGCTCCACACGGCGCAGCAGCCGGGTCAGCATCTCGCCGAGCTGGGCACGCTCGTCGGCTGAGAGGTCCTGGAGGAGTTCCTCCTCGAAGACCGTGGCCTTGCGCAGGCCCTCCAGCCACTTCGCGCGGCCTTCCTCCGTGATGCCGACGATCACGCGGACGCGGTTGTTCTCGTCCCGCTCCCTGGTGACCAGGCCCTCCGCGACCATGCGGTCGATGCGGTGGGTCATGGCGGCGGGGGTGAGGCCGAGGCGTTTGGCGAGGTCGCCGGGGCCCAGGCAGTAGGGGTCGCCGGCGAGGACGAGGGCCTTGAGGACCTCCCACTCGGCGTTGCCCATGCCGAGCTCCGCGGTCTGGCGCCCGTACGCGACGTTCATGCGGCGGTTGAGGCGGCTGAGAGCGGAGACGACGCGTTCCACCTGCGGGTCCAGGCCTTGGTACTCGCGCTGGTAGACGGCGATCTGCTCTTCGAGGCTCGGCTCGGCGGGCCCGGGGGTGTCTGCCATGAGCGGCAGTATCGCAGAAATCATTCGCGCTAAAGCCCTTCGCCATGTACTCTTTAGCTTCGAACTTTAGCATCGAAGTCTTCAACCTTGAGGGGTGAGTGTGACCACCGCGATGGGCGCCGCGCTGCGCCGGATCCAGTTGGGCAACGCGTTGAGCGCGTTCGGCAACGGCTTCACGGTTCCGTATCTCTACGTCTATGTGGCGAAGGTGCGGGGTCTGGGAGCGGGGACAGCGGGTCTGACGCTGTTCACGCTGGCCGTGGCGGCGCTGATCGTGCTGCCCTTCACCGGTCGGGCGATCGACCGGCGGGGTCCGCTGCCCGTGGCCATCGTGGGTACGGTCTCGGCGGCGATCGGTTCGCTGGGGCTGGGTCTGTCGAGCGTGACCCCGCTGGTCATCGCTTCCGCCGCCGCGCTCGGTGCGGGTATCGCGGTGATCCAGCCGTCGCTCGCGACCATGATCGTGTGGTGCTCGACGCCGCTGACCCGCTCCCGCTCGTTCGCCACCCAGTTCTTCCTCAACAACCTGGGCCTCGGTCTCGGTGGGCTCATCGGCGGTCTGATGGTCGACGAGAGCGCCGCGTCGAGCTTCATCCGTCTGTTCGCCATCGAAGCGGTGATGTTCCTGGTCCTGGGTGCGACGGTGGCGACCGTGAAGCTGCCGGAGGTTCCCCGGGTCGAGGACGCCGTGCCGACGGACGGACGGCCCGAGGGCGCGTGGCGCACTCTGCTGCGGGACCGTTCCATGGTGTGGCTGTGCGTGCTGGGCTTCGTGATGTTCTTCGCCTGCTACGGACAGTTTGAGTCGGGCCTGGCGGCGTACGCCACGGAGGTCACCCACGTCTCCCCCGCCACGCTGGGCATCGCGCTGTTCGCCAACACGGCCGCGATCGTCGTGACGCAGTTCGTCGTGCTGAAGCTGGTGGAGGGCCGTCGGCGCAGCCGGGTCATGGCGCTGGTCGGGCTGATCTGGACCGTGGCGTGGGTGGCCGCGGCGCTGTCCGGTCTGGTGCACGGTGCGCAGGCGGTGGCCACGGGGCTGCTGATCTCCACCTACGTGCTCTTCGGTGTCGGTGAGTCGATGCTGTCGCCGACCGTGGCGCCGCTGGTGGCCGACCTGGCTCCGGCGTCGCTGATCGGTCAGTACAACTCGGCCTTCGCTCTGGTGAAGCAGCTGGCGATGGCGTCGGGTCCGCTGCTGGGCGCGCTGCTGGTGGGGCTGGGGCTGTCCGGTGTCTATGTGACTCTGCTGATCACGTGCTCGCTCGGCATCACGGCGCTGGCCCTGCGGCTGGGGCGCCGGCTCACGGTGGCGCAGGACAATCCGTTCGTCGCACGCGCCCAGCGGGCACGGGCCATGGCTCCCGCCGAGACCGACGAGCGAGTGCCCGTGGCCGCCTGACCTTCGTCAGAGAACGCGCCGGACAAAAGGGTGGGCCTGGCGGAAGTGAAAGCTTCCGCCAGGCCCACCCTTTTCCTCATGGGTACTCATGGACGCCCGCGCCCGGCAGCGCGAACTCGCACCAGACGGCCTTGCCGCCGCCCGGGGTGCGGCGCGAGCCCCACGACGAGGCGATGGTGGCGATGATCGAGATACCGCGGCCGGCCTCGTCCGCGGGCTCGGCGCGGCGGCGGCGCGGCAGGTGGTCGTCGCCGTCGGTGACCTCGATGATCAGGCGGCGGTCGGTGCGGCGCAGCCGGAGCCGCATGGGCGGTTCACCGTGCTGGAGGGAGTTGGCCACGAGCTCGCTGGCGGCCAGGACGCCCAGGTCGCGGAGCTCGGTGGGGAAGCGCCAGCTGGCGAGGACGCCCGAGGCGAAGGCGCGGGCGCGGGGCGCGGCCTCGATGCCGCCGAGGAGCTCGAGCGCGGCGTTGTGGAAGAGCTCTGCGTCGTGGCCGGTGCGGAAGGGGTGCTGGAGGACGAGCAGGGCGACGTCGTCGTCGTGTTCCTGGGTGACGCCGAGGGCGCGGATGAGGCGGTCGCACATGACCTGGGGTGAGCCGGTCGCACCCGTGAACGCCCGCTCGAGTGCGGCGACGCCTTCGTCGATGTCCTCGTGGCGACGTTCGACCAGGCCGTCCGTATAGAGGACGGCGCTGGAGCCGGGGCCGAGGGGCATGCTGCCGGAGGTGTGGAGCCAGCCGCCGGTACCGAGCGGGGGGCCGGTGGGCTCGGCGGCCCGGTGGACGGTGCCGTCGGGGTCGCGGACGAGGATCGGCAGATGGCCCGCCGAGGCGTAGACGAGGCGGCCCTCGTTGGGGTCGTGGACGGCGTAGGCGCAGGTGGCGATCTGGGTGGCGTCGATCTCGGCGGCGAGGCCGTCGAGGAGCTGGAGGACCTCGTGGGGTGGGAGGTCGAGGCGTGCGTAGGCCCGTACGGCGGTGCGGAGCTGGCCCATGACGGCGGCCGCGCGGACGCCTCGGCCCATGACGTCGCCGATGACGAGCGCGGTGCGGCCGGCGCCGAGGGTGATGACGTCGTACCAGTCGCCGCCGACGGCGGTGTCGCTGCCGCCGGGCTGGTAGGTGGCGGCGACGCGGAGGTCGTCGGGCTGCTCCAGCTCCTGGGGAAGGAGGCTGCGCTGGAGGGTGACGGCCGCCTCGCGCTGGCGGCGTTCGCTGGCGCGCAGTCGTTCCGCGGCTTCCACCTGGTCGGTGACGTCGGCGGCGAAGACGAGGACGCCGCGCCGGGTGTCCGTGCCCTTCGTGTCCGTCCTGGCGGTGGGGGTGTCGGGCTTTCCGCTGCTTTTCGCCCCGCCGCCGCTCTTTGCGCGCTTGCGTCCGCTCGCGTTCCTGTCGGCGGTTTCCTCGCCGCCCGCGCCGTCCTCCCCGCTGCTCCTGCTGTCCTTATTGTCCTCGCCGACGTCGATGGGGGTGCAGGTGAAGGTGTAGTAGCCGTGGCGGCCGGGGGCGACGGGGACGCGGCGGGACTTGACCGTGCGGGGTTTGCGGCTGCGCAGTACCTGGTCCATCAGGGGGAGCAGGCCGAGCTCGGTGAGCTCGGGGAGGGCGTCGCGGGCCGGGGTGCCGGGGGCGCGCGGGCCGAAGAGGGCGGCGTAGGCGTCGTTGACGTAGGCGATGCGGTGTTCGGGACCGTAGACGACGGCGACGAGGGCCGGGACAGTGCCGAGGATGTCGTGGACGGAGAGCGCGTCGAGTCGGGGGACGGGCTCGGCGTCCGGCGCCGGGGTGCACTCGGCCCGGGCGGCGGGCACGGTGCCGCCGCTACCGCCGGGGGGCGCGGGCGGGGGCTGCTGCGGGGACGTGGCGGGCGTGCGGTCGGCGCGCGCCGCTGCTCGGCGCTGCGTTCCGGGGAGCCGGGCGCTCCAGCGGGTGAAGTTCACTGAGGATTACCTCGCGGAGTCGTTCCGGGTCAGCTCGGCGACGTGGGATGCCTTGCGGGGTGGCGGTGCCGCGCGCCCGGCTCGGCGACGCGGTTGGCGGTGCGGGGGCCGGCCCCCGGGGGAGTGCAGCAAACGTCCGGATCCTCATGATTGTTACTCTTCGCGGCTACCAGCCCACCCATGGTCACACGTCCAGTGTGGCCGACGGGTCCGACATTCGTCAGACGCCGCGTCCCAGAAAAGGCGTTCCCGTGCTCCGGGCCACGCCGGTCACCGGGGTCAACTCGCCTCCGGGTGGCGTCCGGTGCCCGCCGCGAGCTCGAATTCGGCCCGGGGGTTCTCCAGCGAGCCGAGCGAGACGATCTCGCGTTTGAACAGCCCGGCGAGGGCCCAGTCGGCGAGGACGCGCGCCTTGCGGTTGAGGGTGGGGACCCTGCTGAGGTGGTAGGCGCGGTGCATGAACCACGCGGGGTAGCCCTTGAGCTTCCTGCCGTAGACGTGGGCGACGCCCTTGTGGAAGCCGAGGGAGGCGACGGAGCCGACGTACTTGTGGCGGTAGTCCTGGAGGTCGTGGCCGCGGAGCGAGGCGATGACGTTCCGGGCGAGGACCTTGGCCTGGCGCACGGCGTGCTGGGCGTTGGGGGCGCAGGTCGCGTCGGCCTGACCGGCGGTGAGGTCGGGGACGGCCGCGGCGTCCCCGGCGGCCCATGCGTGCGGGGCGCCGTCCACGCGGAGGGCGGCGGTGCAGACGAGCCTGCCGCGTTCGTCGAGGGGCAGGTCGGTGGCGGCGAGGACGGGGTGGGGTTTGACGCCGGTGGTCCATACGAGCGTGCGGGTGGGGAAGCGGGAGCCGTCACTGAGCACGGCGACGCGGTTCTCGCACGACTGGAGGCGGGTGTCGAGGCGTACGTCGATATTGCGGCCGCGCAGCTCCCGGATGGCGTACTGGCCCATCTCCGCGCCGACTTCGGGGAGGATGCGGTGACTCGCCTCGACCAGGATGAACTTCAGGTCTTCGGGCTGGACGTTGTGGTAGTAGCGGGTGGCGTAACGGGCCATGTCCTCCAGCTCCGCGAGCGCCTCCACGCCCGCGTAGCCGCCGCCGACGAAGACGAAGGTGAGGGCGGCGTAGCGGACTTCGGGGTCGCGGGTGGAGGAGGCGATGTCGAGCTGTTCGAGGACGTGGTTGCGCAGGCCGGTGGCCTCCTCGACCGTCTTGAAGCCGATGCCGTGGTCGGCGAGGCCGGGGACGGGGAGCGTGCGGGAGATGGAGCCGGGAGCGAGGATCAGCTCGTCGTAGTGGAGGTCGACGGCTCCGGTGCCCTCTTCCTCGGTGGCGAGGGTCTTGACGGTGGCGGTGCGGTTCTCGTGGTCGATGGCGGTGACCTCGCCGGTGAGGACCTGGCATTTGGCGAGGACCTGGCGCAGGGGGACGACGACGTGCCGGGGCTGGATGGAGCCGGCGGCGGCCTCGGGCAGGAACGGCTGGTAGGTCATGTACGGCTCGGGGTCGATGACCAGGATGTCGGCCTCGCCGCGCTTGAGCTTCCGCTGGAGGTGGAGGGCGGCGTACATCCCCACGTAGCCGCCGCCGACGACCAGGATGCGCGCGGGGGCGGAGGCTTCTTGGCGGGTGGAGGCTTCTTGGGTGGGGGCTTCCCGGGCGGGGGCTTCGGTGGCCGGATCGGTTCCCGCCGGTGCGGGTTTCCGCCCCTCCCGCTCCTGCCGTCCCTCGTGCCTCTCACGCGCCGGTCCGCTCTCCAAGGCTCTCTTCCTCCTCGTGCTGCCGCGTCGTCCTGGCATCGTCCTCGCGTTGTGGCACAGCTCCTTCCCATGACGCATCGGTCTCAGTGGTTTGTCCACAGGCCTTTTGAAATGTACGACCGGCGCCGGAGCTGATCCGTCCGTGCGAGGAGGCTCGTCAAGTAGGAAAAATTCGCAGGTCAGAGGGGATGCGACAAGGTGGAGCGGTGGTGCAGAATCAAAGGGGATCAGGCCTGTACTCCAATCGGGGACGGCCTGTGCGGAACTACCCCCTTCTTTCTTGACCTGGGCTCAACTATGTTCGTACTCCGTCGGGGTGTCGAGACGCGCCCCGGCAGTCAGGGCGGGGAGTCTCCGGGGGGAGACGTCATAACCGGGGGAACGTATGACCATTCAGAGCTCTCATTGGTCTGCCGCTGTCGCGACGACGACCGACGGCACGAGTGGCCGTAATACGCCGTTGCGCGTGGATGCTCAGCGCAATCTGGAACATGTCCTGCGGGCGGCTCGCGAGGTCTTCGGCGAGCTGGGGTACGGGGCGCCGATGGAGGACGTGGCGCGCCGGGCCCGGGTGGGAGTGGGGACGGTCTACCGCCGGTTCCCCAGCAAGGACGTGCTGGTCCGGCGGATAGCCGAGGAGGAGACGGCACGGCTCACCGAGCAGGCGCGCACCGCGCTGGGGCAGGAGGACGAGCCGTGGTCGGCGCTGTCCCGGTTCCTGCGCACGTCGGTGGCGTCGGGCGCGGGCCGGCTGCTGCCTCCGCAGGTGCTGCGGGTCGGCGTCGACGTGGAGGCCGAGGAGCTCCGCGAGCGGGTTCCGGCGCGGGTGCCGCAGCAGCGGCAGCCCGTGGGCGCCGGGGGTCAGCTGCACGAGCTGCGGCTCGTCGAGCAGCGGCCGACGGCGGTCCAGGAGCGGGACGACGCGGGTGCGGCGGCCCTGCTGGACGTCGTGGGCCGGCTGGTGGAGCGGGCGCGCTCGGCGGGTGAGCTGCGCGCCGATGTGACCGTCGCGGATGTGCTGCTGGTGATAGCGACGGCCGCGCCGTCCCTGCCGGACGCGGCACAGCAGGCGGCGGCCTCGTCGCGGCTGCTGGACATCCTGCTGGAGGGGCTGCGGTCCCGTCCCGCGCGGTAGTCGTCCACGGTCGGTCGGTCGCCCACCGTCGGCGGAGGCTGTGATGTGACGGTTGTCGGCGTCGGCGCTGGTCGTCGGCGTCGACAACCGCCCTTCTATCGTCGGTTCTCGTGACCATCGGTATTCCGGCCCGGGCAGGGCCCGGACGGGTGGTTGCCGTCGGTGAAGTGATCCTGCCGCGTTCCCGTATGCGAGGCTGCTCGGAGTTCGAGTGTGCCGGCGTGTACGGGGAGCCTGCGCTATGAGTGTTGACGGGCGGGAAGAGCCTCGCGGGAGCGACGAGGCCGGCGATCCTTCGCCGCTGCACAAGGTGCCCGATCAGGGAGGACCGTCCGCGTCCTCCCCCGATCCGGGCCCCGACTCCCTCTCCGGCGCCCTGGACCTGTGGTTCGGGCCCGTCGGTTCGGGAGTGCCGGCGCCGAGGGACAGCGGCCGGGCGGATGCCGAGCCAGGGGTGACAGACCGGGGTTCTTCCGGCATTCCCACACAGATCGATGCCGCCGGTTGTACCGAGAACGGTGCGCCGGTCGATGATGCGGGTGTGCGGGAAGACCAGGAAGACACGGATGTGCCACCGTCCGACCTCGAGCTGGTCGCACAGCTGCGCGGTGGGGAGAACGGCGGAGCGTACGAGGAGCTGTACCGGCGCCATGCCGGCGCGGTCCGCCGGTACGCCCGTAGCTGCTGCCGCGACGACCACACCGCCGAGGACCTGACCAACGAGGTCTTCGCCGCCACGCTCCAGGCTGTGCGGGGCGGCTCCGGGCCGGACACGGCGGTACGGGCGTATCTGCTGACCACGGTGCGGCGGGTCGCGGCGGCCTGGGGGCGGACGACCCGGCGGGAGCATCTCGTCGAGGACTTCGCCGTCTTCGCGACCTCGTCCGCGGTGGCGTCCGTCGCCGCCGAGGACGACACGCTGGGGCTCGGCGCGGACGTACGGGCCATGCAGGAGGCCGAGGAGACCCTGGCCGTGCGGGCGTTCCGCAGCCTGCCCGAGCGGTGGCAGACGGTCCTCTGGCACACCACCGTGGAGGAGGAGTCGCCGAGCGAGGTGGCACCGCTCCTCGGGCTGACCGCCAATGCCACGGCGGTACTGGCGCACCGGGCGCGCGAGGGGCTGCGACAGGCCTATCTCCAGGCTCATGTGAGTACGTCGCTGACGTCCGGTGGCGAATGCTCGCGCTACGCGGACCGGCTCGGCGCGTACGCGCGCGGCAGCCTGCGGGCCCGGGCCGAGCGGGGGATGCGCAGGCATCTGGAGGGGTGTTCGCGCTGCCGTATGGCGGCGCGGGAGGTCGCGGACGTCAACGCGCAGCTGCGCGGGCTGCTGCCGGTGGCGGTCATCGGCTGGTTCGCCGCCGACTGGTCGCTCAAGGCGGCGTCCGGGCTCGCCGCGGGAGCGGCCGGGGCGGCGGGAGCCGCTGCCGTGAGCACAGGTGCGGGCGCCGGTGCGGATGTGGGTGCCGGTGCGGGCGCTGGTTCGGGTGCCGGTGCTGCGGGGAGCGGGAGCGGAGGCGCGGGCGGCGCGGGCACTGCGGGGAGCGGGGCCGGGACGGGCGGGTCGGCTTCGGCCGGGTCCGGGGCGGCGGGGTCCGGCGCGTCCGGTTCCGGGGTCGCGGCGCAGGGGCTGGGACTGGCGGCGAAGGTCGCGCTCGTCGCGGGGACCGTGGCCGCGGCCGGGGCGGTCATCGCCTACACCCTGGCGTCCGGGACGTCCGCGCCGCCGGAGAAGCCGCTGGCCAAGGACACCGTGGCCCCCGCCCTGCCGACGCCGCGCGCGCCGAAGGCGACGCCCAGGCTGACCGCCTCGGAGGGCCCGACGGCCCCGCCCGCGCTGGTGGCGAAGCCCGTGGCGGGCCCTTCGGGCACGCACGCGAGCACGGACGCGTCGGCCGGGGCCTCGCCCTCGGCGCCCGCGCCCTCCGTGTCGCGCGCCCCGTCGGCCTCCGCGTCGTCGGCGGCGGCTTCGGCCGCGGCGGGGGCCGGGTCCGGGCCCACCGCTCACGCCCCCACGGCCCACCCCTCCTCCCCCACCTCGAAACCCAAGCCGAAGCCCACCCACAAGACCGACCCCACGTCCGCCCCCGAGCCGAAGCCCACGAACAAGCCCCGGCCCCCGGCGGTCTTCCAGCTCAACCAGCTGGAGTACAGCGGGCTCGGCGACGGTTCGCAGCCCGAGGTGCGGTTCGGCGCGAGCAGTTGGCTGTGGCAGCGGTACGGCGGTGTCCGTATCGGCGGTACGGCGTACCGCCACGGGGTGACCGTCCACGCCGCGTCGTCGGTGACGATCGACCTCAACCGGTCCTGTACGTCCTACGACGCCATGGCGGGTCTGGACGACATGTCGTTCGGCCTGGGCACGGTCACGTTCTCCGTCTACGCGGACGGTTCCCGGATGTGGAGTTCGGGCCCGGTGCGGGCCGGGCAGGCGGCGGTGCCGGTCCATGTGCCGCTGACGGGGCGCAAGACGCTGCGCCTCGTCGTACAGCCGGTGTCCGCGTGGGACCGGGTGGCGGTGCCGGACTGGGCGCTGGCCCGGATCAGCTGCGGCTAGATCCCGCCCACTCGCCCACTCGCCCGCCCACTCGCCCCCGTCGCCCTGGCCCGCCGCCCGTCGGGCCGGGCGCCGTCCTCACAGGCTGGGCCGGGGCGGTACGCCGCCCGCCACGGCGCGTCGGCGCGGTGCCGCCGGGCCCGTCCAGCAGGTGCCGCGCCGGGCGAGGAGGCGGCGTAACCAGACCTCCGCCGAGACGAGTTCGGCGAGCCCGTCCAGGGGCAGTGGCACGCCGTTCGCCGCCGCGTGCAGGGCGCCCCGTACGACGCCGGCGTCGACGAGACCCGCGTCGGCGAGGAGCGGTGTGGCGAAGAGGTCCTGGAGCGGGCCCAGGGAGGCCCCGATGCCGGCGCGTCCGGCCGCCGCGTGCGCGGCGTGGGACGGGGCGCCCCAGCCGAGCGGCAGTTCACGGATGCCCGCGCCAGCCAGGACGGAGCGCAGCACGGAGGCGCGCGCCCCCGGCTGCACCCGGAGCGCTTCGGGGAGCGCGCGGCAGGCCCGTACGACCTGGTTGTCGAGGAAGGGGGCGTGCAGGCGCTGGCCGCGCACCTCCGCCGCCTGCTCAAGAACGCGGTGGTCCGCGGCGTGCCGGCTGAGCGCGGCGGCGGCGCGGCGTTCGCCGGGGCGCTGCGCCAGCCCGTTGGCGCGGACCGCCGCGCGCTGGAGGCGAACCGATACTTCCGCGAGCGCCTCGCCGGTCAGCCATCGGGCGGCGGGCCCGGTCCGGCACCAGGTGAGGGCGGCCAGCGAGGCGTCCACGGGGCCGCCCGCCACCCCGGCGCCCGGGACCGGGTCGTACGCCCTCGGAGACAGCAGCTCCGCCGCGGCTCCCTCAAGGCCCTCGCGGTAGGACGTGCGGGCGAGCCGCCGCGCGGCCCGGTAGACGGTGAAGGGGACGAACAGCGAGTGCGCCGAGGGGCCGTCGGCGCGGGCCAGCGCCGAGACGGGCTTCAGGAGGTGCCGCCGTCTACGGTCCATCAGCAGGTCGGCCAGGCGGGCCGGGTGGGCGTCGAGAACCTGCCGGGCACCGTGTCCGACGAGGTGGTCGGCGCCACCGGCGGCCAGTCTTCTGCGGTGCCGGGCGGCGGAGGCGATGGCGGGGCCGGGTTCGTCGGTCAGCGGGCCGTCGTACAGCTCGGCGTACGGCAGCGCTTCCGTTCCGGCGGCGACGATGACGTGGCGGAGCCGGGGGTTGGCGGCGATCGTGCGGGCACGTTCGAGTTCGGATTCGCGGGTGCGGCCGCCGTCCGAGGCGAGGTCGTTGAAGGTGACGGCGAGCAGCCGCTCGCCCGTTCCCGTGCCGAAGCCGAGGGGTGTGCCGGGCAGGCCCGGCAGTCCGGCCGCCAGCAGCGCCAGGGTGCCGGAGGCGCTGCCTCCGGAGAGGTCGGCGCCGACCCCGGGGGCCGGTCCGTGACGGTAGGCGGTGCGCCGGTGGGCCGGTCCCGCGCCGGGCGCGGACCCCATACCGGGGGCGTGCCCGTGGCCGTACGCGCCCTCGGACGAGCCGTACGAGCCGTATGAGCCGTACGAGTTGCATGAGCCGGCCGAGCCGTACGCGCCCGCGCCCGGTAGGTGCTGTCCGTCGCCGTACTCCAGGGCGTGGCGCGGGGCGGCGAGCCGGGTCCGTACCGCTTCGACCATCGCCTCGCGGACGCCCTCGACGGCCTGCCGTACGTCGAGTTGGGGCGCGGCGACGGCGATCGAGGAGGTGGGTTCGTAGCCGGTGACGTCCCGCGCGCCGTCGCGCAGCACCAGCGCGTGGCCGGGCGGGACGCGGCGGATGCCGGTGTAGGGCGTGCCGTCGGCGAGGGCTTCCGGGGAGTCGGGGCAGGCGAGGAGCGCGGCGAGGTAGCCGATGTCGAGCTCGGCCTCGACGAGGTCGGCGAGCGGGAGGGCCGCGGTGGCGTAGGCGGTGCCGCCGGACCAGGCGGCGTGGAAGACCGGGCGGGCGCCGGCGAGGTCCCCGGCGACGGTGAGGCGGCGGCCGACGCGGGCGACGGCGGTGTAGCTGCCCGGCCAGGCGGTCAGGTGGCGCAGGGCGCCGCCGCGCGCGGCGAGGAGGCCGGAGCGCAGGGCGTCGTCGCTCGCGCCGCAGCGGCCGAGCACGGCGAGCCGGGTGTCGGCGTCGGCGTGGACGACGCGCACCTCATCGGGGCGCCAGTCGCCGACGGCCCACAGGGGCGCGGGGTCGCCCCACAGGAGGCGGGCGCCCACGGGCTCGACCTGGGGGCCGGGCGAGTCGGACCCGGGCTGGGCTCCGGTTCCGGCAGCGCCGCGGCTCCACCCCACCAACCAGCGCATCGCCGCCTCCACAGGCTGTGGACAACCAACAGGACAACCAACGGGCCGCACATCAGGTAGCAGTCATCATGCACAGCGGGCGACGGTTGCGACATCCATGGGGCACCCCTGGGACATGTCTGGGGCGCCCGTTGGGCGACAGGTTCCGTGCGACACCGGCTGCCAACTCACCTGACAACGGAGGGAAATAGCGTTTCGTCACGGTTCGCCCGACCGTTCGCTCCGCACCGCGTCGCCGACCCGCCTGTCCTCGGCCGCGCGGCACACCCGGATCCGGCCAAATTCGGGGCGCCCCGGTTCGAGCGGTCCGCTCAAGGGGGACCGGAAAGGAGACGGACACGGCGCGACCACGCCGGGAACGGACCGGACGGCGTGCGCGCGTACGGTCCGGGAGGCGCGAGCCACCTCCCGGACCGTGCCGCCGCCCGCGGGGAATGAGGCGACGGCCTCCCCCAGCCCACTGGTTCCAGCGCAGCGGGCCAACCCACGCCCCTCCATGGAACCGCCGCCCCTACGGGCGCGGACAGAGCGCACGGTGGGCGCACGGCCACACACAACCGGAGCACGTGCCCCTCGATGCACGCACATACGGGCCAGAATCTCGCCATCCGGGACATCGCCTCTTAACGGTCGGGATGCGGCGAACTACGCTGGGTTTACGAATGCCCCGAGCCTATGCCGGGGCGGGCGCCGTTCGTCGAGGGGTGCGCATGTCCAGGGAGCCACGCGGGCCGAATGAGAAGCTGGGCACTGTCCTCGCCCTCGCCGGCATCAGCAACGCCGGTCTCGCGCGCAGGGTCAACGACCTCGGCGCGCAACGGGGTTTGACACTTCGCTACGACAAGACATCCGTCGCCCGCTGGGTCTCCAAGGGCATGGTGCCGCAGGGCGCGGCGCCGCATCTGATCGCGGCGGCCATAGCGGCCAAGCTCGGCCGGCCGGTGCCGCTGCACGAGATCGGGCTCGCGGACGCCGATCCCGCGCCGGAGGTGGGGCTCTCCTTTCCGCGCGATATCGGCCAGGCGGTGCGGTCCGCGACGGAGCTCTACCGGCTGGATGTCGCCGGCCGACGCGGGGGCGGTGGCATCTGGCAGAGCCTGGCCGGTTCCTTCTCCGTCAGCGCGTATTCGACGCCGGCCTCGCGCTGGCTGATAACGCCCGCCGACAGTTCGGTGGCGCGCGAGCCGCAGCAGGCGGCCCGGGAGGCGGCCACGGCCGCCGCCTCGGGAGCCGGCGCGGACTGCGGTTTACCGCAGCGTGTCGGCCACAGCGATGTGACGAAGCTGCGGGAGGCCGCCGACGACGCCCGCCGCTGGGACTCCAAGTACGGTGGCGGCGACTGGCGTTCGTCGATGGTCCCCGAGTGCCTGCGCGTCGACGCGGCGCCGCTGCTGCTGGGCTCGTACAGCGACGACGTGGGGCGTTCGCTCTTCGGCGCGACGGCCGAACTGACCAGGCTGGCGGGCTGGATGGCCTTCGACACGGGCCAGCAGGAGGCCGCCCAGCGCTACTACATCCAGGCGCTGCGGCTGGCCCGGGCGGCGGCGGACGTCCCGCTCGGCGGGTACGTCCTGGCGTCGATGAGCCTCCAGGCCACGTACCGGGGCTTCGCGGACGAGGGCGTCGACCTCGCCCAGGCCGCCCTGGAGCGCAACCGGGGCCTGGCCACCGCCCGCACGATGAGCTTCTTCCGCCTCGTCGAGGCACGTGCCCAGGCGAAGGCGGGGGACGGCCCCGCGTGCGGTACGGCGCTGAAGGCCGCCGAGGGCTGGCTGGAGCGGGCGCGTCCGGGCGACCCGGACCCGTCCTGGCTGGACTTCTACACCCAGGAGCGGTTCGCCGCCGACGCCGCCGAGTGCTACCGCGACCTGCGGATGCCACGGCAGGTACAGCGCTTCACGGAGCAGGCCCTGGCCCGGCCGACGGAGGAGTTCGTACGCTCGCACGGCCTGCGCCTGGTGGTCTCGGCGGTCGCGGAGCTGGAGTCGGGGAACCTGGACGCGGCGTGCGCGGCGGGTACACGGGCGGTGGAGGTCGCGGGACGGATCTCCTCGGCCCGTACGACGGAGTACGTACGCGATCTGCTCCACCGCCTGGAGCCGTACGGGAACGAGCCCCGGGTGGTGGAGCTGCGCGAGCGGGCGAGGCCGCTGCTGGTGGCGCACGGGTGAGGTCCGGCCGCCTGGGGGCACCTCCCAGCGGTAGCTGGGGGAGTTTGAGAAGCCGGGGCCCGGGGGGAGGGGGGCGGAGCCGACCCCGGCTCGAACACCCACGCCCCCATCTGGCGGCCGACTGTCAGTGTCACCCGTCATCATGGTGACGTGGGTGGCGAGGCACTGAAAGTGCGCGGTGACGGCGGCGGGTACGACTGTGACGTGCTGATCGTCGGCGGCGGGATCGTAGGCCTGTCGACGGCGTACGCGATCACGCGCGCCGCGCCGGGCACGAGCGTCGTGGTCCTGGAGAAGGAGAGCGGCCCCGCTCTCCACCAGACCGGCCGCAACAGCGGAGTGATCCACAGCGGGATCTATTACCGCCCCGGTTCGTACAAGGCCCGCTTCGCCGTGCGGGGGGCGGCGGAGATGGTGCGGTTCTGCGCGGAGCAGGGTCTGCCCCACGAGGTCACGGGCAAGCTGATCGTGGCGACCGACCGCGCCGAGCTGCCCCGGCTGCACGCCCTGGTCCAGCGCGGCCGGGAGAACGGCATTCCCGTGCGGGAGCTGGGCCCCGCGCAGATCGCGGAGTACGAGCCGGCGGTGCGCGGCATCGCCGCGATCCACGTCGGTACGACGGGGGTGTGCGACTTCGGCGCGGTGGCCCGCCGCCTGGCCCGGCTGGCGGAGGAGGCCGGCGCCTCCGTGCGCTACGGGGCGGAGGTACGGGTCGTCGGGCGGCGCGGCCCGGCCGTCGCGGTGCGCACGGCGCGCGGCGAGGTGCTGCGAGCCCGGGCGCTGGTCAACTGCGCCGGGCTGTACAGCGACCGGGTGGCGCGACTGGCGGGCGACGACCCGGGGATGCGGATCATCCCGTTCCGGGGGGAGTACTTCGAGCTGGCCCCGGAGCGTACGGACCTGGTGCGGGGCCTGGTCTATCCGGTGCCGGACCCGGCGTTCCCCTTCCTGGGCGTCCATCTCACCCGGGGCATCGACGGCCGCGTCCACCTCGGGCCGAACGCGGTGCCCGCGACGGCCCGCGAGGGCTACGGCCGCTGGACGGTACGGCCGGGCGAGCTGGCCGGCACGGTGGGCTATCCGGGCACGTGGCGGATAGCCCGGCGCCACTGGCGCTACGGGGCGGGCGAGATCCGGCGCTCCCTCTCCCGGCGCGCCTTCGCGGAGGCGGTGGGGCGGCTGCTGCCGGGGATCACCGTCGAGGACCTCATACCGGCGGCGCCTGGCGTACGGGCGCAGGCGGTGCTGCGGGACGGGACGCTGGTGGACGACTTCCTGTTCGCGGAGTCGCCCCGCATGGTGCACGTGCTGAACGCGCCCTCGCCGGCGGCGACGGCGTCGCTGCCGATCGGGCGGGAGGTGGCCCGGCGGGTGCTGGTTCACCTCAGCCGGTAGGGCCGGGGGGCCGGGGGCGAAGCCCCCGGGAAACGGTGAAAGGGCGGGGCTGGGGTTCCCTCCCCGCCGCGACGGTGATCGGCCACAGCACCGGAGCCCGGCGGTGCCGAACCGAGCGCACTCCTCCCGTGGCGGGATCAGCCCCCAGGCGCCCAGGCGCCCCGGCACCCCCGCAAAGCCGACCGGAGCTCAGCGGCGAGCGGCCTCGTACACGCGCACGTAATCGACCAGCATCCGGGCGGGAAAGGGCGTCGAGCGGTCGGGCGGGCCGGGCCAGTCGCCGCCCACGGCGAGGTTGAGCAGCAGATAGTGCGGGTGGTCGAAGACCCACTTCTGTCCGTGCTTGAGCTGTCCGGAGCAGGCGGTCCCATACGGCTTGTCGTCGAGGTACCAGGTGACCTTCCCGGGCATCCAGTCGACGCGGTACGTATGAAATCCGTCGGCGAGGCTGCCGCCACGGCCCAGGGTGGTGTGGTTCTCGATGCCCTGGGCGACATAGCCGGGGCCGTGGATGGTGCCGTGGACCATGGTGGGCTGCCGGCCGAGGGCCTCCATGACGTCGATCTCGCCGTTGCCGGGCCAGGTGACCTTGTCGAAGTTGGCGCCGAGCATCCAGAAGGCGGGCCAGAGCCCCTGCCCCTTGGGGATCTTGATCCGGGCCTCGAAGCGGCCGTAGGCGCGGGCGAACTTCCCCTTCGTCGTCAGCCGCGCCGAGGTGATGTCGCAGGGCCCGAAGCCGCACTTCTTGCCACGTACCTCGCGCACCCGCTCGTGGCGGGCGGTGACGGCGAGGTTGCCGTGGCCGTCGAGGGAGACGTTGCTCGGCCGGTCCGTGTAGTACTGCCACTCGTGATTGCCCCACTGGGGCTCGCCGCCCCGGTCGAAGGACCATTTGGCCCGGTCGGGGCGGTGGCGGGCGGATCCACGGAACTCGTCGGACCAGACGAGGCGCCACCCGCGCTCGTGGGAGCCGTCAGTCTTGGGGCCGCCGGGCTTGTGATCGACGGCCCCGGTGGGGACGTGGGCGACATGGGCGGCGGCACGGGCGTGGCGAAGGCCGGTGACGCGGTCGAGGCCGGTAACGCGGTCGAGGCCGGTAACGCGGTCACGGGCTACGTCACGGGCCATGTCACTGCCGCTGATCAGCACCGCGGCGGCGGCCAGCATCGCCACCACCCCGGGAATCCGACGGGTGAGGGGGCGCAGTCGCGGTCGCGGTCGCGGGCGCAGTCGCATGAGTGGTCTCCGTCTCACTCATCGTGGCGGGCCGGGCGAGGAAGATCGTATGAGTGGCAGCGCCGCTGTCGGGGCCACCACGCGCGCCAGGGGGCACAGCCCACCGGATCGGCGGAAAGAAGCCCGCCCGCTTGACGAGTCGCGGCCGGTCCCCGGCCCTTGATCCGAAAAGGCTTCGCCGGCACCGCCCGTAGACTTGAGGAACTGTGCCCGAGAACCACGCTCCCACCACCGAAGCCACCGCCGAAGCCATGGCCCCCGAGGCCGTCGCGGCGGTACCGGCCCCTGCCGCCCCCGCCCGCGACCGGCGGGAGCCGATGTTCCCCGACGGTCCGGCGCCGGATCCCGCGGGCTCGCACCACGAGCGCCGTATCCGGTCCTTCCAGCCGCGCCGCAGCCGCGTCACGACCGGGCAGGGCGAGGCGCTGCGCCGGCTGTGGCCGAAGTGGGGCCTCGACATCGACGGCCTGAGCCGGCTGGACCTCGGTGAGCTGTTCGGCGATCCGGAGCTGCCGGTCGTCCTGGAGATCGGCTTCGGCATGGGCGAGGCCACGGCCAGGATGGCGGCGGCCGACCCCGGCACCGGCATCCTCGGCTGCGACGTCCACACCCCGGGCCAGGGCAACCTGCTGAACCTGGCCGAGCAGCAGGGCCTGAACAACGTCCGCGTGGCCAACGGCGACGCGATCATCCTGCTCCGCGAGATGCTCGCCCCGGACGCCCTCGCCGGCATCCGCGTCTACTTCCCGGACCCGTGGCCCAAGAAGCGCCACCACAAGCGCCGGCTGATCCAGCCGGAGTTCCTGGCGCTCGCCGCGACGCGTGTCGCGCCGGGCGGCCTGCTGCACTGCGCGACGGACTGGGAGCCGTACGCGGAGCAGATGCTGGAGGTCCTTGACTCCAGCCCGGACTTCGAGAACACCCAGCCCGACGGCGGCTACGCCCCACGCCCGGACTTCCGTCCGCTGACCCGCTTCGAGGGCCAGGGCCTGGACAAGGGCCACGTGGTCCACGACCTGCTGTTCCGCCGCCGCGCGGCGTAACGCACAGCACGTTCCAAGGGGCGGGAAAACCGTCACTTCGCTCTCCGCCCCTTGGTTAGGGTCGGGGCGTGCATGAGCCACCGCCTCACCCTCAGCAGCAGCCGTACGCGCCACCCGTCCCCCCGGCCGCCGGGCACTACGCGCCCCGCCGGGCGCTGTGGGACACCCTCTGGGACAACAAGGCGGTGCGGATCGGAACGGTGTTCCTGCTGCTCGCGCTCTGCGGCCTGATCATCCTGGCGCTGGTTCGCGAGCAGACGGGCACCAAGGGTTTCCTGGTGGGGCTGGGTCTGGCAGTACTGCCGGTACCGCTGCTCATAGCCGCGTTCCGCTGGATGGACCGCGTCGAGCCCAAGCCCTGGAAGAGCCTGATATTCGCCTTCGCGTGGGGCGCGTGCGCGGCCACGCTGGTGGCCATCCTGGCGAACGGCTACGCCACGAAGTGGCTGCTGACGACGGTCGCGGGCGCGCAGCGTGAGGACGCGGTGGGCTGGGGCGCGACGTTCGTGGCCCCGGTGGTCGAGGAAAGCGCCAAGGCAGCGGCGATCCTCCTCCTCTACCTCTTCAGAAGGCGGGACTTCAACGGCATAGTCGACGGCGTCGTGGTCGCCGGAATCACCGCCACGGGCTTCGCCTTCACCGAGAACATCCTCTACCTCGGCAACGCCTTCGCCAACGACCAGAGCTTCGGCTACGAGGGCCTGCGGTCGACGACCGCCGCCACGTTCTTCGTCCGGGTGCTGATGTCGCCCTTCGCGCACCCGCTCTTCACATCGATGACGGGCCTGGGCTTCGGCCTGGCGGCAACGCTGGCCCCGCGCCGCCGACTCCTCCGCTGGCTGATCCCCATAGGCGCCTTGTTGACCGCGATGCTCCTGCACGGCCTGTGGAACGGCTCGGCCACCCTGCCGGGCGGGGGCTTCCTGGCGGTCTACGCCCTCTTCATGGTGCCGGTCTTCGCGCTGCTGACGTGGCTGACCATCTGGTCCCGCCAGAACGAGCTCCGCACGATCCGGACCCACCTCCCCGCCTACCAGGCCGCCGGCTGGCTCACCCCGCCCGAACCCCACGCCCTCTCCTCCATGCGCGCGAGAGGCATAGCCCGAGACCTGGCCCGCCGCACGGGCGGCCCGACCGCGGCCCGCGTCGTAGCCGAGTACATCTCCTACGCGACGTCCTTGGCCTTCCTCCGCCACCGAGCGCTGCGGGGCACGCCGGACCCCTCTTTCGGGGCGAGGGAGGCGGAGCTGCTGCACCACTTGTGGCAGCGCCGGGATGTGGCCCAGCCGGCGCTGGCGGGGGCGGTGGCGGGGGTGACGCGACCGTTCGGGGCGGGCGTGCCGATGCCGGTCCAGCCGTGGGGGCCTCCGGTACCGGGCCCGGCCCAGGGGTGGGGTGCTCCTACGGCCCCGGCCGCGGCCCCAAGCCCGGCGTGGGGGCAGACCCCGGGCCAGCACCGCTGAGAGCCGCGGGCAGAGCGGCCCTCCCAGCGTGGCAGCGCAAACCTCCATCCTGGAGCCCAGCACGTGAAGGTGTGCGCTGCCGCTGAGGCCGGCTCGTAACGATCGCCGAAGGATCGTTTCTGTCAGTCGACCAGCCCCCAGGAAACGGCGGACGGCGACCCAGCCCAGCCCTCAGGAGTACTCCAGACAGACGCAATGCCCAGTCCCTCCAGGTAAGGGACGAAGGCTTTGATGTCCTCGGTGAACAGCGCAAGGAGGTGCGGCTTCGACGACTGCTCGTACAAAAAGTGGCTGTACTCAAAGAGTTGCCCCACCGCCTCACGTACGGCTGAGGCGGCGCTGTGCCCCTTGATGGTCTTGGCCTCCACCAACCACTCAACGCTGTCCTGCCGGAGCACAAGATCCTTGGGGTGCTGCTTCTTCGTGATCGGCACGAAACCACGCGCTTCGACGTAGTGCCCAAACTGCTCTATCAGCACCTCATGGCGGCGCGACTTGGTGATCGTCCGCGCAGCGATATGGGCGGTGTAGTCACTCCCGTCCTTGGGCTGGAAGCCCTCAAGCCCCTTCGGCTCAGCGTGCTTCGTTGGCACGTAACCTGCCACGAACCCCTCCGGGGCATCCTCAACCGAGACGCCCGGTTCGACGGAAGCTGCCCGTCTCAGTACCTCCGCCAGGTACCAAAGGTCTTCGCGCAAGCTGGCCTCGGGCGGCAAGGAATCCACCTCATAGCGCCGAGCAGCAACGCTCCCCGCTTCATAAGCTCGCGGTCGGTCCACCTTCGAGTTGAAGTCCGGGGTAACCGCCCACTCAGCCATGAGGTCCGACGGGAGCCCGCTCAGCAGCGAAGCCGCTCGGGTGCTGAGGTAATCGCGGAGCTTCCGACCCTCGCCGTAGTCATCGGTGAGTCGCGTTACGCCTTGCTGGAGCGTCAGCGTCACGCTCTTGAGGTCAGCGGCGAAGATGTAGGCGAGGTAGAGGCCCTCCTTGGGGTCATCCGTGATGTCGGGATCGAACACTCCGATCCAAGGAGTGTGCGCCGCCCCACCCTTACCTCCGTAACCGCGTGCCTCATAGCCTCCGGGGACAGCCGGAGCAAGGAGCGGGGTCACCTGGCGTAGGAGGTCCTGGGCGTGGACACCTCCACCTGTCCCGAGGCCCTGGTCATACTTCTTGGCTATCTCTTCAAGGAGGTCGCGGATCTTCATAGCCAGACACTAGCCACACCCGATCGATACCGATCAGAAGCTATCTACTTTCAGACATCCTTGGCGTTTCAGCCATCAAGTACGAACTGACATGCCGACCAGCTGTCACAACCCCCTGGTAGAACATCACCATCGGTTGGGGAACGAGGGGGCCATCAATGAGCGAGCGCTTCAACAGCCAAGCAACGCCGGTACCCGGCTTGTACGAGGAGCTGATCACCTCGCGCCTCGAAGAGCACCTGCAACAGCTCGAGGCGAACGGCTGGAAGTCCGTCGCCCAGCCGGTGGGGGAGCTTTCCTCTCCCCATGTCCTGGCCCGCCATATCGCCCAAACCGTCCACCGCATTCTTGCTTCACTGCCCGCATCCGAGCAGGTCTTGGCGGCCAACCACATTCTCGAGTCCATGAGCAGCCTCGATGGAGCCAAGCAGTGGATTGAGGTTGTGGCGGACGGACCACGCCAACTGCTCGCCATCGCCGAGCAGGAAGCACCGGGCGCCTACAACGTCCGGCCTGCCACACCCTTGTCGGACACGGCCCTGCTCACCAACTCGCCCGAAGACCCCAACCTTGGATTTGAGCTACGCGCCGAGCTCGCCACCGCAGACCGCGTTGACCTCCTCTGCGCGTTCGTGAAGTGGCATGGCCTGCGCGTACTCGAAGACTCTCTTAGGGGAGCAGCCGCTCGTGGCGTGCCCATCCGCGTCATCACCACCACCTACATAGGGGCCACCGAGCGGAAGGCGCTGGACCGGCTAGTCAAGGACTTCAACGCAGAGGTCAAGGTCAACTACGAGTTGCGGTCCACCCGTCTCCACGCGAAGGCTTGGCTCATCCGCCGCAGCAGCGGGTACGACACCGCCTACGTGGGCAGCTCCAACCTCTCGCGGGCAGCTCTCCTGGACGGCTTGGAATGGAACGTCCGGCTGTCGTCTGTGGCGACTCCGGCGGTTCTCAAGAAGTTCGAGGCCACCTTCGATGCGTACTGGAGCGACGCGGCGTTCGAGCCGTACGACCCCGAGCGGGACGGCGAGCGGCTAGACGATGCACTGCTGCAAGCAGGAGGTAAGGGGAGTGGTAGCAGGCCCACCATCAGTCTGTCTGGGCTTGAGGTGCGCCCGTACCCCCACCAGAAGGACATGCTGGAGCGGCTTCAGGTTGAACGCAACGTCCACGATCGTCACCGCAACCTCCTCGTCGCAGCAACGGGCACTGGGAAGACGGTGATGGCGGCTCTCGATTACCGAGCGCTGCGAGCAAAGCTCCAGAACCGCGATCTCAAGCTGCTCTTCGTCGCCCACCGCAAAGAGATCCTGAAGCAGTCGCTCCTCACGTACCAGCACGTGCTCAACGACGCGAACTTTGGTGAGCTGCTGGTAGGTGGGGACGTTCCGCAGGACTGGACCCATGTCTTCGCCAGTGTCCAGTCCCTCAACTCCCGCTCGCTCGAACGCCTTGCTCCTGATCACTTCGATGTGATCGTCATTGATGAGTTCCACCACAGCACCTCACCGACCTACCGCCGCATCATCGACCACTTCAAGCCGGCAGAGCTCCTTGGTCTCACGGCCACGCCTGAGCGTATGGACGGACAGAACGTGCAAGATGCGTTCTTCGATGGCCGGATCGCTGCCGAGATGCGTCTATGGGAAGCGCTGGAGAACGACCTCCTCAGCCCCTTCCACTACTTCGGGATCGCTGACAGCGTGGACCTGGAAGGCCTCACGTGGAAGCGTGGCGCCTACGACACCGGCGAGCTCGACAAACTGTTCACCGGAAACCACGCTCGGGCGCGCCTGGTCGCCAAGGCCGTCCAAGACAAGGTGACCGATCCTGGCTCCATGCGAGCCCTGGGCTTCTGTGTGTCCGTCGCGCACGCCCGCTTCATGGCCGACTACTTCCAGCAAACTGGGCTCAACGCTAAGTCGCTCGATGCCTCTACCCCCGCGACAGAACGCGCCCAGGCGCTGGCTGATCTACGTGAGGGCAAGCTCCAGGTCCTCTTCTCAGTCGATCTGTTCAACGAGGGGCTGGACATCCCCGACGTCGACACCCTCCTCCTGCTCCGGCCGACCTCCAGCGCCACCGTCTTCCTTCAGCAGCTCGGCCGTGGTCTCCGACGAACCCCTAACAAGGCCGTGCTCACCGTCCTCGACTTCATCGGGCAGCACCGCAAGGAATTCCGCTTCGAGGAGCAATTCCGGGCGCTCACCAACCTGACCCGTAAACGCTTGGCCGACAACATGGAGCAAGACTTCCCGCTCCTCCCGTCTGGGTGCCAGATCGTGCTCGACAGGAAGTCGAAGAAGCGGATCCTTGAGAACATCAAGAACCAAATCGGCGTCAATGTCACACAGCTGACACGCGAGGTCGCTGCCTACGCGGAACCACAGCTCTCCGGCTATCTCCGCGAGAGCCAGCGGGAGCTTAAGGAGCTCTACCGCGCCAATAACTCTTGGACGCGTCTGCTGCGCCGGGCCCACTTCCTGCCTGAGGTTGGACCGGACGGCGAAGAGGCTCTACTCAAGCGCGTCTCCGCCTTCCTCCACGTCGACGACCCTGCTCGCGTGGCTGCGTACAGCCGCATGCTTGAGGACGACGCTCCGGCGTACGACTCCCTTGACCGGCAGGGCCGGGCATACGCCAGGATGCTCTTCTTCTCCCTGTGGCCGCTTGGTGGAGGCTTCGCCTCATACGACGAAGGCTTCCAGGCACTGGCCAAACAGGTGAACTTCCGGGACGAGCTCCGGCAGGTACTGAGCCACAACCTGGCCCGCACAGAGCATCTCCCCGTACGGCTGGTAGGGGCACATGCTGACATCCCACTCACCATCCACGCCTCCTACAGCAGGGAAGAGATCCTGCCCGCGCTCGGGCAAGCGAGTGTGGGTGGCTTCCTCCCTGGGCACTTCCGTGAGGGCGTGAAGTGGTGTGAGAGCGCAAAGATTGATGCGCTCCTCATCACCCTCGAAAAGGACGAGAAGGATTTCTCCCCGGAGACCCGGTACAAGGACTACGCGCGGAGTCCTGAGCTCTTCCACTGGGAGTCTCAGAACCAGACCTCCAGCACCTCACCCACAGGGGTGCGCTACCAGAACCACAAGGAGAACGGATCGGACGTCTTCTTGTTCGTGCGCCGATACAAGAAGAACGACATAGGCGGTGCCCAGCCGTGGATGTTGCTGGGCCCGGCTGAGTACATCTCGCACGAGGGCAGTAACCCCATGGCCATCGTCTGGAAGCTCGACCACGAGATGCCGGCTGATGTGTGGACGTACTCCGCCATTGCCGCCAGCTAAGCCAGCGCACTACCGCTGATCACGTCAGCGCTACTAAGCGGGCCTCGCCTTCGCTGCTTCGAACCGCGCCCGTGCCCGGTCCAGGGCAGCGTCCGGATTGGTGCCCTGGGCTTGGAGTCAGTGGAGGAGGTCAGCGATCAAGGCTGTCGCCTCCTCCTCTGCCACCAGGCGCACGGCAGGTGAGCTCGCCCTGTTGAGCGCAGGAAGCCGGCCGTACACCGTGAGCAGGGCCTCGGTCTGCAACATGCGCGAGGCCGCGGGCCGGGACTCTGAGCCCGGGAGACCCGTGGCGAGCTCGCACCAGGTGGTTTTGCCGTAGTCGCTGGGGATCACGCCCCAGCGGTCGGCCGTGGCGGCGATCAGGTGTAGGCCACGCCCTCCTTCTTGCGCGGGGGTGGCCGCCCGCAGCGCCGGGAAGCGTCGGGGATCCGGGTCACGGATGGCGATGCGGAGTCGCGATCCGTCCAACACGATGGAGATCCAGGTCGGCGTCCTTGGGCCGACGTGCGTGATGACGTTGGTGATCAGTTCCGTGACACAGAGCCGGACCGGATCCTCAAGGTGCCGCACTCCCCAGAGCCGCAAGGGAGCGCTGACTGTACGGCGGAGGTGGGCGACCCTCTCGGGGATGGCGAGGAAGGGGAACTCCCAGATCTTTGCCGGCCTGCGGTGCTCGATGCCCATGTGCGTGCCCAGCCCTTCTGATCGCGGACTCCCCGGTGCGGGAGAGCTCGAGCATGGCAGCGAGCACATCCCGTCATGCAATATGCACCAGGGGATTCCCTCCATTGGGTGATTGGCCTGGTTGATGCTGTCCGCTGGACTGAACGCCGTTCGTGACACGGGAGGTTGAAGTGGCTGGATCACCCACAGCTCGCCGACGGCGGCTGGCCATCGAGCTCAAGAAGCTTCGCGAAGACCATCAGCTCACCTGCAATGAAGTCGGCAAGGCCCTGGACTGGAGCGGGTCGAAGGTCAACCGGCTCGAAACCGGCAGCGGGAGGGTGCAGTCCTCGGACATCGACGCGCTGTGCCGCTACTACGGCACAGCGGACGAGCTGCGCGAGTTCCTGATGCGACTGGCCAAGGAGTCCAAGGTTCGAGGTTGGTGGCACGCACACGGGTCGGCGGTGCCGCCGTGGTTCTCGTCCTACATCGGGCTGGAGCAGGAGGCCTCAAGCCTGCGTCAGTACCAGTGCGAGTTCGTACCGGGGCTTATGCAGACAGCCGCATACGCCGCGGAGCTGCATCGGGCATCCGGTCAGCTCGAAGGCGAAGAACTTGAACGTCACGTGAACGTACGCATGGCTCGCCAGCAGATCCTGCACCGTGAGGCCCCACCCGACCTGTGGGCGATCGTGCACGAGAGCGTCCTCCGCCACATCGTCGGCGGCAGGGAGCTGATGCGCGCCCAGCTCGAATATATGCTCCTATCAAGCCAGTTGAAGAACGTAACGCTCCAGGTCCTGCCCTTCGACGCCGGCACGTACCCAGCGACGGGAGCCTTCACGATTCTCGGCTTCCCCGAGCAGGCGGATCCCGATGTCGTCTACCGGGACGGGCTGACCGACGCCGTCTACCTGGAGACTCCGGACGACGTCAGCCAGTACTCGAAGGCATTCGACAGCATGCGGGCCATTGCGTCGAGCCCACCCCAATCGGCACAGCTGATCAAGCGCATCCTGAAGGAGTACTCCTGATGAGCAGAGCGGCCCGTTCCATATGCGTCCAGGCCGGCTGGTTCAAGAGCAGCTACAGCAATGGCACGGGCGGTGAGTGCCTGGAAGCCGCCTTCACTGCTGACGGGACCACTTCCGTCCGTGACTCGAAGGAGGCGTGCGGACCCGTGCTCGCCTTTTCGTGTACGGCCTGGGGCGGGTTCGTCACGGGGATACGGGACGGCAAGCTTCGGTGATCGCTTGCGGACCGAAGCTCGGGTTCCGGGATTCGGGCGGGGCCGGCGGCCGGCTCCGAGGAGCGGTGACCAGGAGGTCCGGGTCCGGGGCTTGAGCTTCGGGATTCGGGGGTCGGGATTCGAGCGCTCTGTCTGAGGAATGGGTGGTGGGTGATAACCCACCCTCCCTCCCAAGTCGCGCGTATGCACACGCGGATGACTTTGCGCAACCGAGTCGCCACCCCCCGCTGTCCCCGTGTAGCGTGCGCCACAACAAAGCAACCCCGGCCGGTGCGCCAACACCTGAGCCGGGGTCTGACCATCTAGATCAGAGTGAGTGATCTCGTGGCTGACGCCAACTCTACCGCTGTCCCCATGGCCGCGTCCGGATACGGCAAGCGTTCCGCGCCCGACCAAGCCCCGCGCACCCGGGACGACTTCGCGCACCTCCCCGCCCGGGAGGCGGCCATCGCCGCGCACATCGACCGGCTTCCCGACGGCGCCGCCGTCGACATCAAGACCCTGGCCAAGCAGATCCCCGCCTACGGGCAGCAGGCCGTGAGCACCGCTCTCAACAACCTCTCCGAGGCCGGGCACCTGCGGCGTATCCGGGAGACGGTCGGCGAGGGCCGTACGCAGTGGGTGACCCGCTCGCACTTCTCCCGGACCGCGCGCGACGATGCCTGGTGGGAGGCGTGCCTTGAGGAGGGGGAGGAGGACACTCCTGCCCCGGCCCCCGCTCGGGTCGCGTCACGCCCCACGCGGCTCGCCCGGTCCGCCGCCTACGAGGCTCTGGTCCGGCTTGGTCGTACCGAACCCCGGCTCGGCCTCTCCGCTTCCGAGTGCTCCGCCCTCGAGGAGCTCGCCGACGAATGGCTCCGGCGCGGGGCCACACCGGACGATCTCGTACGAACCCTCGCCGCCGGGCTCCCCGACGTCGTCCATCACCCCGGGGCGTTCACTCGCACGAGGCTCACCGAGAAGATGCCGCCCGAGGCACTCGCCGCTCCGGAGGTGCCGCCCCGCCGTCGGGTCATGGAGTGCACCGGTTGTGGCACGCCGGGGCGGCCCGAGGCCCTGCCCGGTGGTCTGTGCCGCGGCTGTCGTGGCGACGGGCCGCGTCCGGAGCTGCCCGGTCCGGACGCCGCCGACGTGCGCGCGTACGTGTCGGGGCTGCGGGCCATGGCCCGTACGAGCCGCTAGGCCGGGAGCCGCGTAACCTTCACGGCGTGTCCCCCACGTACGCAGAGCGCGCGTCCCGACTGCCGGACGCCGTCGTGTGGACGCGGGGAACCGCCGGGCCTCCCGGGGGCAGCAAAGCCGTGACCGTGCTGCCCGACGGGTGCATGGATCTGTTGTGGACCGAGGGCAGGCTCTTCGTCGCCGGGCCCGACACCCGTGCGTACCGTCCTGGAGCCGGCGGGCGAGGGCCTTGGGCCGGCGTTCGTTTCCACCCCGGTACCGCTCCCGCCCTGCTCGGCGTACCCGCGCACGAGCTGCGGGACCGGCGTGTGGAGCTCGCCGACCTGTGGCCGGGCGCCGAAGTGCGCCGCTTCACGGAACGCGTCGACGCGGCGCCCGACCCGGCTGCCGCGCTTGAGGAGCTGGCGCTGCGTCTCGCGGCCGACGCGCCATCCCCGGACCCGCTGCTGCGGGCGGTCGTGGCGTCCCTGGCAGCCGGGCGATCCGTTGCGGCGACCGCCGAAGCGGTGGGCCTCGGTGCGCGGCAGCTTCACCGCCGCGCACTGAACGCCTTCGGCTACGGGCCCAAGACCCTCGCCCGGATCCTCCGTCTGCAACGCGCCCTCACCCTGGCCCGCGCCGGCGTGCCCTTCGCGGAGACGGCCGTCCGGGCCGGCTTCTCGGATCAGGCTCATCTGGCGCGCGAGGTTCGGGAGTTGGCGGGAGAGTCGCTGTCCGGGCTGGTGCGGGCGTAGCCCAGGCGGCGCCCAGGCGGCGAATCACGCCAGGGGTGCGAAGAGGTCGACACCATTGCCGTCCGGGTCGTGCACCACGGCGTACCGCTGGCCCCAGAAGGCGTCCCACGGCTTCAGCTCACCGTGGTATCCGGCGCCGACCAGGTCCTCGTACACCGCGTCGACGTGCTCGGGGCCCGTGCACCGGAACGCCAGCCCCACCCGGCCACTGCCGCCCGCCGGTGGACGCCACGACGGGTGAAAGGAGCGGACGGTGCTCTCGGGGTCGAGGAGGAGGCGCAGCCCGCCCGGCAGGACGGCCTCTACGTGCGGCTGGTCCTCGGAGCCTTCGGGGAACTCGATCCCGAGACGCCGGTAGAAGGTGAGCGTCGCGGCCAGATCGGAGACGACGAGGCCGATGGAGTGGAGTTCAGGTGCTGGTGTGGTGCTCATGCCCGGGAGCTTAGGGAGAGAGCGTGCGCCGGGTCTTGAAGGAAACGGACACCCCGCTCCGCGCCCATGCCGCGTTGTCAGTGGTCACCGCTAGGTTCAGGCACATGAGTTCGGGACTGAGTGTGTATCTGCTGGACCCTGCCAGGACACGGGCCCTGGTCGGCTCGCGCGACGGGGGGCTGCTCCAGGTCATCCGCGACAACTTCGCGGACGACCTGGCGCGGGACGACGACTGGTTCTCGCACGCGATAAAGGACGGCGCGCCCACGGCGTACGAGGCGTTGGAAGCCGTCGTCAACGGCGGGCCGTTCAGCGACGATCAGGAGCACGCCTTCCAGTACGGCTACGCCTACAAGCGGCTGTGCGACCTCACGGGTTCCTTCCTCGACAACTCCTCTTTCTGTCCCTTCCGGGGCAGCTGGCTGTCGGTGGTCGACGACGGGCTGCGGGCTCTCGGGATCACGGCGGTTTCCGTGGAGGACTTCAGCTACGGCGACGTGCCGAAGCCCCTGCCGAGGCCGTATGAGGCGCCGGGGTGTGGGGAGTGGACCCCGGAGCAGTGCGCCAAGGCTTTGGAGCAGTTCGAGGAGACCAAGCGGAAGGGGCACGCTCCCCCGCTCGAACCCGAGGTCGTCGACGCGGTCATGGACGTCATCGGCTGGTTGCGGCACGCCGAGGCCCGGCCCGGGTTTGGGATCATCGGCTTCCGGTCGTAGGCTCCCGGGCCTGGCCGGGCCGCTACGCGTCCGCCGCCGCCTCCCCCTCCACGATCGACAGGACCGTTCCCGTCGGGATCACCCGGGTCAGGCGGAGGCCCGCCTCCGCGAACAGGTCCTTGAATTCCTGCTCCGTGCGTTCGCGGCCCACCAACGACGCCATCATCAGCAGGTCGAGCGTCTTGCCCTGGTGAGGGGCGTTGTCCTGGGGGATGACCGCGTCGATGACCAGGACTCGGCCGCCCGGCGCCATGGCCTCGCGGCAGTTGGTGAGGATCGTCCGCGACTGGGTGTCGTCCCAGTCGTGGAGGATGCGCTTGAGGAGGTAGATGTCGCCGGGCGGGGCCGAGGTGAAGAAGTCGCCCTCGGCCAGGGTCCAGCGGCCTGCCAGGTCCGGGGTGTCCAGGCGGTGGCCGGCCAGGACGTGGGGCTGGTCGTAGAGGACGCCCTGGAGGCCGGGGGTGTTGCGGAGGGCCGACTGGAGGAGGCCGCCGTGGCCGCCGCCCACGTCCACGACCGTGGCCGAGGGCGGGAACGAGTAAGCGTCCGCGATCGGCTGGTTCTCCGCGTCCGACATCGCCGCCATTCCGTCGTGGAAGATGGCCGCCGTCTCCGCGCTCCCCGTGAAGTAGTCGAAGAACGGCATCCCGAAGATGCGGTCGAAGGCCGAGGTGCCTTCCTCCACACACCTCGTCATCTCGCCCGCCGGCAGCCAGAACGTCCGGTCCGTGATCATCAGGACCGCCGAGCGTACGGACACGGGCGCGTCCGAGCGCAGCGCGTCCCCCGCCTCCGTCAGGTGGAAGCGGCCCTCCCCGTCCTCCTCGAACAGGCCTCTCGTGGCCAGGAGGCGCAGGACCCGGTGGAGGCCGCGGGCGTCCGTGCCCGTCGCCTTCGCCAGGTCGGACGGGGTACGAGGGCCGTCCGTCAGGTGGTCCGCCACGCCTGCCGTCACCGCTGCGCGCAGCGCGGCCGGGTAGACGAAGCCCAGGGCCTCGTCGATGATGCGGGCCGCGCTTCGGCCACCCGCTTCCACTGTTTTGCGAGCGTCATTGGTCACTCAGCGATTCATGCCCAGGGCGGCGGACGATTCCTCTTCCTCCGGCGTTAGCTTTAGGACGAGATCCCTCGATGCGGAGGTTGTTGCTGTGGCAGTTCCTACGTCCCTGGTGGCCGCCGGTGGTCTTATCGGCGGCTACGGCGTCGCCCGGTGGACCAAGAAGCGGCCCCTCGGTGGAGTGGCCCTCGCCGCCGCCGGGGCTCTCGCCGCCAAGCAGTGGAAGGAGACGGTCGGCGCCGGGGCCGCCGCCGGGTTGACCGGGGCCTACGTCGCCGCCTTCGCCGGGTCCCACCCGCTCGCCAAGAAGGTCGGCGCCTGGCCGTCCGTCTTCACAGTCGCGAGTGGTGTCGCCCTTGCTTCCTGGGTTGTGGAGCGGAACAGCAGCCACGACTAGCTGAAGTCCAGGTCGCCCGTCCGGGTGCGCTTCAGTTCGAAGAACTTGGGGTAGCTCGCCAGCAGGCGCACCCCGTCGAAGATCCGGACGGCGTCCTCGCCCCTCGGTATCGCGGTCAGTACCGGTCCGAAGAAGGCGACGCCGTCGATGTGCATCGTCGGCGTGCCCACCTCCTCGCCGACCGGGTCCATGCCCTCGTGGTGGCTCTTGCGCAGCGCCTCGTCGTAGTCCGTCGTGTGCGCCGCGTCCGCCAGTGACAGCGGGAGGCCCGCCTCGGCGAGGGCCTCGCGGATCACCTCGTCGCCGGCCTCCCGGTCGGCGTTGTGGATACGGGTGCCCAGCGCCGTGTAGAGGTCCCGGAGCACGTGGTCGCCGTGCTCCTGGGCCGCCGCCATGCACACCCGGACCGGGCCCCAGCCGGTGTCCATGATTCTGCGGTAGCGCTCCGGCAGGTCCTCGCGGCCCTCGTTGAGCACGGACAGGCTCATGACGCGGAAGCGCAGGTCGAGGTCGCGGTGCCGCTCCACCTCCAGGATCCAGCGGGACGTGATCCAGGCGAAGGGGCAGATCGGGTCGAAGTAGAAGTCCACCTTGTTCGTCGTCTTGTTCGTCATCTTGGTCGTCGCCTTGTTTGTCATGACCGCGAGCCTACGGAGTTGTTGTCCCGCTGTGCTGGTCCATTTGTGGCCCGCGGTCATGGGCCAATCACTACCCCCACAAGGGTCCTTACGCCGACGCCTCCGTCAGCTTCGCCAGCTCCGCCTCCGTGAGCTTCAGGTCGCCCACCGCCAGCAGCGGCGCCAGCTGCTCGACCGTACGGGCGCTGGCCAGCGGCGTCGCCACCGTCGGCCGGGCCGCGAGCCAGGCCAGGGCCACGGTCGCGAGCTCGGCGTCGTGGGCCGCGGCCACCTCGTCGAGGGCGGCGAGCACGCGCACGCCCCGCTCCGTCTCCAGGTAATGCGCCGCGCCGCCCGCACGCGCGCTGTCCACCGTCGTGCCCGGACGGTACTTGCCGGTGAGGAAGCCCGAGGCCAGCGCGAAGTACGGGATCGCGGCCAGGCCGTGCTCGGCGGCCACGGAGGCGAGTTCGCCCTCGTAGGTATCGCGCGAGACCAGGTTGTAGTGGGGCTGGATCGCCACGTACTTGGCCAGGCCGGCGGCGTCGGAGAAGTCCAGGGAGGCGCGCAGACGTGCCGCCGTGATGTTGGAGGCCGCGATCTCGCGGACCTTGCCCTCCTTCACCAGGCCGTCCAGCGTCGTGATGATCTCCTCGACGGGGACCGACTCGTCATCCACGTGCGTGTAGTAGAGGTCGATGTGGTCCGTGCGGAGGCGGCGCAGGGAGGCCTCGACGTCGGCCTTGATGGTCGCGGGGGCCAGGCCGCGGTGCTCGGGGACGCCGTTGCCGACCTTGGTGGCGACGACGATCGCGTCCCGGTTGCCGCGCTCGGCGAGCCAGTTCCCGATGATGGTCTCGGACTCGCCACCCTTGTTGCCGGGCACCCAGGCGGAGTAGACGTCCGCCGTGTCGATGAAGTTGCCGCCGGCCTCGGCGTAGGCGTCGAGGACGGCGAAGGACTGCTTCTCGTCGGCCGTCCAGCCGAAGACGTTTCCGCCCAGGTTCAGGGGGTGGACGGAGAGACCGCCGATTGCCTTGTGATGGGTGTTGTCAGCCATGCGAAGGTTCAACTCCCCTGCCGGGCCCGTTATTCCGCGGGCGCCGGTGCCGGCAGGGGATCGGGAGGGTGGACGGACAGGGGTGCCGCGATGTCCTCCAGCGAGCGGCCTTCCGCCCGTACGGCCAGGAACGCGGCCACCACTCCACCCAGGCACATCAGGGCCGCGCCGAGGCAGAAGGCCACGACCGTGTCGGCGACGACGCCGCTCTGGGTGAGGGCCGAGAAGAGGAGCGGGCCGCTGATGCCGCCCGCCGCCGTGCCCACCGCGTAGAAGAAGGCGATGGCCATGGCCCGGGTCTCCATCGGGAAGATCTCGGAGACGGTGAGGTAGGCGCTGCTGGCGCCCGCCGAGGCGAAGAAGAGGACCACCGCCCAGCAGGCGGTGAGGGTGACGGCGTTCAGCTGCCCGGCGCCGAACAGCCAGGCGGTGCCGAACAGCAGGACCCCGGCCAGGAGGTACGTCGAGGAGATCATGATGCGCCGGCCGAGGGTGTCGAAGAGCTTCCCCAGGAAGAGCGGGCCCAGGAAGTTGCCCACCGCTATGACGGCGAAGAAATAGCCGGTGCGGGACGTGGAAACGCCGAAGAAACGGGTGAGGATGGCACCGAAACCGAAGGTGATCGCGTTGTAGAGGAACGCCTGGCCGATGAAGAGGGCGAGGCCCAGGACGGCCCGGCGCCGGTAGTCGGAGAAGACCGTGCGGGCGATGTCACGGAACCCGAAGCTCTCGCGCTGGCGGATGGTGAAACGCCCTTTGGCGGGCGGGAGGGGGATGCCTTTCTCGGCCACGACGCGTTTCTCGATCGACGTGACGAGCCGTTCGGCCTCCTCCGCCCTGCCGTGGATGAACAGCCAGCGCGGGCTCTCCGGCACATGGCGGCGTACGAGCAGGATGACCAGCCCCAGGATGACGCCCAGCCCGAAGGTCAGCCGCCAGCCGACGGCCTTGGCGAAGATGCTGGTGTCGAGCATCAGGACCGACAGCAATGAACCCGCGATGGCGCCGAGCCAGAAGCTGCCGTTGATGATGAGGTCGACACGGCCGCGGTAGGCGGCCGGGATCAGTTCGTCGATGGCGGAGTTGATCGCCGCGTACTCGCCGCCGATGCCGAAACCCGTCACGAAGCGGAAGGTGAAGAACCACCAGGACGAGTACGAGAGCGCGGTCAGGGCCGTCGCGGCCAGATAGACCGCGAGCGTGACCATGAAGAGTCTTTTACGGCCGAAGAGATCGGTCAGCCGGCCGAAGAAGAGCGCGCCGGAACAGGCGCCCGCCACATAGAGCGCGGCCGCCACTCCCGTCACTCCGCCGGAAGTGATCGGCAGTCCGCTGCCCTGCTCGGAGAGACGGCCGGCGATATTGCCGACGATCGTGACCTCCAGGCCGTCCAGGACCCAGACCGTGCCGAGACCGATCACCACGGTCCAATGCCACCGGGACCAGGGCAGCCGGTCCAGGCGGGCGGGCACGGACGTGGTGATCGTCGCGGTGGTCGTCACGTCATCTGATTTCCCGATCGCACACAGAACATTCCCGGGATATCCGATATCGGAGGGTTCTCCGGCCGCTATGACCTGATTGGCCTGTCCGGCTTGCCGACCGGCGGCCCCGCCTGCTCGCTACGGCTCCAGGCCCCTGCCCCGCAGCCACGACAGCGGGTCCACCGGCGCGCCACCGCCCGGCCGTACCTCCAGGTGGAGATGCGGGCCGGTGACATTGCCGGTCGCGCCGACCCGGCCGATGACCGTGTCCGTGCCGACCTTGCCCGACGTGACCACCATCGACGACAGGTGGCAGTACCAGACCTCGGTCCCGTCATCGAGCGTCAGCACGATGCGGTAGCCGTACGCGCCCGCCCAGCCCGCCTGGGTGACGGTGCCGCCGCCGACCGCCTTGACCGGGCTGCCGGTGGGGGCGGCGAAGTCCTCGCCGGTGTGGTTCGCGGACCACATGTTTCCCGCCTGGCCGAAGCCGGCGGTGAGGGTGTAGGAGGCCACGGGGAGGGTGAAGGATCCGCCAGCGGTGCCACGGTGCGCGGAGCCGGACGATCCGGTCGAGTGCCGCTCCGGAGTGCCGGCCGTTCCGGCCGCCTCAGCCGTCGCCGCCCCACCGTCCGCCGCCTCCCGCTGCGCGGCCTCGTACGTCGCCGCCTTCGCGTCCGCCGCCTCGCGCTCGGCCGACTCCCGCTCCGCCGCGGCCTTCTCCGCCGCCGCCTTGCGGTGCTGCTCGGCGGCGGCCTGGGCCACGCGCGCCTGCGCCTCGGCCTCGGCGGCGCCCTGCTGGTGCTCGGCCTGCTGGAGGATGCGGGCCCGCAGCACCTCGCCGGCGTCGGCGGTGTCGCGCACGGTACGTACCGTCTCGACGGGGGCCTGCTGCGCCTCGACGGCCCGCTGCCCGCCCCGCTCGTGGCCGTCGGCCATGAACGAGCCGACGACCGGGATGCTCTGGGCCAGGTCCGGCATGGATATGGAGGGCTGCGGACGGTCCTGGGCGCTGGCCATGCCGCCCGCACCGACCGCCGCGATCATTCCGGCGCCGAGCACCGCCCCGCTGCGCGCCATCGTGCCGCCGCGCGGCTTGACGACACGGTGCCGGCCGCGGACGGGCGCCGCCGGGTGGTCCTCGCCGGGGGCCCACTCGTCGGCCGCCGCCCGGGGCGCGGGGGCGGGGACAGTGGCCTCGGGGGCCGGATCCGGCTCGTAGGGGGGAATGTAGGCGGGAACGAACGGGGGGTCGTACGGAGGGTCGTACGGACTGCCGTCGAACGCGGAGCTGTCGGAGCTGTTGGACGCCACGAGGGCGACTCCTTTCCTTCCTGTTCGCCTACCGGGTTAAGCGTGGGGGTCCCCCCAGGCCGTTCAGGCTCTGGGGGAGGGTTCGGAGGAGGAAGGTCTCCTACAGGCCTGCGTTCGGGCCCGATTCACCCCAAATGATGGTTCCCCGGTTCCGCCCACGGGATTCGGCGAAGGCGCACGGCACCGCCCTTGCGACGGCTGCAACGACCGCGCTGCGTTATCGAACGTTAATAGACAGAGCGGCCGGATTCCAAGCCGAAAGAGTGAACCCAGCTGGCATGTTGGGGTTCTTTATGAAGCGCTTATTTCTGATAGTTCGTCAGTCGTTATGCAACTGAATGCGTGCGGGACGGGCGGTGACCTGGGGACGTTTGTGGGTGATGGGCGCGGTACGGAGCCTGCCGTCGATCCGCCGGATGGCGAGCAGGGCCATGTCGTCGTCCGTACGCCCGCCCGCGTGCCGGGTCACGTCCGCCGCGAGGGAGTCCAGCAGGGCGTCGGGGCTGCGGAACTGCTTGCCGTGCAACCGTGGCTGGGGGTCATAGAACGCCCCGGCCGCGTCCCTGGCCTCGGTGACCCCGTCGGTAAACAGCAGCAACGTCGCCCCCACCGGGAACTCCCACTCCTCCACCCGGTCCGGCCACACACCCAGGTCCTCCATCCCCAGCGGCAGGGCGGGCGCTCGGGGGTGGGTGTCCCCGACGGTGCCGTCGGAATGGAGCAGGAGCGGGGGCGGATGGCCGCGGTTGACGATGCGCAGGGCGCCCGCGCCCGGCTGGACCTCGGCCAGGACGGCGGTGGTGAACCCCTCGGCCTGATCGACGTTCGCGCGCCGTGCGCCCTCCCGTTGCAGCGCGCGCTCCAGCCGCACCGCCAGCCCCTCCAGCGTGCGCTCCTGCTCCGCCGCCTCCCGGAACGCGCCGATCAGGATCGCGACCGCCTCCACCGCGCCGAGGCCCTTGCCCCGCACGTCGCCGACGATGACGCGGACGCCGTACGGGGTGTCCTGCACCGCGTAGAGGTCGCCGCCGATCCGGGCGTCGGCCTGCGCGGCGACATAGCGCGCGGCCACGCGGAGCCCGCCGATCCGGGCCGGGGGCGTGGGCAGCACGGCCCGCTGGGCGGCCTCCGCGACGCTCCGTACGGACGCCAGCCGGAGATTGCCGCGCCGTACGACGCGGTTGATGCCCACGGCGAGCGCGCCGACGATCAGGACGGTGGCGACCTCGGTCACCGACTCGCCCGTCTCCGGCGCCTGCCGCGCGAAGGAGAGCGTGACCATCGCCGCCAGGGCCACGACCGCCGTGAGCAGGGTGGCGAAGAGGGAGAGGAGCGGGGCGGCGACGAGGGGCGCGGAGACGAAGAAGGGAGCGGAGGAGTACTTGGGGGGCGTGAGGACGTCGAAAGCGATGCCGCCGACGATGACGGCGGCGGGGAGGCAGCGGGCGACGACGACCGACGTCACCCGCCCGGGGAGCGGCTCGCAGAGTGCATCCGGCCCGGGCGGTGGCCCGACTCGCTTCCCCACCGTGTGCTCCTGACCGGCCGACGTCCCTTGCTCCATACCCGTCCACCCTTGCGGGCGGGGTACGGCCGGGCGAACGGGGATGCGCCGTTCGAGGCCCCGGCCGACTGGCCGGGGCCTCGGGCCGACGGAGTTTCAGGAGGTCGGAGCCTCAGGGCCACAGGCCGGAAGAGGCTCGGGCCGTCAGGGCCTCAGGAAGCGGCAGGACGACGACCGCCGCCGCCGGCGCCGCCTCGGCGCGACCGGCCGACGGCGTTGCCCGGACGGGTGCCGCCGGAGCGCCGGGAGCCCTCGCCGCCGTTGCCGCCGAAGCCGCGGAACGGACGGCCGCCGCCGTTGCCCGCACCGGAGCCGGAGCCGGCGGCCGAACCGGCACCCGAACCGGAACGCGAGCGGGAGCGGGAACCGCGCGAGCGCGACGGCTTGGCACCCTTGTCGCCCTGACCGCCCTGCGGCTGGGCCGGGGCCGGCGGCGCGATGACGACAGGGACACCGCTGGGCTCGCGGGCACCGGTGATACGGGCCAGCTCGGGGTCGGTCGGGTAGGTCTTGATGACGTTCGCGGTGATCTCCGCCGTGGTCATCATGCGGCTCATCTCGCGCCGCTGCTCGGGCAGGACGAACGTGACGACGGTGCCGGACTCACCCGCGCGAGCGGTACGGCCGCCGCGGTGGAGGTAGTCCTTGTGGTCGACCGGCGGATCGATGTTGACGACGAGGTCGAGACCGTCGATGTGGATGCCGCGCGCGGCGACGTTCGTCGCGATCAGCGCGGTGACCTGGTCGGTCCGGAACTGGTCCAGCACCCGGTTGCGCTGCGGCTGGCTCTTGCCGCCGTGCAGCGCGGCGGCGCGGACGCCCTGGGACAGCAGCTTCTTGACCAGCCGGTCGGCGCCACGCTTGGTGTCCACGAACATGATCACGCGCCCGGCGCGGGCCGCGACCCGGCTGACCGCGTCCTTCTTGTCCTGGTCGGTGACGTGGAACAGGTGGTGGTCCATGGTCACCACCGCGCCCACCGACGCGTCGACGGAGTGCGTCACCGGGTCGGTGAGGAAGCGGCGGACGAGCCGGTCGACGTTGCGGTCCAGGGTCGCGGAGAACAGCATCCGCTGACCGCCCGGGGCGACCTGCTCCAGCAGCTTGGTGACCTGCGGCAGGAAGCCCATGTCGGCCATCTGGTCGGCCTCGTCCAGAACCGTGATCGCCACGTCGCGCAGCGAGCAGTCGCCGCGCTGGATGAGGTCCGCGAGCCGGCCCGGCGTCGCGACGAGCACCTCGGCGCCGCGCGCGAGGGTCTGGGCCTGCCGGCCGATGGACATGCCGCCGACGACCGTGGTCATCCGCAGGTTGACGGCGGTCGCGTACGGGGTGAGGGAGTCGGTGACCTGCTGGGCCAGCTCCCGCGTGGGCACGAGGACCAGCGCGAGCGGTCGCTTCGCCTCGGCGCGCCGACCCGCCGTACGGGCCAGCAGCGCCAGGCCGAAGGCGAGGGTCTTGCCCGAGCCCGTACGGCCACGGCCGAGGACGTCACGGCCGGCCAGCGAGTTGGGGAGGGTCGCCGCCTGGATCGGGAAGGGCTCGGTGACGCCCTCGCGGGTCAGCGTGGAGAGCAGACCGCCGGGCATGTCCAGCGCGGCGAAGGAGTCGACGGCCGGCAGGGCCGGCGTCGTGCTGACGGGCGTCTCGAACTCACCCTGGAGAGGGGCGGCGGGGCGACGCTCGGGCTGACGTCCGCCACGGGAACGGGCGGGACGGCCGGAACGGGCGGGGCCCGCCGGACGGCCGGAACGGGCGGAGTCGGCGGAGCGGGACTCCGAGGAGCGGGCGGGGCGTGCGGAACGAGTCATTCGGGGGACCTTCCCTCAGTGGGGTGGCACGCCCGGTTCGGGGACCTCGTTCGCGGGGCGGCCCTGGACGGACGTTCCGGCGTGAGCCCTGGGCGCGCTGGCGCGGGGCGGCAAAAGGCCCGCACCCAGTGGCGCGGGCCTTTTGTCGTGCTGTGCCGCGTGACGCGTCGAGGCGTCACGCTAGGCCGGACGGATCCGGCCGGGGTCGTCAGATGTTGACGATGTTCTCCGCCTGCAGGCCCTTCTGGCCCTGCGTGACGTCGAAGGAGACCTTCTGGCCCTCGAAGAGCTCACGGAAGCCGTTCGTGGCGATGTTCGAGTAGTGGGCGAAGACGTCGGGGCCGCCGCCGTCCTGCTCGATGAAGCCGAAGCCCTTTTCCGAGTTGAACCACTTCACGGTGCCGGTAGCCATGTCTTACTCCTTTGGATGGGGTGGGTCCCCAGACCGGAACAGACCGGCAAAAACAAAAATGCGCCATCGGCTACAGAACCGAGGCGCACACAAGTTCATGGGTACCACAATTGCAACTTGGTCGACCGTACCATACGACCACCCGGGATGGCCATGGCCTTCTCCCCGCCAAGGCCCGGGGCGGGCACCCCGCCACCCCGGCTCCCTCCCCTACCGCGCCCCTATAACTCGACGCCCTGAGCCCTGGCATGGCGGTCGGCGGCCACTTCCGCCTCCGCCTCGTCGAGATACACCTCACAGACGAGCCGTCCGTCGGCCGTCATGTTGTGCTCCAGCTCCCAGAGGCTGACCTCGCCGCCGCCCTCCAGCAGGAACGCGTGCTCGTAGAACCGGCACCAGGTGGCGTCGCGGCCCGTGGCCCGGCGCCTGGGCTTGGTGATCAGCGCGATGTGGTGGCCGAGCGCCCCCTGGAGCAGCTCGCGGACGACCTCCCCGGGCCCGTCCGCATTCTCCGCGCGGCGCAGCAGCCTGCGGGCATGGTCGGGCGAGGCCTCGGAGACGTACTCCCGGCGGGGCCTGGTCGGGCCCATCGCGAGGAGCAGCTCCTCCGCCAGCCAGGCGGGCAGCTCCTCGGACTCGCTCCCCGGTCCGATGCCCCCGCCGCCGATCCGGTCGTGCACCCGGCGTTCGGCGGCGTCGAGCGCGCCGTCGTCGGTGTAGAGCTCGTAGAGGAAGCGCTCCTGCGGTCCCGTGTCGTGCTCCAGCTCGTAGAGCACGAGGCTGCTGCCGTCGGCGAGCAGGAAGATGTGCCGGTAGGTGTTGCACCGGAGGGGACGCCGGCCGTCGTTGCGCTGACGGTACGAGCGGAGCTCGGTCTGGTGCATCAGCGCCGTGCGCAGCCGGTCCAGGAGCGGCTCGCCGATCTCGAAGCCGTTCTGGGCCCGTTTCAGCAGCTCCGCCACCTGCTCTGCGGGCGTCTGCTCGGCTGGCGTCTGCTCGGCGGGCGCCCGCTCGGAGCCGGTGGAGCCGTCCGGCTCGCCGCCCCGCCCGCTCTCGCCCTCGCCCCCGCCCGCTCGCGTCTTCGCCATGCCCGTCGCCTCCCGACCTCGCCGCACCACTACTGCCCACCCCGCGCACTTACCGTAGCGGCGTGAACACACGCCGGGGGCGGGGTTTTCACCAACTGGCGGGTTCGCCCGCGCTCGCGTTCGCCGCCCCCTCGCGGTGCGGGACCTCGACCGCGGACCGTTCGTGGCCGGTCGCGCCCACGCGGCGGTAGCCGTATGAAGGCACTGCCCCGCGCCCCTTACAGGGGCGGTCCCTCCGTCGTTCGTACGCCCAGCCACCAGCCCGTCAGCGCCGCCGCCGACAACAGAACGCCCGCTCCTACGAACGCCCCGACCGGAGCCGCGTCCACGACGGGCGGCAGCAGGAGGAGTCCGGCCATCCCGGCCGACCGCGTGACCGTCTGGTCGACGGTCAGGAGCCGGAGGCGCTCGGCCGGGGCGAAGCGGGTCAGGTGGGCGCGCAAGGTCACGGCGCAGATGGGGAAGAGGAGGCCGGAGACGACGCACAGGGCGATCACAGTCGTCATGGAGCCCGCCACGCCCAGCCCGGCCAGCGCGAATCCGGACAGCGCCCAGGCGAGGCAGTACGTGGTGATCCACGACTCGGCGGGCACGGCCGGGTCGCCGTCGGTCCGCCGTCCGGCGAACTGGCCGGTGAGCAGGTTCCCGGCGAGTCCGCCGGCGGCCGTGGCGGCGAGGGCCAGGCCGTATCCGGTGGCGCCCTGGCCGAAGCGGGAGACGAGCAGTGGGGGCAGGCCGACGGTCGAGACCGCCGCGGTGAACAGGGCCACGCCGTGCACGGCGACCGCGATCGCGATCCGGGGGTGGCGGTGGAGCAGGGACCGGGCGCGTACGTCCGGTCCCTGCCGCCCGGAGGCGGGCGGGTCCCCCGGCGCGTCGTCCGCCCTCCCCTCCGTCGCCGTGCGGTGGCCGAGCCAGCCGAGGGCCAGGGCCGAGACGACGAAGGTGCAGCCGTCGACGGCGAACAGTTCGATCTCGGACACGAGCAGCAGGAGGACCCCCACGCTCCCCTGCCCGAGCACGCCCGCGATCCTCGACGTCAGGTCGAACAGGCCGCTGACCAGCGGCAGCTCCTCGACCGGCACCAGCTGGGGCACCAGCGCGCCGAAGTTGGGGTCGAAGAGCGCGCTGAGCGTGCCGAGCAGCAGGACGAGCGTCAGCGTGATCAGGAAGCCGGTCGTGTCCGGCGACCAGAACAGCGGTACGGCCAGCGCGACGGCGGCCCGGCCGGCGTCCACCCAGGCCAGGGCGCGCCAGCGGGAGAAGCGGGCCATCACGGAGCCCGCACCGCCGAGGGCTATGTAGCCGAGAGCTATGTAGGGGAGCGACTCGACGGCGGCCACCAGGCCCGTCCGGGAGGACGAGCCCGTCGCCTCGTACACGACCCACATCGCGGCCAGCCCGTACAGCCGGTCGCCCAGCACGGACAGGGTCATCGACAGCCACAGCACCCGCACGGATCGGCAGCGCAACAGACGTATGTGCTTCATCGCCTATGCCTCTGGCCCATGACTCATGGCGTGTTACCTCCGGCACATCCGCCTCCGGTGGCCGCACACGATAGGTCGACTGTCCAGATCGCCTCCCGGGCATTCGCCGTCAAACCCGGACCAGTCCAGCCGCGTCACCACCCGCACGTGTGGCGTTGTTCGCCCCCCGTCTCGGGAAGCGGATGGTGGGGGACGCGCTCGTCCATCCGGGGACGCGCCGCGCGCCAGATGACACCGTGACGACATAGGGTGACGGGAGCATTGCTCCGCGTATTCACGACCATTTCAGGACGCGAGGGATCGACGGCCGCCGGCCTTCCTTCGTCCTGCTGAGGCGAACTGGAGGTTTCCCAGTGGCGAAGGCGAAGTTCGAGCGGACAAAACCGCACGTCAACATCGGCACCATCGGTCACGTCGACCACGGCAAGACCACCCTCACCGCGGCGATCACCAAGGTGCTGCACGACAAGTTCCCGGACCTGAACCCCTACACGCCCTTCGACGAGATCGACAAGGCCCCGGAGGAGCGTCAGCGCGGTATCACCATCTCCATCGCGCACGTCGAGTACCAGACCGCGGCGCGCCACTACGCCCACGTCGACTGCCCGGGTCACGCGGACTACATCAAGAACATGATCACCGGTGCCGCCCAGATGGACGGCGCGATCCTCGTGGTCGCCGCGACCGACGGTCCGATGCCGCAGACCAAGGAGCACGTGCTCCTGGCCCGCCAGTCCGGCGTTCCGTACATCGTCGTCGCCCTGAACAAGGCCGACATGGTGGACGACGAGGAGATCCTGGAGCTCGTCGAGCTCGAGGTCCGCGAGCTCCTCAACGAGTACGAGTTCCCGGGTGACGACGCCCCGGTCGTCAAGATCTCCGCACTGAAGGCGCTCGAGGGCGACCCGACCTGGGTCAAGTCCGTCGAGGACCTGATGGACGCCGTCGACGAGCACATCCCGCAGCCCGAGCGCGACGTCGACAAGCCGTTCCTGATGCCGATCGAGGACGTCTTCACGATCACCGGTCGTGGCACCGTCGTCACCGGTCGTATCGAGCGCGGCATCCTCAAGGTCAACGAGACCGTCGACATCATCGGCATCCACCCGGAGAAGACGACCACGACGGTCACCGGTATCGAGATGTTCCGCAAGCTGCTCGACGAGGGCCAGGCGGGCGAGAACGTCGGCCTGCTGCTCCGCGGCATCAAGCGCGAGGACGTCGAGCGCGGCCAGTGCATCATCAAGCCCGGTTCGGTCACCCCGCACACCGAGTTCGAGGCCACGGCCTACATCCTCTCGAAGGACGAGGGCGGCCGTCATACCCCGTTCTTCAACAACTACCGTCCGCAGTTCTACTTCCGTACGACTGACGTGACCGGTGTTGTGACCCTCAAGGAGGGCACAGAGATGGTCATGCCCGGCGACAACGCCGAGATGACGGTCCAACTCATCCAGCCGATCGCCATGGAGGAGGGCCTGCGCTTCACCATCCGCGAGGGCGGCCGCACCGTCGGCGCCGGCCAGGTCACCAAGATCACAGCCTAGGGGCGCGACGGCGATGGGGGGCGACGGGGAGGAAAAGGCGGGAACGGGACATCGCCAAGGGCTGGCCAGAGGACCCTGGAGCCGGGTCGGCGGCCCCGTTCCCAACCGACACGCTAGCGTCCGCCCCTGGCCGGGCACCGGACCCAGGGCGGCGTGGCGGCGGGAAACCACTCGGGGAAAAGCCTTGGGAAAAGCCTTGAGGCCCAGGTCAGAACGGTCCGACCTGGGCCTCGGCGGTAGGCCGTGTGGGACTCGAACCCACAACCAATGGATTAAAAGTCCACTGCTCTGCCAATTGAGCTAACGGCCCGCACACCGCAGCATAGCCCGGCCGACCGTGGATGCCCGAGTCGTTATGGCCCCGGACATCGCGCGGATGTCCGGAAACGGCTCCGGACGGCCGAGGGCCCGTACGGCGTGAATGCCGTACGGGCCCTCAGTTCAGCTGTGGAGACCAGCCGTTGGATCGATCGCTCGATCAGCCGTTGCGCTTCCAGCGCGGCTTCTCGGCGCGGCGGTCGAAGGAGCCGGCGCCACGGTGGTCGTCACGACGGCCGTGGGGGCGGTCGCCGCCACCGGAGCGGAAGCCGCTGGAGGGACGGTCGTCACGACGGTCGCGGTTGAACGGGCGGTCGCCGCCGGCGGAACGGTAGCCGCCACCGGAGGGACGGTCGTCACGACGGAACGACGGGCGGTCGTCGCGGCGGAAGCCGCCACGGTCGCCACCGCGGTCGCCGCCACGGTCGCCGTCACGGCGGTCGTCGCGACGGAAGCCGCCACGGTCGCCACCGCGCTCGTCACGGTCGTCACGACGGAACGACGGGCGGTCGTCACGACGGAAACCACCACGGTCGCCACCGCGCTCACCGTCACGACGGTCGTCACGACGGAACGACGGGCGGTCGTCGCGACGGAAGCCACCGCGGTCGCCACCGCGCTCACCGTCACGGCGGTCGTCGCGACGGAAGCCGCCACGGTCGCCACCGCGCTCGTCACGGTCGTCACGACGGAACGACGGACGGTCGTCACGACGGAAACCACCACGGTCACCGCCACGGTCGCCGTCACGGCGGTCGTCGCGACGGAAGCCACCGCGGTCGCCACCGCGCTCGTCACGGTCGTCGCGGCGGAAGCCACCGCCACGGCGCTCGAAGTTGCCCCGCTCGTCGCGGCGCTCGGAGGCGTTCTGCGCCGGGATGGCGGCGGCCTCGGCGGCAGCGGCCTCGGCCTTGAGCTCCTCGGCGGCAGCGGCGACGGCGGCCTCCGGGTCCTCGCCACGCTCACGGGCGGCACGGGCCACCAGGCGGTCGGCCTCCTCGCGGAGCTCCGTCGCACGGCGCTGGGCGCGCTCCAGCTGGCGGGTCAGGTCCTGGAGCTCGCGCTCGGCCTGCTTGGCGGCGTTGGCCACCGAGTCGGCCTGGACCTCGGTGAGGGAACGGGCGCCGGTGATCTTGGCGACGTCCTCGTCGAAGACGCCGGCACCGCCGACGATGTGGCGCGAGGCGTCGACGCCCGCGTCCTCCATCAGGCGGAAGATCTGCTTGCGCTGGTGCGGCAGGGCCAGGGAGACGACCGTGCCGGACTGGCCGGCGCGGGCGGTACGGCCCGAGCGGTGCAGGTAGTCCTTGTGGTCACCGGCGGGGTCGACGTTGAGGACCAGGTCGATGCCGTCGACGTGGATGCCTCGGGCGGCCACGTCGGTGGCGACCAGGACGTTCACACGGCCGCCCTTGAAGTCCTCCAGGACGCGGGTACGGGCGCCCTGGGTCATGCCGCCGTGCAGCGCGTCCGCGCGGACACCGGAGTCGAGCAGCTGCTCGGCGACGCGGTCGGCGCCCATCTGGGTGCGGACGAAGATGATCGTGCGGCCCTTGCGGGCGGCGATCGCGGCCGTGACCGGCGCCTTGTCCTTCGGCTTCACGACGAGGACGTGGTGGGTCATGGTGGAGACGGCGCCCGCCGAGGGGTCGACCTCGTGCGTGACCGGGCTGACCAGGTAGCGCTTGACGAGGGTGTCGATCTCGTTCTCCAGCGTCGCGGAGAACAGCAGGCGCTGGCCGCCGGACGGCACCAGGTCGAGGATCTCGGTGACCTCGGGCAGGAAGCCCATGTCGGCCATCTGGTCGGCCTCGTCGAGGACGGCGACCTGGACCTTGTCGAGGGAGGCGGCACCACGGTTGATGATGTCGCGCAGACGGCCCGGGGTGGCGACGAGGATGTCGACACCGCGCTCCAGGGCGTAGATCTGGTTGCCCATGGACGTACCGCCGCAGACGACCTTCATCTTCAGGCCGAGGACGTCGCCGTACGGCTGGAGGGCGTCGGCGACCTGCATCGCCAGCTCACGGGTCGGGGTGAGGATCAGGCCGCGGGGGCGCTTCTTCTCGGTGTGGCCACCCGCCAGGGTCGACAGCAGCGGCAGACCGAAGGAGAGGGTCTTGCCGGAGCCGGTGCGGCCACGGCCGAGGATGTCCTTGCCGGCCAGGGCGTCCGGGATGGTCGCGGCCTGGATCGGGAAGGGCGTGGTGACGCCGTTCTGGGCCAGCTTGCGGACGATCGCGTCGTCCAGGCCCAGGTCACCGAAGGTGATCTGGGGCTCGGCGGGCTCAGCGGCCTCAGCGGCCTCGACGACCTCGGCGGTGTCGACGGCCGTGTCCGCGATCTCGACGATCTCGGCCGGCTCGACGGCCTCGGACATGGTGGTGGTGTCAGTGGAAATGGACATGCGAAATGCGAAACCTTCCGGAGTTTCGGCACGCGCCCAAGCTCCGTGTCGGCTTCACAAATGACCGCCTCGATGCGGTCAGCCACGGCAAGGTAAGGAACGCGCCACACGGCGCGCTTCTGTGAGGCGCCGGGCAAATGGGATCAAACGATCTACCACCATACGCACCCATCGCCAGGACGCGCAAGCTCCGGTCGCATGGCCTGCGCCACAGTACCCCCGCCGCCGCGCTCCCGGCCGCTCACGAGGGCCCGTCCGCGAGGGCCCGGCGGGGCCCGTCCACAGGGCGGGCACCGCCTACGAGGGCCCCGGCTGCGGCGGGGGCGGCGAGGACGGCGTCGTGGGGGCCGGAGGCGTGGGCGGGGCCTGGGTGGGCGGGGGCTGCGTGGCGGGCTGGGTGGGCACGGGGGGCTTCCCCTGCGCCGGGGAGCCGCCCTGGTTGGGGCCGCTCGGCGGCTTGGGATGATCCCCCGGCTTGCCCGGCTGCCGGGACGCCGACGGGGAGGCCCCCGGGGCGGCCGAGGCCGACGCGGAGGCGGAGGGGCGCGCGTCCTTGGCCGAGGGGCTGCCGCTCGCGCCGCCCTTCACCGACTTTCCGTCCGCGCGGCCGAGGCGGCCCGCCGGGGGCCGCAGCCCGCCGTCCGGCTGGGTCCCGGTCTCGCGCTGCCCGCCCGCCCCCGACGGCGCCGGACGGCCCGGGTCGCTCACGCTCATGCACCCGCTCACGCACCCGCCCAGGGTCAGGGCCAGGGCAGCCGCGGCCACGAAACGGGTGAACGCTGGCGTGTGCGCTGACGTTGCGCGCATGAAGGGGACCGCCTTCGGGTACAGGGGACGAGCGCCCTGCCCAACTGGCCCCGCCCCGCGCAGGACACGCGCGGCGCCCGGCGATCAGCCCTCGATCATCCGTAGCCTCGCCCGTGGCCTCGCCCGTGGCCTCGCCCGTGGCCTCGCCCGCAGGCTCATCCGTAGCCTCGTCCGCAGGCTCATCCGTGGCCTCACCTCACCCGTAGCCCAGCGCGTGGAGGCGCTCGTCGTCGATCCCGAAGTGGTGCGCCACTTCATGAACGACCGTCACCTCGACCTCGGCCACGACCTCGTCCCGCGCGGCGCACATCCGCAGCGTCGGCCCGCGGTAGACCGTGATCCGGTCCGGCAGCACCCCGGCGTACCACTCGCCACGCTCGGTGAGCGGCGTGCCCTCGTAGAGCCCCAGCAGATCCGGGTGCCCGGCCGGGGGCTCGTCCTCGACGAACACGGCGACGTTGTCCATCAGCCGTGTCAGCTCCGGCGGGATCCGGTCCAGACCCTCGGCGACCAGTTCCTCGAACTCCTCGCGCGTCATCTCCAGCACGCCGCCATTGTCCGGCACGAGAGCCTCCGGAGGGGGTCCCGGGACGCCTCCGGCAAACCGTTTTGGCGATCGGTCCCTGCATCCCATATGCTTCTCACGTCCCCGAGGCGCCGACAAAGCGCCCAGGTGGGCCATCAGCCCTCATCGTCTAGTGGCCCAGGACGCCGCCCTTTCAAGGCGGTAGCACGGGTTCGAATCCCGTTGGGGGCACGCTGTACCGTGTGCGAGACTAGTGCTCGCACATAGCATGGTCCTGTGGAGCAGTTTGGAGTGCTCGCCACCCTGTCAAGGTGGAGGCCGCGGGTTCAAATCCCGTCAGGACCGCTTGCGATCACCTCGGTGATCGCATGGCTGGGTAGCTCAGTTGGTACGAGCGTCCGCCTGAAAAGCGGAAGGTCGCCGGTTCGACCCCGGCCCCAGCCACAGTGAGGCCCCCATCGAAAGATGGGGGCCTCGGTGTTTTCCGGGCCGCACGGGCATCCGAGGGCCAGGGGCACGGCAGCCCCTAAATGCGTTCGCCGCTTCGCGGCGCGTGGTGCGATCCTGGATCCCGTATGTCTACGCAGCCTGCCACCCCCGCCGCCTTCGCCGACCTCGCCGCCCGCCTGCCCGAGCTGACGCTGCGCGACGCGCAGCGGCTGGGGCGACGGCTCGACGGGGCCCGTCGCGTCCGCAAGCCCGAGGCCCGTACGGCCGTCCTGGCCGAGATCGCGGCGGAGGTCGAGGCGGCAGAACTGCGCGTCGCGAACCGCCGGGCCGCGATGCCGGCCGTCGACTATCCGGAGCAGCTGCCCGTCAGCCAGAAGAAGGACGCGATCCTCGAGGCGATACGCGACCACCAGGTCGTGATCGTGGCGGGTGAGACCGGCTCCGGCAAGACCACCCAGATCCCCAAGATCTGCATGGAGCTCGGCCGCGGCGTCAAAGGCCTGATCGGGCACACCCAGCCCCGCCGCATCGCCGCCCGTACGGTCGCCGAGCGCGTGGCCGAGGAGCTGCGGACGCCGCTGGGCGAGGCCGTCGGCTGGAAGGTCCGCTTCACCGACCAGGTGGGCGAGACCACCATGGTCAAGCTGATGACCGACGGCATCCTGCTCGCCGAGATCCAGACGGACCGCGAGCTGCGCCAGTACGACACGATCATCATCGACGAGGCGCACGAGCGCAGCCTCAACATCGACTTCCTCCTCGGCTATCTCGCCCAGCTCCTCCCCCGGCGCCCCGACCTCAAGGTCGTGATCACCTCCGCCACCATCGACCCCGAGCGCTTCTCCCGCCATTTCGGCGCCGCGCCGATCGTCGAGGTCTCGGGCCGTACGTATCCCGTGGAAGTCCGCTACCGGCCGCTGCTGGAGGAAGAGTCCTCCGACGCCGACCGTGACCAGATCACCGCGATCTGCGACGCCGTCGACGAGCTCCAGCGGGAGGGGGAGGGCGACATCCTGGTCTTCCTCTCCGGCGAGCGGGAGATCCGCGACACGGCGGACGCGCTGGAGAAGCGCAAATTCAAGTTCACCGAAGTGCTGCCGCTCTACGCGCGGCTCTCCCACGCCGAGCAGCACCGGGTCTTCCAGCGGCACACCGGCCGCCGGATCGTCCTCGCCACGAACGTCGCCGAGACGTCCCTGACCGTTCCCGGCATCAAGTACGTCATCGACCCGGGCTTCGCCCGGATCTCCCGCTACAGCCACCGCACCAAGGTCCAGCGGCTGCCGATCGAGCCGGTCTCGCAGGCCAGCGCCAATCAGCGCAAGGGCCGCTGCGGCCGTACGAGCGACGGCATCTGCGTCCGGCTGTACTCGGAGGACGACTTCCTCGCGCGGCCCGAGTTCACGGACGCGGAGATCCTCCGGACGAACCTGGCGTCGGTCATCCTCCAGATGACGGCGGCGGGCCTCGGCGACATCGAGAAGTTTCCTTTCATCGACGCGCCGGACCGCCGGAACGTCAAGGACGGTGTCGATCTGCTCCAGGAGCTGGGGGCGGTCGATCCGCAGCAGAAGGATCCGAAGAAGCGGCTCACACCGCTGGGGCGGAAGCTCTCCCAGCTGCCCGTGGACCCCCGGCTGGCCCGCATGGTGCTGGAGGCCGACCGCAACGGCTGTGCCCGCGAGGTCATGGTGATCGCGGCCGCGCTGTCGATCCAGGACCCGCGCGAGCGGCCGTCGGAGAAGCAGGCGCAGGCCGATCAGCAGCACGCCCGGTTCAAGGACGAGACCAGCGACTTCCTCGCCTTCCTGAACCTGTGGCGGTACATCCGCGAGCAGCAGCGGGAGCTGTCGTCCTCGGCCTTCCGCCGGATGTGCAAGTCGGAGTATCTGAACTATCTGCGCATACGCGAGTGGCAGGACATCTACTACCAGCTGCGCACGGTCGCCAAGACGATGGGCATCCACCTCGCCGAGGAGGACGCGCCGGCGGAGCGGGTGCACCAGTCGCTGCTGTCGGGCCTGCTGTCGCACATCGGCCTGAAGGACACCGAGAAGAACAATGAATTCGTCGGTGCCCGCAACGCCAAGTTCGCGGTGTTCCCGGGTTCGGCGCTCTTCAAGAAGCCGCCGCGCTGGGTGATGTCGGCGGAGCTGGTGGAGACCTCCCGGCTGTGGGCGCGCGTCAACGCGCGGATCGAGCCGGAATGGGTCGAGCCGCTCGCCGAGCACCTGGTGAAGCGCACGTACAGCGAGCCGCACTGGGAGCAGAAGCAGGCGGCGGTGATGGCGTACGAGCGGGTGACGCTCTACGGCGTGCCGATCGTGGCGCAGCGGAAGGTGAATTACGGGCGGATCGACCCGGAGATCAGCCGTGAGCTGTTCATCCGCAACGCGCTCGTCGAGGGCGACTGGCGGACGCACCATCAGTTCTTCCATGACAACCGCAAACTGCTGGGCGAGGTCGAGGAGCTGGAGCACCGCGCCCGGCGGCGTGACATTCTCGTGGACGACGAGACGCTGTTCGACTTCTACGACCAGCGGCTGCCGGAACACGTGGTCTCCGGAGCGCATTTCGATTCCTGGTGGAAGCACAAGCGGCGTGACGAGCCGGAGTTGCTCAATTTCGAGCACTCCATGCTCATCAACGAGAACGCGGAGGCCGTCACCAAGGACGACTATCCGGACTCCTGGCGGCAGGGCCGGCTGAAGTTCAAGGTGACGTACCAGTTCGAGCCGGGCGCGGACGCGGACGGTGTGACCGTCCACGTCCCGCTCCAGGTGCTCAACCAGGTCTCCGCCGAGGGCTTCGACTGGCAGATCCCGGGGCTGCGGGAGGACCTGGTCACGGAGCTGATCCGGTCGCTGCCCAAGCCGATCCGCCGCAATTGCGTCCCCGCGCCGAACTTCGCCCAACGCTTTCTGGACGGCTTTTCCGGATCGACCGCACTGCCGCTCCAGGAGCCGCTGACGACCGCGCTGGCGCACGGGCTGCACCGGATGACGGCGGTGCGGATGGAGGCGGAGGACTTCGACCTCGCCAAGGTCCCCGACCATCTGAAGATCACTTTCCGGGTGGTCGACGAGCGCAAGCGCAAGATCGCCGAGGACAAGGACCTGGAGGCCCTGCGGCTGCGGCTCAAGCCGAAGACGCAGGCCGCGATCACCAAGGCCTTCGAGCAGGCCGCGGAGAAGACGGATGGCGCCTCCGGCGGCACCGCCCGTCCCGAGCAGCGTTCGGGGCTGACGTCGTGGACGGTCGGGACGCTGCCGCGCACCTTCGAGACGCGTCGCGCGGGCCAGCCGGTGAAGGCGTTCCCGGCGCTGGTCGACGAGGGGTCCTCGGTGGCCGTGCGGCTCTTCGACACCGAGCCCGAGCAGCGCGAGGCGATGTGGGCCGGCGTCCGCCGGCTGATCCTGCTGAACCTGCCGTCGAACCCGGCGAAGTTCGCCCAGGACAAGCTCGGCAATCAGCAGAAGCTCGCGCTGTCGCGGAATCCCCACGGCTCGATCCAGGCGCTCTTCGAGGACTGTGTCGCGGGCTCCGCGGACAAGCTGATGGCGGCGCACGGCGGTCCCGTGTGGGACGAGGAGTCCTTCCGCAAGCTCTTCGACGCCGTCCGGGCCGACATCGTCGACGCGACGCTGGACACGATCCGCCGGACGCAGGAGGTGCTGGCAGCCTGGCAGGCGTGCGAGCGCCGGCTGAAGGCCACGACGAGCCCGGTGCTGCTGACGTCGCTCACGGACGTCAAACAGCAGCTGGCGGAGCTGATCAAGCCGGGCTTCGTCACGGCGCACGGCGTCCGCCGCCTGCCGGACCTGCTCCGCTATCTGGTGGCCGTCGACCGCCGGCTGACCCAGCTGCCCACCAACGCCGAGCGGGACCGGGCCCGGCTGGCGAAGGTCCAGGAGATGCGCGACGAGTACGCGTGGCTGCTGGAGCAGTTCCCCAAGGGCCGCCCCGTGCCCCAGGAGGCCCGGGAGATCCGCTGGATGATCGAGGAGCTCCGGGTGAGCTACTTCGCCCACGCGCTGGGCACGGCCTACCCGGTCTCGGACAAGCGGATCGTCAAGGCGATCGACAAGCTGGCCCCGTAGCGGGGCACCCGCGGACGGCGCCCCGGAGGTGTGGGCGCCGTCACGGGGCGCTGGTTCGACCGCACCCCCTGACCTGCTGTAGAGTCTGTCTCGCAAGAACGCGAGAGCGGGAAAGCAAGCAAGGTCCTGTGGAGCAGTTTGGAGTGCTCGCCACCCTGTCAAGGTGGAGGCCGCGGGTTCAAATCCCGTCAGGACCGCAGTAGAGTCGGAGCCCGTATCCCCCAGGGATACGGGCTCCGCCGTTTGTGCGACCGGGGGCAAGTGCCCCGGGAGCCCGCCGACTTGAAGGCCCGGATCCGGACCCCCGGATCCGGGCCTCGGTGCTTTTGACCTTGACTGCGACACGTGCCAGGGGTACCCCAGTCAGTGGGAGGTGCCGCGCCCTATGACGACGACCGAGCGCAGCCGGCACGAGACGAGGGCGCTGCTGCGCGCCCATCTCTCCGCCGCGGCCGGCTATCGCCACCTGACGAGACACTGCCCGGTCTGCCACCGGCTCCTGCGGCTCGCCCAGGAGGCCGGGAGCGACCAGGAGGCGCCACGGGAGGGGAGTCCCCTCCCCCGGTGACGTACGGCGGCTCCGGGGGCGGTGACGGGGGGTGGCACGGGCGCCGCCGGGCAGTGGCTCCGCAGAGTGACCGCGAGCGGCAAGTCCTTTACCCCAGCGGCATGATGGGGGACAAGCATGCCGCGATGTGACGGGAGTCACTGAAAGTATTTCCATGGTAGGGGAACTCACCCCCTCCCTACACCGAGTCAATTTAATATGTGCAATTGCACCGACCTTCCGGTCTTCCGCCGGCGCGTCCGGTGGACCCGGGTACGGGCACGCCGGACGCGCCCGCGCGGGGATACCGGCGCATAAAAAAGATCGCGCTGGACTCGGCGGAGTCCAGCGCGATCGACGGCCGGCCCAAGTCGGTGGGCGAGACGCCTGTTGGGGCAGGCATCTGTCTTTACCGTCTGTGGAGCTTCAGCTGGGCGAGAGCCGGGTTGGGGGCCCCGGAAATCGCCCGGTCATTCAGTTGTTCAGCTGTTCAGGCCTCGCTGCGCTGCTGCGGAATGCCCGCCAGCAGGGCACGGACCTCCGCTTCGCGGTAACGGCGGTGTCCTCCGAGCGTGCGGATGGACGTGAGCTTGCCAGCCTTGGCCCAGCGGGTGACCGTCTTCGGGTCCACGCGGAACATCGTGGCAACCTCAGCCGGGGTCAGCAGCGGCTCGGCATCAGGGGTGCGAGCGGTCATGAGCGGCCTCCTCGGGAGAACCGAACCATCACGTCGGTTCTTTCCTCTAAATTCTGCACCTTGACCCGCGTTGCCCGAAATGGCGGACGCGGGCCGAGTCGGTTATAGGACGAACGGCTTGTCCTCGGCACTACAACTACACCATCTGTCCAGCCACGTCGGCCAAACCGATGGAATTGCCCTCTCAGGTGTTCAACCTCGACGGAACCCGATGGACCATGCCATAGCGGACAGTCACCCCGCCGTGACGATCAGTCACAGCGGGATCAAACAGATCAGGGGTCACCAGATCCGCCAAGGAGTGCAATACCGAACTATCCGCCCTTACTTGGGCGGAAGGAACCCTTCCCAGACTCCTTGTCCTATTTTGCCATGGGGATGGGCGATGGGCGCAAGACCTAACGTAAGTGCGTTAGGTCACGGTTGCCGCAATGGCCCGGATCGGGACCTAGGTCCTGATCGCGGCACCGGCCGGCCGCCGGTGCCGGGCAGTCAGTTGGCGAACTGCCGGTCGCGGACCGTCCTCCAACGCTCCGTCAGCCGCTCGTACGCCGCACCGGCCCGCGCCCCGTCTCCCGCCCGCAGCGCCGCCAGCCCGTCCGCCGTGTCGGCGGCCGAGTGGTCCTCGGCCAGCCGTGCCTCGGGAACCATATGCACAAGTCCGCCGTAGTCCAGCTCCACCAGGGACCGCGGATGGAACTCTTCCAGCCACCGCCCGACCTCCACGAGCCCGTCGATCAGCGGCCCCTCGTCCATCGCGTCCCGGAGCGTACGCAATCCGCGGGCCACCCGCCGACGCGCCTGGACCATCGGAGTCCGGTAGCGCAGCAGGAGTCCCCCGCCACTCTCCCGGCCCTCCGGCGCGGATTTGCCGTACTCGCGCTCGTCGTCCGAGAAGAGCACGAACCAGCGCAGCGGCACCTGCCACGTCGCCGTCCTGATCCACGGCCGGGCGTCCGGGTTGCGGGCCGCCCAGCGCTCGTGGTCCGCGGCGGCCTGGCGCCGCACCACGGGCGGCAGCGCCGCGTCCAGCACGGGCGCGGGAAACCGCTCCGCCAGTTCCCGCAGCGCCAGCCAGCCCCGCAGCCGGGTGCGCCAGGGGCAGACGCACACCACACCGTCCACGACGGCCACGAAGGCGTCGCCGCTCTCGTGCACCGGGACCGGGACGGGCGGGGTGGGCAGCAGATCCGCCAGCGAGCGGCGCAGTTCGTCCTGGGCCCCGGGAAGGCTCTCCCGGCGCGCGTACCGCAGCCAGTGGGACCGCTCCGGCTCCGGGAACGCGGCCAGCGGCTCGTAGACCCGCAGATAGGCCGCGTACGGCACGGTCACCGACGACGCCACGCCCACGCTCGCTCCCTCAAGCCGTAGGTCACCTCCGGGGAGTTGCGGGTGCCTCTCCCCATACCGTCCAAATCGTCCCATGGCACCGGAGCCCGGGAGAGTGATCCTCGGCACGAGCCCGGCCGGCCGGGCCGCCAGGCCCTACCCTCGTGCCCAACCGGCCCTCCACCACCCCAGCGAGGGCGACCTCCGCGGCATATGGGAGTCACCACCGTGACCGACGTACGTCCTACCAGCGGCGCCGACGACGGCGTACTGCGCACCCTCTTCCGTTCCGACCAGGGCGGCCATGAACAGGTCGTGCTCTGCCAGGACGCCGAGAGCGGCCTCAAGGCCGTGATCGCCCTCCATTCCACGGCCCTGGGCCCGGCCCTGGGCGGGACCCGATTCCACCCGTACGAGTCCGACGAGGACGCGGTACGGGACGCGTTGAACCTCTCCCGCGGCATGTCGTACAAGAACGCCCTGGCGGGGCTCGACCACGGCGGCGGAAAGGCTGTGATCATCGGCGATCCCGATCTGATCAAGTCCGAGCAGCTGCTGCTTGCGTACGGACGCTTCGTGGCCTCGCTGGGTGGCCGTTATGTCACCGCATGCGACGTCGGCACGTATGTACAGGACATGGACGTGGTCGCCCGGACGAACCGCTGGACCACGGGCCGCTCGCCCGAGCAGGGCGGCGCCGGCGACTCCTCCGTGCTCACCGCCTTCGGCGTCTTCCAGGGCATGCGGGCCGCCGCCAGAACGAAGTGGGGCGAGCCGACGCTGCGCGGGCGCCGGGTGGGCGTCGCCGGCGTCGGCAAGGTCGGCCACCACCTGGTGGAGCACCTGGTCCAGGACGGCGCGGAGGTCGTGATCACGGACGTCCGGGCCGCCGCGGCCGAGCGGATCCTGGCCCGGCACCCCCGGATCACGGCCGTGGACGACGCCGCCGCACTGGTCCGCGCCCCGCTCGACGTCTACGCCCCCTGCGCCCTCGGCGGCGCGCTGGACGACGAGACCGTGGCCGTCCTCACCGCCTCCGTGGTCTGCGGCGCGGCCAACAACCAGCTCGCCCACCCGGGGGTCGAGAAGGACCTCGCCGACCGGGGCGTGCTCTACGCGCCGGACTATGTGGTGAACGCCGGTGGAGTGATCCAGGTCGCCGATGAACTCCTCGGCTTTGATTTCGACCGGGCGAAGGCCAAGGCGACCAAGATTTACGACACGACTTTGGCCATATTCGACCGCGCGCGAGCGGACGGCGTTCCGCCGGCCGTCGCGGCGGACCGGCTCGCCGAGCAGCGCATGGCGGAGGCCAGGGCCGAGGCGGCACGGGAGGCGGTGAGCACGGTCCCCGCCCCCGCGCGGTGACCCTCCGTGTCCCGACTGGCCCGCTCGGGTGATCTTCCGCCCGGGCGGGCGACCGGTGCCCGCACGGCGATCTCCACAGGGATCCCCACAGAAGAGTGACCGGAAGGCGGCGGAAGGAGAGATCTCTCACCACCCCTCGGCGGGTCGGCGCTCGGGACACGTTAAAATCGCAGCTGACCAGCGCGTACTGGACCTCTTCCGGGTCCGGCTCCGTGGCACGTCATGCGGGCGACGTACCGTATGGCCGCGGAAGCAGGTACCGTTGAAGCTCTACAGGCCGGACACCTCCTACAGGGGTCCGCTCTGACTCATGAACGTGAACGCGTGTCAAGACTCTGGGGCCGTCGAGCCCCGTCAATGAGGGGGTCGAGCCATGGGGCGCGGCCGGGCCAAGGCCAAGCAGACAAAGGTCGCCCGCCAGCTGAAGTACAACAGCGGCGGGACCGACCTCTCACGTCTGGCCAATGAGCTGGGCGCAACGCAGCCGTCGATCAAGCAGCCGCCAGAGAGCGAGCCGCTTGTTGAGGACGACGAGCTGGAGGACGACCCGTACGCTCAGTACGCGGCGCGTTACAACGACGAGGAAGAGGACGAGCACTCGTCCGACCCGTCGGTGTATCGCCGTCGCACTTGACGCGGTAGTCATAGCTTTCAGTGACCCGGTTCGGGGCTTCGCCCCGGACCGGGTTCTGCGCTGTCCTGATGCCGTTGTGCAGATGCTGCGGGGCGGGGGGGGGGGGCGGGGGCGGCGCCGCCGCCGGCGCCGGCCCGAACCCCACCCGCGGGAGGCCGAAGTCGCGCGGCAACCGGAGGAACGCGCGCGAGGGCGCCCC
>NZ_JBEZUS010000004.1:56047-77886 GCF_040636475.1 Streptomyces sp. NPDC037389
ACGTCGCCCACATCCAGGGCTCGTGGCTGACCACGGGCAAGGAGGTCGGCCAGCCCTTGCGGCACGACTGGGCACACACGGCCGATCGTTCAGCTGTAGTCACCCTCAAGGGTGACGGCCTCCACGTGGCCGCCACGGTCCTCGATCTCGCCGCACACCCACGCGTCCACGTCGCGGTCGGCGAAGGTCGCCAGGGCCACGTCCACGGACTCCTGCGGGACGACCGCGATCATGCCCACGCCCATGTTGAGCGTCTTCTCCAGCTCGGGGCGCGCCACCCCGCCCACCTCGCCCACCAGGCCGAAGACCGGGTCCGGCGTCCAGGTGGAGCGGTCCACGGTCGCGTGGAGGTGCTCCGGGATCACCCGGGCGAGGTTGTTGGCGAGGCCGCCGCCGGTGATGTGCGAGAAGGCGTGGACTTCCGCCGTACGGGTGAGGGCGAGACAGTCCAGCGAGTAGATCTTCGTGGGCTCCAGGAGCTCCTCGCCGAGCGTCCGGCCGAACTCCGGCACCTCCCGGTCCAGCTTCCAGCCGGCCCGGTCGAAGAGCACATGGCGGACCAGTGAGTACCCGTTCGAGTGAAGTCCCGACGAGGCCATCGCGATGACGGCGTCACCCTTGCGGATGCGATCCGCGCCCAGCAGCCGGTCCGCCTCCACCACGCCCGTACCGGCGCCGGCGACGTCGAAGTCGTCCGCCCCCAGCAGCCCGGGGTGTTCGGCGGTCTCGCCGCCGACCAGGGCGCAGCCCGCGAGGACACAGCCCTCGGCGATGCCCTTGACGATGGCGGCGACGCGCTCGGGGTGGACCTTGCCGACGCAGATGTAGTCGGTCATGAACAGCGGCTCGGCGCCGCAGACGACCAGGTCGTCCACGACCATGCCGACGAGGTCGTGGCCGATGGTGTCGTAGACGCCCATCCGGCGGGCGATGTCGACCTTGGTGCCGACACCGTCGGTCGCCGAGGCGAGGAGCGGGCGCTCGTAGCGCTTGAGGGCGCTGGCGTCGAAAAGGCCGGCGAAGCCGCCGAGGCCGCCGACGACCTCGGGGCGGGTGGCCTTCCGCACCCATTCCTTCATGAGCTCGACGGCGAGATCGCCGGCTTCGATGTCGACGCCCGCGCTTGCGTAGCTGGCACCGGTGGTCGCAGACATGCTGTGAACTTTCGTGTCGTCTTGTACTACGGAGCGTTACGGGCGACGGAGCGCGTCGGCGGCGTCCGCGCCACCGGCCAGCTCGGTCTCCAGCAGCTGCTTGCCCAGCAGCTCGGGGTCGGGGAGCGCCATCGGGTACTCACCGTCGAAGCAGGCCCGGCACAGGTCGGGCTTGGCGATCGTGGTCGCCTCGACCATCGCGTCGAGGGAGATGTAGGCGAGGGAGTCCGCGCCCAGCGACTTGCCGATCTCCTCGACGGTCATCCCGTTGGCGATCAGCTCGGCACGGGTGGCGAAGTCGATGCCGAAGAAGCAGGGCCACTTCACCGGCGGGGACGAGATCCGTACATGGACCTCGGCGGCGCCGGCCTCGCGGAGCATCCGCACCAGGGCCCGCTGGGTGTTGCCGCGGACGATCGAGTCGTCGACGACCACCAGTCGCTTGCCCTTGATGACTTCCTTGAGCGGATTGAGCTTGAGGCGGATGCCCAGCTGGCGGATGGTCTGGCTCGGCTGGATGAAGGTCCGGCCGACGTAGGCGTTCTTGACCAGCCCCGTGCCGTACGGGATGCCGCTGGCCTCGGCGTAGCCGACGGCTGCGGGCGTGCCGGACTCCGGAGTCGCTATCACCAGGTCGGCGTCGACGGGGGCCTCGGCGGCGAGGCGACGCCCCATCTCCACGCGGGAGAGGTAGACGTTGCGGCCGGCGATCTCGGTGTCCGGGCGGGCCAGGTACACGTACTCGAAGATGCAGCCGCGCGGCTTGGCGTCGGCGAAGCGGGAGGTCCGCACGCCGTTCTCGTCGATGGCGATCATCTCGCCGGGCTCGATCTCGCGGATGAAGGTGGCGCCGCAGATGTCCAGGGCGGCCGTCTCCGAGGCGACCACCCAGCCGCGCTCCAGCCGGCCGAGGACCAGCGGGCGGATGCCCTGCGGGTCACGGGCGGCGTAGAGCGTGTGCTCGTCCATGAAGACGAGACAGAAGGCGCCCTTGACGTCGGGGAGGACCTTGGCGGCCGCTTCCTCGACGGTCAGCGGCTTGCCGTCGTCGTCGGTCTGCCCGGCGAGCAGGGCCGTGACCAGGTCGGTGTCATTGGTCGCCGCCACCTGGGTGGCCCGGCCGTTGTCGCGCGGGAGCGCGGCGACCATCTCGGCCAGCTCGGCGGTGTTGACCAGGTTCCCGTTGTGGCCCAGGGCGATGGAGCCGTTGGCCGTCGCCCGGAAGGTCGGCTGCGCGTTCTCCCACACCGAGGCTCCGGTGGTGGAGTAGCGGGCGTGACCGACCGCGATATGGCCCTGGAGGGAGCCGAGGGAGGTTTCGTCGAAGACTTGGGAGACCAGTCCCATGTCCTTGAAAACGAGGATCTGGGAGCCGTTGCTCACAGCGATTCCCGCGGACTCCTGTCCACGGTGCTGTAGCGCATACAGCCCGAAATAGGTGAGTTTTGCGACCTCTTCCCCCGGAGCCCAGACACCGAAGACGCCGCAAGCGTCCTGGGGGCCCTTTTCGCCGGGGAGCAGGTCGTGGTTGAGTCGTCCGTCACCACGAGGCACACCTTGAGTCTATGGCAGGGGCGAGGTTCATCCGAACCGGGGACGGCCGGGAAATCTCACACCACGCACAGCCACTCGGCGGGTACAGCGAATCACCCGTTCGTGGCCGGATCTCTGCGGTCGGTCACGCCCACGGGTGAGCTCCGCTCAAGTGAGCAAAGGAAGTTGTACGGAGAGGTCCGCGCGTTCGCCACTGGCCGTGACGGCAGTGGAGTCGAGTGCGTCGGCCCAGGTCAGACGGCCTGTGGCCAGCCGGATCCAGGTGATCGGGTCGGTCTCGACCACGTTCGGCGGTGTCCCGCGCGTGTGTTGGGGACCCTCGACGCACTGGGTGACGGCGAATGGCGGGATACGGACCTCCACGGAGCCGCCGGGGGCCTTGGCCGCCAACACGTCGGCGAGCAACCGGGTGACGGTCGCGAGGGCCTGCCGGTCATGGCGTACGACGGTGCCCGTGGCGGTCGCGAGATCGTCGCCGTGCACCACGGCTTCCACCAGTCGGGTCACCACAAAGTCGGACAGTGACATGGCGCCGAGACCCGTGGGGACGGCCTTGACGGAGCCCGTGTCGGCGAGCACGCCGGACAGCCGCTCGGCGACCCGATCCAGCGCGTCCACCAGGAAGTTGGGCTCCCGGCCGACGAGCGCCTCGGCAGCGGCGGCGGTCCTCTCCACCACGTACGCGGCCCGCGCGCCGCTGCCCGCCGCGTACTCCGGCAGGGTGATCTCGGCCCGTACGGGCGGGGATTCACCGGAACGTTGCGCCTCGACGAGCAGCGGCAGCAGCTCCAACGCGCCGGTGAGATGCGTGATCAGCTCCCCTACCGTCCACTTGCCCACCCCGGAGGGTGCGGCGAGCAGCGCCTCGGCGTCCGGTTCGGCGCACACCACGGCCACCACGTCCCGTACGGCACGGACCTGCCCTTCCAGGGCGGCCCGCGTCTTCGCGGGATCGAAGCTGCGGATACGGGGCTTGCGCGGTGCTGAAGGCATGGCGCGAGCCTAATCCTCGGCCAGGTTTCGGGTGGGCCCAACCGGCACAACCGGCCGGGCCCGTCCCGTACTGAAGAAGGGAGTTGAGCGAGCGTTACACGAGCAACGAGGGGATCGTCGCCTCGTGTGCCGCGCGCAGCTCCACCAGCGGAATCACAAACTCGCCCTGGATGTCCAGCTCTTCGCCGTCGACAACGCCGATCCGCGCCGCCGGCAGCCCCCGCGCCCCGCACATGTCGGTGAAGCGCAGCTCCTCGCTGCGCGGCACGGCGACGACCGCGCGGCCGGCGGACTCGGAGAAGAGGAGGACGAACGGGTCGAGAGCGTCCGGAACGACGATCCGCGCGCCCTTGCCACCGCGCAGGCACGACTCCACCAGGGCCTGGATCAGGCCGCCGTCGGAGAGGTCGTGCGCCGCGTCGATCATGCCGTCGCGGGAGGCGGCGATCAGGATCTCGCCGAGCAGCTTCTCGCGGTCCAGGTCCACGGCCGGCGGCAGTCCGCCGAGGTGGTCGTGGATCACCTGGGACCAGGCCGAACCGCCCAGCTCCTCCTTGGTGTCACCGAGGAGGTAGAGCAGGTGGCCCTCGTCCGCGAAGGCCATCGGCGTACGGCGGTCGACGTCGTCGATGACGCCCAGGACCGCGACCACGGGGGTCGGGTGGATGGCGGTCTCGCCCGTCTGGTTGTAGAGCGAGACATTGCCGCCGGTCACCGGGGTGCCCAGGGCCAGGCAGCCGTCCGCCAGGCCACGGGTGGCCTCGGCGAACTGCCACATGACGGCCGGGTCCTCCGGCGAGCCGAAGTTCAGGCAGTTGGAGATCGCCAGCGGGCGGGCACCGGTGGCGGCCACGTTGCGGTACGACTCGGCGAGCGCGAGCTGGGCGCCCGTGTACGGGTCGAGCTTGGCGTAGCGGCCGTTGCCGTCCGTGGCGACGGCGACACCGAGGTTGGTGTCCTCGTCGATGCGGACCATGCCGGAGTCCTCGGGCTGGGAGAGGACCGTGTTGCCCTGGACGAAGCGGTCGTACTGGTCCGTGATCCAGGACTTGGAGGCCTGGTTCGGGGAGGAGATCACCTTGAGGACCTGCGCGCGCAGCTCCTCGGCGCTCTCCGGGCGGGCCAGCTTGTTCGCGTCGTCGGCCTGGAGGGCGTCCTGCCACTCCGGACGGGCGTACGGGCGCTCGTAGACCGGGCCCTCGTGGGCGACGGTGCGCGGCGGGACGTCCACGATCTGCTCGCCGTGCCAGAAGATCTCCAGCCGCTCGCCGTCGGTGACCTCACCGATGACGGTGGCGATGACGTCCCACTTCTCGCAGATCTCCAGGAAGCGGTCGACCTTGCCGGGCTCGACGATCGCGCACATGCGCTCCTGCGACTCGCTCATGAGGATCTCCTCGGGCGAGAGCGTCGCGTCGCGCAGCGGTACGTGGTCCAGCTCGACGCGCATGCCGCCGGAGCCGGCGCTGGCCAGCTCGCTGGTGGCGCAGGACAGGCCGGCTCCGCCGAGGTCCTGGATGCCGTCGACCAGATCCTCGCGGAAGATCTCCAGGGTGCACTCGATGAGGAGCTTCTCCTGGAAGGGGTCGCCGACCTGGACGGCGGGGCGCTTGGTGGGCTTGGAGTCGTCGAACGTCTCGGATGCGAGCACCGAGACGCCGCCGATGCCGTCGCCGCCGGTGCGGGCGCCGTAGAGGATGACCTTGTTGCCGGCGCCGGAGGCCTTGGCGAGGTGGATGTCCTCGTGCTTCATCACACCGACGCACAGGGCGTTGACCAGCGGGTTGCCCTGGTAGCAGGAGTCGAAGACGACCTCGCCGCCGATGTTGGGCAGGCCCAGGCAGTTGCCGTAGCCGCCGATGCCCGCGACGACGCCCGGCAGGACGCGCTTGGTGTCGGGGTGGTCGGCGGCGCCGAAGCGCAGCGGGTCCATGACGGCGACCGGGCGGGCACCCATCGCGAGGATGTCGCGGACGATGCCGCCGACGCCGGTGGCCGCGCCCTGGTAGGGCTCGATGTAGCTGGGGTGGTTGTGCGACTCGACCTTGAAGGTGACCGCGTAGCCCTGGCCGACGTCGACGACGCCGGCGTTCTCGCCGATGCCGACGAGAAGGGCGTCGTTCTCGGGGGCCTTGTCGCCGAACTGGCGGAGGTGGACCTTGCTGGACTTGTACGAGCAGTGCTCGGACCACATCACCGAGTACATCGCGAGCTCGGCGCCGGTGGGGCGGCGGCCCAGGATGGTGCGGATGCGCTCGTACTCGTCCTGCTTGAGGCCGAGTTCCGCCCAGGGCTGGTCGACGTCGGGGGTCTCGTTGGCGTGCTTGACGGTGTCGAGAGTCATGCTGCACTCATCTCATTCGCTTCTCCGCCCGCGCGGCGCAGAGGTGCGGCTTTCGCGTTCGTCTGCGGCTGAGCGGCCGCGCGCGCGTCGCTCACGGGGCGACCAGCTTCTTCAGGATCGAGGTGAAGAATCCGAGCCCGTCCGTGCGGCCGGTGCCGACGCCCGGCTCGACGGCGTGCTCGGGGTGGGGCATCAGGCCGACGACGTTGCCGGCGGCGTTGGTGATGCCCGCGATGTCGCGGAGCGAGCCGTTGGGGTTGCCGTCCAGGTAGCGGAAGGCGACGCGGCCCTCGGCCTCGAGCTCGTCGAGGGTGTGCTCGTCGGCCACGTAGCGGCCGTCGATGTTCTTCAGCGGGACGGAGATCTCCTGGCCCGCCTCGTAGTCGGCCGTCCAGGCGGTGTCCGCGTTCTCCACGCGGAGCTTCTGGTCGCGGCAGATGAAGTGGAGGTGGTTGTTGCGCAGCATCGCACCGGGCAGCAGGTGGGTCTCGGTGAGCACCTGGAAGCCGTTGCAGATGCCGAGGACCGGCATTCCGGCCTTCGCCTGGTCGATGACGCTCTCCATGACCGGCGAGAAGCGGGAGATGGCGCCCGCCCGCAGATAGTCGCCGTAGGAGAAGCCGCCGGGCAGGACCACGGCGTCGACCTGCTTGAGGTCCTTGTCGCGGTGCCAGAGGGGCACGGCTTCGAGGCCGGCGATCCGGACGGCGCGCTGGGTGTCGCGGTCGTCGAGGGTGCCGGGGAAGGTCACGACCCCCACTCGTGCGGTCACGAGTCGACCCGCACAGTGAAGTCCTCGATCACGGTATTGGCGAGAAACGTTTCCGCCATCTCGTGGATACGGGCGAGGGCGGCCTCGTCGACCGGGCCCTCCACCTCGAGTTCAAAGCGCTTGCCCTGACGGACGTCGGCGATCCCCTCGAAACCCAGGCGTGGCAGCGCGCGCTGCACCGCCTGGCCCTGCGGGTCGAGGATCTCCGGCTTGAGCATGACGTCGACTACGACGCGTGCCACTGGCACTCCCGGTGTGTGGTGCGTGAGCTGAAGCGGTACCGCCAGCGTACAGTCCCGGAAAATCTACGCGCATAGATATGCTGGGCTTATCCTTCGCATTTTGCTCGGTCGCGACGGCGACCACTCGGGAAAATTCCGGGAAAAATCCCGGGGGATCACCCGATGGCGATTGCGGTGGGGTGGCGCGACGGAATTAACTGGGCCGCGTCATGCATTGCCCTTTGTCGCACACATGAATAAGTATGGTCTGAGAACAACCGGAACCGACACGTCACCGCAGGTCAGAGCGGTGATACTGGCCGAAAGGACCGATTTCCGTGGCGCAGCGCGTAGTGGTCACACTCTCCGATGACATGGACGGCGGGGATGCCGCGGAGACCGTCATCTTCGGACTCGACGGCAAGTCGTACGAGATCGACCTGAACTCTGCCAATGCGAAGAAACTGCGGGGCATCTTCGAGCCTTACATGGACGCCGGGCGCAAGCAGTCCCGGTCGGGCCGCGTCTACCGCCGTACGTCCATCGCACCCGATCCGGCGGCGGTCCGCGCCTGGGCGCGCTCGAACGGGATGGAGGTGCCGCCGCGCGGCCGCATCCCCAAGAAGGTCTACGAGGCGTTCAACGCCGCGGGCTGAGCCGGCCGCCCCGGGCCCTCACGGGTCGCGCCCCACGGTGGTGCGCGACCCGTCGATCATCGGATTTGCCAACCGCCCCTGGTGATCAGCTAGAGTCTGGATCAACGCCGAGGGGCAACGCCGGGAAACCGGCCGGAACTTCGGGGTGTGTCTTGCGGGTGTAGCTCAGTAGTAGAGCGCCCCCTTTCCAAGGGGGAGGCGCAGTGTGCGATTCCTGTCACCCGCTCTGACCGTCCAGTGGTCCACATCAGTGGACCGTCTGGGTGGACGCGCGGGTGTAGCTCAGTAGTAGAGCGCCCTCTTTCCAAGAGGGAGGCGCAGTGTGCGATTCCTGTCACCCGCTCTGACCGTTCAACGGTCCACATCAGTGGACCGTCTGGATGGGCGCGCGGGTGTAGCTCAGTAGTAGAGCGCCCCCTTTCCAAGGGGGAGGCGCAGTGTGCGATTCCTGTCACCCGCTCTCATCGCTTTACCGACCACCGCTGTGGATCAGGTAGAGTGGTGCACGCGCCGCCCGGTGGCTCCTCTTTTTGAGAAGCTAGCGGCCGGAGGCATGCGGACGTAGCTCAGTTGGTAGAGCACCACCTTGCCAAGGTGGATGTCGCGAGTTCGAGTCTCGTCGTCCGCTCAGAGAACGAAGGCCCCAGTCACTGCGACTGGGGCCTTCGGCGTTTCCTGAAGCGCCCTCATGAATCCTCACGGGCCCTCATGACATCCGTCATCCGAAGTCATGACAGCCCGCACTGAGCCCCGGCGGAATTCGCCGGGAGCCTGGAGACATGGATGTCGGGGACGGTGTGATCGAGGTCTCGGAGCTGCGCCGTAGGTACGGCGGGCAAGGGGACAAGGGATTCGAGGCGGTGCGGGACGTGTCCTTCACCGTGCGGCGCGGGGAATTGTTCGCGCTGCTGGGGACGAACGGCGCGGGCAAGACCTCCACGGTCGAACTGCTGGAGGGCCTGGCCCGGCCGACCGGGGGAACGGTGCGGGTGCTGGGCCACGACCCGTACGCGGAACGCCGCCTGGTGCGGCCCCGGATCGGGGTGATGCTCCAGGAGGGCGGCTTCCCCTCCGATCTGAGCGCCGCCGAGACGGTACGGATGTGGGCGGGCTGTACGACCGGGGCACGGCCCGTCGGGGAGGCCCTGGAGCTCGTGGGGCTCGGCCCGCGCCGGGACGTACGGGTCAAACAGCTCTCCGGCGGCGAACGCCGGCGGCTCGACCTGGCGCTGGCCCTGCTGGGGCGGCCCGAGGTGCTCTTCCTCGACGAGCCGACGACCGGGCTGGACCCCGAGGCGCGCCACACCACCTGGGAGTTGGTGCGGCGGCTGCGCGAGGAGGGCACCACGGTGCTGCTCACCACGCACTACCTGGAGGAGGCGGAGTCGCTGGCCGACCGGCTGGCGATCATGCGGGACGGGCGGATCGTGACCACCGGCACACCGGGCCAGGTGATCGGCGCCCATCCGGCGCGCATCCGCTTCGCGATGCCGACGGGCTGGTTCGTGGGCGATCTGCCGCCGCTGGACGCGCTGGGGGTGCTGCGGCACGAGGAGACCGGCGGCCGGGTGGAACTCCAGACCGCCGAGTTGCAGCGGACGCTGACCGGGCTGCTGCTGTGGGCCCGGGAGAAGGACGTCGAGCTGGAGGGACTGGACGCGCGGACCGCCTCGCTGGAGGAGGCGTTCCTGGCGATCGCCGGGGCCGCGACGTCGGAGAGGGGCGAGTGATGACGACGGACACGACGAGGGACGCGCGGACGAAGGACGCACGGACGGCGGGTGCGCGGGGTACGGGGGTCCCGGCGGGCGCGACGACCGTGACGGGCCGGGCCCTGGCCCTGGGGCGCGCGGAGCTGACACTCCTGGGCCGCAACAGGATGGCGCTCTACACCGTCCTGCTGATGCCCGTGCTCATGGTCTACGCGATGAGCACGGCGACCAAGGGCCTCGACATGAGCGGCACCGGAATGTCCCTGAAGGAGGCGACGATGACGGGCGCCTTCGGGTACGTCCTGCTCTTCGTCGTCTACTACAACCTCATGAGCGTCTTCACCGCCCGGCGCGAGGAGCTCGTCCTCAAGCGGCTGCGGACGGGCGAGGCCGGCGACGCGGAGATCCTCGCGGGCGCGGCGCTGCCCTCGCTGGCGATCGCCGTCGCGCAGTGCGTCCTCCTGGTGGCGGCAGGCGCGGCATGGCTGCACATGCGTCTGCCGGAGCGCCCGGAACTGCTGGTGGCGGGTGTGCTGCTGGGCCTGGCCATGCTGACGCCGCTGGCCGCCGCGTCCACGGCCTTCGCCAAGACGCCGGAGAGCGCCCAGCTCGCGGCGATGCCGATGACGATGGTCTCGATGCTCGGCTCGGGGATGTTCTTTCCGCTGGAAGGGTTGCCGGACGGGCTCGCGCGGTTCTGCGAGCTGCTGCCCCTGACCCCGGTCGTCCAGCTGATGCGCGACGGCTGGCTCGGCGGCGCGGACCTGGCCGGGACCCTCGGTCATCTGGGGGCCGCTCTCGTCTGGACAGCGCTCGCGGTGTTTGCTGTACGGCGGTGGTTCCGTTGGGAACCCCGGCGCTGAGCTGCGAGAACGACCAGGAACTACCAGGGGGGTGGGGCGCGTGATCAGCCGGGTGCGGAAGTTCCGCGACCACAGCAAGATCCAGCAGATCGACATGTACATGCGTGGTGCGCTGTACGCGTGCCCCTGGCTGTTCATCGTGTTCGAGGCCCTGGCGATGCTGGGCCTGGCCGCAACCGACCGGCGGGGACTGCGCCTGGGAACGGCTCTGCTCGTCGTGGCGATCGTGCAGGCCATGGCCGGTGTGGGCCTGCTGCGCCACGCCCTCGACCGCTACCTCGGCAAGGAGACCGTCCTACGGGCGCGGATGGCGGTCTCCTTCGTCCTGCTGGCGGTGGCGCTCTGCCTGATCGCCCTGATCGGCACGCACGGCAGCAAGGAACTCGCGCAGGGCGTGTCCACCATGGTCATGGGGGTCGCGATCGCTCCCCTCGGCGCCCTCTGCCTGATCGTGCGCAAGCGCGTCTACTGGGCGCTGTGCGCGGTGGGCTCGCTCGTCGTCCCGGTGCCGTTCGTCCTGGTGGGCATGCCGTTCGTGGCGACGCTGGTGGGCACGGTGTTCGGGTCGCTGTTCATCGCCGGATGGGTCCTGCTGGTCGCGCGCGTCTCGGGGTGGATGCTCTCCATCATGTGGGAGGTCGACGCGGCCCGTGGGGTACAGGCGCGGCTCGCGGTCGTCGAGGAGCGGCTGCGTTTCTCGCGCGACATGCACGACGTGCTCGGCCGGAACCTGGCGGCGGTCGCGCTCAAGAGCGAGCTCGCCGTGCAGCTGGCGCGGCGAGGCTCGGACGCGGCCGTGGACCAGATGGCCGAGGTGCAGCGCATCGCGCAGGAGTCGCAGCGCGAGCTGCGCGAGGTCGTCCGCGGCTACCGCGAGGCCGATCTCCACACCGAACTGGCCGGTGCGCGGGGGATCCTGACCGCCGCCGGCATCGAGTGCCGCATCGACGCCAGGGCCGCCGACGGCCTGCCGCCGGCGATCCAGTCGACGCTCGCCTGGGTCGTCCGCGAGGCCACGACGAACGTGCTCCGGCACTCGGACGCGGGGCGCTGCGCGCTGCGGCTGCGGTGGGCCGAGGGCGTTGAGGGGCGGGCGGTGCTGACGGTGGAGAACGACGGTGTACGGGTGGGTTCCGGCGGCGGTTCGGGGGGCTCGGGGCTGGCGGGGTTGCGGGAGCGGCTGGCGGTGCTGGGGGGCACGCTGGCGTACGAGCACGGGGGGAACGGGACGTTTCTGCTGACGGCGCGGGTGCCGGTGGGTTCCGGGGCGGGGGCGGATTCGGCACCGCCGGAGGCGGACGTCGTGGCCGATCGCCGTGGCTCCTCCCCCGCCGCGACGGCGAGCAACCACGACGTGCCGGACCGGCGACACCGGACCGGCCTCGCCCTCGAAAGGACGGACACATGACACCGATCCGCGTGATGCTCGCCGACGACGAGCACCTGATCCGTGGCGCACTGGCCGCGCTGCTCGGGCTGGAGGACGATCTCCAGGTCGTGGCCGAGGCCGCGTCCGGGACCGAAGCCCTGGCGATGGCCCGCGCCCACCGGCCCGATGTCGCGGTGCTGGATCTCCAGATGCCCGGGGCCGACGGTGTGACGGTCGCCACATCTCTGCGGACCGAACTGCCCGACTGCCGCGCCATGATCGTCACCGGTCACGGCCGGCCCGGGCATCTGAAGCGGGCCCTTGAGGCAGGGGTGCGCGGGTTCGTACCGAAGACGGTCTCGGCCCAGCGGCTCGCCGAGATCATCCGGACCGTGCACGGCGGAAGCCGCTACGTGGACCCGGAATTGGCGGCCGACGCGATCAGCGCGGGCGACTCCCCGCTCACCGCCCGCGAGGCGGAACTGCTGGAACTGGCCGAGGACGGCGCCCCCATAGCGGAGATCGCCGAGCGGGCCTCGCTGACCCAGGGAACGGTCCGGAACTATCTCTCGGCAGCCACCGCGAAGCTGGGTGCCGAGAACCGTCACGCGGCGGCGCGCATCGCACGCGCTCAAGGTTGGCTATAGTGGTGTCCGCACCGCACGAAAGCGCGGGGCGAATGCGGACGTAGCTCAGTTGGTAGAGCACCACCTTGCCAAGGTGGATGTCGCGAGTTCGAGTCTCGTCGTCCGCTCAGAGAACGAAGGCCCCAGTCATCACGACTGGGGCCTTCGGCGTTCTCAGCCCGCCATGGGAGGGAAACGCAGCCGGAAGCGGGCGCCACCGCCGTCGGGGCGTTCGGCGGTGAGCTCGGCGCCATGGGCGCGGGCGATCTGGCGGGCCATGGCGAGCCCGAGGCCGGAGCCGGGCAGGGCACGGGCCTGCCGGGAACGGTAGAAGCGGTCGAAGACATGGGGCAGGTCCTCGGCGGAGATCCCGGGCCCGTGATCGCGGACGGTGAGGTCGACGGTGCCGTCGGCGGCGCGGACCAGCCGTGTCTCGACCACCGCTCCCGCCGGGCTGAACTTGGCGGCGTTGTCGAGCAGGTTGGAGAGCAGCCGGGCCAGCCGGGCCGGTACGCCCCAGGCCGTGGCCTCGGCGAGGTCCGTCGTGAAGACCGCGCCCGGCCAGTGCCCGCGCGCGACGGCCGCGCAGCGTTCGGCTAGGAGGTCGAGGCGGACCTGTTCGACGAGCGGGCGCGGCTCCTCGTCGCGGGCGAGCTCGATGAGGTCGTTGACCATGCCGGTCACCTCTCGCATCTGCCGGCCCAGGGCCTCGGCGGCCCGCTCCCGCTGGGCGGGCGAGAGCCGCTCGGCACGGGCGAGGAGCTCGGCGTTGGTGCGCAGCGCGGTGAGCGGGGTGCGCAGTTCGTGGGAGGCGTCGGCCACGAGGCGACGCTGGGCGGCGACGGCCTCCTCCAGTTCGCCGAGCATGGTGTTGAAGCTGGCCGCGAGGCGGGTGATCTCGTCCTCGCGCCCGGCCTCGTGAGGCGGCAGTTCGATGCGATGGGCCGGGTCACGGGTGGCGGCGATGCGTTCGGCGGTGGCCGTGAGCCGGGTCACGGGCCGCAGCGAGGTCCGTGAGACCACATAGCCGAGCGCCGCGGCGAGCAGCACCCCGACGCCGCCGACCGCGCCGAGGTACCAGCCGGCCTGGCGTACGCCCTGGTCGACGACGTCGGAGCGGGTGGCCACTTGCAGGGCGCGGCCTTCCCGGCCCGGCAGGGGCGTGGTCAGCATCCGCATGGGCCGGCCGTCGTGGACGATGTCGCTGTAGTACGCGCCGAGGGTGCCGGCGGCGACGCGGCGGGTGGCCCCGGTGACGGGCAGCGCGAGGCCCCGCTGGCCGGGGGCGGCGGGGTCGGCGCGGACGATCTGGGCGCAGGCGGGGGCGGCGCGCCAGGCGCACTGGTCGTACAGGACGCCGCTGTCGGCGCCGCCGCGGGTCTGCTGGGAGATCAGCCCGGCCTGCTGCTTGAGCTGGATGTCGAGCTGGCGGACGAGTTCGTAGCGGATGACGACGTAGGCCGCGCCCAGGACGCCGAGCGCGACGAGCGCGACGGCGGCGGAGGTGACGAGGGCGAGGCGGGCGCGGAGGGGGCGGCGACGGAGGGGGTGGCGACCTCGTACGGGGCCGTCGGTCATTTCTCGGCCGCCAGTCGGTAGCCGACGCCGTGCACGGTGTGGACGAGGCGGGAGGCGCCGCCGGCCTCCAGCTTGCGGCGCAGGTAGCCGATGTAGACGGCGAGGGAGTTGGACTCCGGCCCGAAGTCGGTGCCCCACACCCGTTCCTGGATCACCTCGCGGAGCAGCACCTGCCCGGGGTGGCGCAGGAGCACTTCCAGCAGCGCGAATTCGGTGCGGGTGAACTCCAGGGCGATCCCGGCGCGTTCGCCGGTGCGGGTGAGGGGGTCGACGGTGAGGTCGGCGAAGGCCAGCTCCGGCGGGGCGTCGGCGGTGCCGGGCGTCGGGGTGGCCCGGCGCAACAGGGCCCGGAGGCGGGCCAGGAGCTCGTCGAGGGCGAAGGGTTTGACGAGGTAGTCGTCGGCCCCGGCGTCCAGGCCGGCGACGCGGTCGGAGACGGCGTCGCGGGCGGTCAGGACGAGGACGGGGGTGCGGTCGCCGAGCTCGCGGAGGCGGCGGCAGACGGCGAGGCCGTCGAGAACGGGCATGGCGAGGTCCAGCACGATGGCCCCCGGCGGGGCGGCGGCGATGGCGGAGAGCGCCTCCAGGCCGTCGGCGGCGACGCGGACCGCGTAGCCCTCGACGGCGAGGCCGTCGGCGACGGCGGCCCGGACGTCGGGGTCGTCGTCGACGACCAGGACGGACGTGGGCGCCGGAGACGGCGGCGTCGGCTCGGGCATTGCGCCTCCGGCGGGGTACGTACGGGATCTTGTGCGGTGCCGTCCCCACGATGGCATGCGCTCTCTGAGAGGGCTCTTAGGGGCGGGTCCGGCACCACCGGGCACGTAGCCGGTGGCTGAGCGCCGTCGCGGCGGGGAGAAGACCCCGGTCCCGCCCCTTCCCGTAACCGGGAGCAAGCCCCCGGCCCCCGGGCGGGCGAGGGGCTACCGCCCCCGCCCCCACCCCGCGGTCAGGCCACGGCCGCCGTCACACCCACTTCATGCCGGTCAGCCGCTCGTACGCCTCCACATACTTCTCGCGTGTCCGCTCCACCACGTTCTCCGGCAGGGGGGGCGGGGGGAGTTCGCCCGTGCGGTCCCAGCCGGAGGCCGGGGAGGTCAGCCAGTCGCGGACGTACTGCTTGTCGAAGGAGGGCTGGGGGCGGCCCGGGGACCAGGTTTCGGCGGGCCAGAAGCGGGAGGAGTCCGGGGTGAGGACCTCGTCGGCGAGGACGAGCTCGCGGTGCTCGTCGAAGCCGAACTCGAACTTCGTGTCGGCGAGGACGATGCCCCGGTCGCGGGCGATGTCGCGCGCCCGGCCGTAGACGGCGAGCGTCGTCTGGCGCAGAACGGCCGCGGTCTCGGCGCCGACCTGGCGGGCCACCTCCTCGTAGGAGACGTTCTCGTCGTGCTCGCCGACCTCCGCCTTGGTGGCGGGGGTGAAGATCGGGAGGGGCAGCTCCGAGCCGTCGCCCAGGCCCTCGGGGAGGGCGAGGCCGCAGACGGTGCGGGTCTCGCGGTACTCGGCGAGGCCGGAGCCGGTGAGGTAGCCGCGGGCCACGCACTCGACGGGGACCATGTCCAGGGAGCGGCAGATAAGGGTGCGGCCGGCCCAGTCGGCGGGGGCGCCGTCCGGCAGGTCCGTGGAGAGGACGTGGTGGGGCACCAGGTCGGCCAGGCGGTCGAACCACCACAGGGAGAGCCGGGTGAGGACACGGCCCTTGTCCGGGATCTCGCTGGGCAGCACCCAGTCGTAGGCGGACATGCGGTCGCTGGCGACCATCACCAGCCGGCCCGCCTCGTCACGGTAGAGGTCGCGGACCTTGCCCGTGTGGAGGTGCGTCAGCCCCGGCACCTCGACGGGTTTGGGCTTCTCGACGAATCCGGACACGCGGCCTCCTGGTGGTTTGTCCAAACACCTCGATTCTGCCGTACGGCACCGACGGACGACCGGGAGGGGTCAGGCTCGTTTGCAGATGCGGTCCAGGAGATTGGCCGTGGCCCGCTGGATGCGGGTGTCCGTGTGGCCGGGGCGGTCAAGGGCGGGCGACCAGGCGAAGGTGCCGGAGGCGAAGACGAGGGCACCGCTGGGAGCCCGGTAGAGCGAGGTCTCCTGGTGGCGCTTGGCGCCCTCGCCGTCCAGGTAGGGCGAGTGGGTGAGGAGGATGCGACGGGTGTGCTCGGGCAGGGCCGTACGGGGGAAGTAGCGGTCGGCCTCGCCGGCGACGAGGCCGGGGAGCTCGTCGCCCTCGCCCGCGCCGGTGGCCTCCCAGAGCCAGTGGCCGGCGTTGCGGACGACCATCGGAGCGGGCTCGGGGACGCGGCCCGCGTACTGGATGCCGAGCAGCTGCTGTTCGGGGGGTGACATGTCGCGCCAGAGGGCGGAGCGGCCGGGGCCGCGGCGTTTGCGGCAGGTGAGCAGCTGGTGGGGGCCGGCGGGCGAGGGGGCGAGCTCGACCTGCCAGTACATGGTGTTGGCGGAGAGGAAGACCAGGGACGTGCCGCAGTCGCGGGCGTTCTCGACGGTGCGGCGCATCTCGGCCGACCAGTACTCGTCGTGGCCGGGGAAGACGACGCCCCGGTAGCGTGCCGGATCGATTCGTCCCGTGTGGAGATCGCGGGTCTCGGCGTAGGCGAGGTCGTAGCCATAGCGCTCGGCCCAGCGGATGAAGTCGTAGGCGTGGCCCACGTGCAGAGGCAGGCCGGCGCCCGCGAAGGGGCGGTCGAAGGAGACCGTGATGGCGGCGGCGTCCTCGCCGAGGAGCCGGCCTTCCTCGTCCCAGGCGTGGTAGAGGCTGGCGCCGGTGCGGCCGTCCTCCGGGTAGAGGTTGTAGGCCTGCCAGGTGATGTCGGGGAGGACCAGCAGCAGATCCGAGGGGTTGCCGTCGCGAACGGTGAAGGGGATGTGGCTGCGGTAGCCGTCGGCGGTGGTGAGCACGGCGACATACGCGCCGGTGCTCCAGAAGGACGGGATCTGGAGCCGCCAGGAGAGCCACCAGTGGTGGCAGGAGACCGTGCGGTCGACGGTGAGCGGCGGGGGCTGGACGATGCCCGACAGCCGGGGGCTGGTGGTGATCTTGGCGGCGCCGACACCCCCGTAGTGGCCGATGCGGTAGACGTCGACGGCGAACTGCTGCGGCGGGTCCACGGTGATCCGGAAGTCGACGGCCTCGCCGGGGGCGACGGCGCTGGCGGTGGCGAAGCCCTTGATCTGGCAGTGGACGTCGTCGGCCGCCCGGGGGCCGGGCCTGCGGGGCGGCGGCACCCGCGAGCCTGCCGGGGTGGTCACCGGGTCGACGTACCAGGGGATGATCTTCCCGGTGCCGTCGAAGTAGAACTCGCCGCCGCGCAGCCAGGGCAGCGGGCCCTGCCCGAAGGGGTCCGAGACGGCGTGCGCGAGTGCCCCGGACTCCCAGCGGCGGATCTGGTCCATCCCCATCTGCGCTCCCTCCCCTGGGCCTGCGGATACCTTTTCGGATTCCCGGCAGATTCCCAGCAGATCACATGACGCATCCGGACCGTCACCGTTCGTCGGGAAATTCCCCGGAAGTGATGGCTCGGCCCCTACGCTGTGTTACGTCATCACGGAGGGTCACCCGCCCGGGCCTCACATCAGCCTGACGGGCTTCTCCATCCGGACCCCGACCTCGCCGAGCCAGACCCGCAACGGCTCGGCGTCGCCGTCCTCGATCAGGGTCAGGACCGTACGGGACAGACCGGCGCGGCGGGTGCCCCCGACGAGCAGGGCGGGGCCGTCCAGCCAGTCCAGGCCGGGGGCGGCCCCGGCGGTGTCCACGGCGGCGCAGCACACCATGGCGATCACGTGGTCGGCGAGCAGTTCGCGGCCGCTGCGCGGCGGCTGGAGGGGGAACAGCGGGGCGAGGCCGCCGGCCCAGGAGCCGGCCACCGTGCCGAAGGCGCCGCGCCGGGCGGCGGCCTCCTCGCGGGCGGCGTCCCGCGCCACCTCGGCGCTCAGCCGCAGCTCCAGCTCCTCGCCGATGCCGCTGCCGCCGGGGCCGCCGAGCCGTTCCAGGACGCGGGCGACCGTGGGCGCGCCGGGCGGCACGTCCGGCCCGGGCGGGACGGCCGGCGCGGGGTCGCCCGGGGCGGTGCCGCGGGCGGCGATGTCCTCGAGGACGCGGTGCAGCCGGGCGGCCTCCAGGCGCCAGGTGCGGTCGACGACCTCCTCCGGGTACTGGCTCCAGGCGACGGGCGTCCAGCCGGGGCCGGGCTCGGCCGGGCCGCCGTGGAAGAGCCGGGCGGCCAGCAGGGAAGCGGCCTCGTCGATCAGCCCGGGCTCCTCCAGGAGGTCGCAGGCGGGCCGCTCGCCCAGCCGGGAGGCGAAACCCTCGGCCAGCCGGTCGCGGCGGGAGAGCTCGGTGAGCGCGGAGACCACGCCCGCGTCCAGCCGGGAGGGCCAGCGGCCCATCCGCCAGGCGGGCAGGGCCACGCGGTTGAGCAGCCGGTCCCAGCCGGCGTAGGCGAGGCCGACCTGCTCCTGGGCGACGATCCGCAGGCCGTAGTCGACCGCCTGGGCGCGCTCGGAGGCGGCCGCGGCCACCCCGCGCTCCATCTCGGCCGCGTGCTCGCGGCAGGACCGCAGCAGCAGCCGGGTCACCCAGCCGACGAAGGCGAGGTGGGGCCGGCCCGACGCCACGGCGACGGCGGCGTCCAGCCCCCGGACGAACCGGCGGGCGGCGGCTATGTCGGGGTGCGCGGCGGGGCCCGTGCCCGCGACGACCGGCGCCAGCAGGGCGCGCAGCTCGGCGACCCGCATCCACCACAGGAACGGCGAGCCGATCACCAGGACCGGCGCGGCCACCGTCCGCGCCCGTACCGGCGCGAACCCGCGCGGAGGGCTGTGCGCCGGGTGGGTGCGGTCCTCCAGCCAGCTGTCGCAGTCGGGCGTGAGGGCTATCGCGGAGGGCGCCGGGACGTCCAGCCGGTCGGCGAGGTCGCGCACCAGCCGGTAGAGGTCCGGGGCCGTCTCCTCGGGGATCGGGACCGTGGGGCTCAGGGCCGGACGGGCCCGGGCCACCACGGTGGCCACCATGGCGGCCAGCGCCAGGGCCAGCACGGCGACGGCGGTGACGGCCGGGCGGGCGGCCGCCGGTACGGAGCCGTCGGCGATGTGCCCCGTCGCGGAGCCGACCGCCAGCACCACGGCGGCCGCCGCCGGCAACAGGGCCACGGCCAGCGCCGTGCCGCGCACACGCAGCACGGCGAGGGCTCTGGCACGCGCGGTCGGCGCGCCTGCTTCGGGACCTGCCACGAGACCGATCACCCCCAGTTGCCGGTAGTGCTCTGCCGAGGTGCGTTGCTTACCTCCCCCACTGTGGCACCGGCCTCTGACATCGCAATGCCGGTGGGCCGGTCGGACCGCCGAGTCGGCTACGCGGCAGCCGGCCTGCGCCGCACCCTAGTTGGGGGTGGGGCGTGCGTCAGCCGCTTGGGCAAGCGCTCACCCGATGGAATGGCTTTGGGTTGGGGCGGCACGGGCGGACGAGCCGTTTCCGCCCGTTTTCTCCGCCCGCTTTCCGCCCGCTTCTCGTCGCCGTTCCTCTGCCGCTCCTCCGCCGGTCGTCAGACCACCGTCAGACCGTGCCAGGCCGTCGTCAGGCCGACGCGGCCTTCTCCGCGATGTCCGTGCGGTGGTGGGAACCGTCCAGCCGGATCCGGGAGACGGCCTCGTAGGCGCGGGTCCGCGCGCCGGCCAGGTCCGTACCCGTGGCCGTGACGGACAGCACCCGGCCGCCCGCGCTCACCACGCGCCCGTCCTCGTCCCGCCGGGTGCCCGCGTGGAGGACATGTGCCTTGTCGACCTGGGCGGCCTCCGCCAGTCCCTCGATCGGGTCACCCGTGCGCGGGGTGCCGGGGTAATTGTGCGAGGCGATGACGACGGTCACGGCAGCGTCGTCGCTCCAGTTCAGCGGCGGCTCGGCGGCCAGGTTGCCGATGGCCGCGTTCAGCAGGACGCTGGCCAGCGGGGTCTTCAGCCGGGCCAGGACGACCTGGGTCTCCGGGTCGCCGAAGCGCGCGTTGAACTCGATGACCCGCACCCCGCGCGAGGTGATCGCCAGCCCCGCGTAGAGCAGCCCGGAGAACGGCGTGCCCCGGCGGCGCAGCTCGTCCACGGTGGGCTGGAGCACGCTCTCCATGACCTCGTCGACCAGCTTGGGGGCGGCCCACGGCAGCGGGGAGTAGGCGCCCATGCCGCCGGTGTTCGGGCCCTCGTCGCCGTCCAGGGCCCGCTTGAAGTCCTGGGCGGGCGTCAGGGGCAGCACGGTCTCGCCGTCGGTGATCGCGAAGAGGGAGACCTCGGGGCCGTCCAGGTACTCCTCGATCACCACGCGGCCGCAGGCCAGCGCGTGCTCACGGGCGGCTGCCAGGTCCGAGGTGACGACGACGCCCTTGCCGGCCGCCAGGCCGTCGTCCTTGACCACGTACGGGGGACCGAAGGCGTCCAGCGCCTCGTCGATCTCCTCGGGGGTGGCGCAGACGTAGGCGCGGGCGGTGGGCACGTTCGCCGAGGCCATGACGTCCTTGGCGAAGGCCTTGGAGCCCTCCAGCCGCGCGGCCTCGGCCGAGGGGCCGAAGACCGGGAAGCCGCGCTCGCGCAGGGCGTCCGCGACACCCGCGACCAGCGGCGCCTCCGGGCCGATGACCACGAGGTCGGCGCGCAGCGACGCGGCGAGCTCCGCGACGGCCGCGCCGTCCAGCGCGTCCACGGGGTGCGTCTCGGCGACCTCGGCGATCCCGGCGTTGCCGGGGGCGCAGTGCAGCGCGGTGACGTCGGGGTCGAGGGACAGGGAGCGGCACAGGGCGTGTTCGCGGGCGCCGCCGCCGATGACGAGGACCTTCACGCCCTCACCCTATTGCCTCGATTGTGGATCACTACGACTCGGGGTGGGCACGGCACTCGTAGGAAACTCTCGCGGGGACCTCTCGTCAGAACGTTTCGCCGCCCGTTCGGCGTCCACGCCTCGACCGGCGTGCACTCTTTCGGGTGAGAGCCCCTCGCCTCCTATACCTGATGTCGGCGCACTTACGGACGGAAAAGGCTTGATCTTGCGCCCAACGCCAACCGTTCGGCGGTAGGAAGGATGCTGCGATCACTGCGATCACGGCACACGGCGGAGAGGGAGTGCAGGGTGAGCCAGCCTGAGATGCAGCCCGAGGGGCTCCCGCGGGAGCAGGGGAACCCCCCGGCAGGGCAGCACCGGGGCGACCTGCGCGGCCGGACGTTCCCGCTCGGGGACTGGGGAGAGCCCGCCGAGCGACTGGACGAGCTCTACAGATGGGTCGAGGGCGGCGCGCTGAACCTGGCCGACTGGTACCTCACCGACCGGGCGTGGAAACGCCGCTGGGCGCGCGGGCTGCGCCTGGCGGCGGCGTGCTGCGCGGTCGTCGGCGCGGCCCTGCCACTGCTGGAGCTCACCAAGGTGCTGCGCACCGGCTCCGCGTGGGCGTTCCTGGCGCTGCTGGGCGCGGTGGCCTGTGTGGCCTGCGACCGGTACTTCGGGCTCACGTCCGGGTGGATGCGGGGCGTGGCCACGGCGCAGGCGGTGCAGCGGCGGCTGGAAGTGCTCCAGTTCGACTGGGCGTCGGAGTGCGTGCGCGAGGTGCTCGGGCCGACGGAGGGCACGGCGAGCGAGGCGGCCGAGCGCTGTCTCACCGTGCTGCGGCGGTTCTCCGAGGACGTCTCGGAGCTCGTCCGGGCCGAGACGGCGGACTGGATGGTGGAGTTCCGGGCGGGTCCGGCGCCGTTGCTGACGCAGTCGTTGGTGGCGTGGGGTCCTCGGACGGATTCCGGGCCGGTGGGGCGTTTTCCCATGCCGCCGCATACGCGGCCCAATATGCCGCGGCAGCGGCCGCCCGAGTCGCCTCGGTAGCGGCTTTGCTCTCCGGGGCTCCGCCCCCGGAGACCCCGGTCCTCGAACGCCGGACGGGCTGACAAAGTCGTCGCTCCCGACCGGCCACCCCCCGACCGGGAATCATTGAACGGAGCGACCCCTGTGG